>CAXXKQ010000021.1:0-10203 GCA_963676535.2 Prolixibacteraceae bacterium | reverse complement strand
GCCTACAGCGACTTTACCACCCAGGGTGGCAAGGGGATGATTTACGCCTCCAAGCAGGAATATACGGATGCCCTGGTTATTGGACCCACCACTAATTTGACCGGTATTGTCTTTCTGGATTATGTTGCCGCAGAAGCCACCAAATACGGGGCGGCAGCAGCGTTTGATCTTTATAATTCAGATAACTGGGCTTCGATCACCAATAACGTCACCATCAATGATATGCCCAATTTCACCCTGGCAGGATTTAAGATCGCGGTAAGTGACGCCAACCCGGCGGTGAAGATTGACAATGACAACGGCGCAACTGGAACACTGACGTTATCTTATCTGGATATCAGTAATACAGGCGGCGGAGATGGATTGCAAATTGTTGACCAGTCCGGCACCATCAATATCACGGCGGTAAAATCCACCAGTTCAGGTGGGAATGGTGCAACCCTTGGAAGCGACAGCAGTGCCATAAATGGCAAAATCAATATCACCAATAGTGGATTCAACAAAAGTGCTTCAAGGGGATTGGAAATCATTAGCACCGGAATGGTGACACTGACCGGTGTATCAGCCAGCAATAATGTTAGCGGTGAAGGTCTGTTTTTGAAAGGCAGCGGCGCGATTGTGAAGAACAGTGTGTTCAGCAACAATGGCGGGCACGGATTTTACTACAATTCACTAGGCGCTGGCGACCTGACGGTGGAAAGCAGCCAGTTCAATAACAATGCCGATACTGGATTGTTTGCTGGAGATTTTGATATAGACAGCGGCGCTGATTTTGTGCGCGGCAATATCACCCTGAAGAATGTGAGGACAGATAACAACGGCACAACCGGCGTCAATCTGGACACCTGCGGTTGGAATGGCACCATTTGCCAGAACAGCGGCGTCGGCAATGTGACCATTGCCAACAGCAATTTTGAGAAGAATGGACATTCTACACAGGGATATGGAATATATGTGCTGGCAAAAGGCAACATTGCGTTGACCTCGTTGTGGGTGGGTGAAAATGGCGATGATGTGGAAGACGAAGCCAATGATACCCATTCGCTCGGCACCTATCTGGACAATACATATTCACTCATCAAGAGCACGGTATCCCTGACCGACTGCGGTTTCAGCTTCAACCAGAATACCGGGTTGAAAGTTTATTCAACCGGGATGATTACGCTCAAAGACGTCAGCGCCTCGAACAACCAGAATGCTGAGGCTGGTGCTTATCTGGATAATACGAATGGTATAGCTGGCGTGAGCCTGTTAAATTCCCCCGGGCGAACCAATGATTTTAGCAATAATAGTCTTGTGAGCGACAGCGAAGCTGGTTTAAGCATCAACACCAACGGCGCTGTGGTAATGAATCAGACCTCTGCTAATAACAATTCCACTGGCAGCGGTGCAGTGATTAATAATAATTCAGGTGCGACATCTGGTAAGGTAACCATACTCTATGGTGATTTCAATAATAACAGCCTGCATGGTTTGCAGGTATTATCGAAAGGTGTCATTACTGCAACATTTACCGATTTTAACCTGAACGATAATGGCGGCAGCGGTCTTTACTTGAATAATATATATGGAGACGGTTCAGTATCCAATGCGGTTACGGTGGACGGCGGCAATTACTATAACAATGGTTCCAATGGGATCAATATCTTATCCTATGGTGTGGTGACCATAAAGAATGTACGTGTCGGCGATACGCATAACAATGGTATGGGTATTCATATCGACAATAATTTCAGTCACACCAATGCCGGTGTTACGATAACCGCCACCCGCAGTGGATGGACCAACGAAGCAAATAATAATACAGGAAACGGCCTGGATATCTACTCCAAAGGCACGATCACCATCAACAAAACCATTGCAGAAGGCAACGGTGAAGCAGGTGCCTATCTCTATAACAGTTATGATGATTTGACCGGTAATGTGATCATCACCAACTCTTATTTCAATCGCAATTGCAAAGATTCTGGCGACGCCTTCAGTGCGTTGTTTATCCTGTCTCACGGCAATGTCAGCCTGAATGCAGTGCAGGCGAATGACAATGATGAAGTGACTTCGGAAAATTATGCAGTTTATATTGATAACGGCACTGCCGATCTTGGACCAAAGCCGGTAAGCATCATCAACTGTGAATTTAACAATAACCAGTCAAATGGTTTGTATGTCAATTCACATGGTGCGATTACCCTGACCAGTGTGTACGTTGAAAATAACGGTGGCGGAGCCACGATCGAAAACAGCGATGCGGCTACTCCACAGGCTGTGACGGTTAAAACAAGCCAGTTCAACAACAACGGCGGACAGGGCCTCAACATTCAGTCCAGGGGCGCCGTAACGGTTACCGATGCCGAAGCCCATGACAACACCAATGGCGACGGCATGGTGATCCACAACAATGGCTCTGGGGCAGTTGGAGACGTAAAAGTTACCTGCACGAATGGAACCTGTAATTTCGACAATAATAATTATCAAGGCATATCCATTGATTCACTGGGAAACATCGTCGTGAGCCGGGTCAGCGCTCGCAACAACTTCACAGGCGCAACCTTGATCAATGTGGGCTTCCCCGATAATACTTCCAAAACTGTCACCATCAGCGACTGCTACTTCTCTGACAACACTAATTCAACAAAATGGGGCTTGAAAGTGCAGTCGAAAGGTGCCATTTCGCTCAAGAATGTCAATGCCGGAAATAATGCCGGGTATGGTGTATCGTTAGATAACCACCTCAGCCCGACCAAAGCCGGTGTGACAATTACAGGAAATGCGAACTACTGGGCATGGTTTGGCAACAATGACGGCTATGGAATGTATATCTATTCCCTGGGCAAAGTAGCGGTCAGTAATGTCAATTCCAGCGACAACTCACAATATGGTCTGGTGGTTGACAATAATGATGCCGGCTCGGATAAGGGTAGTGTGACCATTAACTATGCAGAATTCAGCCGCAACATTAAAGACGATTACACAGCCACAACTTATTTTTCATTGGATGTGACTTCGCAAGGCGCCATAACCCTGACCAATGTGTATGTGAATGAGAATGGGGATGGTAAAGACGGCGATGATGGCGACGGTTTGATGGCTGTACATGGCGGCGCCAATCTGGATAATACAACAAGTGTTGCAGCGGTAAAACCCGGAATCACCCTGACCAATGTCTATTTTGATCGGAACTATGGTGACAGCTCGCGCAACGGTAACGGCTTATATGCATATACCAACGGTACGATCACCATCAAGAATATTGAAGCCAGTGAGAACAGCGGTAATGGAGCGTTTTTATACAACATGTATGCGGGCTCGACCGGGACAATCAATATCTCACGCACGGCGACATTTACCAACCAGTTTAGTCGAAATGGCGATACCGGATTGGATGCCCAGAGCAATGCCGCCATCACAATTGCTAACGTTTATACGGATGACAATGGCAATGAGAATGGCGAATTCGGTGTATATCTGTATAACTTCAGTGATAATGATAATATTGCCTCGACAATTACCATCAAAGACAGCAGTATCTTCAATTCCGGCGATAACGATGCCGGCACTGGCTCCGGCGGTCTGGGAATCTTCGCAGAAGGTGCGGTGATAGTAACCAATGTAGTCTCAACTGGAAATGTCAGCGATGGTATTCACATCAACAATTCGTACCTGGCGAACCAAAACATCACCCTCACCAAGATTACAACATCCGGCAATCAGGCTAAAGGATTGAATGTTGAAAGAACCAGTGGGAATGTGATCCTCAGTAATTTGATCAGCTACACAAATAGTGAAGAGGGAGCGCACATTTTCACCGATTCAGCCACAACCGGTTTTGGCAGCGTTACTTTGAGCGGAACGAATGTGTTCAATAGTAATCACAACACCGGTTTGTTTGTTGATGTGTTTAATTACGGCAATGTCAGTCTAACCGGGGTCAGCGCTGAAAAGAATGATCAGACGGGAATCATGATTGACGATCACAGAGCTCATGCGGGCACGGTAACACTCAACAAAGTTAATGCGAATTACAATCAAGCGGATGGTCTAAATATCTATGCCAATAACTCGGTCATATTGAACACGGTGTTTGCGTTGAACAATGGTATAAGTGGAGACCATTATTGTGGTTTGATTATGGGGCAAATCAATGCAAGTGCCACGACCACCATACTCAACAGTGTATTCCATGGCAATACCGGCAATGGAATAAATATTGACGGTGTACTGGGGTCAACTGTTGTACTCACCAATACCACTTACTTTGGAAATGATATCAACGGTGACGGCGCATTGGATGTTTATCTCCATTAATCGCCAGTAAGGTACAAAGATAAGAATAGACCTCACAGGTTTTTCGCAAACCTGTGAGGTCTTCAATTTCTCATGTGGTGGGTGGATTACTTCACAATACGTGGATTGACCCAGACTGCCCAGTCTTGTTCCGATGAGCCGTTGGCATCGACCACCAGACGAAATTCTACGTCTTTCCCCTTCAAAGAATCCAGATCAATGTCCAGAGACTTGATCGAACCGTCGTAGGTTTGGTGCCATTCCCCCAGGGTCTGTGATGCGCCGCCGTCTGCCCGATAGCGGATCCTGAAGGTTACGTCGCATGCAGACCCGCCGTCTTTGTAAAGACAACCAATCTTGGCTTTGAACCTGTAGCCTGATTTTATATCGATGGTTTCATATTTACCGGTGATCAGACCACCGTCAATCCACTGCGGGTGCGTCTCGAGTGTTTTGGCGCCGGCTTTATCACCAGTTTCGATCTTGGGATTATCGAGCACAATCACGAACCCCTCTTCATCACCATCGCCTCCCGGACAGGAAAGATCACTCGAATCGTTATACCAATCGGTTTCGCTGTCGCAAGCCTGGCCAGCAAAATTAAAAATCTCAGTGCTGCCGGTAGCCACTGGATTAACCTCAATTTCTACCCAGAAGGGCTTATCACCGTTGACGCCGATGCCAAATTTATCATCAGAAGCATTGCGCAGCATCCAATAGCCTTTGTAAGTCCCTTCAGATGGTGGAGCATTCATGGGGATTGAAATATCAACGGTTTGCCCGGGAACGACACTCTTGGGCAAATTGATATGTCCGGGTGCATCCATCTTGTCGCCGTGATCAAAAACAACCTGATAGTCGGTTGTCCAGGTGCAGGAACCATTGTTCATTAAACGCCATGTCTTTGTGAAGTCATCACCGGCGTTAAATTCAGTACCATCGTCAATGGTTACATCTGTTATGAATGCTGCCCGGTCGCACATAGTTTCGGTCGGTTTTGTGGTTGGCTGCCTGGTGTTGGTTGCGGTTGGCGAAGGTGTGATGGTGGGCGTTTCGGTAGGCTGAACAGTACCAGTCGACTGTGTGGCTTCGATTGTGCCAAGCAAGGCATTCAAGGTCTGAATTGCAGAGACAGTTTCAGCTGCAGCAGTGTATTGCACGTCTGCCTGGCCGGGTTTATTTCCACCAGTGGGTAAATTACATGCCAGAATGAATATTGTCAAAACACCGACAAGGGAAAGCGTTCGCATTCGTCTGTTCATCTCTAACTCCTTTTCAAATTGGAACGATGCAATGAACCTGTGTAATTCTTTTTTACCACTAAAATTCAACCCTTACAATGTAGCAAAAAACCACTTATTTTGCAAAGGGTATGATTGATTTCTTAAAAAACCAGGATTACCTATTGACTTTACTTTCTTTATGTCCTAAAATATGCTTAACTTATTATAACGAGATAACGACATAATAAGTTATCCCCTCTTAACAATCCTATCAAGAGAGATGCGGTGTTGTTATGGCTCCTATTTATGTGCAACTGAAAGAAGCAGTAGCGAAAGATATTGCCCAGGGAGTTTTTCAACCGGGAGATTTACTTCCCTCTGAAACTGAATTGATGAAAACATGGTCGGTTTCGCGCATTACCGTTCGGAACGCGATTAAAGAACTTGCCCGAGAAGGATTGGTTTATACCATGCACGGCAAAGGTACTTTTGTCGCTGAACAGAAAATCACCAATTACCTGCCCAGTTTAACCAGTTTGTCGCATGATGTGGCTTCAAAAGGAATGGCGCCTGGCAGTAAGGTGCTGACATTGGAAGTAATTGAAGCGGATAAAGTGGTTGCGCCCAAGTTGCACATTTCTCCGGGTTCACCGGTGATCCATTTTGTGCGCGTGACCATGGCGGATGGCGAACCGATAGCGATTGGCTACACATACGTCTCCCTGGCAGCCATTGCTCCCAACCAGAGTGCTTTTTCAGTAGCATCACTGGAAAATAAGAGCTTTTATGAATTACTCAATCAGATTGGGGTGCATTTGATTGGCGGTATCCAATCGATCTCAGCATCGGCTGCCGACGAATTTCAAGCGAAAACATTAGGGGTAGAGGCAGGTTCCCCATTAATTGACTCGGAACGTGTTGCCCATACACATGATCGGGTGTATGTCGAGTTTACCAAAATGCTTGCAAGACCTGACCGTATTCAATGGAAAACAAGCCTTGGGCCGGTGAAAACCGAAGACTAACAGCCTTTTGATCTTGAAAGGAGGCATGTATCTTTTTTATTGATTCAACCCTGTTGTATTTTTCAATCAGTATTACATCTAAATGCTTGCTAGGAAAGGAAAAGAAAATCAATGCGTAAGTCACTTGTTGCGATTGTGTTATTTGCCATGCTGGCTGTATCTTTTGCTGCCTGCGCTCCTCAGGCCCCGGCTGCCGAACCGCCTGCTGCCGAACCACCTGCTGCTGAACAGCCCGCCGAGGCTCAACCCGCTGCGGAACAGCCTGCCGCCGAGCAGCCCGCTGCTGAAGAATTGTCGCCGGTCAAGGTTGTATTCCTGTTAACCCAGCCCCTCAGCCCATTTGAGGAAGACATCTGGAAATTCATCAACCAGGCTAAAGATGATGGAGTTGTCTCTGAAGCCAAGATGGTTGAGATGAAAAGCCCGACGGAATATGAACAAACCGTTCGCCAGGTTAGTGAGCAGGGCTACGATATGGTAGTCAGTACATTTTTCTATGTGCATGATGCCATTAATAAAGTCGCTCCCGATTTTCCCGACACGAAATACGTGCTGATTTACGAGCCGAATGACAAAGAAATCCCCAATATTCACGGTATCCTGTATGATATTCAAGAGGGTTCGTATGTGTGCGGTGTGGTTGCGGCCAAAATGACCAAAACAAACCGCGTAGGCTGGTTCGGCGGCGACAACTTCCCCGGCATTGTCAAATTCCTGGCAGGTTACGAAGCCGGTTTGAAAGCCGTCAATCCGGATATTCAGATCGACGCCACATTTGCCGGAACCTTTATCGATCCGGACAAAGGTCATGAGATCACCCTGGCCCTGGTTGAAAAAGGCGATGATATTGTGATGCATGCTGCCAACAAAACCGGTCTCGGTTTGTTCTCTGCCGCCAAAGAAAAAGGCATTTATGCCATTGGCGTCGATATTGACCAGAGCCCAGAAGCTCCTGAGAATGTAATTTGTTCGGCGCTCACTTCGCCCGGTCTTTCCATCTACAAAGACCTGAAGGATGCTGCAACCGGCAAATGGCAGGGCGGCATCACCAGCAGCTGGGGTGTTGATGACGGCGCTCCATCGGTTGCGTTGACCGATCTGGTCCCTGATGATGTAAAGGCTGCTGCTGATCAGGCTGAAAAAGATATTGCGGATGGCAAAATTGTCCCACCACAGACAACTGAAGTTGTTCAATAAGTATTAATCATGCTGTAAACTGGATGGAATAGTAGGTGAGGGGTACTGGTTGAATACCATAGCCCCTCACCGAATTCCTACAAGAAGGAATTGACCATGCCTGCTGCCGTTGAAATGCGACAAATATCCAAAACTTTTCCGGGGCTTTACCGCACAATCGTAGCAAACAACCAGGTGGACTTATCGGTTGAAAAAGGTGAGTTACACGTAATTGTGGGTGAGAACGGGGCGGGTAAATCGACGTTGATGAATGTTTTGTATGGTCTGTTATCTCCAGATGAGGGGCAAATATTCCTCTCCGGTGAACCGGTTAAAATCACCAGCCCCAGAGTTGCCATTGAAAACGGTATTGGCATGATTCACCAGCATTTCATGCTTATTCCTTCTTTTACGGTTGGTGAAAATATCGTGTTGGGGCATGAACCAACCCGCGCCACACTGCTGGATAAGGCAACCGTTCACGCCCAGGTGAAGGCGATTTCAGATGAACTGGGTCTGGATGTGGACCCGGATGCAGTTGTTGCTGATACATCGGTTGGAATTCAGCAACGTGTAGAAATTATTAAAGCGCTTTATCGCGGCGCGAAGATTCTGGTTTTGGATGAACCCACAGCCGTATTGACCCCCCGCGAAGCGGAGGTATTGTTCAAGGCACTAAAGAAACTTTGCGCTGGTGGTTCAACGGTTATTATGATCACGCACAAAATGCCTGAGGTACTGGCAGTGGCAGACCGTGTAACCGTCATGCGGGATGGTGAGGTGGTGGGGCGTTTTGACCGCAAAGACCTGAATGGTCATATCCTGGCTGCCCGAATGACTGGCAGAGATCTGTCTACCGAACGATTACCCAGAAATCTCATGTCGGAAACTGCCGATGTGATTCTGGATGTAGAGGATTTATGTTGCAATGATGATCGTGGGTTGCCGGCTGCCAGAGGAATTTCGTTTAAACTCCATGCCGGTGAAATTTTGGCGATTGCCGGTGTAGCCCATAATGGCCAGGAAGAACTGGCAGAGGCGATTGCCGGGCAGCGTCCGGTAACATCTGGCAAGGTTGTTTTCAATGGCAAACCAATCACAAATCTTTCAGTCCGTCATATTCGTGAACTGGGGATTGGGCATATCGCGGATGACCGTTATGGTGAAGGATGTGCAAAACAGGCCAGTGTAACCAAGAACATGATTATGGCGTTGCATAACCGAGAACCGTTGGGTAATCGCGTCAGAATCAATTTGAATCATGTAAAAAATTGGGTACAGAATCAAATTGTTGCATATGATATCAAGCTCGATCATCCAGATGTACCCATCATGAGCCTGTCTGGTGGAAACGTACAGAAAGTAATCATCGCCCGCGAAATTTCAATGACAACGCATTGCATTATTGCTGAACAGCCGTCACGCGGGGTTGACATTGGGGCGGCCGAAGCGATATACGAACGGATTCGCGATTTGAGAAACCAGGGCATCGGTGTCTTACTGGTATCGATGGATCTGGCTGAGGTGATGCGGTTGGCAGATCGAATACTGGTTATCTTTAATGGAAAAATTGCGGGCGAACGAATGCCGGAAGAAACCTCCCAACAAGACCTGGGTTTGTTGATGACCGGCGTCATTGATGAACCTGTTGGACAGTAAACATGGAAAATATGCACTTATCTCTTAATCATCAACCTCCCGGGCAGCGTAAACCGGTCTGGAAAAATTTAGGCAAGCTGTCCAATCATCCCAAAATTCGCAGTATGTGGCTCAATGTTCTACAAACCTGCGTTGCCATTTTGGTTGCACTGATTGTGGGAGCCTGTTTCCTATTAATAGTTGGAACCAACCCCCTGGAGGCTTATGGCGCACTTTTCAAAGGTGCTCTGGGGAGTTGGCCGGCTTTGGCAAGAACCTTACGCACTGCCACCCCCATTATTTTTACGGGTCTGGCAGTGGTGGTAGCCTTTCGCGCCGGGTACATCTTCTTGGGAATGGAGGGTTCCCTGTACTTTGGCGCCCTGGCAGCGGCTTTATTTGGAATTTATCTGGCTCCTTTTTTTCCTTCTTTTCTCCATTTACCACTCTCTCTTCTGGCCGGGTGTATTGTAGGCGGACTGTGGGCGCTTTTCCCGGCGGTTTTACGGGCGCGCTGGAAAGTTGACGAAGTTGTATCCACACTGATGTTGAACTATGTCGGCATCCTGCTGGTTGACCACATGGTTTACTCCTTCTTCCAGGACCCAAGCGGAGGAACAAATGCAGAACGGGCATTCACCGTTCCTGTACCGGAAGGATCACGCTTGCCGTTTCTAAGCGAACGGTATGGTTTGACCTGGGCAATCCTGATTGGAGCGGTATTGGCGATTGCGCTGGTGTGGGTTTACAGCCGGGGTGTGTGGGGATTCGAATCAGATATGACCGGCTTCAACCGCAAGTTTGCTCATTATGGCGGTGTGAACACAGTGCGCATGGCAATTGTGAGCATGGTGCTGGCT
>CAXXKQ010000020.1:0-131200 GCA_963676535.2 Prolixibacteraceae bacterium | reverse complement strand
CGGCGTGAAAGCCGGAACATACGACTTGATTGTTGTTTCGGACGCTAACAATTGCGTTTCAACATTAGCAATCGTCACTATTACCGAACCAAGCAAGCTTGAAGCCAAAGAAAACCATACCAATGAAACTGTTCCGGGGGCTAATGACGGAACGATAACGATTACCGGGCAGAAGGGTGGCTCAGGCACTTTCGAATACAGTAAAGACGGAACTAATTGGCAGCCCGGAGATGTATTCACCGGACTTGCACCGGCAACTTATACAATCTTGATGCGTGATGCCAATTCCATTACCTGTATGCTCCCATTGACAGTAAATATCCTTCCTGCAGGGACAATTAACGCGAAATATACGCATAGCGATGTGGCTTGTTTTGGTGATCTGAGCGGAAGCATAACATTTAATAGCCCAAGTGGTGCAGCCAACTATCAATTTAGCATTAATGGCGGTGCAAGCTGGCAAACTTCGCCCTCGTTTACCGGCTTGGCAGCACAGTCGTACACGCTGGTTGTTCGCGATGCGGATAATACGGCAAATACAAACACATTGGCCACAATCGAAATAACCCAGCCCGACCAGCTAGAAGCAGTAGTTACAGCTACCAGCGAAACCTTTGCCGGAGCCAAAGACGGTGCGATTACCATCAGTAGTCAGAAAGGCGGTTCAGGTGTATATGAATACAGTATCAATGGAACAAACTGGCAGACTTCTGAACAATTTCCAGGATTAGGTTCAGGAATATACAATGTTCAGATTCGCGACCGGAATGCCCCAGTTTGTCTGATTACTATCTCAAGAGTAATTCAGCCTGCTGGTGCGCTTATTGCAGATGTGACTCATGCCAATGTGCTTTGTAATGGAGGAAATACCGGAAGTATACTTTTCAGTAATGCGTCTGGGGCAACATCCATAGAATTCAGTATTGATAATGGAGCAACCTGGAATAAGACAGGAGTATTTAATGGACTTACTGATGGCGACTATGAAACAGTGATTCGCGATGCCAATAATATCGTAAATAAGGTTTCCTTGGGAAAAGTTAAAGTTACCGAGCCAGCAAAATTGTTGGCTTCATCTACTAATTACAATCCGCCTCTTTGTTCAGGAACCAGTGGGTCATTGACCGTTTACGCAATCGGAGGTACCCCACCATATAAAGGAATTGGTGATTTTGTAATGCCATCAGGTGCATTTAGATCTTTTATTGTATCAGATAAAAATGGATGTACTGCAATAGTTGATTTTTCCATGCCTGATCCTCCAAAAATTGTAGCTAAAGCAGTGATCAATTCTCCAAAATGTTATGGTGAAAACGGAACCATTGTTATTTCGGCAACTGGTGGTACCGGGGCATTAAAAGGTACAGGTACTTTTATTGTTCAGGCTGGGAAAGCATATAGTTTTAAGGTGACAGATGCCAATGATTGTTCATCAAATATTATCAGTGGAGTAATGCCACCAACAGAAGTTTTGGCTCTGCAGATTACGCCGGTCAGTTCATTGTGTCTGGGCGGGAATGCCAGTGTAACCGTTACAGCAACAGGAGGTACCCCTCCGTATATCTCGGGAACCGGCACCTTTAGCGTAGCTATCGGAACCCATACTTTCACAGTAACTGATGCCGGAGGTTGTGTGGCTAGTGCCAGCATTACCATTGCGGTGAAAGATCCACCGGCACCTCCAACGGTAAGTGTGAGTATACAACCTACTTGCTATGTCCCAACAGGTACTGTGAAAGTGAGTTCACCTATTGGTGCAAATTATCTTTACAGTCTTGATGGAGGCTCTTATACCTCAGTAACCACATTTGATAAATTGGCAGCTGGAAGCAGTCATTCCATAAAAGTTAAGGATATTTCTACGGGATGTGAGTCCGTTTCAACTCCGATAACAATTAATCCGATTCCTAGTCTGCTTTTGACTCCCGTTGTTGATATTACAGCATCGCCAACCTGTATCGTTCCGACAGGAACCATTAAAGTGACCGACCCGAAAGAAGGAACAGGGTTTGACTATAGCCTTGATGGAACACCTTATCAGGCTTCGGCTGTTTTTAAAGGATTGGCGCCCGGAAGCAGCCATACTGTCAGGGTAAGAGATTTGCTTACCGGTTGTGAATCTGGATTGGCTCCTTTGGTTATGAACCCGATAACGAATCCTCCGGTAGCGCCAACTTTAACTGTTGTTGCACCTACGTGCATTATTCCCACAGGAACGATTATAGTTGCCGATCCGAATGTTGGGACCGGATTCGAATATAGTTTTGATGGAGGCTCATTTACATCTGTTGCGACATTTGCAAAACTGGCTCCCGGAACTAGTCATACCGTAAAAGTTAAAGATGTTTCAACAGGTTGTGTGTCTGTGGAAACGACCAAAACGATTGATATAGTTCCTGCCAACCCGGCAACTCCTATAGCAAAGATCACGGTTAATCCAACCTGCGATAATCCCGACGGAACGGTTGTGGTAACCAGCCCAGTAGGATCTGAGTACCAGTATACGATTGCCGGGAAAACACAGACTTCAGTAACTTTTGCTGATTTGATTACCGGAACATACTCAATCACAGTACGAAATACAAAAACGGGTTGTATTTCCGTTGGATCAATAATAGTTCCGGCCATACCGCCTTCTCCGGTTATCACATCTGTTTCGAAGGTTAACCCGAAATGTTATGGAGAAACTTACACCATTACCTTGTCGATGACCAATACTCCTTCCGGAAATTATACCATTCGCTATGATGGCGGTCAGTTCAGTAATGTGAATGTTTCAGGAGGTGCGGCAACTATTACCGGGCAGTTTACTGAAAGTTTCAGGAACTTCAATAATATAACCTACACGGCTAATGGTTGTACCTCTTCTCCAACCGGTGTTAATGTGCGGATTGACAATCCACAGCCGCTGGTCTTCCAAACCATTTATGTTACCGAACATGTGCTGAAAGCCACGCAGAAAGGGGCAATCGATATTAACGTCACTGGCGGTACCGGATCGTTAAAATATTTGTGGTCAAATGGTGCAACTTCGCAAGATTTGAATGATATTTCATACGGAACATACTCGGTTACAGTGACCGATGCCAATGGTTGTTCGGTGGATAAATCGATCAAAATTCCGCTCAATAATCCTCCGATTGCATTGCCCGATAAGTTCATCGCAAGATGTTCGAGCGCAGCCGGCAACCTGTTGAATGACAACGGGAGCGGAATTGATTATGATCCGGATCCCATTGAACAAAAAGACTTCATTACCATTAATATTGTACCGGTAATCAGTCCGAAATATGCTGCCAATTTCAAAATAAGCAAGGATGGTAGCTTTGTCTACGATGCGATACCGGGTTATTCCGGAACCGATGTGTTTGTTTATGAAATTGCAGATAAATGGGGGCAAACCGCCACGGCTACGGTAACGATACAAATAGTTGCTGATTTTGATGGCGATGGTGTATCAGATTTGCTCGATCCGGATGCAGATGGCGATGGCATTCTGAATACTCATGAAGCACTCAGCGGGCAGGATTGGAAAACAGCCGATAGTGATGGCGATGGCCATCTGAACTGGCTCGATATAGATTCGGATAACGACGGAATTGTAGATAACATTGAATCGCAAACTACGTCCGGATATATTATGCCGACAGGGAAAGATACGGATGGCGATGGAATTGACGATGCGTATGATACCGATCAGGGTGGTAAGGTAATATCTCCGGTTGACACCGATTTGACTCTCACTGCTGAACCTGATAAAATTCCTGATTTCCTTGATGCCGATTCTGACAATGATTTAGTTCCTGATTACATTGAAGGGCACGACCTGAATGCCGATGGTAAACCGGATCGTAAATTGCTGGGTAAAGATACTGATGCGGATGGATTGGATGATGGTTATGACGATATAGTAAACGGATGTAATAATGGAAATGCAACCGGTGCAGTAGCTTCATTGCAGGATTTTGACGGTGATGGAACGCAAGACTTTAGAGATGAAAATGATGATAATGACCAATACCTGACCCGTTTCGAAGATTTGAATTTAGATGGTGATTTTAGTAATGATGATTATGACCTTGACGGTCATCCGGAATACCTGGATTACGGACGCGATTGTGATATATTTATCCCTGATGCGTTCTCGCCCAATGGGGATAACATTCACGATTATTTCCAGATTTATTGTATCAATCATTACCCCAATGCCAAAATGTATATTTTTGACCAGTTGGGGAACAAACTATATGAAAAAGACCATTACGGAAACATGGAATTCTGGGGCACGGCCGATAGGGCCTGGTGGGACGGAAAGACAACAAATCGTTCGGCGGATGCCATTAACGGCAAGGTAATACCCGGAACTTATTACTATGTACTGAATTTAGGTAATGGGGAAGTAAAGAAAAGTTATGTGTTTGTATCATATTGATGACAAGAAAGAACAGATAGAAAAGTATAATGATCAGGAAATTTAGCCATATTGCCATTTTTATACTGTTAGTTTTGACACTGACGGGTAGGAAGGCTTTTGGGCAGGAATTCCCCTGGTCGTTGCAATACATCAACAATATGCACACTATTAATCCTGCTTTTGTAGGGATGTGGGATCTGGCGGGTGTGATGGTTTCGACCAGGAAGGATTACATCAGTATCAAGGGAGCACAGGCCATTCAGTACTTGTCCTATCATACCCCAGTCAAAAATCACGAAAGCGGATGGGCATTTAATATTATCAAGCGCGATGTTGGTCGCGAGAAACAGCTTTTTGTCACCGGCGATTATTCTTATCAGGTCAGGTTCGATATGTATCATTATCTGAGGCTTGGGCTTCGGGCAGGTTTTGTGAACTACGACAATAACCTGACGGACTATCAACTGTATCCTGATCATATTCCGGATCCCGAATTTCAGACCGATTTGAATATGCACTTCATGACCGTTTTGGGAGTCGGAGGGGTATTTTTTAATGATGATTATTACATCAGCTTTTCGGTGCCTCGGGTTATCAACAATACGTTCAAGGTAAACCGCACCGGCTATTCTTCCCTGCAAGAATTTAAAACGGCCTACCTTTCCAGCGGATATGTGTTTAAACTTCCATTGGGTGTTTTAGTTCGTCCCAATGTTCTGGTTATCGGAACAGTTGGAAAGCCTGTTTATTTTGATTTTGCCGGAGTGATCTATTTGCCAAATAATCTTCAGTTTGGACTAAATATGAGGACTAACGGGGCCGTATGTCTGAATGCCCAGTACACTTTCGGTAATGGACTTCGAATTGGCTATGCCGCTGATTATGCCTTATGGCAGGACATCCGTAAGTTTCAGTTTGGAACTCACGAAATCACGGTCGGGTACGACTTTAATCTTTACCGGAAGGCCGGTCGTCCAAACTATTTCTGATGTTGTTGCATGCCTTCGGGTTACCACCGGATAGGCTCTTCTCCGTGTTCTGCCAAATACCGGTTGGTTGTAGAAAACTGTTTGTTCCCGAAGAATCCCCGGCTTGCTGATAATGGTGATGGATGAACCGATTTCAAGATCAGGTGTTTGCGCGGATCAACAAAATCGCCTTTGCTGATGGCATAATTTCCCCAAAGGATAAAAACCAGATGGTCCAGTTTCTCGGCCACCAAATGGATTACTGCATCGGTAAACTGCTCCCAGCCTTTCCGCTGGTGCGAGCCGGCCTGGTGGGCACGTACCGTTAAAGTTGCATTGAGCAACAGTACTCCCTGCTGGGCCCACCGTTCCAGGTTGCCGCTGGCGGGGATGGAAGCTCCGGTATCGGCCTGAATTTCTTTAAAAATATTCTGGAGGCTTGGCGGAAACTCGACCCCATCGTTCACCGAAAAGCACAGACCATGCGCCTGCCCTGGACCATGATAGGGATCTTGTCCCAGAATTACCACTTTTACCCGGTCAAACGGACATTGATCGAATGCATTGAAAATCATCTTTGCCGGAGGATATATTTTTTGACTGGCATATTCTGACCGCACAAACTCGGTCAATTGTTTGAAATAAGGCTTTTCAAATTCATCTTGAAGCTGTTGTTTCCAGCTTTCCTCAATCCGAACGTCCATGATAATTCGTGTTTCAATTCGTTTAACAAAGAAGCCAATAATTTCTCAAAGATTCAACAATCCTGCACCTGGAGCATTCAACAATTTAAGCATTCAACACTCAAACATTTTTACCCTTCAAGTTCTGCTCCCATTCATTTTTGTATTTTTACTGAAAATTCGGAATATGGAAATTCTATTTCTTTTGGGTGGACTCATTCTTGGTTTTACGATTGCCTGGTTATTTCTGAAATCAGGGCGGCGCCAGGTTCAGGCCGAAGCGGAGAAGCAAAAAATGCTGGCCGAACAGGATTTTGTCAGGCAGAAGTTTGATTTGGAAAAGGAAAAATCGGTTGTTGTAGATCGTTACCTGACCTTGTCGAAAGAACGAGAACAGTTGCTTCTGGAAATGGGTGAGTTGCGCAATACCAATGGAATCCAAAGTCAGCAACTGGCCCGGGCAGGAGCCGATTTTAAAAACCTTCAGGAGAAACTGGAGGCCCAGAAAAGTGAAATGGAAGCCCTTCAGCAAAGGTTCACCACAGAATTCGAAAACATTGCCAATAAGATTCTGAAACAAAATACCGTTGACTTTTCGGCGACGAACCAAAAAAATATGGGTGAATTGCTGTCTCCGCTGAAAGAGAAAATCCAGCTTTTCGAAAAGAAAGTAGAAGAAACTTACGAAAAAGGACTGAAAGATCAGACCGATCTGAAAGCTGAACTGAAAAAGCTGCACGACCTGAACCTGAAAATCAGCGATGAGGCCAACAACCTGACCAAAGCGCTGAAGGGTGATGTGAAAAAACAGGGTAACTGGGGCGAAGTGATTCTGGAGCGGATTCTGGAACGATCGGGGCTCACCGAAGGACGTGAATATCAAAAGCAGGAAAGCGTACTTTCTGAGAGCGGACAGCGGTTTCAGCCGGATGTGGTCATTCATTTACCCGATCAGAAGCACCTGATTATCGACTCCAAAGTTTCGCTGGTGGCCTACGAACGGCTGGTAAATGCCGACACGGAGAAAGATCGGACAGGTATGATTAAAGAACATCTGCAAAGTGTACGTTCTCATATCAAAATACTGAGTGAAAAGCATTATCAAAATACACCCGGGTTCAACAGCCCCGATTTTGTATTGCTGTTTGTTCCGATTGAATCGTCGTTCAGTTTGGCGGTTCAGGAAGATCAGGAATTATTCTCGTATGCCTGGGACAACAAAGTCGTGATTGTGAGCCCGTCTACATTACTAGCTACCCTGCGGACCATTGCCTCCATCTGGAAACAGGAAAATCAAACGCGGAATGCCTTGGAAATTGCCCGGCAAAGCGGGGCGTTGTACGATAAATTTGTGGCTTTTATTGCGGATATGGAAACCATTGGAAAGAATCTGGAAACGACCAGAAAAACTTACGACCAGGCTGTTAACAAATTGCACACGGGTAGCGGGAATCTTGTTCGCAGGGCAGAGACGATCAGGAGACTGGGGGCTAAAACGAGCAAAGAACTGCCGCAGGAAATAGTGAATGGCGCCGACTCCGAATTGGGCGAGTAATTCTGCTATTCGCGATATTCAGGTTCAAGTCCGTCTTCGCATAAATCAATCGGAACAATCCAGACCACTGGACGTCCGTTGCCTTCGCCTCCCTCCGATTCGCGTTTGACCAGTTCGGAACCAAAGAATATGGCTAAATGGTCAGGCGGAATATTTTCGTCTTCTTCGGTCGCGATGATTACGGCATTAATTCCATCGATTCGCACAAAATCGCCTTTCGAAAAAATTGGTTCTTCCATAATTTTTAGGATAAAGAAAAAAGATGCAATCATGTTTGAATGCATCTTTCTTATATTTTTTAATCAAGTTCAAATCAACTTGCTTTCAAACGAACCGAACTGGTTCCATCAATCTTTTCCCGGGCATATTCCAGACTGATTTTCATATTACTGACATTTGCTGAAGGAGTATCGAACATCGCATCGTTCATGATGTTTTCACAAATAGAGCGAAGTCCGCGGGCGCCCAGTTTAAACTCGATGGCTTTATCTACAATAAATTCCAGCGCATCTTCGTCGAAACTTAATTCAATGTTATCCAGTTCGAACAGCTTGATGTATTGTTTGATGAGTGAATTTCGGGGCTCAGTCAGGATTGCCCGGAGGGCTTTGCGGTCGAGTGGTTCGAGATATGTCAGGATTGGGATTCGACCAATAATTTCGGGAATCAGACCAAATGATTTTAAATCTTGCGGAGAAATGTACTGCAACATGTTGTCGCGGTCTAAGTGATCGGCTTTTTTTTGAGCGCCGTATCCTACGATTTTTGTGTTCAGGCGCTGGGCAATTTTTTTCTCGATGCCGTCAAATGCTCCGCCGCATATAAACAGGATGTTTTTGGTATTGACTGCAACCATTTTTTGTTCCGGATGCTTCCGGCCTCCCTGTGGGGGAACATTAACAATTGAACCTTCGAGCAGTTTTAGAAGTCCCTGTTGAACGCCTTCGCCCGAAACGTCGCGGGTAATCGATGGGTTGTCGCCTTTTCGTGCGATTTTATCAAGCTCGTCGATGAACACAATTCCGCGTTCGGCAGCTTCCACATTGTAATCGGCCACCTGCAGCAAACGGGTGAGCAAACTTTCAATATCTTCGCCCACATACCCGGCTTCGGTCAGCACAGTGGCATCAACAATGGTAAACGGAACGTGCAGCATTTTGGCAATGGTCCGGGCCAACAGTGTTTTTCCGGTTCCGGTTTCGCCAACCATGATGATATTCGATTTTTCGATCTCGGTTTCATCATTAGAAACGGGTTGATTGAGTCGTTTGTAATGGTTGTAAACGGCTACTGAAAGAATCTTCTTAGCCTGATCCTGTCCAATCACATACTGATCGAGGAAGCTCTTGATTTCTTTTGGCTTCATCAATTTTAATCCTTTGGGATCAAAACCTTCGTCTTTTTTGAATTCTTCTTCGACAATGGCATGGGCTTGTTCCACACAATTATCACAAATATGTCCTTCTATGCCCGCAATCAGCAAGTTCACTTCTTTCTTCTCCCGCCCGCAAAACGAACATTTATCCATTTTCATTTTCAAAATATTTCAATTTTAATGCAATCTGCATTTATTTATGTCTGACGAGTACTTCGTCAATCATCCCATATTCTTTGGCTTCTTCGGAAGTCATCCAGTAGTCGCGGTCGGCGTCTTTTTCAACCTGTTTATAGGACTTCCCGCTATGAAAGGCAATAATGTCGTATAATTCCTTTTTCAGCTTCATGATTTCACGGGCTGTGATTTCGATATCCGAAGCCTGACCTTGTGCACCGCCCATGGGTTGATGTATCATCACGCGCGAGTGTTTCAGGGCAGAGCGTTTTCCTTTGGCGCCGGCAGTCAGCAGAACGGCACCCATCGAAGCGGCCATACCGGTACAGATGGTTGCAATCTCTGACGAGATGTATTGCATGGTATCATAAATTCCGAGTCCGGCATGAACCGAACCTCCGGGAGTATTGAAATAAATCTGAATGTCTTTGCTCGGATCGGCCGATTCGAGGAACAACAATTGCGCCTGAACAATATTTGCAATGTAATCGTCGATTGGGGTTCCCAAAAAGATGATCCGGTCCATCATCAGCCTCGAAAATACGTCCATTGAAGCCACGTTTAACTGTCGTTCTTCGATGATGTATGGAGTCAGACTATTGGTGAAAATTGAATCAAACCGGTTTAAATTCAGACTGCTGATGCCCAAATGCTTTGTGGCATATTTATTAAATTCTTTTCCGTCACTCATAATGTGGTTCTCCTGTTAAAAAAAAACTTTGCGAAAATCTGCATTACCTTTTCAAAGAAGGACTTGTCCAGATTTTCACAAAGTTAAGAAAATATGTTTAGGCTATGCTGCCAGGTTATTAATTTTCGAGCATTTTGTTAAACTCATCAAAGCTAATTTCTTTATTGTCGAGTGTAACTTTACTTTTGATGGCAGCAAGAATAACGTCTTCCTGTTTCCGAGACACCAGTTTGCGGCGTTCTTCTTCATTCTGTAGCATGTGATTGGCGTAGTTGTCGAGGTGTTCATCGGCAACATTATTTAAGCCGTACTGACGGAATTGAAGAACTGCCATTTCTTTGGCCAATTCCCGAACATCTTCTTCGGTGATCTTCAGTTCATTGTCTTTTACAATCCTATCTTTGATCAGTTGCCATTTCAGATCGGTCATGAAATTGTCAAAATCGCTTTCGATTTGCTCATCAGTCATTTTTTCATTAGTAGCTTTAATCCAGCGTTTCAGAAATGCTTTTGGCAATTCGAACGATATCATTTCGAGTAATGAATCGCGGCTGTCGAGGGCAAATTTGTAATTGCTGGAGTACACAAAGTTTTCTTCGATTTCGGCTTTAACCTTAGCTTTAAATTCTTCTTCAGTGCTGATCCCTGAATCTTCGCCATAAATTTTGGAAAACAAATCCAGGTTCAGTTCTGCTTTCTCGAAACGAAGAACTTCGGCAACGATAAAACTGAAATTTCCGGATAGATTTTCGGCTGTTTCATGCGAGATATTGAGCATGTGACCGACTTCATGCTTATTGTCGTAAGCTTTTACCGGATCGAAAACAATTACGTCGCCAGCTTTCTTGCCCAGAAATGCAGCTTTGGCCTCTTCATCTTTCATCAAATCGATGGCAATAACTACTTTTTCAGCTTTAATGCCATCCGGAAGTTCGTTCCCAGCTTCATCCAACTGAACAAAGTCACCGCGAACGGTATCTTTGTCTTCAACAATTTCAGTCACCTTGTTTTCTCCCAGTCGGCTGGCATAAGCATCAACCTGTTTGTTTACCATTTCATCATCGGCAACAATGCTGTAATAAGGTATTTTTACTGTTTCGTCGAGTTTTACTTCAATAGCGGGAGCCATGCCAATGTCAAACACAAAACTGTAATCGGTTTGGTTATCCCAATCAATGGCAGGTTGCTTTTCGTCGTTCGGAAGAGGTTCTCCCAAAACATTCAAATTTTCAGCATGAATGTAGTCTGTAAGGCTTTTTGAAAGAATCTTGTTTACTTCTTCGGCAAGAATTGCTTTCCCATACATTTTTTTGATTAAACCAGCAGGAACCATTCCTGGACGGAATCCTGGCATATTGGCTTTTTTGCGGTAATTTTTCAATACGTCGTTTACCGTGGCTTCGTAGTCACTTTTTTCAACTGAAACTGTAAGTATTGCGTTCAGTTCGTCGATGTTTTCTCTGGTAATATTCATCCGGAAATATTATTATTGAATTGTTTTATTGTTGATCGTTTGGATGGAACTACATGCTATTAGATTTCCACTCCTATTCTATTTTGATATTTTTTATGCTCCCTATTTAAACAATTAATTCCACGGCATGTTCGTTTCAAAACTTTCCTCTTGAAATTATTGGGAATGAGCGTGGAATAAGAACCTTGTGAAAAATTATAGTTCCAAAACCTGTTGCTTAAAATTAACAAAAACCGCTTGCTTATCCTAGTCGAGGTAAAGCAAGTCGGTTGTTCTTTTGTTGTGCGGGCGAAGGGACTCGAACCCCCACGCCGTAAGGCACCAGATCCTAAGTCTGGCACGTCTACCAATTTCGCCACGCCCGCTAAATGCGGTGCAAATGTATGTCAATTTTTTTTTCCGTACAAGATGACAATCAAATCTTTTTACAAGAATTGATGGCTCGAAGCGGGATTAACGAAGTTCGAAATTCTGTCCCAGGTAAACGCGACGAACTTCTTCATCTGAAGCAAGTTCCTCGGCAGTCCCGGCTTTCATGATAGAACCTTCGTAAAGCAGGTAGGAGCGGTCTGTGATGGTGAGCGTTTCGTGCACGTTGTGGTCGGTAATTAATACGCCAATATTTTTATCCCGAAGTGTTTTTACAATGTGCTGAATGTCCTCGACTGCAATCGGGTCAACACCTGCAAATGGTTCGTCGAGCAGGATGAATTTAGGGTCGATAGCCAAAGCGCGGGCAATTTCTGTACGGCGACGTTCACCCCCGGAAAGCTGGTAACCTTTGCTTTTTCGGATGTGTTGCAACCCGAATTCATTGAGCAGGGTTTCAACTTTCTGATGCTGAAAATCTTTTGGTAGCTTGGTCATTTCCAACACCGAAAGCAGGTTGTCTTCCACACTCATTTGTCTGAATACCGAAGCTTCCTGCGCCAGATAACCAATTCCTTTTTGTGCCCGTTTGTAAACCGGCAAGGCAGTAATTTCTTCTTCGTCAATATAAATTTTGCCTGACAGTGGTTGAATTAGCCCAACAATCATGTAAAACGAAGTAGTTTTTCCGGCGCCGTTTGGGCCCAGTAATCCGACTATTTCGCCTTGATTAACTTCGAACGAAACCCCTTTCACGACCGTTCGTTTCCGATATTTCTTTACAATATTGTCAGCTCTCAGTTTCATTTTAAAGGCATTAACCGGTAGTTTAAATTTCGCTCAATTTTCGCTGGTTTGCTCTATCAACCCGTGCTGAAATAAAGATACTGATTTCATATAAGATAATCAGCGGAATACTCACGATCATTTGGCTAAGAACGTCAGGAGGAGTTATAATTGCAGCAATAATTAATAGAAGTACATACGAATGTTTTCTGTATTTTCTCAGAAACCGGGGGGTGAGCAAACCTACTTTACTCAGAAAGTAAACGATAACAGGCAATTCGAAGGATACTCCTCCCGCAATAACAATTGAAGTGACAGAGCTAATATATGAAAGTATATTAATCTGGTTAACAACTGTTTCGCTGATACGGTAAGATCCAAGCCAATCAATGGAGAAGGGTACAATCAAATAATAACCAAACAGGATGCCCAGAAAAAATAGTCCGGACATAACTAAAACAGCACCCGAAGCATATTTTCGTTCATTCTCGTAGAGTGCTGGTTTTATGAAGCTCCAAAACTGATAGACTACATAAGGGAAAGCTATAATAAAACCGGCAATAATGGCAGTCCAGACATCAACCATAAACTGACCGGACATATTAAAATTAATCAGGGAAATAGGATGCTTATTTAATCCTTCAGACTGCATTCCCAAAAGATTGCTGAGTTTTATTATCATCTTGCTGGTCCAGAAGTCGTTGCTGTTGGGGGCAAGGATAATTGAGTCCCAAATGAAATCGCTATAAATGTATGCGAGAACTGCAAAAACACAAATCGCGACAACCGATCGTATGATGTGCCATCTCAATGCTTCCAGGTGGTCGAGAAACGACATTTCCGCTTTCTCTCCTTTTTTGTTCTTTTTAGTTGATTGTTCCTCTGTATTGGTTTCTTCTGCCATGATTCAGGAAATATAGATCTGTTGGTTTTAAAAATCGCACAAATATAGTATCTATTCCATATTGCGATGGTCGGCCATATCTTAATTTTACTTAAACGAAGGGCAAAAGTATTTAATTTCAACCAGAATCGTTGTAGGTTGATCGATATTTTTATATACCTTCGGGATACTAATGCAAATTGCGATTTAATTTTTTGATCTGTTAAACCGGTCTTTTTTATGGGAATAGAAAACACATTAACTGAACATCTCCAGAAATATTTTGGATTTGATCGTTTTAAAGGCCAACAGGAGGAAGTGATCAAAAGTGTGTTGAGCGGCAACGATACTTTCGTATTGATGCCCACGGGGGGAGGCAAATCATTGTGTTACCAGTTACCGGCACTTATCATGGAGGGTACAGCCATCATTATCTCTCCATTGATTGCTTTAATGAAGAATCAGGTTGATTCAATCCGGAGTTTTGGCACCGAAGATGGCATTGCACATTTCCTGAATTCATCGCTCACCAAAGCTGCGGCCCAAAAAGTCCGCGACGATGTGATGAGCGGGAAAACCAAACTGCTTTATGTTGCTCCGGAAAGTTTGACCAAGGAAGACAACATTGATTTTCTGAAAAACGTCAAGATATCGTTTTACGCCATCGATGAGGCGCACTGTATTTCAGAATGGGGCCACGATTTCCGTCCGGAGTACCGGCGGATTAAGCCAATTGTTAGTGAGATCGGGCCTGCGCCACTTATCGCTTTGACAGCTACAGCTACAGCTAAAGTTCAGCACGACATCCAAAAAACACTGGGAATGCTGAATGCCAATGTTTTTAAGGCTTCTTTCAACCGTCCGAACCTCTATTATGAGGTAAAACCCAAATCGAAACCCGAATCCCAGATCATTAAGTTTATCAAGGAAAATGAGGGCAAATCGGGGATCATTTATTGTCTGAGCCGGAAAAAGGTGGAGGAACTTGCTGAAACACTGGTCGTAAATAATATTAAAGCTTTACCCTATCATGCCGGAATGGATTCGGCCACCCGCTCGGGTAATCAGGATAAATTTCTGATGGAAGAAGTGGATGTGATTGTGGCCACCATTGCTTTTGGAATGGGAATTGACAAACCGGATGTCCGCTTTGTGATCCATTACGACATTCCCAAAAGCTTGGAAGGCTATTACCAGGAAACCGGCCGCGCAGGGCGCGATGGTGGAGAAGGAAAATGTATTACGCTTTATTCTGCCAAAGACATTCAGAAACTGGAGAAATTTATGCAGGGTAAGCCGGTTGCCGAACAGGAAATTGGTCGCCAACTTTTACTTGATACAGCTTCGTATGCCGAATCAGCTATTTGTCGCCGTATTATTTTGCTCAACTATTTTGGCGAGACACTGACAGAACCATGCGGAAATTGCGACAACTGCATCAACCCGAAAGAGCAGATCGAAGCTAAAGACGAGATTTGCCGTGCCTTACAGGCTATTATTGAAGTCAAGGAAAAATACAAGGCCGAGCATCTGTCAGATATTTTGACCGGGAAACAAACTGCCGCAGTCAAGTCATTCCGGCATTACGAGCTCGAAGCGTTTGGTTCAGGCAACGATCATGGCGAAAAATTCTGGAACGCCGTATTCAGGCAAACAATGATTGCCGGCTTTATTTATAAAGATATCGAAAACTACGGTTTGCTGAAGATGACCAAAAAAGGGTATGATTTTCTTGAAAACCCTTACGATTTTCTGTTGGTTCGCAATCACGATTACGATGCTATTGAGGAAGAAGCCAATGCTGCCGCAGCTCAGGCCAGTGGTGCAGGCGATCCCGAATTGTTTGCCATGCTGAAAGATTTACGGAAGAGAATCTCCAAGAAGTTAAACCTTCCTCCGTTTGTCATTTTTCAGGATCCATCGTTGGCCGATATGGCTTTGCAGTACCCGATTACCGTCGAAGAACTGAAATCTATTCAGGGAGTAGGAGAGGGGAAAGCCAAGCGTTACGGCAAAGAGTTCGTCGAACTGATTAAGTCGTATGTTGAAGAAAACGAGATCGACCGCCCGCAGGATATGGTGGTTAAGAGTGTCGCCAACAAGTCGAAAACCAAAGTGAACATTATTCAGGGAATCGATCGAAAACTCTCGTTGGACGATATTGCCGATTCGCTGGGCATCGAAATGAAAGACCTGATCACAGAAATTGAAACCATTGTGAATTCAGGAACCAAAATCAATATCGATTATTACATCAACGAGATACTCGATGAAGACCACCAGGAGGAAATTTATGAATATTTCAGGGAAGCGGAAGACGACAGCATTGAAGAGGCGCTGAAAGAATTGGGTGAAGATGAATATTCGGAAGATGACATTCGCCTGATGCGAATCCGGTTTCTGGCAGAACTGGGGCATTGAGATAACTTAGGTCCTTCGGGAGTTTTTCCCCTTTGATGAAAATAAAGCGAGGCAATTCTTAAAAGAATTGCCTCGCTTCTTTTTTAGAGTTCTTCTGACAGTAGCTGATGATATATTTCGAGATTTTCCGCGTCAAAGCAAACAAAATAAATCATTTGAATCGAGGTATTTCCGATCAAAAAGTTGCGAATCGTTTTGATGGCAATTTTCGCAGCTCTGTCTTTTGGGAAACCATATACACCCGTACTGATGTTAGGGAAAGCAATAGTCTGGAGTTGATATTCGGCGGCCAGCGTTAATGAATTCAGATAAGCATTTTCAAGTAATTTTTCTTCGTTGCTTTTCCCGCCGCACCAGACTGGTCCAACGGTATGGATCACAAATTTCGCCGGAAGGCTTCCTCCGGAGGTGATGACCGCCTCCCCAGTTGCACAACGCCCCTGCCGGGCAACAATCTCGCGGCATTCAGCCAGAATGATTGGACCGCCGGCCCGATGGATGGCGCCATCCACCCCACCACCACCCATCAGTGAAGAGTTGGCTGCATTCACAATCGCATCAACTTCGAGTTTGGTAATGTCGCCATGAAGCAAGGTAATACGGGAAGAGTTCATCATTCATATTTTTTTAATGCCAGAAAAGCATCCAGCTAAAGATACAAACTTATCTGTTAATCTTTTAAACGATGAAAGGCGTATCTGCTTCCAGATAGCCTTCCATTATTTTTTAATTCAGATGAATATATTTTTACTGAATCGGGCAGTTTCGTTACAAGATTTGATTAAACTCCAGTCGTTCACCATCAGGCCCCAGAATGTTAAAATATTTACAGCCATTTTCCCAGAAGGGCAGAAAAACCGGCTGCTCTTCAACAATATGGAACGCGGCTTTCGTTAATTCTGAAAAGGTTTTGTCAACATCGCTCACATCAAAAGCAACGTGATCGACATGCCCGTCCTTTCGGCTTCGTATTTCTGCCAGATCATTTTCGGGCAGCTGATACAGTTCCAGAATAAGCTGATTCAACTGCATCATCATCATATTCCCTCTGCTGCCGTTATGATCGAAGGGTGAATTTGTTACTTTTTCAAAACCTAACTTCTTATAAAAGGCTTCGGATACCCGGAGATTTGTAACCGGTATTCCGATGTGCTGAAGATGGTTTATTTTTATATCCATTTTTTGTGCTTTTAAAAACGATGGTTTTCTGATGTCAAGTTCAGCACAGAACTACTTTTGTTTGGCCATTTTCATGGCTTCGGTAGTAATGTAGTATTTGGTAATCATGTCAGGTACTTCCCATTCGGGTAATTTGCCATCTTTCAAATACTGCAGGTACTGTTCTGTTACCTGTCCAAAATGAGCTTCGTGACCAACACTGTATTGGGCCGGAATTTCAACAGTCCAGCGCTTGTCGGCCAGTTTGGTTAATTTCAGACCGGCATATTTGGCGGCAATGGTTTCTTCAACTGCTTTTTTCAAGCTAACTTCAAATGCAGCTAAATCAGTTGCTCCCGTAGCTTCAATGTGAACAGTGGGTTTATATCCTTCTTCTTTTTTCTGTTGAATCAACACGTTACACAATTTTCCGCGCATAACACAGTAATGCGAATCGCCTGCGCCTTCGGGTGCTTCAAAATCCCACAATGCAGTAACCTTTACAAACTTATCTTTCAACTTGTATTGCATTTCGCCGTTAGCATACACTTTCAGGTTTCCATCAGCAACATCCTTTTTCAGGAATTCGGGGAATTCTTTCAATCCGGTTACTTTTTCGAACTGTGCCGGAGTCATATCAGTCGTCCAGTGTTTTGCTGAAACCATCTGAATGTCTGTCTTATTCAGGATTACTTCAGGGAAAGTGCTCCATTGAACCAAATCGACCAGGTGAGTGGCGACATCCGCATTTCCTTCGCCCTGCTGGGTGGTGTCGAAAAACCAGGCCGGACGTTTCAAAGCAACACCTGAAACGACTTTGCAGAAATTATGCACACTTTCGATAACAACAGCGGGTCCCTCGGCAGTGCCATTGACTAATCCGCCAAAAACATCAGGTGTATTCACCAGTTCGCGCTGAACAATGTTGGTAATTTCGTGGCGCTCCGTCATGATGTCGTAAAGCAAAACGCCCTTTTCAGCGGCCGTTTTGAAAGCCTGTTCCAAAACCGGAAAAGCTTCAGGAGTAATTACCATGGGCTTATCGGCAAACACGTTGAGTCCAGCCTCAATGGCTTTCTGAATGTATTCGGTCTTTTTTGCGTTGTTCCCTGATACCATCATCACGTTACCTGGTTTTTCGTCCAGCATTTTTTCAAGATAGTCGGTTCCGGTATATACTTTCTCCACCCACGTGGTTGGATTGTCAGCGCGCTTATTGAATGCATCGATACGTCCCAGGTGCTGAGTTACATCTTCGCCTTCAGGAGCATAAACATAAACGGTAGGGTCAATTTGTTCGTACATCGATTTCTGGATGAGGGCAGCATGAAAATGCCCCGGATCGAGGGTCATCAGCTTTACTTCGCCTTTGGCTCCGGTAAATTTGGGCATTGCTTTTTCGGCAGTCTTTGGTCCGCCACCGGCACATGCCGATAATATTGTTGCCACAGCTACTACGGGTATTAATTTTTGGTTCATGGATTAAAATATTAGGATATCTTATTTACTGTCGACAAAAATAAAACTTTCTGCGGAAGAAAACATCCGATAAAGAAATAATGGTCTAATCACCGATCGTTCTGCAGGTGTTTTGATTTGCGGCATTTCAAATTTGGGTAATTTAAATCACCTGATCGCTGGATCCAGCGACTGTTTATTTCCCAAGAAGTTCTCTTTCAATGGCCATCTGCATTCCGGAGAGTTCTGCTAATCCTTTTAACCTGCCAATCAGCGGATAACCGGGATTGGCTGACCGGTTGTAATCATCGAGCATTTTTACACCATGATCGGGACGAAATGGGATGCGAAAATCTTTGCGTCCCGATTCTTTTCTTCGGATTTGTTCTTTTAGCAAAGCTTTCACAATCGGGTACATATCGATATCGCCTTCGATGTGGCCATATTCATGAAAAGCCATATTTTTCAGGAATACATTGTTCCGAAGGTGGGCAAAATGAATCCGGTGACCAAGTTTCTCAACAATTTGTTCCAGGTTATTTTGCCGGTTAACCGACAAGGAGCCGGTACAGAAAGTAATTCCGTTGGACGTTGAATCTACCTGCTGGCAAATCCATTCCAGATCGTCCTGAGAGCTGACTATGCGGGGCAATCCCAGAACAGGAAAAGGCGGATCATCGGGATGAATGCCCAGATTGATTCCGGCTTCTTCTGCTACAGGAACCACTTTCTGAAGGAAAAGAGACAAATGTTCGCGCAGTTTACCACGATCAATTTGACTGTAAGTTCCCAGAAATTTCAGGAATGCCTTTTTGTAATCGGGGGTTGAGCCATCCACCACGCCATCAATAAATCCCTGCGAAATCACGATGATGTTTCGGGCCAATTCCTCCTGATCCTCGGGAGACATTGAGGTTACAATTTCTTCTGCTTTGACAAGTATTTCCGTCGGATAATCATTCACTGCACCCGGGCGTTTCAGGATAAACACATCGAAAGCGGCAAAGGTTGCATAATCAAAATACATCACTTCACCACCATCGGGCAGCCGATAATGCAGGCTGGTGCGCACCCAATCGAGCACCGGCATAAAATTATAGCAAACGGTGTCGATTCCACATTCTCCCAAATTTCGGAGCGATTGTTTGTAGTTGGCAATTAGCCTTTGGCAATCACTATTTCGGGTTTTAATTCCTTCGGAAACCGGAAGACTTTCGACTACTGCCCAGCGCATTCCATGTGCTTCAATGGCTGATTTGACTTTTAAGATTTCGTCCACCGGCCAAACTTCGCCATTGGGAATGTGATGCAACGCGGTGACCACACCTTCGATTCCCATTTGTTGCAAATCGGTCAATTTTACCGAATCGGCAAATCCAAACCAACGCCATGATTTTTCGAGAGCCATTCCAGTTTATGATTTATAATTGCTGAATGATGATTTTGGTTCAAAGTTTCAGGTTTCAAATTCCAAGTCAAAAGCCTCAACTGGAACTTGAAATTTGGAATCTGAAATATTTACACTCCTGAAAAGGCGCTGAAGCCACCGTCAACCGGGATAATGGTGCCGGTGATGAAACTGGCGGCATCGGAACAAAGAAACTGAACCAGTCCATTTAGTTCGTTGATGTCTCCAAACCGACCCATCGGTGTTTTATCCATTATTTTTTTGCTGCGTTCGGTGTACGAGCCATCCGGATTAATTAGCAGGTCACGATTCTGTTCGCCAATGAAAAAACCTGGAGCAATCGCGTTGACCCGCAACCCATCACCAAATTTTTGTGCCAGTTCGGTTGCCAGCCACTGGGTAAAAATGTTCATACCACTTTTGGCCACCGAATAACCTGGGACCCGGGTCATGGCCGAATAAGTTGCCATCGACGAAATATTGATGATACTTCCTTTTCTTTTTCTAGCCATCGCTTCTCCAAAAATCATGCAGGGGTAAACCGTTCCGTTTTGGTTTAACTCCAATACCTTTCCCCACTCTTCCGTATTCATGTCAAAAATGGTCTGTTCCGGACTGATGTTTGCTCCAGGCATATTACCGCCAGCGCAATTAACCAGAATATCAATGGTGCCCCATTTTTTAAGTATTTCCGAACGGGCACAAATCAATTCCTCCATATCAACAACATCGCCAATTACAGCCATAGCTTCTCCTCCCTGCATATTAATTTCTTCAGCTCGGACTAAAATATTTTCAGGGCTCCGGCCAAGCACAACTACTTTTACTCCAGAAAGGGCAAGACTTTGGGCAATACTTCCACCCAAAACTCCGCCTCCTCCGGTAACCACAGCGACTTTTCCCGTTAAATCAAAATTTTGTTTGTCCATTTTGTTTGTCTGTTTTTAGATATTTGTCAATTGTCGGCGCATAAAAAAGGCGCAACCAGCAATTGCACGTTTAATAACAATTACAGATGCGCCTTGTTCTTTTTGTCCACGTTTATCCGGGTTAAGAGAACCGAAATTCGGGGCTATATTTGACTTTCCAGAGTCTTATTTCCTCTTAATGTTGCTGATTCCGTAAGGGTAGCGTTCCGGACGGCTCAACATTGCATTGGCTTCGTCGTCGTTTTCGAAACGTTCTGTTCCAGGGTTCCAGCGCAACTTACGGTTCAGCTTCATCGCGATGTGTGTGATCAGGCAAATGGAACAAGCCCTGTGCCCAATTTCGGCAGGAGAAATAGGTTCTTTTTTGGTCTGAATACATTCGAGCCAGTTGCCATGTTGTTCATCGCTCTTGTATAAATGAATTTCATTTTCGCCGATTACCGAAGTTAAAATCTTTGGATTACTTGCGTCCAATGCTTTGGCACTTTTGGCTTTCGAAACCGGATCGCTGGCCGATGCAACATAGTCGCCGCGCGAAACAAAAATCCAACCTTCGGTACCTTCATAGCGGATTCCGTTTGGATAACCACCACTGGTGAACATGGTAATTCCGTTGGCGTATTCGGCTTTGGCCATAAAATCGCCATGAACATTCCATAAGCCGGATTTCGGGAATTCAGCTACTGCCTGAACGGTGATTGGTCCGGTGTATTCAGTATTCATTCCCCATGCAGCTGAATCGTAATGGTGCTGACCCCATCCAGTAATCATGCCGGCGCCAAACTGCTCGCGGCGCAACCAGCCCGGGCGATCATATCCTTTTTGCGGATGAACGCCAATTTCAGTATAAGGGACATAAGGCGTTTCGCCCAGCCACATGTCGTAATTGAAGCCTTTTGGTACAGGCATTTCGGCAGCTTCAGGCCCAGCAGGATCGCCGGGCAAACCAATTTTTACGGTATGCAAACGACCTATGCGGCCATTTCTCACCAACTCGGCAGCGACACGGAATTGTGAAGAAGAACGTTGCTGAGTTCCCACCTGAAGAATAATGCCTTTTTCTTTCACGATATCGGCCATAATCCTGCCTTCGGTAACGGTTAATGAAGTAGGTTTCTGAACATAAACATGTTTGCCGGCCAGCGCGGCTTCGATGGCGGGTTGTGCATGCCAGTGGTCCGGAGTACTAATCACCACTGCGTCAATATCCTTATTCAGAAGCATTTCTTTGTAGTCGTCGTACATTTTAACGTTGACATAGTTGTCCTGGCCTGTCTTCTTTTTGTAGTAGTCTTCTACCAGTTTCTTTCCGTCAGCCATGCGGTTTTTATCCAGATCGCTCACTGCAATATACCGGGCAATATCATGTTGTAATGTCCCGGGCATGTCATGACTTTGGGCAATACGGCCACAACCAATTTGTCCGATGTTAATTTTGTTGCTTGGCGCATTTTTGCCCATCACCGACGATGGCACAATGGTCGGTAAAATGATGGCACCGGCAGCACCGGCTCCTACTTGTTTTAAAAAATTCCGTCGTTCCATGAGTTATGTTTTTTAATTAGGTTGTGAGTTTAAAATTTAGCAGGTGAATCATCACATTTCAAATCGCCCAGCACATACTGTGCACCATCCAGATAAAATTTCAAGAGCCTGGCGTCTTCAAAGCTTTGGGCGTTGTGCGATGGTGAAACATAGAAAACTCGTCCTTTCCCGAATTTTTTGATCCAGGAAACATATTTGATTTTCTCATCAATTTCTTTGGTCTTTTTGGTCAGTTTTGAAGTATCCATATACAATAAAGGCCTGAAATTTTTCTGGGTGTACGCCTTATTGAACAAGTAAGGTTCATCGGTATGAACAAAAGGTTTCCCTTCAAAAGCTTTAACCAAAGGATGATTCGGCTCGCACAATTCGAGTGTCACTTTTTGCTGAACAGGATGATAATCAAAACTTCCACCAACCATTTCGCTAAAAGCCATCGAATTGTTTTGCATTACAATAGCGCCATGAACAACCATCAGCCCACCACCTTTTTTCACAAATTCAATCAGATTCGATTCAAGTTCAGCCGCTTTCTTTTTGCGCTGATCATCGGTTAACTTTTTATCCTGATCCAGCACATCGAGCAACAAATCCCTTCGGGGGCCGACCGAACAGTTATTATTCAGCACAACGGCATCGTAATTTTTGAGGTTCTTCTTTTCAAACTTGTAAATATCATTGCTGAATTCAACTTCAAAAGCTCCGGTTTTTTCTGCCAAAACTTTCATTACCGCATCAGTGTGCGGCACTACCCAATGATTGAATCCAGTGAATAAACTAAACACCAGCACTTTGTGGTGTTTTTTGGGTTGAACTTCGGGTTTTGCCGGAGCCAGTTTCTCAATTTTCTGAACCCACTCATCCGTCAGGGCAAATTCTTTCAGCTGTGCCTGTACCGAACAAAAAGAAAGAACGATTAAAACCGAAATTATAGTTTTCTTGTACATAGCTAGTAATTAAGTTGTTGTTAGTGTTTATTTTAAGATAGTTATTGCAGGCGGATTGGCAAACGCCTGCCAGTAATTCTCTGCTTCTTCCGGAGTCATTTTCCCGTCGAAAACGATCAGCCGGTACTTCAGTGTGTAGTCGTTCCCCTTTTCAATTTTCCAGTCTTTATGGCGGATCGGGCAGAATTCAAAATACATGTCGCCGCGGCCATTTTGGTTTTCAGGCCAAACACGCATGGGTTCAGGGTGCATCCGGTTGGCCGGATAACTTAGAAACAGTATTCCTGAGCGGCCTTCTTTGGTCGCTGATTCCCCTTCCACAATACACCACCTGGCGTTGGTCCCGTCGGCATTTTGGCGGGTTTTCCCTTCTGATGTCAAAACCGAGCTATTGTTTTTGTTCCACTTTTCAGTGGCTCGCCAGCCAATTCCGCCGCCATAACGGTAAGCGGCCAAAAGAATTCCTGAATCGAGCGGGGTATTCAACGTGCTGGCATAATCAAACATATAGCGTTGATTGGGAACGTTCCAGACACGAACATCGAACAACTCATTCATGGCAATCGCATCGCCTCCGGCAGCCCCGAAGTCAATGTGTTCCTGCAACGATTTGAATCCCGTGTAAACAGGGCCTTCAACCTGCGAAATCATTCCGGCAAAGCGGACGGTCCCCTCCCCTTTATACAGGTTCCAGAAATCAACTTCCCGTTTGCCGATAAAAGTGAGCGTCCAAGGGTTCCAGATTCCGTAGTGATGATAATGATCGGGCGCCTGAATGCGGGTCAGAACTTCACCTCCAGGCGAACAAAGCGGATGCAGAAAAGCTGAACGTTTATAAAACGGACTGACACCCTTGGGCGGATTCACCGTTTCAATCTGGTAACTCAGTATTGGTTTTTTACCTGAAAACAGGCTCAAAGCGCCATCTTTCCGAACTGCGCTTATCCCGGATTTAAATACTTGCGGATTTATTGTTTTTCGTAAAACAAAAGTGCGTTTGGTGTTTTTCGGTGTTTGTCCGTCCAAAATGAACCAGATTTTTGCACCTGAAGTCGTTTCCATCTGAAAAGGAACTGCAGTTTCGGTTTTTCCTTTGACTTCGAAAAGTGCCAGTTTCAGCGAATCGGTATTGTAATTCAACTGATCAATCGACAAACTGACCGGGCAATCTGTGCGGTCGACCATTCCGGCCAACACGTCAAACTTCAGGAGATCCTGTGCTGAAGCCTTTATCGAAATGAACACAACAAGTAAAATAAGTATTCTTTTCATATCATTTTATTACGAGTTACGGATTGCGAGTTGCGGGTTTTCTTGTAACCCGAATCTCGTAACCCGCAACAATTATTCACTGTTTCTCCAACTCATTTATCGTTTCAATAAACGCCTGCATGTTTTCGGTCGGAACGTTCTGCGGAACTCCACCGCCACATGACCAGATGATCGCTTTTTTGTCCTCGACTTCGTTCCACATCTGTTCGGTCTGGATTTTTACTTCTTCAGGAGTTGCAGCCATCAAAACGTCGCGTGGAGGTAAGTTCCCGAGCAAAGCGATTTCCGGTCCGGCCAGTTCGCGGATTTCGTTGATGGAATGCTCGAAGCTGAAATTAAACAAATTAATCCCGATTTCCTTCAGAAAAGGTGTACTGATTAATCCCTGGGCATCGTTGTGAAAAAAGCGAACTTTGGTTTCGAAGGCTGCAAAAATGGGTGTCAGGTAAGGAACCACAAATTCGCGGCACTCGTCTTCGCCCACAAAACCAACAATATCATCCAATACCAGGATTCCTTCAATCGATGGGAACTGTTCTTTTTGGTAGCGCAACCAGTCGATGGTGAATTCTGAAATCACTTTCAGAAGCTGGTGGGCCTCATCTGGATTCATCATCAGAGCCATCATAAATTCGGTGGTTCCCATCAGGAACGAAGCAATGTTCAGCGGTCCGCGGGCAATGGCAAATTTGATTTCGTGACCCATTTCGTGAATGGCAGGTTCAAATTCTTTCAGACGCTGAATGATGAACGGCAACAAACCATCTAGCTTTGGATTGGGTTTTTTGATTCCGGCAATATCTTCAATCGAATGAATGGTTTTATCGGCGTGAGGCAGGTTGCTTTCGTACCAAACCTGTTTGGCGCCAAAAGCCGATGGCTCGCTGCACATACCATATTCCGACCAAAATCCGGGCAGAAAAATAGTTCCCGGGAAAGTATTGATGGCTTTTTTATTGGTCCCGAACCACTGTTTCCCGCTGGCATAATAATCCAGCGTTGAAATGCCTGCCCAACCTGGCAGCCAGGGGCTGTCGATGATAAAGCCGACCGGCGCCGGTCCCTGATGTTTCCGGTTGATTACATCAACCAATGTTGTCCATTGCTCGTTCGTCATAGAGTTTCGTTTCGTTGTTTTCAAAAGTATCTGTTCCACGACAGTTTAACCAGTACTATTTTAACAGGCATTTGTATTATTTTTGCGAAACATTAAATCTCACAGATGATGAAAATCATGCATGAACAGGTGAGCTTTGTTCCGCGCACCATGCTGAAAGTTAAATGGGATGACTTTCCTCATTTTACTTATCCGTGGCACTTTCACCGTGAATTTGAAATTGTTTATGTACTGAAAAGTTCGGGAAGGCGATTTGTGGCCGACAGTGTTGAACCGTTCAGCCAAGGCGGCATTACCTTATTGGGCAGTAATCTGCCTCATTTCTGGAAAAGTGAAGCAGAGGAAGGCGCTGAAAATCGCGTGAATGCAATTGTGGTTCAGTTTCACAATGATTTTTTCAGAGACGAAATTAACTCGTATCCCGAATTTCACCGCATCAGTGAATTATTAAAACGGGCAGCCAGGGGCATACATTTCACCCAACCGGCCAGCGATAAGATCGGTCGTATGCTGAAACGCCTGCTAAAACTGAATGGACTGGAACGTATGCTCTATTTTATTAAACTGCTGGATGAGATGGCCCGGATTGAAAATTACCGTCTTCTGGCCAGCAAAGGTTATCAACTTGAAGAGCACAGGGAATTGAACAGCCGGCTGGATAAAATCATGCATTTTATCAATACCAACTACCAGCGAAAAATTACTCAGGAAGAAGTTGCCGCCAAAATCGGTATGACTACCGCCGCTTTTTGCCGCTATTTCAAAGAGAAGACCGGTAAAGGTTTTATCTACTTCATCAATGAAATGAGAATTGGCTATGCCTGCAAACTGTTGATTGAAAATCACCTTTCGATTTCACAAATTTGCTTTGAGTGCGGGTTCAACAATATTTCGAATTTCAACCGGATGTTCAAACGTCAGACGGGATACACACCTGGCGATTATCAGTTGCAATTTGTAAAAGCAACCGTGTGACAATCCGGAATGTTTTTACCGGTTATCAGCATCATAACATTAAATTTAGAAGGGGGTTTCTCACCTATTCCTAACCTGCTCCGTCACTTCCGCCCTCAGTTCGTGCATCAGCCTGAAACTAATCGGATTCAGACGTCCAAAAATGATCTTGTTGTGAATGTTTCGCCCGCGTTTTCGCGTAATCCGGTCCTGATCCGGAAACAAATCATACACATTACGCTTTTTGCCTCGCCTGGGCCTTTGCCTTTGACTGATCCTGTCTTTTTTCATGTCCAGGTAACGTTCATAATCCGGGTGAGTCAAGCCTGCCGTCACCTCCATTGCGCCCGTATTTCTCACCGAATATTTACGGTTGCCATGTTCATTCCGCAAGGTGCCACTTACCTGTCGTGTCCGCATAGCAATCACCCGGTCCTGAATATCCTCAAACTCCCGCCACTCTTCCTGAAGGATCTTATTCGCAAACTGCATCTTAATTTTATCAAGTGCCATAATTGTTTCGGCTTAGGGGTTACGGGTTAACTCACATCTTGCAATCCGCCTCCCGCAACTGTTTGTTTTACCAAACATACCAACCCATTCACCCCCGATAAAGGACAAAAAAAACACCTGACAGGTTATTTGAACCTGTCAGGTGTTTTATACAATGCCATTTCGCAAATCAGGCGATAACAGCTATTTTGTCGACTTACATAAAATCATAATTATTGGTTAAAAGTTATATTTTAATCCAACGCCGTTGGGACCTATGTAAATTTTTTTCATCCATTTATTACTGTCAATGATAAGTATTGCGCTAATAATACCGCACCCAATCCCTGCTATTCCAACAGTTTGGGTGATTTTATTATCGAATTCTATTACCAGCGGAGAGGCAACCAGTATATTTCCTGCGAGCGCCAATGCGTACCCCGTCATAATCTCATTTCGGTATTTCCCGGCACAATACCGGATGTGATCAATCTCAAATTTAAACCCTTCGGATTCAGAAAGTTTAGAATATTCTGTGGTTTTAACGACTGGCTTACTCATATCAACTTGCTGATGTTTGGCAATCGTTAAATCTTTTAAAAACTGTATCTCGCTTGCTCTTTTAATATTAACATCATCAATTAAAATCAGTGCCGTCGAATCCTGAAATTTTATTTTATAAAACTGGTCTGTCTTGTCGATTACCACAACATCTGTTTTTCTTGAAATTTTTTTATCTGTCCTAAATCCTTTTAAATCGTAAATTCGGGCCTTGATGTTGGTTTTTCCATTAACAAATGGAGGCTGGGAAAAAGAACTTACTGTTACAAAAATGATGAAAAACAAAAGCGCGATAATTTTTTTCATATCAGTTAATTTTTAGTTTAATTTCTTCCAAATCAATCCGTCATGCTGAACTTGTTTCAGCATCTCAATCCATCAATCCATCAATCCTCACCTATTTTCGCATCCGTATCGGTAGCGCCTTCGCGGGGGTATCATCAATCCACACCCGCCCATTTGCCCGGTGCTCATTCGCCAGCCCGGTGCATATACTTTCAAGTAAATTCGATAAGCTTGTTTTTTTGGTGGCTGCAAGTATGTTTAATTGGTGCGACTGAGTTGTGCTTAAATCAACTCCTATTGATTTTTCAACCCCCGTCTTAGCTGGATCTATAAGGAGTAAATCGGTAATTACATCTTCATGTGTCAGTATATGTGTAAATAAATCTTCAAGAAAAGGTCTTATGCCCTTCGAGTTTATTTCAGCAGCAATTAGTTTAAGTTCAAAATATGCCTGCCCGTCAATCCGTAATAATTTTATTGCCATATCCTTAATATTTTTATGCAAAAATATATAAATATGCAGAATATGCAAAATGCATTTTCAAACCCGTAACCCGCAACAATTCAACCCCTCACCCCGTCATGCTGAACTTGTTTCAGCACCTCAATCCTTCAGACCTTCAATCCTTCAACCCGTTTCTACAACCCTCCCGTCGTAAAATCAAATTTCAAACTCCATCCCATATTTTCCAACAGGTTATATTCCGGATCAATGCTTCTTTTCCCAAAGTCAGCATCTTCCATCAGCTCAAAAATGGGACCGATTGGGCAGTAACTTGCTTGAACTGTCTAGGTCAACTCACCCTGAGCTTCCTGCCTGTCTGACCACCCGAGCAGGAAGTTTGGCATGACGCTACATCGATAGATCGTTGACATGATACTAGCCTGCAAAACATAAGAAAAGGACCATTTCATCCCCGTCTTTTGATTCTGAAATCTTATTGATACCTTTACTGCGATCCTTTAGTTAAATACCTAAACCAATCTGCAATGAATCTTAATCGTTTATTTCATTTTTTAGTGATACTCTTGCTGAGTAGTATTGCTCTCCATGTTTTTTGTCAGGAAAAGCAACCAGATTTACCAACCATTCCCGTCGGATTGGATGCTTACCGGAAGTGGGACCAGTGGCCTACGCAGCGAATTGGCGCCCGTGCCTACATGCGCTCCACTTACGACCGAACCGGGGGAAACGAATCGGCTGATGCAGCACATTTCCTCTTCGCCAACGAAGAAAATTACAACGTTACCCTTGATGTGAAAGGGAAAGGCGTGTTTTACTTCTTCAGGGCCAACCATTGGCACGGGAGTCCCTGGCACTTCGTGGTAGATGGTAGAGACAATCTGGTCAGCGAATCCGGAACAAACGATCCGGTAAATGCAAAAAAAATATTTAAAACCTCCAGTTTCAACCCTGAAGCAACATTCCCACGTCCGCTGAATTGGACCTGGGAAACAACTAAAGGTGCCGATCTGATCTGGACACCCATGCCTTTCGATCAGTCGATGCGGATCGCCTATTCCCGCACACGTTATGGAACCGGTTATTACATCTATCATTTGTATGCCAATGAAGAAAACCTGTCGCAGCGTATCAGTTCTTTCGAGATAAACAAAGCCCCCGAAAATGAGGTGCTTGATTTGCTGAGTCGCGCTGGCACCGATGTGGCTCCGGCAAACATTTCAAAGAAAAACGGAAAGATCACTCTTGGTCAGGAAAGGATAACTTTTGCTGAAATACAAGCCGCGAATTCGCAGGTAAGGGCGTTGAAACTCACAATCCCCATGGAGAATGCCATCGACCTGGAGCGCATGCGTTTAATCGTGACCTGGGACGATGCCCAATATCCTTCGATTGATGCCCCGGTTTGTTTGTTTTTTGGCGCCGGAACCTTGTACAACCGCGAACAACAGGAATACCTTGTCAAAGGATTTCCGATGAACATTCGTTACGATTATCCAAACCGGAAAATTGAATTGGGCTGCTATTACCCAATGCCTTTTTTCAAATCGGCCAAATTTGAACTGGCAGGAATCAAACCCTCCCCGATCAACGTGGAATACGAAATCAGGTATGAGCCTCTAAAAGTCAGGGAAAATCAAAGCAGCTATTTCCATGCTACCTACAAAGACATTCCTTCGCCTGAACCAGGAAAAGATATGGTGTATCTGGACACCAAAGGCATTGAAGGTTCCGAAGACTGGTCGGGTAGCTTTGTGGGTAACTCGTTTATCTTTTCACACAATGGGTTCCTGGGAACCCTGGAAGCTGACCCACGGTTCTTTTTCGACGATAGCCAGTCTCCACAAGCTTATGGAACAGGCACCGAAGAATGGGGCGGCGGCGGCGATTACTGGGGCGGCCTGAATATGACGCTGCCATTAGCAGGGCATCCCTGCGGCGCAATTAAAAAAGAAGCTGCCAAAAACGAAAAGGATTTGATTGAGTCGGCCTATCGTTTTTTGCTGGCCGATTTAATGCCTTTCGGGAAACGGGCCGTGATTCAATTTGAACATGGAGGCGAAAATTTGTCGACCGAACATTACGAATGTGTCAGCTACTGGTATGGATTGCCCAAACCTTCACTCATTAAAACCGATGAACTGGACGTGGGGAACAGCGCCAGCGAACGCAGTCATGCCTACAATTCACCCGACGCTTCAAAAGTGGAAATAATTTCTTCGCGTTATGAATGGGGAATCGACATGTATCCAAAAGTAACATGGGGAATGAATAAAAAAGAGATTCCCGGATATGCCAGCCTTGAGGGAAAAGAAATTTATCCGGAAGAAGAAATGGATGGCCGGTATACACGCGGAACATCCGAATTCACGGTTAAAATAGCTTCGGATAATCAAGGTGTACTTTTACGCCGAACATTGGATTACAGCTTCCCGAACCAAACGGCAGAAGTATTTGTTTCCGACGAGGCTGCAGCAAAAAAGCATCAGTGGAAACGGATTGGCATTTGGTATCTGGCAGGATCAAACACCTGCATGTATTCCGATCCGCGAGGTGAACTGGATACCCGTTTTTTGAAAGCACAAACGTCAAACCGGCAACTGCGCGACGATGAATTTATGATTCCTGCCCGGCTGACCATCGGCAAAGATGCGATAAAAGTGCGGGTTAAGTTTATTCCGAACAATCAGGAATTGTTCCCCGGAACCCCATTCCCGAATCAAAGCGCCTGGAGCGAACTGAGTTATTCGGTTTACAGCTATGTTGTTCCTAAGTTTGCGCCAAATCGTAAATAATTTTCCAAATTCATTGGCAACGCCATAAATTCAAAACTCATGACATCAATAGAAAAATACATCGAAGAAAACAAAGACCGCTTTCTGGATGAATTGTTTGGCCTGATCAGGATTCCTTCAATCAGCTCCATCGCGGCTAATAAACCCGATATGTACCGGGCTGCCGAATACTGGAAACAAACATTGATAAGTGCCGGCGCCGACCGTGCCGAAGTGTACGAATCGGATGGAAATCCGGTGACTTACGGCGAAAAAATCATCGATCCGGCCAAGCCAACGGTTTTGGTTTATGCCCACATGGACGTGATGCCGGTTGATCCGTTGGATTTGTGGGTTTCGCCGCCCTTTGAACCTGAAATCCGTGATGGAAAAATCTGGGCCCGCGGCGCTAACGACGACAAAGGCCAGAGTTTTATGCACGCCAAAGCTTTTGAACTGATGGTGCGAACCAATACCCTGCCCTGCAATGTGAAATTTATGATTGAAGGCGAAGAAGAAATCGGCTCACCCAATCTGGGCAAATGGTGCGAAGAACACAAAGATATGCTCAAAGCCGACATCATTCTGGTTTCGGACACCTCAATGATTGCGCCCGATATGCCATCAATTACTACCGGACTACGCGGACTGGCCTACTGGCAGGTGGAAGTGACCGGTCCGAACAAAGATTTGCACTCCGGATTGTTTGGTGGAGCTGTGGCGAATCCGATTAATGTGCTGGCCAAAATGATTGCCCAAATGACTGACGAAAACGGTCGCATAACCATTCCTGGTTTTTACGACGATGTGGTGGAAGTTTCGGCTGAAGAACGCGCTATGCTCGCCCAGGCACCTTTCGATCTGGGAGCTTACAAAAAAGCGCTCGACATTGCCGAGGTCGCCGGAGAAGTGGGTTACTCCACCAACGAACGAACCGGCATCCGCCCAAGTTTCGACGTTTGCGGAATCTGGGGAGGTTACATGGGCGAAGGTGCCAAAACCGTGATGCCATCGAAAGCGTTTGCGAAAATATCCTGCCGGTTAGTCCCGAACCAGGACCATAAAAAGATTGAAGTTTTATTTAAAGAGCATTTCGAAAGCATTGCTCCCAAAACGGTAAAAGTGGAGGTGACTTACCTGCATGGTGGCTACGGTTACGGTTGTCCGATTAACTTCCCAGCCTATCAGGCAGCTGAAAAAGCGTATATGGATGTGTATGGCAAACGGCCTGTCCCTTTTCGCAGCGGCGGAAGTATCCCGATTATCTCCACTTTCGAACAGGTGCTGGGGATCAAATCCATTTTGATGGGCTTTGGCCTCGAATCGGATGCCATCCATTCACCTAACGAAAACTATTCATTGGAGCAGTTCTACAACGGAATACGGACGATACCGCTGTTCTATAAATATTTTGCTGAATAGCCCCCTTCCTGTTTCCCCAAAGGGGGAAAGCTTTGGGTAGTGAAACTTCATAGCAAAATTCCATTCTTCGAAAGACGGGTGGAATTTTTTGTTTCTGACAGATAAAATCTCCCAAAATCCGGTTTTCTACACAACCGGATTTTGGGAGAAGTCTCAAACTGGGTTTTGCCGTCGAACTAAATTTCCAATGGATTTTTAACTATCGGCAGTTTGGCCATGTTGGGCTTGCTTACCTTATTGATTTCAATATCCTTAAACAGGAAGGCATCCGGAGTGATGAACGTAGCCGGGCAGCCGTTCACGAAATCGAACTTATGCTGAATATCCTCGCCTGCCGTGGTGTTCAGTACGATCTTTTGATTTCCGGCTCCGGCAATTTTGCGCAGATCATTCAGAGTTAGTCCTTTGAATGCTGCCGATCGGATGAGTTTTTCCTCACCGGTTTTCACATCAACCTTGTAAACCTTCTTCAATTCCGACATATTTGGCGTCATTTCACGCACAATCAGGGCATAATCCAGTCCTTCTTCTTTAGCCATTTCCAGCATCTTTTTCTTCAGCTCTTCTTTCGAAACGGCATTTTTAAAGTCAACTTCAATTACCCCCGGAACAATCAGTGGGTTTAACGAGGTGAAGGGTAGCCGGACATGTCCGTTGGATTGTTTCATTTTACTGGTAGGAGTCCTTCCGTTGAGCAGGTTTTTAAGAATACCATTTTCAATTAAAGTGGTTTCCTCCGGAGGCACAGTTCCATCCATGTCAATCGGGTATGTTCCCACCAGAGGCATGCCATTATAAGATTTCATCAGCGGTTTGGCCCATACGAACAAACCTTCAGGAGACACTTTTTTATCAATCCGATCGTCAGCCGAAACTTTGTTTTGCATGGCGGGATTCATTCCTGAATTACCAGTGACCGGTTTACGTGAGGCAGACAAATTTTCGTTTTTGGCATAAAACATGGTTTTGCGGACAACCTCACTGGCAGCCTGATCTTCGAAGAGTACCGGTCCGTTGTAAACATCATCAAAAACCGGTGCGTCTTTTAATTGCGAAAGTGTTTCAGCCAGCGTTTTTACATCCTGAATAACCTGCTCTTTGGATGGCAAGTCGGCTTCGGTTAGGGCATGATAGAGCTTGTATAGTTCAAAAATTTCGCCATTGGGCGCTTGTGTTTCGGCCTGAATTACCATCCGGAGAATTGAAGCCGGATAACTTGCCTTTGATCCTTCGCTGTTCGAATAGTAGATGTTGGCTTTGTATCCGGAGATACGAACCCATGAACCTGACAGTGATTTATAGGATTTAAATGCCCGCGAAATATCATTTGAATATTGGGTAAGTTTTGGACTGTCGAAATTCAAGTCGATTTCTGGTTTTTCAACCAACACTTTTTCGCTGGCGATAAAATCGGGCAAGCCCACGATGTCTTCTTCCTGAGTCTTGCTCTGCAAGGCCGATTGTTTCGATTCATAAATCTCAGCCGAAAGTTTATAGGCCCGGTCAAAATAGGTCCAAAGCCTGCGCTGTATTTCCTGAACAGAATTATCAGTTGGCAGCATACCAAAGGTGCGCATGAAGTAGGTGGATGCTTTAGGGTCGGAATAGTTGAGGTTGTTGCTGGTGTAGTCGCCCACCAAAATCTGGTTGTTACACACAATCCGGTTGGGTGATTCATTCATCCTGATGAGTGCACCCAATGAGGATTGCAGGGAGAATATATTGATGTCAACCGTGTTTAATCCGATGTAAAAAGGATCTTTCATTCCTTCCAGATGAAGGTTTTTCAGGTTTCGGGCAATTTCCTGTTCCATGGCCTGATGAATGACTTTTTTTGCTTCCTGGGCCGTAAGCGACGTGCCAACAAGCATGACAAACAGAACGATATATATTTTTAACTTTTCCATGTTTTTTAATTTACGGGTAAAAAGATTCAGATTGAATTAGAACGGACGGTCAAGAATAGGCTTGGTGTTGCTCGATTTTTGTTTCTTCTGAATTTCAATCTTCCTGACAAACATCATCGGGCAAACACTTGAAACCGGCACTCCGCCTGATTCGGCTCCACAGGTGCCTGTAAACAGACCCAATTCACCGCCAACAGCTTCAATTTCAGAAAACATAGCCAGCGGGGTTCCAACCAGGTTGATGCCACGTACCAGTTCATCAGGCTTTCCATCCGAATAAATCTTGTAAACCTCCAGCGGAGTAACGTTGAAGGCGTTGGGCTGAATCCTGCCTGTCATGGTAAAACCTCCGGAAACCGCCTTGAAATAGAACCCGTAACTAAGGTTCTGCTTTTTTAATTCTTCGATAAATAATTTACGCAATTCGGGTTCTGAATAGAGTTGATCTGATTCAACAATCAGGTTCGATTGCCTCGAAACCGGTTGCAATCCATCCTGTGCCCGTCCGTGCCCATTCGATTTTAGAAAACCTTCAATTGGTGTCCGACTGGTCAGAAAATCGGTTAAAGTGCCTTTGTTTACAACCTGTACTTTTTGACTTTTCATACCTTCATCATCGTAGGTGTAAGAACCTGAAAGCCTGAACCCTTTGTAGGTGGTTATTGTCGGATCAAAAATTACCGAAAGATTTTTGTTGAGTACCAGCTGACCCACTTTATTTTTGAAGGTCTGGGCGTCGTTTTCACTTTTCATCCGGGCGGCCTCAACGCGATGACCAAATATTTCGTGAAAAAATACACCAGTAGCCTCGCCCGACAATAATGCCGGTCCACTGTACGGATCAACAACAGGAGCCGTTTTTAGCTCTTCCAGCGTTTTAATCAGGGTATTAATATCCGTCAGCACGAGCTCATCTTTCGGAAGGTCTTTCAGATCGGTGGCAAAATAGCTTTTATAAAGTGGCAATTCCATTCCATCGTCGGCTAATACATTTCCTGAAATCGAAAGGTTAATTTGCGGATGGTTCTCAACAATCTTTGAACCTTCGGATGAAACAAAATAATCCCGGGCAAAGTTGACCGAGATCCTGACGGATGAATTGGTAATGTCTTTACTTGTGGCAAAAGCTTTGGAATACATCCGCACTTTGTTCTTGAGTTTTTCTTCTGAAGCTTTATCCAGGATTATTTTCATTGGCGGTTCAGAATATTGAACAGATGCACCCGGAACAAAATCGGGCGATTTATCTTCGTTGGGCGAATTGACAGCCTGGCTACCTTTTACCTGAGTCAATCGCTGGATGGCCTGGTAATAATTTTCGCTGGTGGTTTGCCATAAAATCTGGCGGATAGCATCTTCGTCGTTATCGAGGGGTAATTGCGGCCGACTCATCGACATCATGGGGCCTAATCCTTTTGTTTCATGGAAATTGTCCAGATCAGGAGATCCAACACGCATCATCGTGGTTAACTGGCGGCTGGTGTTGTGCGCAACCCGTTCCAGGCAACCAAATGAACCGGCAATATCAATAACTGTTTGTTCGCCGACCCTATAGCTCATAAAATAGGCTGGAACATCCTGTTTTTTTAATTCGGAAAATTCGCGGTTCAGCTCCTTTTCCATAATGTTTAGTAGCGGATCTTGTGCCGAAGTAACGTGGCAATTCATCACCAGAAGAAATACCAGAAAAAGGTGGATTTTTTGTGTCATGAAATGAATTTTAGTTAACGATAACCAAAGTTAACAAAAAATGCCCACGATAAACTATGTTTTATAACAACGAAAATCAAGTCTGAAAATCAAGTGATCTGCGGTTTAGAAGATCAAATAGAAAGGTTAAACTAAAATTGTTTAGTGGTCAGAAATCCATTTACAAGGTGAAAAATCAATATAAAAATTAACAGGCCCTTCTTAAACTTTCCAGTGTCATGCCAAACTTCCTGCCCGGATGGTCAGACGGGATTTCGGCATCCCATAACAGAATGAGACCCTGAAACAAGTTCAGGGTGACCTGATCTGGACAGTTTAATGCTATTATGACAATAGGCTCAAATTTTGCATCAGGATTATTCGGCCACATCACAAAGTACTGCTCCGGTCATCCGGATTAAATCTTCCGGATGGAGTTTAAGCTGCAACCCGCGTTGTCCGGCACTTACAAAAATATGATCAAATAACTGGCAGGTTTCGTGGATGTAGATCGGATAGGGTTTCTTCATACCCAACGGGGAACACCCACCTCGAATGTACCCGGTTAAACCGAGCAATTCTTTCTGATGAACCATCGCACAATTCTTATTTCCGGAGACTTTGGCTGCTTTTTTCAAATCAACTTCAGCATTCCCCGGAACGACGGCTACAAAAACTCCGGTTTTATCTCCCCGTAAAACGAGCGTTTTAAAGATTTGCTCCACGTCCTGACCAATTTTTCTGGCCAGAGTTGTTGCACTCAGGTCGTTTTCGTCAACTTCGTATTCGGTTAGCCCGTAGCTGACTCCTGCAGCATCGAGCAGGCGCGCGGCGTTGGTCTTTTTCATATACTCTAATTTGTTTTTAAATTGCCAGATGGAACTCGCCGATAATCATTCGTCTGGTGTGTCAGACGATTTTCCATGGCTCGTTTCATTTTTTGACCTTATAAAAACACGAAGACACGAAGTCGCAAAGATATTTTCCCTGAGACTTCGTGTCTTTTGTATTAACAGATTATTCTTTCAATCCAATAATTGCCGATGTTTCGAACGATTCGCCGGGCGCCAGATAAATTGGGAAATCCCATGCATTTGTAGCTTCTACGCAAACGAAATTCTGGTAACTGTCATCAGCCAAATCTACATTATTAGTGCAGAATTCTTCTCCGGGACTCCATACTGTGGTCACTTTACTTCCGGCTTTGTCTGCTTTGATCCGGCGGTGGAAAATATGGTCGGTAATTACGACGGGAGTTTCGGTATTCAGGTAGTGACGGGTCATTGGCTCCTGAATTTTCAGGATTTCCTCTTCCTGAAAGCCATTCTCTCCGGTAAGCTGATTGTAATACGTTAATCCCTGTAATCCTTCGATGGTCATGTTTTCGATGGACGACAGGCTGTAATAGGAGTGCAGGGCACACGTGTAGTTGAATGCTTCGGGTGAAGTATTGGTAACTTTCAGGGTTTCAACCAACGTGAGGCCAACGGTAATGATCATCTCAGCACAGAAATCGTGGGGCCAGTATGCCTTGGTTGCTTCCGATGAGCAAAGCTGCAGGCGGATCACTGTTTCTCCGGTTGGTTTGGTGGATGTTTCCACTACCTCCCAGTACATCAGTCGGGCAAAGCCATGCCCTGGTTTTTCCGGATCAGTTTTATGCGGTCCAAACCACGGGAAACATACGGGAATTCCGCCCCGGATAGGTTTGCCTTCTTCAAAAAGACTTTCCGGACTCATCCACAGCATTTCCATGGTGTTTCGCGGGCGGAAACTGGTGATATGTGCGCCATACAGGCAAATGTCGGCGTCGGCATATTTGTTTGAAACGGTAACAAAAACGAGATCGTTTTCGAGTTCGGCAAATCCAACTTCGCCTTCAATACTGAACTTTTCGTCCAGTTCGTCAATATCAATCATGGGAGATTTTGAATTTTAAATTGAATTTTGAATTTTAGGCGCAAGGTAGCAAACCTTTTTCGGAGATAAAAGTAGCATTTTTTCATTATTTTGGCAGAGTCTAAAAATACAGCAAAATGTCAGAATTTACCAACCATAAAGCGGAAAGAACAGCTAAACTGGTCGAACTTTTTCAATTGGTCATTCGCGAAGAAATGACCTCCGGTTTGGTTAGTCAGTTCCAGGATGTGATTGACCGGGCTGGTCCGGCGGATGTCATTACTGTAGTCGATGAATTGGTTCAGCTTCAGATTCCGATGCCCGAACTCAAGAAAGGGATCAATAAAGCACTGAACCTGTTGAATAAATCGCTTCAGGAGTTTCCATATCAGCCGCCGGTTGCCGGAAGTTTTTTGCATGTACTGATTCAAAACAATGAGCAAATTGACTTTCGGCTGAAAGCTATCCGGCCATTGCTAAAGGAAATCAATCTGAATGCGGAAAATCAATCGCCACGGAATGAGTTGAAAGCAAAACTGGAAGATTTATCCCGAATTGACCTGCATTACCAGATCAAAGAAAATGTGCTGTTCCCGCTCATCGAAAAATATTTGCCTGATTACCGCTGTTTGCAGGTGATGTGGTCGTTTCACGACGATATTCGCCGCAACCTGAAAGAGGCAATTTCGATGCTCGGTTCAGCAGATTTCGACACAAAGAAATTAAACCGGCTGGCAGGCGACATTTTTTTCAATATTTACGCCATCAAGTTCCGCGAAGAACGCATCCTGTTCCCGATTATCACTGGGATTATTCCTGAAAATGAATTGAATGGCTTACTTAACGAAAGCCTCGAAATCGGGTTCCCGTTTGTTCAGCCTGAAACAAAATCTGAATCAAACGAGAAGGCAACTTCTGAACTTTCAGGAGACGTGGATTTAAAAACAGGTTTTCTTTCAGCAGAGCAAATCCGCTTGCTGTTTAACCATTTGCCGGTTGACATTACTTATGTGGACGAAAACAACAAAGTCAGGTATTTCTCAACTCCTGAAAAACGAATTTTCCGGCGCACCAATTCGATCATTGGCCGCGATGTGAAAAACTGTCACCCGCATGAAAGCGTGCACGTGGTAGAGCAGATTGTGGAAGCATTCCGTAAAGGTGAAAAAGACAAGGCCAGCTTCTGGATTCGGATGAAGGGTGAATTTATCCTGATTCAGTATTTTGCTGTGCGCGACGAACAGGGAAACTACAAAGGAGTGGTTGAAGTATCTCAGGAAATCACCGAAATCCGGGAGTTGCAAGGCGAAAGGCGTTTGCTGGATTGGGAATAAATTCTTTCTGATGTTCGTTGCCCGGCAAAGGATACCGCTTTGTACAGCGATATTTATTGGGAGGGAAATTATCCTTTGCCGTTTCGCTTTAGCGAATGGTTTTGGTTAAAATTCAAGTTAATAAATCTCATCGAATTTCTTCTTCACAATCTCTTTTACTTCCTGCATATCAATCTTGCGGCCCAGCTCGCGCTCGATGGAAGTTACTCCGTAGGTAACAAATCCGCAAGGATTGATGTAGTTAAAATAGCGCAGGTCGGTATTCACATTAAGCGCAAAGCCGTGCATCGAAACGTAGCGGCTCACCCGAACACCGATGGCGCAAATCTTACGCGCTTTGGCCGGAATGGTGGAATCAAGCCAAACACCGGTGGCTCCATCTTTCAAGGCGCCTTCCAGTCCATACTCGGCAATGGTTTGGATGATGGCCTGCTCCATTTTAAATATATAGTCTTTCACCCCGATTTTATAATTCTCCAGATCGATAATCGGATAACCCACCAATTGTCCCGGCCCGTGATAAGTAATGTCGCCGCCCCGGTTAATTTTGTAGTAAACGGCATCGATCTTCTTTAAAAAGTCACCGTTGATGAGCAGGTTGTGTTCGTCGCCACTTTTACCTAAAGTGTAAACATGCGGATGTTCCACCAGCAAAAAACGATTGATTTTGCTACTTTTTTTAGTGGCCAGTTTATCGGTTACTACCTGGGCATGAATTTCTTCCTGGTAATCCCAGCATTCCTTGTAGTCTTTCAGACCGAGGTCTTCGTAATTAAAATTTGCCATTTGAAAACAGGAAGTTTAAAATCTATATTTTACCATAGCGACCTTCAATGATTCCGATAACAGACAGATCTTCATCTAAATCTGGCCAATGCAATCCTGTTCCTCCGCAAATGATCTCAATATTTTCCAATTGTTCTTTTGTGGCAGTTCTGAGTTTTTCATTCAGGTACACCGGAAAACGAACTTCCTTTTTATCTGAAAGAATCATGCAAATCATTCCGTTTTCAGCCCAGGCTTTTTCTGCTATAAACATTAATTCAGCTACCATGTATCTCATGCCATTTGCTTTTAATTAATTCTGTATGATCGATAATAAGCTGTTCGGCCACTTTAAGTTCCGTAACTTTCATGCCTTGTGCGAAATCAAGCTCTATTGGTTCCATCCAAAATTTCGCAAATCCACCAGCTTTTCTTACATGAATGTGCATCGGTTCCTGACTTTCGTTGGCATAAAAAAAGAACACAAATCCAAATTCTCTGAATACTTCGGGCATATCTGCTTTTTTTTCAAAATTAATGAAAAACATTTAATGATTTTCATTTTGCTTCCGCATGTACTTCTGCCCGGTACGACGACCGCACCAGCGGACTGCTTTCGACAAAGGTAAAACCCTTTTTAAGTCCAATTGTTCGGTAACGCTCAAATTGTTCGGGAGTAATGTATTCCTTCACCTGAATGTGTGTCAGTGTTGGCGCCAGATATTGTCCGATGGTCATCACTTTGCAACCGACTGAACGCAAATCGTCCATTGTTTGCAGCACCTCATTTTCGGTTTCGCCCAGACCGAGCATGATGCCTGACTTCGCCACAATTCCGGATTGTGCAATGGTTCGGATTACTTCCAGGCTGGTGCGATATTTGGCGGCGCTGCGTATTTGTGAAGTCAGGTGCTCAACGGTTTCCATGTTGTGCGAAATCACTTCAGGCGCGGCATCAATCACTTTCTGAATCAGCTCTTTCTTTCCCTGGAAATCGGGAATCAGCACTTCAATTTTGGTTTCCGGATTCAGCGATTTCACTTCCCGAATGGTTTCGGCCCAAAATCCGGCGCCCAAATCGGGCAAGTCATCGCGATCGACCGAAGTGATCACGGCATGTTTCAGTTGCATGATGCGCACCGACCCGGCTATCTTTCGCGGTTCATCCGGATCAGGTGGAAACGGTTTACCGGTTGTGACCCCGCAAAATTTGCAATTTCGGGTGCAGATGTCACCTAAAATCATAAAAGTGGCGGTTCCCCGGTTCCAGCATTCGCCAATATTGGGGCAGTTTCCGCTGGTGCAAATCGTGTGAAGATGATGCTGATTCACCAGGTTTTTTACCCGCGAATAGCTTTCGCCTTTGGGCATTTGCATCTTCATCCAGCGCGGTAACCGCATGCGTTCGTTCATTTCTGAAGTCATTTCAATCAAAATTTCAGCAAAATTAGATTTAAAATCCGGAGTAAAAGCCTGCCTTTTGTCAAATCGGTTCACAAATCGCGGGGAAAGCTCATCCGAACGGTACGGATTGCTATTTTTGTAGTTCAATCAAAAAGTCAGTTGATGAAGATTTTGATCCGGATAGTATTTCTGTTGGCCCCGGTTTTTGCGCTCGGGCAGGCCAATGATCTTCAGAACATGTCGATTCTGGCCAGTCAGTATTTTCAGAATAAAGAGTTTGGGAAGGCTGCCGAAATGTATGAAAAGCTTTATGCAACAACCAGGGCAGAGGGCTATTTTAATATTTACCTCGATTGTTTAATCAGTATCCCTGACTACGAAAAAGCGGAGAAAGAAATCAGGAAAGGGCTGCGCGGTAATTCAGCTGATTCGTATTGGTATATTCAGTGGGGATTTTTGAAAGAAACCCTCGGGCAGTCTGCCGAATCAGCCAAACTTTATGAGAAAGCGCTCGAAATTTTATCGAACAATCCGAACGAATACCCCAATTTGGCCAACCAGTTTTTGAACCGTCGCAAATATGATTATGCTGAAAAAGTCTACCTGAAGGGAAGGGCTTTGCAAGGTCCGGGCCTGTATAATTATGAATTGGCCCGCGTTTATTATTACATGCGCAATTACGACCAGATGATGAAGGAATATCTCGACTGGCTCAAGCAGGCGGACACGAACCTCGAAATTGTGAAAAGCAATATTCAGTCGGTTTTGGCGATGGATAACGATCAGGAAATCAGTAAACAACTGAAAACATATACCCTGAAACGGATTCAGACAGAACCCGATCAGTTGGTGTTTAATCGTTTGCTGATCTGGCTGTTCATTCAGGATAAGAATTTTACGGCGGCCATCCGTCAGGCCATTTCGCTCGACAAGCGCACAGGAACCGAAGAAGCTGGCATTTTTGGACTGGCCAATGTGGCAGCCAGCAATAAAAACTACGATGAGGCCGCAAAAGCCTACGACTACCTTACCGGCAAGGGGCGGAAGGCAGAATTTTTCAATATGGCCAGCCAGCAGCGTGTACAAATGCAATATGACCGCTTTGTTGAGGAAGGCGCTCTGGATATGACTCAGGCTGAAATGCTCAAAACCCAATTCAGCCAGGTGCTTGAAACGCTTGGCGTTTCTGCCGGAACAACTGGTTTGCTCTCAGAATATGCCCATTTGCTGGCCTTTTATCTTCGCCAGCCTGCTGAAGCGATAAAAATGCTGAACGACGGACTGGCTTTGCCCGGAATCAATTTGCAGCAAATTTCGGTTTTAAAAGCTGAATTAGCAGATGTTTATGTGTATTCGGGCGATCTGTGGGAAGCTGTAATTACATACTCACAGGTGATTGAAAGTAATAAAAGCACGTTGCTTGGCGACGATGTGAAATTCAAGAAAGCCAAACTGGGTTATTACATGGGGAATTTCCAATGGGCCAAAGCACAGCTTGATGCGTTACGCGCCAGTACCTCGAAGCTGATTGCCAACGATGCCATGGAACTTGCCCTGTTTATCGGTGAAAATCTGGAAACCGACAGTACCACTATCCCTTTGCAATTGTTTGCCCGCGCCGATCTGCACCTGTTCCGGAACAATTATTCCGATGCCCTGACAACGCTCGATACGATCAGTAAAAACTATGCTTACAATTCGCTTTCGGATGATGTGAGTTACCGAAAAGCTGGTATTTTTCAGAAGCAGGGAAAGTTTGCCGAAGCCGCCGTCCTGTATGAAACCATTGTCAAAGAAAACAGCTGGGACATGCTGGCTGACGATGCCCTTTTTCAATTGGCAGCCATTTACCAGAACAAGCTGAACCGGAAGCAGGAAGCAATGGACCTTTACAAAAAAATGCTGACCGATTACCCGGGAAGTGTTAATGTGGTGGATGCGCGCAGTGAATACCGGAAGCTTCAGGAAACAATTAATCCCAATAGCCAACCGGACTCGGGTAAAACGAAGGAACAATTATTTTTTGAAAGAAAATGACTAAATCCATGAAGCAGCAATCAAAAGCCTACCTGTATGCCTTGTTGTCGGTGTTACTTTGGTCGACGGTTGCAACGGCTTTTAAACTGGGACTGCAGGTGCTTTCGCCCCTGTTCCTAATCCTGATGGCTTCAGCATTTTCATTGCTCACATTTTTCATCGTCATTTTATTTCAGGGCAAATTACCCGAATTGTTTCGGGTGAGTTGGTCGGGTCTGGGGAAATCGGCTATGCTGGGAGCGTTGAATCCCTTCGGGTATTACCTCATTTTGTTTCAGGCATACAGCCTTTTGCCTGCACAGGTTGCCCAGCCACTCAACATGGTCTGGCCCATCACACTGGCTCTGCTTTCGGCTCCGTTGCTGAAACAAAAAATTACCGTCCGCAACATGGTGGCCATTTTCGTCAGTTTTGCCGGAGTGGTTTTCATCTCGTCGCAGGGTAGTTTTACCGGAATGGCCAATACCAACCTGACCGGCGTTCTGCTTGCCATAGGCAGTAGTCTGATCTGGTCGCTGTTCTGGGTTTTAAGCGTGATTGACAAGCGCGATGAACTGTTTAAACTGTTCTGGAATTTTGCATTCGGCTTGCTTTACCTGTTGGTGGTTGCCTTCGTTTTTACCGATTTTGATTTTCCATTGCTGAAAGGTATTCCAACTGCTTTGTATATCGGGCTGTTCGAATTGGGAATTACCTACATTCTCTGGATGAAAGCCATGCAACTGAGCGAGAACAATGCCAAAACCGGAAATCTGATTTTTCTCTCGCCATTTCTTTCGCTGGTGTTCATCCATTTCATCCTGGGTGAGACCATTTTTTACACTACGTTTATCGGACTGGCCTTAATTATCTCCGGAATCTGGTACCAGCAGAAAAAATAACTCCATGCCCCCAGAGCAAATACATTTAAAAAATGCTGCTGATTGTTCGGTTGTTTACCTGGTGAAATTTATCTCCATCCGTGAAAAATCAGACTCGTTCCTGTTTTTTCTATTGACATGCAAGACCTGACGGGCTATTGGATACATTTGTTTGTCTGAATTTGCCCTGCCCTTGCCCCTTGTCGTGTGCTGGTATTCGGGTCAAAAGCGCTACCTTTGAGTTTCGAATTGAACCAATATGGATAAAAAACCAATCAAAATACTCGGGATCGACCCCGGAACCAATGTAATGGGTTACGGGCTGATTGAAGTAGTGGACAACAAGCCTCGAATTCTTCAGGTTGGAGTCATTAAAACCACCGGGTTTGGAGATCATTACCAGAAGCTAAAGCATATTTTCGATCGCTCCGATTCACTTTTGAACGAGTTAAATCCGGACGAACTGGCCATCGAATCGCCGTTTTACGGAAAAGACATTCAGGCGATGCTCAAACTTGGCAGGGCACAGGGTGTGGTGATGGGACTGGCGTTGAGTAAAAACATTCCGATCTTCGAATATGCCCCGCTGAAAGTTAAGCAATCGATAACCGGAATGGGACGCGCCGCCAAAGAGCAGGTAGCTTTTTTCCTGAAAAACATGTTTAGTCTGACCGAGCTTCCCAAAGAACTGGACGCCACCGATGCTGTTGCTGTGGCCGTTTGTCATTACCTTCAAATGCGAAATCCGATATCAAAATCAGGCATCAAAAGCTGGGGCGATTTCATCAAAAAAAATCCGGAGCGGGTGAAGGGAGCGTGATCTGTGTTCAGTTTAAAGTGCCGCTCCCTAGGCACGAAGTAGTTGAAAGGAGTATTTTGTGGCAAAAAAAAATCCCGGTTACCCGGGATCATATTTTTTCACTTTTGCCTTTTTCACTTAACATTCTTTGGCAATAGCCGCGGTTATTTCTGCCATTTCTTCCTTGGTAACCGATAGCTTTTTCGAAAAATGAAGCAAATCGGCTTCGGTTTGCATCGGAACCAAATGGATGTGGGCGTGTGGAACTTCAAGGCCAAGCACCATCACGCCAACTTTCTGGCAGGGAATAGCTTTCCTAATACCCAACGCTACTTTTTTAGCAAACAGCTGCAATCCGGCGTAAGTTTCGTCGTCGAGATCGAACAGGTAATCCACTTCCTTTTTCGGAATAACCAGGGTGTGACCTTTGGCTACCGGCGAGATATCCAGGAAAGCAAGAAAGTTATCGTCTTCGGCCACTTTCCAGCAGGGGATTTCTCCGTTTACAATTTTGGTAAAGATGCTGGCCATCGTGAATCGGTATTTAAATGGCAATATCAATAATTTCGAACTGCATTTTTCCTGAGGGAACCAGAATTTCGACGACATCTCCAAGCTTTTTGCCCAGAAGACCTTTGGCAATCGGCGTTTGAATGGAAATTTTACCTTGTTTCAGATCGGCTTCGTGCTCCGAAACAATGGTATATTGCATGGTTGCATTGTTGATTTTGTTTCGGATTGTAACCTTATTCAAAATCTGCACGCTTGAGGTGTCAATTTTCGATTCATCAATGATTCGGGCCGAAGCAATTTTTTCGCCCAAAAGGGCAATCTTGGCTTCCAACATGCCTTGTGCATCTTTGGCTGCGTCGTATTCGGCATTCTCTGAGATATCGCCCTTTTCAATGGCTTCACCTATTGTTTTTGAAATCGCCGGACGCTCAATCTTGGTCATCCGGTCATACTCCTCTTTCATTTTTCTCAGGCCTTCTTCCGTAATGTAAGTAACCTTTCCCATGGTTTTCTTCTTTTTATAAAAACGATATTAAAACAAAAAAGAATTCCGGCAGGTGCGGAACTCTTTCGTTGTACAAACATAGTTAAATTTTTTCTTCTTTGCGAACTGTTTTTTAAAACAATTAAAAGGCTGTTATTTAAAATGTTTCGTTCCCAATTTTGTTGAACAGATTCTCAATTCTCATTCGGTTAATATTTTCGTTGCAGAATCTTGCGGCTGGTGCTGATTTGTAATCGGCACCTCTTAATTGCGGATCTGCGATCTGTCTAAAACCTAAGCCGGTACAATCTGTACCAATCCCTTCTCTCCCGAGTAGTCCCGCGCCGAACTGTAAAGATAATCTTCCGGTCGGCCAACCAGTTCGTCTTTTATCGGATTGTTGTGTATGTAATTCATTTTTTCTTCCAGAAAAGCTGTTGAATGAATTTCCTGCGCATCGTAGCCATCTTGCCAAACCTTGAAATATTTGATTTTCTTGTTGTTTTTTCCGGCATACCAAAATAAATTCAGCATCCAGTCGCGTCGGCTTTCCGGAACTTCTTTAATTGCGTCGATAATCGCCTTGCTCGTGAACTTTTTGAAATCGCGGAGAATATCCGACATATTGCCTTCTTTCCTGGCACTTGCAATTAAATGCAGGTGGTTACTCATCAGGCACCAGCAATACACCTCCAATCCTTTGTTTGTAATGCAGTAATTCAACGAATCGACAATGATGTGTTTGTAAACAGGCCTCGAAAAAACGTCAATCTATTCCTCTATCGTCAATGTGAGATAGTAGGTAAAACCGGGCGATATTTTGTTTCTGATTCCACAAAAGCGAAGGTAGAAAATTAACGGATTACGATGAGCGCATACAGGATCATAAACTCCTGAATAAATGGTTAAAATCAGTTCCGTCTAAAACGAGAAGTAAACTTGCTACAGCTTAGAAACTGAGTTTTTGAGAAAAGGATTTTATTCATGCAAAAAAGAGAGATTCTTATTCCTTAGTTAGTTGACTCGGATTATAAATCCTAGGATAAAAGGTGCTGATTACAAATCAGCACCAGCAGTTGCCAGCTTTGAGGATATCCGGAATAGCGGATTCGATTGATCAGAACTGAACTCTTTTGGACTCAACTCAACGTTTGATTAATCTCAAAAGTAAAAAAGGAGTACAACTCAACGTTCGGTTGATCGGAACTAAACTCTTTTGGGCTCAACTCAACGTTCGATTGATCAGAACTGAACTCTTTTGGACTCAACTCAACGTTTGATTAATCTCAAAAGTAAAAAAGGAGTACAACTCAACGTTCGGTTGATCGGAACTAAACTCTTTTGGGCTCAACACAACGTTCGATTGATCGGAACTAAACTCTTTTGGACTCAACTCAACGTTTAATTTGAAAGAAAAGGATTAGATTTTCAAAAAAGTGAGTGATTCTTATTCCTTAGTTAGTCGGCACGGATTACAAATCCGCGCCAGCGAGGGAATTACTTGTCAGGTTTATAAACAAACCGAGTAAAATTATAATGAATAATTTGTTGTTCATTTTTTTATCAAATTAAGTTGATAACTGATTTTTATACCATAATGCAATTCGTTTCTAAAATAATTCATCCAATTATCTTTTAATCTATATTTAAAATAGGGAGAAATGGAGAACTCATTTTTGGGAGTAGCGCGAAAAGATGCTCCAAAGCTGAATAAAAGATCAGCAAAAGAATCCTTATCCGAATAATGTTCATCATACTCTCTTGGAACATCGACCCATTCACTTGAAGAAGTTGGGCTTTCCCATGATAACTGTACCATTGTACCATAAGAAAACCCAGCAGTTGCAAAAAGATTTTTCTTATCTTTTTGCATTAATACTTGTTTGAATATTATTGGTACACTAATTTCTCCAAAACGAAACCTATCATGCGCTTCCATATAATTAGCAAACCTTCCTCTTTGATAATTTACTCCTGAGCTCAGGTAACTAAATTTGCTAAACTTATATTGGTAAAGCACTTCAACTCCAGGAGAAACAGGATAGTTGTAAAAACCCTTGATGTCGGATTTTTCACCTGAACGAATATAGTGTGCCAAGGTCCCACTAAAAATTAGTGAATTTTTATCACCTTGTGCCCATGTAATATTGCAGAGAGATAAGAAAAATATCAATTGTAGACTAAAGCATAAGATTTTTAATTTCATAATAAGAAGATGTTAATGAATGATTTTTTATTGAGGTTGCTTATGTGCCAAAATGTAATTTTTATTGGTAGCTCTGGGAGACGAATGATGGGCGGAGGTCGTTCCATATTTATGACTTTGCGGTTAGTTGAACAAATATACATAATTGATTCAGAAAACCGCCAAAAGGTTGCGTTAGTCAACAGGTGCTTGAAAACATAAAAGATGAAGCAGGCAGGGTATTGACTTTTAGGCAGCTGCAACAGGCTGCAGGGAAAGAAAAAATCCTGCCCCGGTAAAAGGCAGGATTGGGGTTATGATTGAGCGCTGTTTAAACTACTCGTATTTGCGCTGCAAAATTTCGGAGTAAACAAAAGCCTTGCGAAACGAGAAATCTTCGACATAACTTGTTTGATCTTCAGCCTCCGGTTCAGTTTCTGATTCTTTGATAGCCTGTTTTTCGAATGATGATTGCAGGTTCCTTTTCGATCGGTCGGGCAAGCTACTTTTAAACCCCGGTCGGTAATGTCCACTTGGGACGATTGTCGGAGCGACAACCATTGGTTCCCGTATTTTAGCGGGTTTCATTTTCGGAACAGGCTTGATTTCTTCTTCCTCATCGGCCAAGAAACCTTCGCCCAGCAAGTGGTCCATAAAGAAATTTTTTGGCCGCTCTGGCTTTTGGGCAAAGGGGTTGTCGTCAGCCTTCTTTTTCTTGCTTTTGTTGAGAGCACCAGCAATAGAAATAACAATCGCGATGATCAGAAATATATAATCTTCCATTTTGAAAGTTTTTAAGAGCCAAATGAAATAATTTGTGTGTTACTTTGTTTTATACAAGGATTAAAGATATAAAAAATGAATCAGCTTTCCGGGAAAGTTATTAAAACAGTTTTGCTTGCCTTTTTTTTACTACCGGGGATAAATGGCTGTAAAGACGACTATACATCGGTTGTTCCGTACAGATATGTCGATCTGAAGATTATTCCGACCAATTATATTGAGTTTAATATTCCGGGAGGTTTTGTGTATTTTAAAAACGCCGGCTGCGGAGGAATCATTATTTTCCGGGATATGATTGAAAGTTCAAATCCGTATCTTGCATTCGATGCAACCTGCACCTACGAGGTTTCATCACTGGCGAGAGTGGTGCCCGATGGGGCCGGGTCTGGAACTGCAACTTGTCCGGTTTGCAAATCTCAGTTTATTCTGTTTGGGGGGAATGGCAGTCCGGTCAAAGGCCCTGCCGTTGAACCACTCAAACAATACCGCACTTCGTTCATTGGCGGGCAGATCATCGTCCGAAACTAATTTGCGACGTTCAGTTCAAAAACCTTTGCTTCTTTTAATTCAAAAAGGAAAATCTTCCGGAATCCGGATGAAAATGTCCAGTTTTGAAGTTTATTTCCCAGGTTGTATGACACCGGGCTTTCCTTCAGGTCGGCAGTAATCAACAACCAGAGCTGATTCAGTTTCTTCTCCTGATAAAACGACAATTTCTCATTTTTAGCATTAATGGTGAATTCCAGATTTTCGCGGTTAAATTCGGGCGCCTGATATCCCTTTATTTTGCATGGATAGTGTGTTTTGAATTTACTGACGGTTGGCCCATGAAGTTTGGTCAGCTCAATGCCCACCGAATTTTTTGGAGAAATTTTCAGAATAAAATCGGGAGATTCTGATTTCTGAAGTTTGCCTTTGGGGAACTCAATATAGTTGTTCCTGAATTGCTCCATGATGAGCAGTTCCTCCATTGTTTGCGAGTACTGGTTGAAACTCATGCTGCTAATTTATCGGGAAGTAAATTACCAATGTTTTTCGTGAATTAAAAAAAGGAGCCAATCTGACTCCTTTTTTGATATTCTTTACTCCGAAAATTAATACCTGTAATGTTCGGGTTTATATGGACCTTCGGCTGCTACGCCAATGTATTCGGCCTGATCAGGAGTTAAAACGGTGAGTTTTACACCCAACTGTTCGAGGTGTAACCGCGCAACTTCTTCGTCTAGCGCTTTGGGTAAGCGGTACACATCAACAGGATAATCTTTTTCCCAAAGTTCGAGCTGCGCCAGTGTTTGGTTGGTAAACGAATTCGACATCACGAATGACGGGTGTCCGGTGGCACAACCCAGGTTAACCAAACGGCCTTCAGCCAACAGGAAAATAGAATGTCCATCAGCATAAGTGTATTTATCAACCTGTGGTTTGATGTTTGTTTTGCGGATTCCGGGCCAGTTTTCGAGGCGGTTCACCTGTATTTCGTTGTCGAAATGACCGATGTTGCAAACAATAGCCTGATCTTTCATGGCGGCCATCTGCTCACCGGTAATAATATCGCGGTTCCCGGTGGTGGTTACAAAGATGTTTCCTTCCGGAAGGGCATCGTCCATGGTTTTTACTTCAAAACCTTCCATGGCAGCCTGAAGTGCGCAAATCGGATCAATTTCAGTCACGATTACCCGAGCGCCGTAACCACGCATTGAGCGGGCACAGCCTTTGCCTACATCGCCGTATCCGGCTACTACGATCACTTTACCGGCAATCATCACGTCAGTTGCACGTTTGATTCCGTCGGCCAGCGATTCGCGGCATCCGTAGAGGTTATCAAATTTTGATTTGGTAACCGAGTCGTTCACGTTGAAAGCCGGGAATAACAATTTGCCTTCGTTCATCATTTGGTATAACCGGTGAACGCCGGTCGTTGTTTCTTCTGAAACACCTTTGATATAAGGGACCTGACGGGTCCAGCGTTGCGGGTCGAAAGCCAGAACTTCTTTCAGCGCATTGTTTAGCTCGCGTTCGTCTTCGGCATCAACCGGTTTGTCCAGAATGGCAGGATTTTTTTCGGCTTCGTATCCCCGGTGAATCATAACGGTGGCATCGCCGCCATCATCAACAATCAACGTCGGGCCGAGTCCGTTGCCAAAATCCAGTGCACGTTCGGTACACCACCAGTATTCAGCTAAGGTTTCGCCCTTCCAGGCAAAAACCGGGATTCCGGTAGCAGCAATGGCTGCAGCGGCATGATCTTGGGTACTGAAAATATTGCAACTTGCCCAACGCACTTCGGCACCCAGTTCGGCCAGGGTTTCAATGAGCACAGCAGTTTGAATGGTCATGTGCAGCGACCCTGTGATACGGGCGCCTTTCAGTGGTTTTGCGGCAGCATATTTTCGTCTGACTGCCATCAGCCCGGGCATTTCTTTTTCGGCAATTTCAATTTCTTTCCGTCCGAAATCGGCCAGCGAGATGTCGGCTACTTTATAAGCCAGCTGTTCCAATGTTTTTGTAGTCATTTCTGAAAATTATTTTGAGCGGCAAATGTAATCAAATCCAAACATTTATCTAAATGAGATTGGTTTTAATGGAATATAAAAATGTGAAAAATTTTAAATACGTTTGAATGACAGTTTTTTGACAGCTCGTTTGATTTGTTTCTTTCAAACCCAACAGACTGATTTTTTTTGGTTGACACAAAATCTGCACTGACACATCCGATTTAATCCAAATATGATCAAAACATGTTGAAAAAAGACGAAATCTACACGGTACCCAATTTTATTTCATTTTACCGGTTAATCGCGTTCCCGCTTATTCTCTGGCTGGCTATTTCGGGGAATGAGCGTTTGTTTGCGATATTCCTGATTGTAAACCTGGTTACCGATGTACTCGACGGATTTATTGCGCGTACATTTAACTGTGAAACAGAGTTGGGCGCAAGGCTTGATTCTTTGGCTGATATTGGAACATACATTTTGGCTATTGTTGGCATTTTCGTTTTTAAATATGCGGATATTGAACCCCATTTTATTCTCTTTCTCACTTTTATTTCCCTGTTTTTTATCACTGATATTGTTGCGCTAATTAAATTCAGAAGATTTTCGAGTCTGCATTTATACAGCTGGAAAATTGGAGGATATCTTCAGGGTGGCTTTTTTATCATACTCTTTTCGATTGGTTTTTATGAATTCTTCTTCTATCTCATCATGATTTGGGGAATTCTTGCTTTTATCGAGCATATCATTATTCAAATGATACTTCCAGAGATGAAATCGAATGCCAAAGGTTTGTATTGGGTTTTGAAAGAAAAAAAATCATGACATGGATGTAGGTGTTAAACTGGCTTGTATTTTAATCGTTTATTTTGCTTTAGGAGCTGTATTGATGTATCGGATCAATAGAAGGAAAGATCACAACACAGCTTCACAGAACTGGTTGAAGTACCTGGTTTACCTTGGCTTAATCTTTTTTCAGTTTGCAATCATTTATTATTTTAACTCCTACTTTAAATTCGTTTGTCTTTGGATTATTTTGGTCGGAATTTTTGAGCTTATAAGGATTGAAATAAAAAGTCCGATCCATTACTGGCTGTTCTTTATCCCTGTTTTGGTTGTTTCTTCCGTTTTGTTCGGACAGTTTTATTCTTTCAGTTTGCTGGAAACACCGATTCTGCTTCTAACATTTTTTACTGTTTCTGCCTTTGATGCGTTCAGCCAGATGCTGGGACAACTGTTTGGAAAAAATAAAATTGCGCCCCAAATCAGTCCGAATAAAACAGTAGGCGGATTGGTCGGAGGAACTTTGTTTGGCGTATTAACGGCTCTGTTTATTGGAAACATTCTTGCATTTGAGTTTTATGAATCACTCTTTTGGGGAATTTGTATTTCCATATCGGCATTCGCGGGTGATCTGGCCGCTTCGGCAGTCAAGCGTCAATACCAGGTTAAGGATTTTAGCCGGCTGATACCTGGTCACGGGGGTTTTCTTGACCGGTTCGACAGTTTTATTTTTGCCGGTGCTCTGGTTTCTCTTTTAAACCGATTAATCTAAAAAATGAAATAGCCATGATTTGGGAAGCACCAACCGAAAATGAGAATAGAGTTTCTATTATGGCTATTCCATCTGGCAATTAAAAAACAAATTATTCACAGATGAAAACACAGTTTTATTTTTTACTTCTGTATGTCGTTGCATTCCTGGTTATTCTTGTCTTAAGCGAATTTGTTTACAAGAAGGTGAAGATTAGCGCAGAATACACCAGAAAAATATCGCACATTACTGCAACTTTAACCAGCTTGTCGTTTGTTTATGCGTTTCAATCTCATTGGTTCGTTCTGGCGCTGGCTATATTTTCCTTTTTGCTTTTATTTATCGGGAAGCTAAAACATAGTTTTAAATCGATTGAGAACGTGCCGAGGCTGACGTTTGGAAGCTACCTTTTGCCTGTTGGCGTTTATCTTAGTTTTGCCATTGCTGAGTTCTTTCACAACACGATCCTGTTCATTTTGCCTATCCTTATTTTGGCTATTAGTGATGCTTTAGCAGGAATTTTGGGAATTCGCTTTAAGGCGAAAGAAAGTCATATTTCACTTTTGGGGAGAACGTTCGAAAAAACATTTGCCGGGACGCTTACCTTCCTTGTCTCATCCCTGTTAATCTGTGTTATAACTTTTATCGCTTTGGGCTACGATTTGCCCAAAATCGTTGTTCTGACAATTTATATTTCACTTGCGACCACCATAACCGAATTGATAAGTCCTTGCGGATCAGACAATCTGACTATTCCGGTTGTTACCAGTTTTATTTTAGCTTACAATTTATAACCGGTTTCGGAAAAAGGATAAGGTTGCTGACTTATCCTTTGAAAGCTGATCTTTCAACGCATCTACTGATGAAAATTTTTGCTCATCACGCAGTTTTTTAAAGAATGAAATTTCAATGCTTTTTCCATAAATATCACGGTCAAATTCAAAAATGTGCACCTCGATGCTCCGGTGATCGGCATTTTTGTTCACCGTCGGGCGGTTACCGATGTTAAGCATCCCTTCAAAAGTTTGATTACCAACAACCACTCTCACCGCATAAACGCCAAATCCAGGAATGATCTTGTCCGGATCCGAAGCCTCAATATTTGCAGTTGGAAACTGAATTTTCCGGCCAAGTTTCTGTCCTTCCACTACCGTTCCGTGAAGCGTGAACGGATAGCCGAGGAAGGCATTTGTTGTTTCAAAATCGCCATGCTGAATGGCTTCCCTGATTTTGGTCGAACTCACATTCGATTCATTCATTAGTAAAACATCCAGCTTTTCAATCCGGAAATCCAGCCGGTCGGCACAATTTTTCAGAAACTCAAAATCGCCCTGCCTGTTTTTTCCGAATTTATGATCGTAACCAACAACCAGAAATTTGGTATGAATTTGTCCGACCAGCACCTGTTCCACAAATTCTTCATAAGTCAATCGCGAAAATTCAGGAGTAAAAGGATAAACAATCAAATGGTCGATACCTGAGCGTTCGAAAAGATCGATCTTTTCTTCCAGAGTAGTCAGCAGTCGCAGGTTGGTTTCGCCCGGCGAAACTATTTTCCGGGGATGTGGGTCGAACGTGAAAATAACCGATTCGCCATCTGTTTCACGGGCAAGTTGATTCAGCCGGTCAATAATTTTCCGGTGCCCTAAATGGACGCCGTCAAACGTTCCGATGGTCAAAACCGGATTTCGGGCCTGAAAATGATCGAGCGTTCGGTGTATTTTCACAAAAGTCAGTTTATGAATTGGTGGCAAAAATAAACTTTAAACAGGCAATGCTGCAATAATGCAGCAACAAAACGTCAGGCATGTTTCAAAACTTGAACAGTCGGGCCATTTGTGAATGCGAAATTATTATTTTTATACCCGTTATTGACCAATAAAAACTACACCGTGAAGAAAATATTTCCGATCATCGTTCTGGCAGCCCTGTTTTTTGCCTGTAGCAAACCTGAAGGATTTGTAATCGAAGGAAAGGTAACTAATGCTGAAGGGAAGTATCTGTATTTGGATGAACTGAGAGTGGCATCGAGTGTTCCGGTCGATTCGGTGAAACTGAAGAAAGACGGATCATTTAAATTCAAGGGTAAAATCAGTTATCCGAATTTTTACCTGCTCCGGTTCAGCGAAAAAAATTTTGTAACGCTGTTGGTTGATACCACGGAAAAAATCACGGTCTATGGCGATGCGGCCAATTTTTCGCACGATTATATTATTGAAGGTTCGTCCGGTTCTCTGCTGGTTCAGGAGTTGAACAACCATCTGACCAAAACCAAACACAAACTCGATTCTATCCGGAACCGGATTAATGCTTTCCGAAACCGGGAGGATTATAGCGTTCAACGGATCAAATGGGGTCAGGAAATGGCTGATATCAAGCAAAACCAGATCAGGTATTCATCTAATTTTGTGCAGAAACACCCATTTTCCATGTCGTCGGTTTTGGCGCTGTACCAAAAGTTTGATGATTCCAATTACGTGGTGCAGGATCTTCAGTCGCTTAAAGTTGCAGCTTCGGCCCTGAATTCCGTTTTTCCCAAGTCTGATCATGTCAAGGCATTATATGCCAATACGATTCGGTTGATGGAGCAGGAGAAAACAAACAAACTTCACCAGTATATTTCTGAAAAAGGTGAAAATTCGCCCAACATTATGCTTCCCAGTCAAAGTGGGCGTGAGGTTTCTTTGGCGTCGCTCACGGGTAAAGTAATTGTGCTTCAGTTTTGGTCGGCTGCCGACCGCAATTCCCGTTTCCAAAACCAGGCTTTAACTGAACTCTATAACAAATACAAATCAAAAGGCCTGGAAATATATCAGGTTAGCGTTGACACCGACCGTAGTGCCTGGCTGAGTGCCATCGAACAGGATGGTTTGAACTGGACGAATGTGGGCGATATGAACGGAAGTATTGCCGCAGTTAATGCCTATAATATTCAGTCGATTCCTGCCAATTATATTCTCGACCGTGAACGGCGTATTATTGCCAAAAACCTTATGGGGCCGGAGCTCGATCAAACCATAGCCAAACTCCTTCGGTGATGTATTTCTTAATCAAATCTGAAATGGAATAGCTGTTTGCTGGCTACAATTGGCCATTTTGAAGTTTTAAAACTATATTTGCGCACTGATTTTTGAACCAATCTTTTCATGTTTTGAAGAATCAAGGCAAAAAAGCATATTTTGTTTCGGATGTTCACCTGGGCGCTCCGGCTTTACAGAACAACAAAGAACGTGAACTGGCTTTTACCGACTGGTTGAACCGCATCAGAGAAGATGCCTCCCACTTGTTTCTGATGGGCGATATTTTTGATTTTTGGTTCGAATACAAGACTGTTGTTCCGAGAGGTTTTGTCCGTACTTTGGGCAAAATAGCCGAAATAGCCGATTCAGGAGTTGAAGTTCATTTTTTCACGGGAAACCATGATGTGTGGGTTTTCGATTATTTACCTTACGAACTTGGGCTAACCCTACACCGAAACGAATACAAAACAGAGCTATTCGGAAAAAAGTTTTTTCTGGCACATGGCGATGGCCTCGATCCCACCGATAAAGGATATTTATTCCTGAAGAAGATTTTTACCAGCAAAACCCTTCAGTGGATGTTTGCCCGGATACATCCGAATTTTTCCTTATCGTTCGGGCATCGCTGGTCGAAACATTCGCGTATTTCAAAAGGAATAACCGGCGAAGATTTTAAAGGAACAAAAAAAGAAGGAATGTTTATTTTTGCGGAATCAATTCTCCGGGAGGAAGCATTTGATTATTTCATCTTTGGGCACCGACATGCTATGGTTGACAGTCCCATTGGTGAAAACAGCCGGTATATTAACCTGGGCGACTGGATTCATTACTTCTCGTTCGGGGTATTCGACGGACAGACATTTGAATTAAAACAATACAATTATACTGGTCCAAGGGGCCATTGAATTTTGGATTATGACAAAACGGGTATATACTAAAATTGTGGGAACGGGGAGTTTTCTACCATCACGGATTATCGAAAATGATTATTTCAGTAATTATACTTTTTTTGACCCTAGTAACAGGCAGCCTTTAGAGAAAAGTAATGACGAAATAATTCAGAAATTCAAAGAAATAACCAACATTAGTCAGCGTCGCTGGATTACCGATGATCTGCAAAACTCGGATATGGCAGCCTTAGCCGTACAGGATGCCTGCCAGTCATCGGGCACCGATCCTGAAACCCTTGATTTTATTGTTGTGGCTCATAATTTTGGCGACGTGAAAACAGGAAGTACTCAGGTTGATATACTTCCAAGTTTAGCCAATAAGGTTAAAGCAAAATTGAACATCAAGAACCCGGCGTGCATTTGTCATGATATTGTTTCCGGTTGTCCCGGATGGACTCAGGGAATGATCACCGCTGATGCCTATATTCGTAGTGGTTTATATCGCCGCGGAGTGGTTGTTGGGTCCGATGTACTTTCGCGCATTTCTGATCCACACGACCGTGACTCCATGATTTATGCCGATGGCGCAGGGGCAACCATCGTTGAAGCTGTTGAAAGCGATGTGCCAACCGGAATACTGTCCCATGCCAGCCGGTCCGATTCAGTCAACTACTGGAATTTGTTGTACAGCGCCGAGTCATTAAATCCTGAACTTAAAGGAGACTTGCAGTTTATTCGGATGCTGGGGCATAAATTGTATGTATATGCCATTAGTCATGTGCCTTCGGTCGTTAAAGAAAGTATTGAGAAGGCCGGGTTGCAGCTTGGCGATATTAAGAAGGTGCTGATTCATCAGGCTAACGAAAAAATGGACGAAGTGATCCTGAAGAATGTATTCAAATTGTATAATGAGAAAAATATACCGGAGGGAATAATGCCCATGAGTATTGAAAAACTGGGTAACTCGTCAACCGCCACCGTACCTACGCTGCTCGACCTCATCATGAAAGGCCGGATGGAAGGTCAGTCTATCAATTCGGGCGATTACATTATTTTAGCTTCGGTTGGCGCAGGAATGAACATCAATTCGATTATCTACAAAGTATAAACCCTGATTTTAAGGGTAAGCAAAAGGCGCGATCTCAACTGATCGCGCCTTTTGCTTTTATTGCTTGCTTTTGTTTAATCAACAGGATGACCTCTTGATTCTCCGGCTTATTTGTTACTCATCGTTAGTTCTTTTGTTGCCGGAGTAAATTTTGCCACTTCGTTCTTAATTGGGGGAACTGTTTTGAGATAGGCAAAAATCGCTTTCAGGTCTTCTTCATTCATTTTGCCAAGCATAGTCCATGGCATGATGGAATTAAAGTCGCCCGGATTAAGTCTGGTGTTTAACGTGGCAGAATCAGCATGTGCTTTGAATAAACTCACAAAGGTTTCTTCATCCCAGCCACCAATTCCGGTATCTTCATCCGGAGAAATATTAGCCGCACGGACAATCGATCCATCCGGAAACGGGAATTCCCTGCCACCCCCAAATTCGGTGCCAGCAACCAGGCTGCCTTTTTCAAATTTGGTATGACATTCAATGCACGATGCTGCATTGGTGAGGTATTTGCCATAGTTCACCACGTCTGTTTTTGGAGGTAATTTGGTGAAACTTGCTTCGTGTGGAATGGTATTGATGATGAAATTCATCGGGAAATCGGATTTGGATTCCGGCACCACGTTTTCGATTGGTTTCAAGGTGCGGATGTACGCGATAATGGATTTAATGTCTTCTTCGTCCATCTGTCCGTAATAATGAAAAGGCATGACCGGAAACATGGCCCGACCTTCTTTGCTTACCCCGGTGGTTATGGTTCTGAAAAGCTCTCCGTCGGTATACCGGCTGATTCCTTCCGGAGTGATGTTTTTGGCATAATACACACCCGGAAATCCAAATTTCTGATCGAATACATCGCCTCCTTTGCCGAAAGTTCCGGGAGTGGGAGGACCTGAAAACCGGGACCAGTCGCGTGTGGAGTGACAGTCAATGCAGACCGATACATGGTTGGCGAGATACTCACCCCGCGCAATCCGCCCGGGAGTCAGTTCTACTTTTAGAACAGGCGCTGCCGCAATGTTGGGCAAGGCAAATTTCACGTAACTCAATGCTGATCCTGCAACAATTACCACGATTACAATCGTCCAGATTACAATCCTTTTTAACTTTTTCATCCTTTTTCGTTTTATGGTTTTGACTAATTATTTAAGATATTGAACTGTCCAATCGAACCAAAACGGTATGCAGGGTGCCATAAAAGGACTTCGTGAATAAGTCGTTGCGGGGAATAAAGGTTAGTGTATGGTGCAAAAACACACCTCCGACATAATTGTTTAAATTAAGGACTGTTAATTTTCAATTAAGCGCTCTGAAAAATAACCGAAACTTGTGGACAACAAGTATTTCCAAAAAATAAGATACAGCATGGCCGAAGTGTAACCCGTTTGCCAACGAGGCACCGAAAACCCGACGGGTAGTTTGCTGTTATGGCCTGCTTGTATTCAGACTATCTGGCTCTTCAGGCGGCAGAATTACTTTATTAAAGGATACTTCTCCTTTTGCTGTAATCTCAAAAATAATTTCCTCCAGAAAATTTGTAGCATCAAGACTGCCAGGATAAAGAAACATGGTATGAATTAAAACAGAATTAGTAGCAGAATTAATTTTTTCAATCCGGGGAAAAGCTAAAACTGAACTTTTATAGGTTGAATTGTTGTTGTATATATTTTTAATTATTTCTTTGGTTACTACAATTTGCGTATCTGTTTTAGTACTCTTTAGTGCGAATTTTAGAAATCTATCCTGATATAAATTTAGGTAACTATATATCAGTTGGTACAAAATAAATAAAAATGGTTTATTCTTTTTGTAAAAAAATCGTGCAAAACCTTGCAGTTGTATTATTTTGTATTACCTTTGGTGTATAAAATATTACGTCATGCCAAACAAAGAAAAAATGATCAATATTAAGATCGAGGAAGAAACAAAGAAAAAACTCATGGAACTGGCTGAAAAAGACAGCAGAACTTTAAGTTCATACATTCGAATGATATTTAATAAGGTTGTTTCTGGAGAAATAAAGCCATAATTTTTTTTGACCAATAGGTAATACATTGTAACATTATATAACACAAAAATGAAAGACTTCGAAAACATAGTACAGTTAACAAACTACTTCTCAGACGAAAAAGTTTGTATTAAGCACTTGGAAGAACTTCGTTGGAAAAACGGCGAGCCTGTTTGTCCTCATTGTGGAAGTAAGAAGGTTTATCGTATTGAAGGTGGCAAACGTTACAAATGTGCAAACAACGAATGTCATAAGAAGTTTTCAGCTATTTCAGGAATGATCTTTGAAAATACAAAGATTCCGTTACGGATATGGTTTATTGCTATTTATTTAGCTTGTAACCACAAAAAAGGCATCAGTTCACTGCAATTAAGTCGTGATCTTGGAATAACTCAAAAAACAGCTTGGTTTGTATTACAACGCATTAGGGAAATGCTGAAAGACAAAGCACCGGAAATGCTAAAGAACGAAGTTGAGGTTGACGAATCGTATTTTGGTGGCAAAGAAAAGAACAAGCACAAATCAAAACGAGTTGAAGGAACCCAGGGACGTAGCGCAAAAACTAAAGTTCCTGTTTTGGGTATCATTGAAAGGAACGGAAAAATAATTGCTAAACCAGTTACAGATACGAAAGGAGAAACAATTCAACCGATCATGCTGCAATCAGTTCAGTTTGGTTCTGTCATATTTACGGACGAATGGCATGGATATAAAGGATTAAGCCGATTATACGAACATAAAAAGGTTAATCATTCTTCAGGTGAATATGTGAACGGGAAAGCACATACAAATACTATTGAAGGGTTCTGGTCATTATTTAAACGTGGCATTATTGGAATTTACCACGATGTCAGTCACAAACATTTAGAAAGATATTGCGATGAATTTACATACAGATACAATACCAGGAAACAAACACAACAGGAACGCTTTAATGATGCCATTACTAAAAGTAATGGGAATAGACTGAAATACAAAGATTTAATTGCTTAATTTTGGATTTTATTTAAGAAATACATATCTTTGTAAATGAAGAAAGGGAAGCTGGTGACTTCCCTTTCCCAATCCGATGGATATATTTTCACCGGATTGTCACACAACAGTAAATGAACTGTTGCTCGGTACATGAACCGATTTATTTATGAAAATGCCATTTAAAGAGTCTTTGGACTCTTTTTTTATAAATCAGGTTTTTGATATTCGGTATTTGATAATGACTTGTACAAATATTCATGTTTAATTTTACCAGAAGCGTCTAACCAATCTTTTGAGCCCCAAACTGTATCTTTCTTAGAAGGTGAGTATTTTATATTAAGAAGATTTGGAATCTCTCCCTTACTATTTGCATGAGATAATACAGCCGATATTCTCCTTCGCAGCCAGTCCTTTCCCTTGTCAATATGATACGGAGCCATAATTTCGGTTATTTCGCTGACATGAATAAACCTATTCTGTGTCTTAATCACATATATTATCTGTTCCAATTGAGTTCCGTTTATTGGAAATTTATCTTTAATCTCATGGACTTGTTGTTTTACAACTTCACTGACATTTTCAGAATAAGTATCCAATAAAACATTGATAGCATCCAGTCTTTTTAGCAGGATTTCTTTTTCTTTTTTGAGTTGTTCTACTAGATTCATAGTGTTTTATTTTGGTTTGTATTATAAAAATCATACATTTGTATTATAAAAATGTGGAGTACATGGGAATCGAACCCATCGGCACTGGATGAGAAGCCCGCTGCCGTTTTCCGAAGTACCCCATCATTTTTCAAAACTTTAAAACCTTTTTCTCGTTGGACGCGTGGGAAAGGTTTTTTAATTTCACAACAACAAATATACGAAATTATATAATAGCAAACAAGCAACAGAACACAAAAAGATATTGACAATATTGCTAACTTTTGAAGTTGTTATATATCAGATAGTTAAATTAAGATCACAAGAGAGAACAAGGAGATTAAGCACATATTACACAGATAAAATATGAGTAAGAAAGAAAACAATCTCAAAATTTCGGGTTCGTTTAACGACGTTTTAAAAGCATCCGTTAAAGATAACCCGAAACCGAAAAAGAAAAGGCAGGACAAAAAGTAAATACCTGTTATCCTGCCTTTTATAAAATCCTTCCGATTTTACTGCCTAAATATTTCCTAAGTTTTGTACCAACTGATATATAGTTACCTAAATTTATAATTGAGTCGTTAATGGTATCTGTAATAGAAAAATCATTGAAACATTCAGTATTGCATGACAATCTTACTTTGTTGCCTTTCATTACAAATGTTGAATCAAATGATTCGTCTTGTTTCTTGTATTCAATTTTTCGGAATGAATACTTAGAGGATTTGTAATTGTCTGTTACCTTTTTTTTGTCTGTTGTCCTTTTTTTATTACAACTAAAGCAAAATAGCAACAAGGCCAGAACGTAAATTAGTGTCTTCATAAGTTTCAATTTACAATTAAAATTCATTCATTAATGCTGCTGAATTCCAGAGTTAAATAGATATATAACGTCTCATTTACTATCGTCAGAACCTGCCTCTTTAATCTTTTTATTTACAAATTTAAAAGTCTCTTTGTCTGATAGCAATCTCTTTGGTTTGTCTTCTTTATGTAGGTAAAAACTTCCAACATCTTCAAAATGATCCTTGTGTAAATGAGTTATTTTTAATTCAGCAAATCTTCGAGAACCTTTGTAATAAGTTAAATTCTTATTTGCTGCATTATATTGTGCTCGAATCCACTTAATTGGAGAAAAATTTCCACTTCCGCCACAATCAATCATTAGTCCATAATTATTCGGAGATTTTATAAATATAGCAAGTCCATGCTCAACATTGAAAATAATACATTCAAGGCTTTTCATTTTTATCTATTTTATTAATATGGTTAGCTCATTATCGAAGAGCGATTTAGCATTACACACAACGTAGGAAGCTACACGTAGGACGGGAGTTTCCCTATAAATTGTCCACGAAGAGCTGCCTTTTAAAATTCAAATTTCCTGTCAACGAAGCACCGAAACCCGGCTTGAGGGTACTGAAGTTAGGCGTAGATTTAATTGTAAAAAATATCATATAGTCTTTTATTGTTTTTAAGTAAATGTATTTTAATTATTTCTTTCTCAATTGCTTTAATATTAATTCCAAATTGTTTTTGCCCTTTTTCCATAGAAGATGTACCAAAAATTGAAAAGGTGCTTTTTGTTTCAGTTGTCAAATTGTCCTTGTATTCATAAGCTAAGAGTAAATATGCTCTGGAAAAAGCACTTAATTTATTTATTCCAATTTTCTCAGAATTAAAAATCCTTGAGTTGTTTGAATTGTCTAAATGAGAAATACTTAGAACATTCGCCTCGTCAATATTTGTTTTGTAAAGGACAATGTCTTTTAAAACAAAACTTGAATCAATAAGAATAACTAACGAATGATATATGATACTGTCAGCCAGTCGTATGCCTGAATTATATAGTTCAAATGAATATCCAAATGAAATGGAGTCAATATTGTATTTTACGTAAGCTATTTCTAGTTTTGGCTTAGCATCTTTTATTTTTTCTTTTTCTATTTGTATTTGTTTCTCATATTGTTGTCGAATAGATTTAAATTCTTGTATGCTCTTATTAAACTCTTGCCTCACATCAACCAAATCATTATTTACATTTGAAATTAACCTTAACTGCTCTTTTGTAATAGCAATGGTAGAATCAATACTTAAAAATAAACTATCAACAGAAGAATTGACTTTTTTTAATGTATTATGGGTAAGGTAAAGTGTGTCGAATGCATTAGATGTATTTGTGTCCCGAACTTTTTCTGATTCACTAGTATTATATTCTAAAATAATTTGGAAGATTAACAAACTTGAGAGTAGAACGACAAGAGTATATCTTGATTTAATAGCCTTATAAAAAATATTTGTCTTTGTCTTTTCATCATTTTTTGTTTTACCTTCCAAGATAAATTTGTCGAGAATGGTATAAACAAAAGTTAGAAAGATTATTAATAGCGTTATTTTCATGTTCGCGATAGTGTTTTTAATTTACGCCTAACTAGTAAATAGCGGCAAGTTTATCGTACTTTTTTGTTCCATTTGTCTCCAATCCACTTCTGCCAATCATTTACAAAGCTTAAAGTTATGTGGTTATGTTTATAAATCAAAGTTATTTGTTGCGTTTTTTCGCCCAATAGCCCCGCCTCCATTCGCCCTGTTGAAATTTTCTCCGTCCTGTTGCTTGGAAAGCCTCCCTGTTAAAGAAAATCGTCGTCCTGTTAACTTTTTTGTCGCCCTGTTAAGATTTTCGCCATCCTGTTGGTTGGAGAGCCTCCCTGTTAAGGAGGACACAGTCCTTTCGCGAGTTTCAGAGGTTTTTTTAGCAATTTGCCGCCTTAAAATTGAAAGGATTTCATCCCTAAAAGCAGAATGGAATCCTTTTGATCTTTTGCGCTGGTTAGTTTTCCGAAATGGCTGTTTTCTTTTCTTTCGGAGAGGCATTTTGCGCTTTCCAGTAGTCGCTGTTGTAGCCTTTCAGCCGGTCGGGGTTGCGCCAGAAAGCGAATTTGCCGCATTCGCGAATTTCGTCAACAGCTTGTTTCAGGTAGGTGTAGGCTTTGTCGCGAATTTGAATGGCTTCGCTCACTTCTTTGCGCTCGCCGTTGGTGGCGCCCAACAGGTCGCCCATGCGGTCGGAAAGATCGGCAGCAAGATCGAGCTTCGTCAAATCAAAACTAATGGGTGTAAGCAGCCCGGAATTTGCCTTGCCAAGAGTTGCCAGATCGTTTAAATCCTGCACCATATCGGCGTTAGTGTCGCCCTGTGCTATTTCGTCAATTCGTTTGAGCAGGCCTTCTGATTTGCGGAAGGCAAACCGGAAATCGTGAAGCAACTGGTCGCGCAGGTCGAAAGCCGCCGGGGCTTGTTCTTTCCAGGCCTGTTCTGCCTCCTGACGGGTATTTCGCTCTTTGTTCCAAAGCGATTGCGCTTCGCGGCAAGCCCCTGCGCGAGTGGTCAAGGTAGTTACCAGGTTCCAGTCGAGGCCAACGCGGACCAGTATATCCTGGTCGTCTTTACACCAATGAAAGAGATTCTCGGATTCCTGAACGAAAACATCGATTGGGATGTTGGGCGTAAGTACTTCGGCAGGCTTCATAGCCATAAGAACGGGTAACAATTCGTCGTAATCGGTAGTTGATGACATAAGGAATGGTTTTTTTTGTTAATGTTTATGACAAACAAGTTACAACAAATTATTTAACAAACAATCAGCCCTGAAATATTTTTTGAAAGTGTTATTTTAAGCAGGGAATACTTATCACTAAAATACTTTTTACTTTTGTCACTTCGGCCATGCTCAGTGCATCGCTTTCACATTTTTGCCTTATCCCGATGGAACTTTTCAACGACGAATATTTTATGCGCCGCGCCCTTCAGGAGGCCCAGCAGGCTTTTGCCGAAGGCGAAGTGCCGGTGGGAGCTGTAGTGGTTTCGCAAAACCGTATTATTGCCCGTGCCCACAACCTCACCGAAACACTAAACGACGTGACCGCCCACGCCGAAATGCAGGCCATTACAGCGGCCGCCAACCTTTTGGGCGGAAAATACCTGAACGAATGTATTTTGTATGTAACCGTTGAGCCTTGCGTGATGTGTGCCGGGGCGCTGGGCTGGTCGCAAATCGGGAAAGTAGTTTATGGCGCTTCCGACGAAAAACGGGGTTTCCGCAAATATGCACCCAATGCCCTACACCCAAAAACCGAAGTTGTTTTTGGCGTTTTGGAAAACGAATGTTCGCAATTGATGCGGGATTTCTTTCAGGGGAGGAGATAAAATCTGGAATCGATGCCCGTTGGCTGAAGCCGAACGGCAAAGAATAGGAGCTGATTTGAACTATGGATTTGCTAAATTGAAAAGGTGATATCCTTTGCCGTCTGCTTTAGCTGACAGGCAAATGATCTAAAAAAGAAATCAATCATTGTCCGTTGTCTGAAGCCAACGGTAAAGCATAGGCTTAGCTTTTAACAATGCAATTGCTGAATTGAAACACTGATCTCCTTTTCCGTCAGCTAAAGCTGACGGAAATATGCTGGCTATTTGCCTTTACTGATGGGCATGTGATCTGGTTGAAATTCATTAAATTAGCTCAAATCCAAGATTTGAAGTTATGTCGTATGTCAAAATTTGGTTACACTGCGTGTGGTGTGTTAAAGATCGGGCCTATTACATTCCTCATTCATTCCGTCCAGAACTCTTAAAGCATTTCAGGGCAAATTCTGAAGATAAAAATATTAACCTCGATTTCATCAATGCACACCAAAATCATGTCCATGCTCTTATTAATATGGGGAAGCAGCAGAATATCTCAACCATCATGCAATACCTGAAAGGAGAAAGTTCGTTTTGGATAAATAGCCTTAAGATGTTTCCCTATCATTTTACTTGGCAAGATGACTATTATGCTGTTTCAATTGGACAATCGCAAGTAGAGAGAGTTCGCAAATATATCCAAACCCAGGATGCACATCATCAGCGGATTACTCTTGATGATGAAATAAAATTGCTCGAAGAGAAGTATGGGTTCGAGAAATTGAAAGATAAATGACAATCATAATGTCCGTTGGCTGAAGCCAACGGCAAAGGATAAGTTTAGCTTCGAATATGACAGATCATCATTTGAAATACTGAATATTCTTTGCAGTCTGCTTTAGCTGACGGACATCTAAATAGCCTCTTCAACTTCAAACCCCACCTTTTTCAAATCTTCCCAATAGCCAGGGTATGATTTGGTAATCACCATCGGGTCAAGAATGGCGATTGAGCCAAACGACTGGCAAGCCGGGGCAAAAGCCAGCGCCATGCGGTGGTCGTGGTAGGTTTCAATTTCGGGAACAGCCTGTTTTTCGAGTGGAAAAGTTCCGTCCCATTTCAGTTCGCCATGAGCTGGTTCTGTAATTTGTGTGCCAAATTTGGCCAGTTCGTCCTGAAGTGCGGCGATGCGGTTGGTTTCTTTTATTTTCAGGGTTTCCAGTCCGGTAAAATGGAATGGGATCTTTTTCATCACGCACAAAACGGCGAAAGTTTGCGCCACGTCCGGGTTTTCAATGAAATTCAGGTTTAAATTTTTAGGAAGAGGCTTACCATTTTTCACCAACCGCGAACCTTTTTCCGTGGCAATGGTGTCAATACCCAATTGCCCGAACCACATCGCAATCTGGGCATCGCCCTGCAAACTTTCGGTAGTCAGACCCATTAGTTCAATATCCACATCATCAGCCATTACGGCCATTTCGTACCAATATGAGGCACCCGACCAGTCGGCTTCCACCGAGAACGGACGGGCTTTGTAGGTTTGTTCCGCAATGCGGATTTCGTTGCCTTTCCAAACATGCAGAACACCAAACTGCTCCATCAATTTCAATGTCATTTTGATGTAGGGTTGCGAAGTGATTTTGTTTTTCAGACGCAAAGTCAGGCCACCTTCCAGCGTTGGCGCAATCATCAACAAAGCCGAAATATACTGACTGCTAACGCTGCCGTCGAGTTCGAGTACACAGCCTTTCAGATGAGAACCGTATATTTTCAAAGGTGGAAAACCTTCATTTTCGAGGTATTCAATCCGTGCCCCAAGTTTATGCAAGGCGTCAACCAAAATACCGATTGGCCGTTGCTTCATGCGGTCGGAGCCGGTCAACGTCCATTTGCCGACAATTTGCGACAGGAAAGCCGTCAGAAAACGCATGGCCGTTCCGGCATGACCAATATCAAAATGATTGCCGTTTGAGTTGAAAACCTGTTCCATCACCTGTGTATCGTCACTATCCGAAAGGTTTTCAATCGGGTACGGGCTGTAACTCAGCGCATGAATAATCAGCGCCCGGTTGGCAATGCTTTTCGAAGAAGGAAGGACAATGCTTCCTGTCAGCGTTTGGTCAGGTTTGGATACGAGGTATTTCATTTAAGAAGAAACAATAGATATTAGACAATAGATACTTGAATCTTGATACCTGATACTATTTTAGTTTTTTGTAATACTCTAACGCTTCAATAATCAGTTCTTTCGGGCAATCGACGTTGATTTCGACCTTGCCGATTTCAGGAATGAGTGTAAAGTTGATACGTTTACCTTCGTTTTTTTTATCGTGAGTCATCAGTTGATACAACGACTCAAAATCGCTTTCCTGAATTTCAAACTTGCCGTAGTTGGAAATCATCCATGCCGAAATGCTGTTCAGTTCATCTATGCCTAATCCGCATTGTTTGGCAGATAAATAAAGTTCGGCAATCATTCCGTACACCACCGCGTACCCATGTAAAATCGGGCGGCCGGTTTTCAGAGCATAACTCTCGAATGCATGGCCAACAGTGTGACCGAAGTTCAGCGCTTTACGGATGTTTTGCTCCCTCAGATCGTTCAGAACATGCCATTCTTTAACGGCTACCGAATGAGCAATAATCAACTGAAGCTTGTCGTAGTTGATATTTTCCATATCGAAGGTCAGCAACTCGGTCCAGTGCTCGCGACTTTTGATCAACCCGTGTTTCAGCATTTCGGCATAACCCGAAAGGAAATTCTCACGATCAATGGTTCTCAGGAAATTCGTGTTAATCAGAACAGAATTTGGTTCCATAAAAACACCAACTTCGTTTTTCAGGCCGTTAAAATTGAACCCGGTTTTTCCGCCAAGCGACGCATCGACTTGAGCTAAAAGCGTTGTTGGGATATTTACAAAATCCAGCCCGCGCTTGAAAGTTGACGCGGCAAAACCGCCCAGATCGGTCAGCATTCCGCCGCCCAAATTGATCAAAAGCGATTTACGGTCGGCTCCGTTGTTGCTCAGAAAGTCCCAAACCTGGATAACTGAATGGATATTTTTATTTCCTTCGCCGGAAGGAATGGCCACATACTTAATCGTATATTCATCTAAAACCGGCTGAATCAGTGGCAAACAAAAGCCTGCAGCCGTTTGGTCGGTCAATAAAAATACCTTTCCTACGGGATACTTTTGAACTATCTTCCGAAGTTCGGCTTCAATCTGTTGTGAAAAGACAATATTTGAATGTACTTTTGAGTCAGCCATGTGCGTTCTGATTTTGCATTTGGCAAAGGTAAATTATTTTGCCTAAAGTAATAAACCGGCAGTTCAGCGCTCAATTAATTTACAGTTTCATCACATTTATGGAATTCTCAAATCAAGAAAGAAGCAAGAAGATCAAAAGGTTTTTCAACCTGATTGGAATAGTTATCGTTATTGTTGGACTCATCTTCCTGTGGTTAAAAATGGATATTGCAGTTCTGATAACCATCGGAGTGTTTGTACTTTTCGTTGGGGTTTCGCAGTTTGCCAACCTTTGCTATGTGTATTTCAGCACTCAAAACGGGAAAATATTGATTCGCTATTACTCCATTATTTCCCTTTTTAAAAAAGAGTATGAATCGATTGAATTTGCCCACCAAAACTTGCTTAATTTCCAAATAGAAAAGTCAATGGGATTTGTCGATCTCACCATCGCCATCAGAACCAAACGGGGAATTGCTGAATATCCTTCCATTAGTCTGGCTGCGCTACGCAAAGCCGAAATCGAACAAATCAGTTTTGCCTTAACCGAAATTATAAGAGATAATCGAAGAGGTATTTAATTTGATCTCCGGATTTCTTATTTTTATAGGAAACCCTGAATAATGGAATTTTCAGAAGATCTTATCTACAAAATAGCCATTTCATTGATTCCTGGAATTGGCTCGGTTACCGCCCGCAACCTGATTGCTTATGTGGGCAGTGTGGATGGTGTTTTTCAGGAGAAAGAAAAGAATCTGTTGAAAATACCGGGAATTGGCGAAATCAACGCCCAACGGATTGCTAACCAGAATGTGATGGATCAGGCGAAACAGGAACTTGATTTTATTCAGAAAAACAATATCCGGTCATTCTTTTACCTTGACGAAAATTATCCTGCCCGGTTAAAAAATTGCACCGACGCGCCCATTATCCTGTATTATAAAGGCAATGCCGACTTAAATGAAAGCCGGATCATCTCGGTCGTGGGAACGCGCAGTGCCACCAATTACGGGAAGGAAATATGCGATGAGTTGATTCGTAGTTTCTCCGAACGCGACTACCGGATTTTGGTTGTTTCCGGCTTGGCTTACGGCATCGATGTTCAGGCGCATAAAGCCTGTTTAAGATACAATATTCCTACAATAGGGGTTTTTGCTCATGGGCTGGATACCGTTTATCCGGCGCTTCACGCCCCAATTGCCGCTAAAATGCTTGATAATGGCGGATTAGTTTCTGATTTCCCGAGCAAAACAAAAATCGACCGTCAGAATTTTCTGCGACGAAACCGCATCATTGCCGGTCTGGCCGATGCAACAATTATTGTGGAAAGCGCGGAAAAAGGCGGCGCTTTGGTTACCGCAGACATTGCAAACTCTTATAATCGTGATGTTTTTGCCTTTCCAGGGCGTAGTACCGACGTTTACTCGCGCGGCTGCAACAAATTGATCAAGTTCAATGAGGCTGTTTTGATTGAAACCCAGGCTGACATCGAAAAGGCAATGAACTGGGATATGAAAGTTTCAGGCACCCGGGCAGTTCAGACATCGCTGTTTGTTGAATTAAATCCGGAAGAACAAAAACTGGTTGACCTGCTCAAAGGAGGCGACCGGTTTGTTGATGAAATAACGATTGAAACCCAATTACCCATGAGCAAAGTTTCGGCCCTTTTGCTGAGTCTTGAGTTTAAAGGATTGGTAACCAGCCTACCTGGGAAGATGTACCGGTTAAAATAAAACGGGAACAGCCATTTCCCAAATTGGGAAGTAAATCAATAAATTTATATCTTTACACGATGAGAATAATCGCATTTAGGACATTACGCGAATTTTGGGAAAAACCTGAATATGCAGATTCTGAAACGTCCTTCCGTTCCTGGTATCATGATGCAAAAAACTCAGATTGGAAAAACTCAAACGAACTAAAACAACAATACCGGAATGCAAGTGTTGTTGGAAACGATAGAGTTGTTTTTAGAGACTGTTTAAATTTTATTTTTTGATTCTATTAAGCATTAGTCTTATCATTGCAATCTGAATCATTACCTCGCTAGTGTCGGTCAGGTATTCGAAGTCTTTACTGAGTCTTCGGTAACTTTCAAACCAGGCAAACGTTCTTTCAACAACCCATCTTTTGGGAATAACGGTAAATTTACTGGAATGGTCTGATCTTAAAACGATTTCAAGTATCCAGCCGAATGTGGTTTTGGTCTTCTCTATGAGTTCTCCACGATAACCCCCATCAGCAACGATCTTGACCAGCCTTTCGAACCGACCTTTCAGTAAGGCAATTACATCAGTTGCGCCTTTGCTGTCATGCACATTTGCAGCGTGTACAACAACGGCCAGCAGCAAACCCATTGTATCTGTAACGATATGGCGTTTGCGACCTTTGATCATTTTGCCACCATCAAAACCGCGAGATTCGCCGCCCAATCTGGTTGTCTTAATAGACTGGCTATCAATACAAGCCAAACTGGGAGATTCATATTTCCCTGCTTTTTTGCGTATTTTGTCGCGAAGCAGTTCATGTACTTGTTCTATGACACCGTTGTTCTTCCATCTAGTGAAATAGTAGTAAACTAGTTCCCAATTGGGAAAACAGCCAGGTATCATACGCCATTGACAGCCTGTTTTAATCAAATAGAAAATAGCATTGAAAATATCCCGTAAAGAATGTTTTCTCTTACGGTTGTCGTTTAAAATGCCACTTAATAGCATCCATTGGCTATCGGTCAGGTTGGTTGGATAGTGTTTCATGTGTTCTTAACAGTTTGGTAACCATTAAGATAGTAAAACAAAACCAATTAATCAACTGATAGTCAATGTTTTATTCTTAAATATTCTAAATTTAAACAGTCTCTTAATATAAAAGGAAATATATACCGGCTTATTGTTTCGATTGATTATGACTTTCAGGTGATTTTTGTTCGATTTATCGGGACGCATAAGCAGTATGATAAAATTGACGCAAAAACTATTTGACCATGGAAATAAGACCAATAAAATCAGAGCAAGATTACAAGGGATCAATCAAGAGGATTGAAGAACTTTGGGGTGCAAAAAAAGACACCCCGCAAGGGGATGAATTCGATTTGCTTTGTACGCTCGTTGAATCATACGAAATGACTCATTTTCCAATTGCACCGCCAGATCCTATTGATGCAATATTATTTAGAATGGAACAAATGGGAATGACAAAAACTGATATGGCAAAATACCTGGGCAGCCAAAGCAGAGTAAGTGAAGTGCTTGGCAGAAAACGAAAATTGACTCTTAAAATGGTAAAATCATTGTATAAAGGACTCAAAATTCCAGCTGATATACTCCTTACCTAAGCTTAACGATTCAACCACCCGACCCCTTTTAGGAATTCGGGAATAAGCCACTATCTTTGCGGCATGTCAACATTCGAAGATTTAAAACTAAGCAAGTCGATCCTAAAAGCGATTGAAGAACTGGGGTTTACCGAACCAACACCCATTCAGGAAAAGGCCATTCCCATGATCCGTTCCGGTGTAGATGTGCTGGGAATTGCTCAAACAGGCACCGGAAAAACTGCTGCCTATTTCATTCCGCTTATCATGAAACTGGTGAAAGCAGAGGGCAACGATCCACGTGCCATCGTTCTGGTTCCCACACGAGAACTGGCCATTCAGGTGGGCGAAGATCTGGAAGACCTGACCAAATTCACCAATCTTCGACGCGCAACGGTTTATGGCGGCGTTGGCTGGACCAAACATGCAGAGCTGATCAAACCCGGAGTTGACATTTTAGTTGCCACACCTGGACGCCTTTGGGATTTGTATCGCGCTGAGGCTGTTTCATTCAAAAAAGTTAAGACGCTGGTTATTGATGAAGCCGACCGAATGCTCGATATGGGCTTTATGCCGCAAATCCGCAATTTTCTGGAAGTGTTTCCGGTGAAGCGGCAAAACCTGTTGTTCTCGGCTACCTTCAATGAAAAAGTTGAAGAAATGAGCCACGAATTTCTTGATTTTCCTGAACGTGTGGAAGTGGCTCCTTCGGCAACTCCTGCCGAACTGATCAATCAGGTTTATTACAAAGTGCCGAATTTCCAGACCAAGTTAAACCTGATTAACTACCTGCTTCGCGACGAAGAAACCTATTCCCGCGTGATCATTTTCGTTGGAACCAAGGAAAATGCCGAGCAGGTTTTCAAAATTATTAAGCGAAGGTCGGAAGGCGAGAAACGAATTTTGCATTCGAATAAGGGACAAAGCACCCGGCTAAATGCCATCAATGCGTTTAAAAGCGGGGTTGTTCGCATCCTGATTACCACCGATATTTCATCACGTGGAATCGACGTCGACCTGATCAGCCATGTCATTAATTTTGATTTGCCATCAAACCACGAAGATTACGTCCACCGCATCGGCCGAACAGCACGTGCTAACAATACCGGCACCGCCATCTCGCTGGTCAACCCAGCAGAAGAACTTAATCTTCGCAAAATTGAAGAATTGATCCGCATGGAAATTCCACGGCACGAACTTCCATCAGATCTGGATATGGTTGCGACAAAAAAAGAAGAAAATCAAGATCAGTTACGAGAAATAGACCGCCAGAAAAGAGCAGCAGATCCTACGTTTAAAGGCGCTTTCCACGAGAAAAAATTTTCGCCTGGCCTGGCACAGAAAAAAGAAAAACGAAACCTTCCCAAAGACAAGGCAAAAGAAAAGCAATATCGGAAAAGGAGGTAAATTCCCTGATTCTAAAATATATAAAATAGAAGAGCGGAATCAGTCAGATTCCGCTCTTCTATTTTTGGGAAGCTCTCTTAGGCAAGCTCAGGGAGCGGCATTCTTTTTTACGTTTACTTCAGCACATTCTGGGCTGCCAGTACCAAAAACATAAAATTAGTTGCTCCGCCGCCTAACACGTATTCGGTTTGCTGCCAGAAATACGGCCATTCTTTTAGTTCAGGAAAATCGGGACGAATAATACCGGTTCCGGAAACCGAACCGCCGGGAATAAACGAACGATCGGCCCGGTTAACTCCATAAGCTTGTGTTACCGAATGCGAACCAACTCCGGAAACAAAAGACGAGGTATTTTCACCCGGATGATTTCCTAAAACAAAGTTCAGAGCATTCAGCATGTAGGTGGCGTCAAAGGTTTCGGGAAAATATTTTTGAAGGAAATACTGAGTAACTCCAAAACCCTGGATGGTCCAGCCATCACCCCAAATGTGCGGACGATAAGGAACTCCAAACGGATTTTCAAGCTGCACTTTATCAACTTCGGCTTTGTAATTTTTTGCAGCCACCACAACCATTGCAGTTAGCTTTTGATCGTTGATTCGTTTTAAAACCCGGCCCAGATATCCGATTACTTCATTCCTTTTCACTACTTCAGGATTGGTATATTTCAGAATGTCAGCCTGATATTTCGCATTCCCCGTGGTAATCAGCAATTCAACAGCAGCCTTGACTTTAGCACCCGCCAGACGTTGATTTTTATCGGCATCAACCGAAACATAAAGTGCTTCAGCCGCTTGAAGTGCCTGTACAGACAGCGTATCGTTAAATCCTTTCATGGTACGGGCTCCGGTTGCCAAAGCTTCGGCTACATCCAGTTCGCGGCCCGGATTTTCCTCGGTAAAAACCAAACGGTCATCCAACACACCCGATTCGTGTGCTGTTACCTCATCTTTTTTCAAGGAAGGATTGTATTTGCGACCATCAGTCATGGTAGATCCATCACCCAGATGAACATACTGCCGCAGGCTGTTTTCGATAATACCACGATACAAACGCCCCAAACTTTGGTATCCGGCTAAAATGGTAATCATTCCATGTTCGATCTGTTGAAGCAAATCGTTTTTCCCATCCGGACGATGGATTTCGACCAGGTGCTGTTTCTGATCAACGGTCGTTTGATCCCAGTTTGCATGAAATAATTCAACCGCCCGCGATAAAATCCACACTTCACCTGCCTGTGACTCCACACGCAAATCGTAATCACCGGCATCGTGCCACCCGCCGCGATTTAGTCCCGGAACCTGATCAAGCGGTTTAAATTTGGTAAGTGTAGAGTGTCCCTGAGCATACCCGTCGAAATGATTGGTATCAATCGGAGCCATCAGTGCATCGTCCATGTGGCATAGGCCGTGCCAAACGCGGTATCCTTCGTTGACGCGCATGTGACACATTTGAACCGGAAGAAAGTATTCAACCGTTGGCTGCCAGACATTCCGATCGTAAACGGTTGTACTGATACGAAATGGTTCCGTGGTGTTTCCTGCATATTTAACCTGATACATCCCTGGAGCTTTGACATCTGAAAAGTCGAACTGGTAATAATTAAAACGAAGGAATTTTCCCCATTTTTTCGGTTCAATGGAACGAATCTCTTTTAATCCGCCATCTTCTGAAATACGGTGCAAACTCGCCTTTTCAAGTTTTGGATCATTTTTATCCACCTCGATAACTGCTATTTTTTGCTGATTAGGGTGATAACCGATTTGACTGACATGCACCACTGGTTTTGAAAGGAAGTTTGGGAGTACATTACAATCGACTACCCAGTCAATGGCTCCTTTTGTTTTGCCCGGAGTGACCAGCGAACGCACCACAAACCAGCCGTTGTTGTGGTAGAAACGACCATCCATCAGTTGAAGTGGCTGGCCTTTGCTTTCAATGATCATGGTTTGAGCCGCGGTCTCGGGAGCAACCGTCAGTTTCTGGCCTGAAGCCATTGGGAAAGCCTGCCAGTTACCGTCCACATCCTTTTCCATTGGTCCATTGGCCTGAGTTGGAAAAATTCCAGATTGATTATCCAGATACCAGCTTTTGCCATACAAAAGCGCGGGAAACAACTCGAAATTAAACCCAACTTTCTTTTCCCATCCTGCCGGAAGTGGTTTGTCCAAATCGACCAGAATGCGGAACTTATTGCCTTCGCCAACCACTCTGACCTGATAAGTAAAATACAGATCGGGATACTCAACCGGGTTAAATCCTTTGCGGTTGATACTTGAATCGGGATAAGTACATTTTACGCTGATTTCATTTTTGGCGCGGTCAACTGTGCGTTTGCCAACCTTTGGGATAGGCTGCCATTGCCCCGGAGTGGGCTCAAGTCTCAGGTCACCATTAGTGGCAATCCTCGTCCCGTTCTGGATAATTCCTACCGCTCCCTGATGACCTTCAGGATAAATATCGAAAAACACCATCACATTCAGTCCTTGTTTTTCGAAATATTCACTCTCATTGATTTGCAGTGACTGGGCATCCAGTTTTATCGTAATATTCAGAAGCAAAACGATTGCAATCCATATTGGAATCAATTTTTTCATAAGTCGGTTGGTTTAAGTTTTAGCTCTGGAAACAAAGTTAAGCTTATTGTAATGTTTACAAACAAAATTTAAAGATATGGTTTTTTTCATTTATTCACATTCCTCCTCCGATTAGTCAAAAAAAGCGGTACCGATCTGACTCGGAACCGCTTTCATTTGTGCAAATATCAATCGTTTATTTCAAAATCAGTTCGATAACCGGTATTTCCACGTTTGGTTTAGTAACCGGCAAACTGAGGTTCAGATTTCCGGAGCTTTCGCCTTCTTTCATACCGTGCTCTGTCCGCTGAGACATTTTAATTTCGGAAGCATCGTGAAGAAACTGCGCATATTTAACTTTTCCGGCATACCCGGGTAAATTGAAATTTTGCAACGGGTAATCAAGCAAATGAACATAGAGCCGGTTCGTTTTCGGATTGTAAGTCAGCAAACTGTTATCAGGAATTTTAAACTCATCAGGAGCCTGTGTGCAGCCATAAATTGAGCGACTATTGTATTTCATCCAACTGCCCATGTTTGATAAGGCAGACTGTGCACGTTCGTCGAATGTTCCACGGGCGGTTGGCCCCACATTCAAAAGTAAATTTCCGCCTTTACTCACCGATTCTATCAGCAAAACCAATAATTGCTTAGTATCTTTCCAGGTGTGTTCATCGCGGTAATACCCCCACGATCCGCTGAATGTCTGACAGGTTTCCCAATAGGCCTTTTTGCCGTTCACTTCAGGCCATTTCGACACTTTGTATTGCTCTGGGGTGGTGAAGTCCCAGCCGTCTTCGTAATCTTTCAGATCGAGCCGGTCGTCAACAATGATACCTGGCTGAAGCTGTCGAATCATTTTCAGAAGCTTCTCTGAATCCCAGTCTTTTGCACCTTTCCCATTTTCGCCCGGATAAGAAAAGTCGAGCCAAAGGATATCAATTTTACCGTAATTGCTTAGCAATTCGCGAACCTGGTTGTGCAGGTATTCGCGGTATTTATTCATGTCCCGGTTTTTATTGAGTTCAGCAAGCTTCGCTTTATCATCGGTGCGTTGCGGATGGACACGGTCAACGGTAAAATCCGGATGATGCCAGTCAATAAGGCTGTAATAGAATCCGATTTTCAAACCTTCAGCCCGAAAAGCTTCCACCCATTCTTTGAGGAGATCTTTTCCACAGGCAGTTTTTGTGGCTTTGTAATCGGTAAATTTTGAATCGAACAGGCAGAATCCTTCATGGTGTTTCGAAGTAATCACAGCGTATCTCATCCCTGCAGCCTTAGCCATTTTGGCCCATTCGTGTGGATCGTACATATCCGGATTAAAATTGTCAAAATACTTCTGGTAGGCTTCATCAGTGAGTCTTTCCTGATTTTTCACCCATTCGTGCCGGGCCGGAAGCGCATATAATCCCCAGTGAATAAACATTCCGAACCGATCATTGACCCACCAGGCCATTCGTTCTTTTTTTTGATCTTCAGTCTCGGTGAAAAGTTTTTTCTGTGCGCTGGCGCTTTGAAAAAGTCCGGCCAGTAAAAGGGTAAACAAAATTAATTTCTTCATTTGATGCCGTTTAGGTTAAATAAATTCGAGTTAATAAATATCGTTTAGGATTCAATAAAAATACAATTTAGTACCTAAATCACAATCCTGCACTGTGCTGCAAGGGCATGTTTCGGAACATCAAAAAAAGAACGGCTTCTGTTTGCGATGCAGAAGTCGTTCAATCCGAAATGCCATATCCGGCGCATTATTTAATCTTTTCAAGGTACAATTTCCGGAGTTCTTCCAAATAGTTCGGGCTAATCTTATCCGAATAGATACGCACAACTTCGTGCAACTCGCCCTGATGATAAAATGCACCCTTTGCTGCGTCAAATTTACTCTCGTCCCAATTGTATTTCACTTTATTGGTAACTTTTTCGAACTCTTCCCAACTCAGATGTCTGGGAATTTCGAGGTAAGCATGATGCTCCTCCCGGGTGTCCAGATAAATATTCTCAGCAACTTCTTCAAACGAGAAAAACTTAATAATTCTGATCTTGACGAGTTCGTCTTTGTATTTCTTTGATTTCTGCAAAAATTTGATCCCATTTTCGGAGAATGATCGTTGTAGCTTGTCAAGTAGGTTATAATCTTTCAGATGCCTGACACGCATAACATTGTATTTTGCGTCATAAATCTGCAAAAATCCTTTCCCTGCATCAAAGGGAGCATTAAAATCGAACTGAACTTTTTGCGAGGCCCGCAAAATATCTTCGAGAGGATATTGTTCTTCAAGGGCCAGATACAAATATACAGGTTTTGCACTTGCAGGAGTATCATAATAATAGCCAGGGAAGGGCATCAGCGCTTCAAATACTAAAGTTCCGGGAAGAATTTTCTGATCGATTGTAAAAACAGTTTCTGTTTTCGTTAAGGTTCCAAAAACTTCAAATCGTTTGTTCTGTTCCATAAGATTAGTTATTTTGGTTTGATTACTTTAGCCAATTATTCGATATGGATTGAATGAGTACAAAATACATAAATATTGAACAACTTGGGCCGGTTTCATTTACTATTAACGAACGATCGCACAGAATCCGTTTAAGCATAAAATCCGGGGGTGAAATTGTGGTTTCCATGCCTCCTTCAGTCCTTTACCGTGATGCCATCCGGTTTGTCGAATCAAAAACCGAATGGATACAGAAACAACAATCCAGGATACATGCTGGTTTAACAATTTTTGCACCGGAAAGTTGTTTTAAAACCAGATTTCACAAACTCGCCATCACCAAAGGCAATACCGACCGGGTTTACAACCGGGTTGGCAACGGGGTTATCCAGATTTTCATTCCCGAAAAGGTGAACCACGAACTTCCCAAAGTTCAGGAATTCATCAAAAAAACATTAATTGATGTGATGCGTTGGGAGGCAAAAGTCTACTTACCAAAACGACTAAAGGAACTGGCTGACAGATATGGCTTCAAATACCAAAACGTGAGTATCAAAAACGCTTCAACCCGCTGGGGAAGCTGCTCGTCGACCAATAACATCAACCTGAATCTTCACCTGATGCGTGTTCCTGAACACCTGATCGATTACGTGCTGCTTCATGAATTGGTTCATACAGTTGTGAAAAATCATGGTGAAAAATTTTGGTTATTGCTTGATCAGTGTTATCCAAACGCCCGAAAAGCCGACAAGGAAATGAATAATTACCGGACTCAGACCTTTTAATCAAATCAGGAAGAAAAGTTATTTTTACTTCAAATTAGCTTTTATGAATTGGAACCGCCTTTTATCGACAACACGCCTTGGGCAGGAGGAATATACTGCTGACATCAAACACAGCCGGACACAGTTTCAGCGTGACTACGACCGAATTATCTTTTCCTCGCCTTTTCGTCGGATGCAAAACAAAACCCAGGTATTTCCGCTTCCTGGAAGCATATTCGTTCACAATCGGTTAACACACAGCTTGGAAGTGGCCAGCGTTGGCCGTTCGCTCGGCAGCATGTTCGCTGAAAATGCCGAAAGTGAAGGAATGGAAATCGGGAATCCTTTGTTCCAAGAAATTGGCTCTGTTGTTTCGGCTGCTTGCCTGGCCCACGATATGGGAAATCCGCCATTCGGGCATTCGGGCGAAGAAGCCATTGCACAGTATTTCAGAAAAAATGCTGATTCCCTGTTAAGAAACGACTTAAACGAATCACAGTGGAAAGATTTTACCCAATTCGACGGCAATGCCAATGCGTTCAGGTTACTGTGTCACCAGTTTAACGGGCGTCGCGAGGGTGGATTTGCACTCACTTACACCACGCTGGCCTCTATCGTTAAATATCCGTTTGAATCGATGCTCACCACCAAGCCAAAGTTTGGATTTTTTCAATCGGAAAAACAGATTTTTAACCGTATTGCACATGAGTTAGAGCTAGTACAGGTCAGCGATGACCCGGCTAAATTCGTTCGGCATCCACTGGTATTTTTGGTTGAAGCAGCCGATGACATTTGCTACCAGCTTATGGATTTGGAGGATGCCCATAAACTAAAAATTCACAGTTTTGACCAGACACGCTCGTTGCTGATGGAATTTTTTGACACGCAAACAGAAGCCAGACAAATTAACCGCATTAATGAAACCCTCAACCTGGTGTCCGATCCCAATGAGCAGATTGCCTATTTGCGGGCCAGTGTTATCGGGAAACTGGTGAAGCAGTGTGTGGATGTTTTCACGAAAAAACAAAATGAAATTTTATCTGGCGAATTCCAGAAACCGTTAATTGATCACGTACCTGAAACTTCGTTGTCGGCTATCCAGTCGATTAAAAAAATCAGTGTCAGGGATATTTACAACGATCGTTCGGTTGTCGAAATTGAAATTTCGGGATACCAGATCATCGGAACACTATTGGAAGTTTTTATTGAAGCCGTTCTGAACCCCGATGCCGTGTTCTCCAGAAAAATCCTGATGCTTATACCCGATCAGTACAGGGAAACCCACCAATCAATATACGAAAAGATACAGACAGTGGTCGATTTTGTTTCAGGAATGACCGATTTGTATGCACTCGATCTTTACCGGAAGATACGGGGAATCAATATTCCGGGAATATAACTATCAAAATACCCGCTTTAAAATGAAAACCAATTTTGATCAATTCGAAAACGACCGGATGATCGATGATCCGACCAACTACAAATGGGGAATCTTCTATTTCAATCCGAAAGATCAACGGATTGTTGTCCCCAAGCGCTCGAGAATGATGGGTTGGACGTTAAATTTTGGAAATATTTATAGCTATCTGCTTATTTTAGGAATAATTAGTTTGGGCCTGATTTACGGGTGGTTAAGTAAATAGACTAATAGAACCCGCGCCAACTGGTCAATTCAGAACTTGTTAACAAAACATGCCAAAAGTTAAACCTTAAAAATCCTTAACAAACCTAAAAATCAGGCAACTAAAGGAGCGTTCAAACAACTTTTTACCGACATTTGCCGTTCTATTTCGGAAATTTATCAGTCGGAGGAGTTTTATGATCGCGGTATTGAAAATCATTCAGGTATTTTTGCTGGCAACTGTAAAATATGTTTTAACCTTTCCTTATGCCGTTTTAATTGGGTTGAATTTTGAACAAACCCTTATTTCGGTCACCCTTGGCGGAATTGCCGGGTTTTTCTTTTTTTACCATTTCAGTGGCTTTGCAATCAGGAGGTTTCATCACATTAAAACCTTTCTGAGGAAATGTTTGCCTGTCTCACTCCGTATAAAGTACCGGCAGTTAATGGGCTGGCGCAAAAGAGTTACCGGAGAACAGGTATTTTCGCGCCGGAACAGGTTGATTGCAACCTTCAGAGCCAAATTTGGGTTGCCAGGAATCATCATTTTGTCGCCGATTGTTTTGAGTATTCCTATTGGCGCATTTCTGCTGAATAAATATTATTCGAAACATAAATTTGCAAAGCCTTACATGGTTTTGTCAATTCTTAGCTGGACGGCCGTTTTCGTGGCATTTGCACTCATTTTTCCCCATCTTATCCGATAGTTTACAGGAAACTTAACTTTTAATCTCCCGCACCATTTGATTCAGTTTTTCCTGATTTTTCAGGATTAACTCATAATCTGCAGCACTCCAGTCCAGAGTCTTCCAATTGTTTAGATCGAACCAGAGTTTTGCGATATGCTCGGTCAATAAAATTTCTCCTTTAATCATCCGGCACACAAAAGGGATTAGTTTAATTTGCTTTGTCACGTAATCAAAGTCAACAGATTCGAGTTTGTATAAAAGCCCAATCGTTACATTTAATTCTTCTTCAATCTCCCGCACAATGCATTGTTCGGCAGTTTCATTTGGCTGAATTTTTCCGCCGGGGAATTCCCACTTCAATGGATTACTGCTTTTGGGCCCACGCTGAACAGCCAAAATTTTTGAATCGTTAATAATTATTGCACAAGAAACTTCGATCATTTTCTTTCTTCCCTGTAATAATTTGAATTTGTAAAGAAGGGAAAAAACTATCTTTAATTCAAAATTGAAACGGGTACAAAGCTGATCGATTATGAACGAAAATGAGCTCCAATCGTTGATTCATTCCTGGGAAAACCTCAACGTGATCGTTTGTCACATTTCCAACCACCCGGAATATCTGGATATGTTGGTGAAGATTGCCTTGGACGACAACCAATCGGAGAACTACCGGGCCGTTTGGATAGTCGAAAAAGTACACGACCTTCATCCAGAGCTTGTTCTTCCATACTTTCCGGTAATGACCCGCTTTTTGATGACAACGCAGAATTCTGGCAAAAAAAGACATTTGCTGAAACTACTCAGCCTTCACTCCATTCCGGAAGAAAATATTGCCTTGTTATTGGATTTCAGCATTAACATATTTACAAATACCGTCGAGGAGATTGCCGTTCGTGTTCATGCCATGCAAATCCTGTTTAATATTGCACAAAAAGAACCTGGTTTTACCAGAGAATTAATCGGATTAATTGAACACGAAATGGAACTTCACGGCTCACCCGGAATCAGATCAAGGGGTCGGAAATTACTCCGAAAACTCTATGCTCAAAAATAAAAAACACCTTAAAAAACACGAAAACAATCAACTCCCCTTTCCTCTACTTTTTCAAAAAAGCTTCCTTTAATTCCATTAGTTGCTCATCATTTAATCCTTCAGGTTCATTTCCAGCCTGTTTGGTCATAAACCAGATTTGAGCCGATTTGGACAGGATATCAATCATGTCAAACGCATCTAAAGCGGTTTCGCCAATGGCAAATGCGCCATGCTTTTCCCAAATTACGACTTCGTGTCCATTTTTGAACCCTTCGATGGTTGCGTCGGCAATTTTATGGCTTCCGGGCAAAATATAAGGAACCAAAAAAACGCCCCGCGGCACAAATACGAAAGCTTCCGGGTGCATTCCCCAAAGGGTTTTATTCAGTATTTCAGCATTTTGGAACTTAGGGATCTGAGTCATGGCAACCAGTTCGTTTGGATGGGTATGCACAACGGCCTTGTTTTTGGAACCAATTCCGACCAATAGATTGTGTACAGCCAAATGCGTCGGTAATTCGGAAGTCGGTCTGAAATTATACAGATTGCGCTTTTTCATGGAAATAATGTGGTAGGCATTTCCATTTTTATTCATTTTGATGATACAGGCATTCTTCATCGGATTGATAGCCAAATCGCGCATACGCTTTCCGGTTCCAGTCACAAAAAAATAAAGGTTAGCGAGGGCATCGTAACTCCGGTCAAGCTGGAACACAGGAAAATTATCCAGTTCAAATTCAATTACAGGCATAATGTCTGATAAATTCACGGAAATATTTCCTGCATTTCGTTCGGCCCAACCCTTTTCCCATAAATAATTAGCCAACCCAGCCACCTTATTGATGGTTTTTGCAATTTTTTTGTTTTCCTGAAAAAACTCTTTCATATAGGGTATCTTTTGCAATTACTGTGTTGAAATAACTATACTCTGACTAAAATATTTTGTTGCAGCCTGAGTCAACTATAAATCAGAATTAGCAACAAACAATTGGTTATTTTTTTTATCTGATATTCGAGACGAATGGTGTCATCCTGCTATAAAAAAGCATGCTGCAATTATCCGATTCGAATTTCAGCTATCCCTTTCTCCGGATAATTGTCTGGTCATCTAAATTTTCAGGAGTAGATTGAACCTGAAAGAAGAAACCAGATTATCTTCCCACCGTAAAATAATGTATTGAAAATTGGCTGAAAGACTTACAGATATAACAGGGACAATGATTTATTTTTTAATTTTTAAGTCAGTATCAGATGATATTTTGAGTGAATTAAAAATTACCCTTAAAATTGATGCCGGAAAAATAAATTTTATATTTTTGCACCGTCTTTAAAGAAAGGACAACACAAGGATTGACCCATGGTGTAATTGGCAACACAACTGATTTTGGTTCAGTAGAGTCTAAGTTCGAGCCTTAGTGGGTCAACAAAAAAACAAACGATTTTAGCCTTGGCAAATTGAAATTTGTTTTATTTATTGAAAATTGTCCTGTGGTGTAATTGGCAACACGTCTGACTCTGGATCAGAAGAGTTCAGGTTCGAAACCTGACAGGACAACAAAGTACCTTGCAAATCACTGCAAGGTACTGTTTTTTAAAGCATTACAGTTTAATCATTCTGCAATCAAAAGCAGACAAGTACACCTCGAAGAAAGAAAAAAGGTGGACTAAAAGGGGTCTAAGTTACATTTCTCACCAAGTCCACCTCCTTCACTCTTATTCATTGTTATTCAGCACTTTGCATTTTAAAATGCAGTTAGAACCGGATATTTTTACATTTCTAAAAAACAATGAATTATGAGAAGATTTTCAACATTATTTTACATTAAACGGGGTAAAAAACTTTCAAATGGGGAATGTCCTATCTACTGCCGTTTAACGCTGGATAAACACAGAGCTGAATTTGCTGCCAATGTAAGTGTGGAAGAGACATCTTGGAGTACCGCTACTGAAAAAGCAGCAGGTAAATCCAGAAAAGCCTATAAGGTAAATAATCGGTTAGAAGAAATTAGAAATCAAATCACTGAAATTGAAAGGAAATATGAAATCCGTGGGATTCCTCTTTCCGTTGATCAAATAAAAAATGAGATTTTAGGCATCAATAAGGCTTGTCAGGGTTTGGTTGAAGCACATATAGATCATAACAAGAAATTGGAAGAATTGGTAGGAAAGAAATATGCACCAAAAACACTAGCCCGTTATAATACATCCTTAAATCATCTTAAATCCTTTCTGAAAGAAGAATATAGAGTAAATGAAATTGATCTCAGAAATGTAAACCACAAGTTTTTAGTGGATTATGAATTTTGGCTAAACAAAAATAAATGCCAGCACAATACTACTATCAAGTATTTAGTGAATCTTGGGAAAATAATCAGGATAGCATTAAATAATGGATGGATAGTAGATAACCCATTTAAAAATACAAAATTCAGCTTCAATGATGTTGACAAACCATATTTAACATCAGATGAACTTGCTAAAATTTCGAATAAAGAATTTTCAATTAAGCGTATAGAAAAAGTTAGAGATGTGTTTTTGTTTTGTTGCTACACAGGACTAGCATTTAGTGATGTAAAATCACTTCAGGAAGGAGACATTTCAATTGAAAATGATGGCTCAAAAATGATCAGAAAACAACGTCAGAAAACAAAGAACTTATGTATTATTCCAGTCATACCAGCAGCAGAAAGAATACTTGAAAAATACAAAAATGATCTTGAATGCAAAATAGAAGGAACACTTTTACCAGTACCAAGCAACCAAAGAATGAATGGCTATTTAAAAGAGATTGCAGACCTCTGTGGCATCAAGAAAAAATTAACCAGTCATGTTGCCCGTCATACCTTTGCAACCACGGTGACCCTTGGAAACCAAATGTCAATGGAGAATGTTTCGAAGATGCTTGGACACTCATCTCTGGCAATGACCAAAAAATATGCAAGGATTTTAGATAAGTCAGTTGTTAATGATATGGAAAAGATTAAGAATACTTACTAACAGTTGAAAGGCAAGAAGTGCTGAAACCTAACTATATCTGATTTGAATACCTAATCCCATCACCAAGACCAGAAGTAATTGCCGCAACTCCTATGGTCAGGATAATTGCACCAAAAATTTCCAAGCCTGTATAATCAGGTTTTGCAGTCCAAACATAGTAACCAAGTATTCCTCCATTAATTAATGATAAAATGGTAAGAATTGGAACAACCTTACCACTTCCAGAAATAGACAAACAGATCAATAAAATGAACTCTGCGATAATAAGAAAAACATTTCTGCCTATTCCTGAAAGAACAAAGGCACCAATAATAAACCAAAGCTTATCAAGTTCAAATATCCAATTAAACAGATACTTAAATCCAATATTAATTGCTCCGAATAATAAAAGGGCTACAATAAGAACCACAAAAGTACCAAAAGCAGGATTAGATGATTTTGTCATTTCATTATTTTTAAAATTTTTATTTAGGTTGTATAGAACTTAATTACAGCTCTTTAATTCGAACTCTTCAAAAGCTTTTCCTTGAAAGCTTTGTCCTGAAATATTATTTAGTCCTCTTTACAGGTAATCACTAATGAGCCTGATTTTATCATATACAACATTTGCTGCCTGAATTGAACATCTGAACCCAAAAAATCAAGAAATTCGTTAACCACTTTTTCAGGTAGTTTATGCAGCAATGTATCTTTATCAATTCTCCACGTTTTTAAAACCTTATCCTCAATGATACAAGATTTTAGGGTTTCAAAACATTCTGAATCTGTTTCTTGGTGAATAAGTTGGATTTGCTTCATTAATAAAACTTATTTTTCCATTAGAGACTTAACTTTCTCTTTGGCTTTAGTCCAAAGGTTAAAGTAGTCTATTGACATCAAACAAAATAAGCAAGCAACGCTAACTAAAATAAAAGCCAACCAGTTAAAGGAAAAGTACTCATTTGAAAAGAAAGGTTCTGACTTTTTCGCAAATTCAAGAGTCAAATCTTTTCTCCATTTTGATTCTTTGTCTAACAGAATTTCATACAGTTTCCCATTTGGCAATTTGTAATACCATCCAAGAAAAAATCCAATAAATAGTGATAAGACTATATAAATATATACTCGAACTTTCCCATTTATCTTTTTCAGTCTAATTTTAAATGACGAGTTCTTATAATTCATATCCTTATGGCTTGAAAATCCAAGCTTATCAACTTCTGAATTATTAGATGGTAAGACGTATTTTTTGTTATACACTTTCCCCTTTCCTAATCCAATTAAGTAAACTCCCAGAGAAAAATAAGCTGCGGTACTCATTATGGAATATATATTTTGAAGCAAATAACTAAAGTTCATTACAACGGAAAATACTGCTATGATTATAAGTATGCGCCCTATAAGTACTTTAACTTTTGATTTAGAAGGTGGCCTTTCTGATAATTTTTTACTTAAAAATATCACAATTAAGCCCAAAATCGGTGACATAGTAATTGAAAACAACCATGACCAGCCAAATCCAATTTGTCTTTTTTTTCCAACATAAAACGGTATTATTGCAGAAATGAAGACGTAAAAAATAGGTATGACAATTGTATCCAAAAGATATATTGCTGCTGCGCTTAATTCAAGGAAAATCCAACACTGGGTATTTATTAATGTAAAAGTTAAATCATTATTCATATTCTTAGGAGTTTGGTCACCTCAGCCCAAGATGAATGTAAATAAAAAGTAAAGCGAGGGCTATACGCCTTGTTTATTAATTAGAACAAGACATCGCTTTTAAGTCGACTAAAATTACGAAAACCACTTTATAGTAGTATCATATTAGTGGTAATATTTCAGGTGTAATTGATTTTTCTTTGTCGTATGGCAGAGGATGATGATTATACTAAATCTCAGTTAGAAAATCTTGGCAAAAGGCTAAAAGAAGTCAGAAAAGAACAGGGGTATGCCAATTATGAGCAATTTGCCTTTGACAATGAATTACCAAGAGCGCAATATGGCAGATATGAAAAAGGCTCTGATTTAAGATTCAGCAGCCTTTTAAAAGTCCTGAAAGCTATGAATATTTCATTGAAAGATTTTTTCAATTCTGGGTTTGAGGAATAATATGAATCTTGAAAATCATTTTTCCGCCCATATCTCCAATAATAATCACCGATTAAAAAACAAAACAAGAACCATTCAAATAAAACAGAATGGTTCTTGTCATATCAATCAATTGATAAACCAATGATACTTGTTTACGCCAATGGCCTCATATAATCCATTCACAAAGCTTTGGCATCCTACTCCTCTGTCCAAAAATGAATCAATATAGCTCATTTTATTTGCTCCTGTAAACAGGTTGTATAGCTTCCAAAGGTTCAGGTTTCCTGAATCATCTTTACAGAATGATTTATCGGAATAGTAATCTTTCACAACCAAATTGACTTGTGAATCCATCAAAGGAAATGCTGGTAAATCCTTCTTGTCCTTGAAAGGCATATTCTGAAATAACCTTGCCCTGCCAACAATCTGAGCAAACTGGCTTTCAGAAATAATGGTATCCGGCAAATTGATGAACTTTTCAATTTCACGGTAAACATTAAACTCGCCAAACAGGCTGTATGCTTGTTGTGCCAGTTCAGCAATAGTCCTGACTTTGACATCTGATTTAAAGCCATCAGTTGAAATACAAAGATTGCAGCAAACCTTATTTTTAAACCCGATGAACAGCTTAAACCTTTCTTCAGATTTCCGGGAATAAAGGTTTTCAAGATTGTAAGCCCTCACCCCTCCAAGGGTCAAATTCAAACCATTTCCTGCAACATTATCATTGATCGAAGGTATTTCAATGGCAAAGGCCATTCTTTCAAAATAGAGCGTTTTTTCATGCTCCAGCAGCTCTTTGGCAGGTTTACCTACAGCAGAAGGAATCCTTCCTTTAATAGGATGAGATACCCTTACAGCAGGCTTCAAAATTTGTTCTCCACCAAAAATTTGTTCAGCGACATAATTGATGGTTTCCACAAATTCCTGATGTGAAATAGTGCTTTCATTGTCCTTTGCAAACACAGGGATGTTATGTCTTTTTCGCATTTCATCAATGTTGATGATTTCTGTATTTGCTGCCATAAAATGTACATCAGAACTTATTCGCAACTCTTCTTGGGCAGCAGTTGTAGCAGGAATAATATTGAGTTGCTGCCTGTTATTTGGTTTTACCTTTATCAATTCCATTTCCACCGATTTTAGTTTGGTTAATAATAACAGCATGTAATTCCTCTTTCTTTTTGATTGCCAGAGGTTCAATTTGAGGTCTATACTCAGGGTATAGTTTCAGAATGTCTCTCAGTTCAACCACATCCTTTGCTTGCTGCACCTGTTTAATAACCTCATCCAATGAAGTTCCGGCATTACACCAGTCAAGAATCCTTTTACCAGTGTTAGAACTGATTACATAGGCAGGCTTATCCATGAATAAACCAGTCCGGTCTTTTGAGGCAGTAGCAAAATGTTTGATGTCTAAGTCAAAGACAATGGCAAACTCATAATCGACACCTTCCCTCTGTATGGCTTTCAATCCCACTTTTTCAGGTACCATTTTACCATTCTTTTCAGAAAGTGTATAATCAGTTTTAGTCCTGATGGTTGAAATGATGTGGCAGGGAGATTCAAGGATTTTCTGTACAAAAGCATTGTGCCTTGGTGTCATTTTAGCCCAGTTGGTAAATGAATTTCCAAGCATATTCCCGTGAACATCAAGAATACCACCACTTCCATCCCATTCATGAGTAATGGAATCAATGATGATAACTTCCATCCCTGCATTTTCACAGGTTTCAATAGCTTCAATATACCGTTCAGGAGAGAAGGGTTTGGAGAGTTGCAGCACAGAATAGTCCCCAAGATGGGCATACAAATCTGCACTGTGGTTTTCGGTGTCAATTACAGCAATCTTTGACCATTCTGTAATACCAGAAGCCATTAATAGTGCTGATGTTGTCTTTCCAGCACCACTTGGGCCTTGTAAAGCAAGCTTAATCTTAGCCTGCTTCCTTTGAGCTTTTCTAATTTCCATATTTAAAATATTAAGTGATTGTTTGTTTTAAAGATTTCACGAGGGCAGCAGTTGTAGTAGTATGCACGTTGAGGTGTCCTTTATCAGTTTCCCCTGAGAGAATAGATTAATTGACAGATCATCAGTGATCTGATGAAAATAAAAAAGGGCAAATCCTGTTCAGATCACCCTTTCTTTTCCATTTTTTCAGTGGTACTTTTTAACACATTGACACATCAACAAGAAGAACCGTCTCAAAAAACGTTGACAAAAAATCCAGTGGAAAACTTGATTTAACTGATGTGCCATTAGCTAATATCTCATAGGGGCAGCATGTGGAAGAGTGCTATTTCACCTCCCTACTTAGCCTTATTTGAACCCAAACAAATTGGATCAATCTTGCATAAAACAGCAAGGCAAATATGTATCCAAACCAATAGCTGAACACATCTTTACCAGCATCATAAAGGCCAATATTCATACCCAGTATCTTCCCAAGGGCAGCAAGTGGAAGGATTATCCCATGCCAGAAACCAATTGCAATAAAGTTCCCGGATTCAGGTGGATAACTACTATCCTCAGGACTAGGCGCACAGGAAAAACACAAAAGGGCTATACTATAAATGAAAATGAGGTAATTAATGACTCTCATAGTATTCGGTTTTAATAATTATTGGGGTATTTCACACTCTTAACCCTTGCTGCCCTACGGTTAATATTTTTAATGAACTTGTTTTCAGGATTAATTCAGGGCAGCAGAAATTGAGGTGATGCTTAAAGTTTTATTTAATGAGGTATATTATAAATGGAAGATGTTTGTCATTGGAATAGAAATGGAAGAATATACCTATGCAAAGAGTGGTTTACATGCGCAGATTTAAGTTTTGAAATGTAATCTCACCCGGATTAAAGATTCAATCTTAATAAAACTAAAGATCAAAAATTAATGTCGTGAAAGCGATTAAAGAAAAATTTAAACAATGCTCAGCTCAATGGCCAAGCATTGTATAATTCAGGCTGTTTCAGTTTCCAATTCTTCTAATTCCATAAAATGCTCCTGATGCTGCTCTGTGGAATTGATTTCAGGAACATATTGCCAGCGATGATTAACATAGACTAATTCGCCCTCAGAATTTACAATTTCAAATGCCTTACATTCAATCTTTTCAATTGTTCCGGGCAACGTTTTTCCTATCATCATTTTGGCATTATCCAAATCCAAAGTTGACGGAATACTGGCTTTCCTTACTGAAACATACATGTTCCCTGATTTGCTGGTCAATACTTCAAGTTCACCTTGCAAAATGAAGGCAACAAATTCACTTCCTTCATGATTTGTTCTTTTAACGCAATCAACAATCGTTACCATAGCTTTAAGATTTAAAAGTTAATACTCATCACAACTGCTGCTTATGCAGTTCAAGGATAGGTGGGGGTGAAGGATGTAAGGAGGAAGAATAGTAACTTAACTATTAAATCTGCTGCTGAAAAAATCACAAACTTTGATACCCCTCCGGGTATTTCAGAAATCAAGGCAAAGGCGTATGGGATTCACAGGGACAAGTGTGCATTTGTAAACTGACCCTGAAATTTTTCCTAAAAAAAATTCAAATTACGCTGGATCACTATTCTGAAAATTGACAATTCAATTTGGTGTAGATATTCAACATTGCAAATGTTTTTCAGCTCTCACATCTACAAGTATTTTTTAATTGACTCATTAACTCTTTAGAAAAAGTTGAAATTACAGTCGATAGTATTTTACTTGATCAAATGATTTAGATTAAAATCAGCGAATCTAATAGCCAAAAGTCCATGTTTCTTCGTTTTTCTATTGGCGGATTTCAGCCAATAATAGCCAACAGAAAACTGCCATTAATTTTAGTCAGATTTCTTCAAACGATTATTGAAGATTTTTGGCCAATAATAATTGAATGCCAATGGCCAATAATAATTGAATGCCAATGGCCAATAATTTCGAGAGTGATTCAAGAAATAATTAGGGGTAGTTTAAGGATGATAATGAATTTCTTTTATTGGCGGATTTCCTCCAAATGTGAAATGTTTCCTATTCTTGGTAACTATAACCTATATCAATGCTTTGATTGGATTTCAAAAGTGGTAAAAGCTTGTTCTTCAATTCGTCTCCCGATACCATTAGTTCGTCAATAGCATCAGACACCTTTTCTGGTATAACTTCAAAATAAGTTACTTGTCTTGGCCTTCCATCCATTAATGAACGTTGAATAGAGGTTCTCAAAAAGCCAATTTCCCTAAATTTGTTAATTATGGTTTTTACTCTATCCTTATTAATTCCTAACTCCTTCTGAATGGCTGCACGCGAATAATAAAATGGCTTCCGGTATTTCAGATGTTTAATCAATATAACCTCAAATAAAACTCGTTCATCAATTTTAGACTTTGGCTTAAACCTCATAGAAGTCAAGTAATTGATACTAAAAACTGATTGTTTTGTTTTGTCAAATGTTTCAATATTTCTTTTGTATGCGCTTTTTATAGTATTTTCTATTTCATGCCTATCATAACCAAAATCATGAAGGATAAAACCTTTTGCTTCTTCAATATCTATTTCAAGTTTTTTACATTCAAATGCAAGAGAATATACAAAATTGTTTCTTTTGCCTTCTTCAAACTTAGCTACCCTTTCTGTGAACTTAACTGCATATTTGTATTTTTCAACGGAAGCTATACTATTATTGGATTGCGCGATATTGGGTTGAGAATCACACGTTATTGTTTTAACGTGAAATACCGCACTTTCCTCATTGAAATAAAGCTTAGGATCAAATGATACATAACAAAGCCGTGTTATATCTGAACCTGAACGGTCAGCTTTTAAATTAAGAAGGTTCTCATAATATGAAGCAACCTGATCAAAAGCAATTTTATGGTGTTCGCTAAAAGAATTGATCTTTACAAGTATTTTTATTCCCTTGCCAGAAGGGCTAATAAAGCAACAATGAGTATATTCGATTTTTTGAACTTGCGCTATACTATTTTTAAGAATATCACCGTCAAGCTTGTCAAAATCGAGGACAATTATCTGGCTATATGAAGTTAGAAATTCTTCCTTTCTTCGTGTACTAAAGACTCCTGCAAATGTGACTGCATCCAGACTCATTTTTGTTTGCTGTGCTTCCTTACTTTTTCCTTCTGCTAATAACCGACGAACATTTTCTACCTGCGTTTTAAAAGTACCCCTAACAATAACCTCAATGATTTTTGCAAGGGTAACTTCAAAAACGGGTTCACTATGATTTTTAAAGACAGTAAACTTCTGTGGAGTTTCATTTTGCATTTGGGCTAGTATTATGACAGTTTAGAAAATCTTGCAGGTCACTCAGACGAAAGTAAATTTTTGCCCCTATCTGGGAAAAAGGCAACATTTCTTTATCTCTGTAATTTTGCAATGTACGGGTACTGCATTTCAACCAGGAACACGCTTCTGTCACATCAAGCCATTTTTCTGATGGATTTTGAATCTGTTTTAACTCTTCCAGAATCTTTTGATTGGCCTTTGTAAGGCGATTAAGTCCTTCTAACAATTCATCAAGCTCTTTCATTTCTGTAATTTTGATTTAACATTCAAACTCTGCTAAACACTGTTTTTAGCTGAATCAAAATTACTTCGAAGATTTCATTGTAGAAGAATACAAGTGTTGTACAAGGTGTACATCACGCACTGATTATCAAGATAATAAATTAGTATTATTTAGTCTTTTCAACTAAAGGGTGATTATAAAAAGAATTGAATTTCTTTCGCCAAAATTCTATAACCTTTTTTTTCTTAGGTGTTTGGAACATCAAATTATATAAATTGGCACTGCTTGGAGTTGAGGATCTCGTGGTTGTAATTACCTTGCTCAATATTTCACAAGCCCTTTTTGCATTAGTATTAACTATGTCTTTCTGATGTATTAATAGGAAATACAAAAGACCACCAAGTTCTTCTGAGTTGAGGTTTGTTTCTATCTTTTCATTTGAAATATCGAGCAGGAATCGTTGAATATTGGAATGTCTATCCGCAATTTTTTGTAAAAGAAGATTCAGTTCATTATGGTAAAAGTTTAACTCTGCAAGAACCTTATTAGCTAATTTCTCATTGCCATGTGCTGTTCTCCATGTAGCTTTTGCATTTATATAATTCTCTTTCTCTTTGATCAAATTCACCAACGATTTAATTTCTTCTAAAGTGCTAAAAAGCATTGCTGCTGAGGTATCGTATGGATACCCAAGAACAAATCTCTTTATGGGTGACATACAATCCTCTTCATTATTCTCGATTTCAACATTACTCCTCACGCAGGACTCAATATTATTTAATCTTGTCTGAATAGAGTGAAACAGATTTTCAAGAGTAGCTATTTGCCCATTTTCAATTGAAGGTATCATTATTCAGCATTTTTTGGTTTATATTATCAAAAATACCGAATAATCCTTAACTTTGTGCAAATGAGTTCTTTTAAAAGAATAGCAATGAAATTTTCGAGGTGGACTTGAAGGTGGACTTGCTGATTTGCCAAGACATTATATGCCTGTTTATCACCACTATGTGTAGGATTAGGTGAGACCTGACAGGACAACAATAAAGATTCACAAACCGCTATAATACAAAATATTATGGCGGTTTTTTTAGGTGACAAATAATTATCTGAATACTATATTCCAAAGCTTTAAAATATTGAATCAACCGAGGTGATTTAGCTATCAAAGAAAATACAAAGGATAAATTTTGATCAGTCAATTACAAAGGCGTCATCCAGTAAACGATTAAACAGATAGGTTCGTCAAACCATACCGCAAGAAACAATTAAAATCAAAAAAGAATGTTTATCGGGCAAATTTCTGCTAAATGAAATCAGCCGTGTCGTTTGATCTCAAATCAAGATCTTTCGGCTTTTAATACTTCGGTGAATCAGCCCAGACTATAAATGACTTTCACTAATTGTTGAAAATTATAGTTGTCATTTTAACGCTTTATAAAGTTTATTTGTATTTTTAAATTTTCCACTACGCTTATAATAAATATGTGTTGATGATTATCTTAGGCACATACATCAATATATTGGCAAGCCAGAGGTTAGTGCTTCGCCGAGAGTGAATATTTTGAAGGGCTGATATTTTCAGGAAGTTAATCGGGCAATATCTTCCGGAATTTATTTGGAATCCCCATTTTGAGTTTATGCAGAGTTAAAAAGTCTGGAGTATGTTGCAGTAATTTTGTCCAAAGAACAATGCAAAAATAGGTTATAATATGAGAAATATTTTTCTGAGTTTAATGTTGGTGAGTATAGTGTTGTTTGCAAATGCACAAACTAGGCCGGTCATCGAATGGGTTGAAATTCCTGCAGGAACCTTTATGATGGGCAGTCCAAAGAGTGAATTTGACAGAAATGAATATGAAATTCAGCATCAGGTAAGCCTAAGTGCATTTAAGATGAGCAAATACGAGGTTACTTTTGAGCAGTACGATGCATTTTGTGAAGCCACCGGCAGAACCAAACCTAAAGATAATGGTTGGGGAAGAGGCAAACGACCAGTAATCAATGTGAGTTGGTTCGATGCTACCGCCTTTGCCGAGTGGGTGGGCTGTCGACTACCTACCGAGGCAGAATGGGAATATGCTTGCCGGGCAGGTACCACAACAGCGTTTTATACAGGAGAAAATCTTACTACTTCTCAGGCAAATTACAATGGGAATTTCCCATATAATAATAATCCGAAAGGAGAATACCGGGAGAAAACGCTGCCGGTAGGGAGTTTCGCTCCCAATGCCTTTGGATTATGTGATATGCATGGAAATGCATGGGAGTGGGTCAACGATTGGTTTGAAAATTATTCGCAAAAAGCTACGGCTCAAACCAATCCTAAAGGTCCTGCATCGGGCCAGTACCGCGTATATCGCGGTGGCGGCTGGAACCTCATTGCCCAGTTTTGTCGTTCTGCTCGCCGCCGATACATAGCTCCGGAACGCAGCTTTAATTATATGGGGTTTCGTATCGTTTCTTCCAGGTAAACAGCGGTCTATTTTTTCTATTCAGGAACTCATTAAAAGACAGACTTTAAAATATTTATTTGTACTTTAGCCCAAGACAGCTTAGTAAATCACACCAAAGAGGAAAATATTGGTTATTATCAAACAGATGCAATACTATGAGAAAAATTCTATATGCTAAAATTGTCATTATTATTTCGGTTTTCTTGCTTGGAATAACCATTTTCAAACTACTTCAGGATGAAACCATTTTCAAAAAGACACTTGGAAAAATTGCAATAACCTACCTCAATACTTCCGATCCGGGCGAGAACATAAAAACTACCGTCATTTTAAAAACAAATAACCCGTATACTACACTCGACGAAGCCAATTTTATTAACTGGGATGTTCAATTTTTTAAGTACATGTCTGAAAACTCTTATGGGAAGGACAATACATGGCCAGGAATTGGAACTTATGCTTTTTCACCTTTATTCCCGTTTATTTGGCGATTATCTCATTTGCCGGCACCATATATCAGTATTCTTAATTATTTGTTGTTTGCATTCTCTATCATTATTTTGTCATCCCTGTTTTTATCTCCAGAAGATTTTGGGAAAGTCGATCACTTAAGTCTTTTTGCTTTGGCATTGACATTGCCCTCCGTCTTTTCATTTTATATTCCCTATTGCGAATCTACGTTTATGTTTACAATGACCATTGCTTTGTGGGGACTGTTTAAAGACAAATTCTGGGTATTTTTTGTTGGGATGATTGCATTTACGCTAAGTCGTCCTTCGTTTTTAATTTTTGGCATGGCGCTTATTCTTACCGACATTTATTTCCTAATTCTGAACAGAAATTTTAAAGTTTTCATCAAAGAACTGGGTGTTAAAATACTACCCGTACTGATTGGCATTTTTATAACCTTTTTTATTCAATACCTGAATAGTGGTAGCTTTTTCAAAATGTTTGAGGTTCATAATCTGTTCTGGGGCCATTACTTTCAAATACCAAAAACAATTACTGACTGGTCAACGGAAAGTTACGGCATGAATATCTTCTCAATACTGTGTGTTGTGTTACCATCGAGTTTGTTTCTTTTTACTTTTTTGAAAAAACATTTTAGTCTGAAGCAGCGGTATTCAGTTAGTTTGTTCGCAAGTGAAAGCAGGAATGAATATTTGTTTATCCTGTCGATCGTATTTTTTATAGGAAATTTCTTATTTGTGTTGCTGACTCAAGGAGGTAATCTTAATGGCATTCACCGATATGTTTTGGTTTCTCCCTTCTTTTATGTCTTCTTTTTCATTTTTGTAAAGAAGTTAAGAACACTAAATTTTAATTATTTGCCCGTTATCCTTATTTCATTGGTTTATTTGGGAATAATGCTTTTGGTTCATGGCCCTTATCAGCATAAAATTACATTTTTGGATGCGGGTTATTTTTTACTTGTATTTGCAATGTTCTACTATGTTTTTTTCAATAAACTGGTTGCCCCGGTTAGAGTGGTATTGTTGCCCGTACTTATCTTATGCAATACCGTTTGGTTAACCTATCTGTTCAACCATTTTTTAAATAATTCATTTATAATTCCTTAATGAAATTCTGATGCAGAGACTGCAATATATTTTCTGAAGAGCAATCAGACTATCTCGTCATTTTTTTTGCTACAATAAACAAAGAGCTGCCAAATGGTATACTAAATCCAGTTTTCAAAAGGCTGTTTTCAATTCTTCCAAAGAATAACAATAGTCCGTTTAGCCATCCCGGAATTTCTTTTAAATCAGATTCTGACTCTTTTGATTTTTTATTTCCCTGAAATAATTTAGATATCAGGATAATAAAATACAGGTGTGGCATTCTGTAACTTGAATTCAGAATAGTAAAACCAATTTCTTTCAGGTCGTGTGTAAAAACGTTTTTACGATATCTCTTTTTTGTGTGAACAACAATATCGTGAGATCTTTTTAAGTATTCAAAAGCAGGTAGATTAATGATAAGAATACCGTCATTTTTAAGTGTATGGTAAAACTTTTCAACAACCGCCAGATCATTTTGAATGGCAGAATGATAAAGTACATCAAGGCAAACAACCACGTCATAGTTAGCATTTTTGAGCTGAAAATCGTTTAAATCACCAATCTCAATGTTGCTCAAACCTCTTTCCTGGGCAAAGAAAACTGCATCTTCGGAGTAATCTACACCATAAACTGATCCATACTTCTGCAAAATTTCCATCATTTTACCGGTACCGCATCCGGCATCAAGAATTTTAATTTCACCTTCTGGCTTATTTCTACCAATTATAGAATCGACCAGTTCGTGCAATGTTTTGTACCACCAGAAGTCTGACTCAAGACGGTACATTCGCTCGTACTCACTTTTCTCCATCCGGCACTCCCTCCTTAAACGATTTTCGAATAGTGTACTGGGGCTTTTTATTTTGTACCATGAATACCCGTCCCAGGTATTCTCCTACCATTCCGACAGCAATTAACTGAATACCGGAAAAAACCGATATAACCACAATTAAAGAAGTGTAGCCCCTCGGAAGATTGGGATTATAAATCCGTTCGATAAATGCATAAATACCTATGGCAAATCCGAATGTTGAAAAGATAAATCCCATGATAGTTGCCATCCTTAAGGGTAAGACCGAAAAATTAGTGAACATATTGAGCCACAATGAAATCAATTTCACGAAGTTATAGTTTGATTTACCAATCTTTCGGGCATGGTGGGTAACTTCAAGTTTTCCGATGTTGCTTGTCGTGCGCAGAATCAATCCGTCGATATAAGTGAATGGCAGGTTGTACTTAATGATTTCGTTAATCAAGAATCTATTGATAATTTTGAAACTTGAGAGATAAAGATTTCGTGGTTTTTTCAGCATTAAATTGGCCACCCGGTCATTGAAACGACTTCCAATATTTCTGAAAAGTGAATGCTTTTTATTGGCATAAAAGGTATAAACAACATCGTATTCATTATTAGTCATATACGAAATCAGTTTTGCCACTTCGCTTACAGGGTTCTGAAAATCATCATCCATGATCACCGCAAAATCTCCGGTTGCATTATTGAGTCCAGCCATTACAGCATTGTGTTCTCCTGAATTTATTGCCAGACTATAAAAACTAACTTGTCGCGTATATTTCTTTGCCAGGCAGATGCAGACTTCTTCCGAATTGTCTTTTGAGCAATCGTTGACCAGAACAATTTCAATCGTGTGCAACGGTGAAAGTTGAAGTATTAATTCATCAACCAGTTTCCCAATAGATTGTCCTCCATTGTATACGGGAATAACGATTGAAATTTTTTGATTACGGGGATTGAAATTCATTGACGGTATGAATTATGCGATTAATATTTTGCTTGGTTAAGCCTGGATAAATTGGCAGACTCAGAATGCTATCAGCAAAATTATCAGAGTTTTCCATTATTTCATTCTTTTGTCCTTCGAAAGCTTTCTGCCGGTTGGCCGGAATTGGATAGTGGATAAATGCCTGTATTTCATTCATCTCTAGAAACTCGAGCAAGTGGTCGCGGTTTTGTGATTTAACAACGAACAAATGATTTACCGGATTGCCATAGTTTTCAACATCAAGGCATTGAACGGTCTGTAATTGGTTGCGGTAAGTTTGAGCAATCTCCTGCCTTTCAGAGTTCCATTGATCCAGAAATTTCAGTTTTACATTTAAAATGGCTGCCTGTAGTTCGTCTAACCGGCTGTTTATTCCTGCGGTGTCGTGATAATAACGTTTAGTTTGCCCGTAATTGCGCATGGCGAGCAATCGCGAATAAATTTCTTCATTATTGGTTGTGATGACCCCGCCGTCACCATAAGCGCCCAGATTTTTGGTCGGGTAAAACGAAAAGGCTCCGGCATCTCCTATCGATCCGCATTTTCTGTTTTTAAATGTTGCTCCGGTTGATTGGGCACAGTCTTCAATAAGAACTAAATCGTTTTTCGCCGCTATTTCCCTTATTTCATCAAGATTACAACTTTGTCCATACAAATGCACCGGAATAACTGCTTTTGTATGCGTTGTAATTTTTGCCTGGATTTTCTGATAATCAATCAGTCCGGTTGAGCTAAAAATATCTACAACTACTGGTTTTGCTCCTGATTGAAGTATTCCTGTAATTGTTGGGAAAGCTGTAAGATTCGTTGTTATCACTTCGTCATTTTCACCAATATCATGAGCCATTAGCGCCAACGCAATTGCTTCAGTACCCGATGCCACACCAACACAGAAGCGGCTGCCAATGTAATTGGCAAAGTTATATTCAAATGCTTTCAGCTCTTTCCCCAATATAAACCAACCGCTGTCCAGCACTTTTTGAATAGCATCGTTTATCTCTTTCTTTAAGCTTTTTGTTTCCAGACTGAAATCGTTAAATAAGATCATAGGTTTAATGTAGTATCTTTCTCTATTAAATGTAATGCCCGAGATTTTCCCTGAAATATTCGAGTGTTTGCTTAATGCCATCGTTAATTGCAACAATCGGCTGCCATCCTAATGCTTCCTTAATTTTACCATAGTCGCTGTAGAAGTCGCCAATATCAATTTTCTTCAAGTCCTGAGGAAATGGTTCAAAAGTATAATTACCACCAGCGTTTTGCTGAATCATGATCTCTGCTGTTGTTTTCAACGAAATCGGGTTGCTGTTTCCAAGATTAAAAACTGAGCCATCCCATTGGTCTGAAGCTGCGACTAACAAGAATGCATTCACCACATCATCAATGTAATTATAATCCCGAAGCTGACGGCCATCGCCAAAGATTGTAATCGGGTTGTCTTCAAGCAGGTTTCGTATCCATATCCCAAGAAAAGTTTGCCTGGCATCCTTAATTCTCATGCGCGGACCATAAGTATTTGTTAGTCTCAGCACCGATGACCTGATGTTGTAGACCCTGTTATAAAGGATGTGGTACATTTCGCCTGATAGTTTATTTATGCCATTTACATCGACAGGAACCAATGGATGTGCTTCATCAACAGGCAAGTATTGTGGATGTCCGTATAACTGACGAGTACTTGCAAAAATAATTTTTACTGTTGGGTTGTATTTCCTACAAGTTTCTAACATTGAAAGTTGAGCCCTCCCGTTAATTTCCAAATCAGTAAATGGGTTTTTCATTGAATCGAGATGACTGGTTTGACCAGCCAGATTGAAAAAAAAGTCCTGATTCTGAATCAAATTTTGCATGGAGTGTTCATCACGGACATCTGAAATATTAATTCTGATCTTACTTTTAATAGATTCCACATTCCAAAGATTACCACCATATTCGGGAATCAAGCTATCAATAATAGTCACATTTGCTCCTAATTCAACAAGCTTTATGGCCAGGTTAGAGCCAATAAAACCCAGTCCTCCGGAAATAACAATGTTCTTTTGGGTGAAGGCTTTCAGGTATTGATCCATGAGGTGTGATAGCTTTTGAAACATTTTTTTCAATTTAGTAACCGTAAATATAACTCAATTAGCGAACAATTTATGTAACCTGCAAGTTGCGATTTTTCTCAATCTGGCCATAATCAAATTCATAAATTGATCGATCTGTTTTTACTTTTGTACATTTGATTCCTCCAAAGAGAATATCGCATTAACAGATTCATCTTGAAAGAATCACTATTTAAACAGTTATTCATTAATAAACCAAAAGGAATTATAACCATGGCACAACTTACACAGGAGATGAAGGAAATGATTTTGACCCAGCAGTGTTTTCATGCAACTGTTAGCAAAGAAGGCGTTCCAAACAACGCACCAAAGCGTTCAACCCGCATATTTGACGACGAAACCCTGATTTTTAGTGAAGGAACAGGTGGAACCACCTATAAAAATATTTTAGATGGCTCTAAAGTTGCTGTTGCAGTTGTTAACAAGGAAATTCTGGATGGATACCGGTTTCTCGGAACTCCTGAAGTATTAACTGCCGGTGAGATTTATGAAAGGTCTGCCGAACTATCTTTAAAAGCTGGTATGCCTAAACCCAAAGCTGTTATATTGGTTCATGTCGATGAAATACACAGCCTGAAACCCGGACCGATGGCTGGCAAAAGAATCGGCTAATTTTATAACCACCTCCTGAATGAACTTGAAAAATAAGAAGCTCCATAAAAGCGGGAGCTTCTTATTTTTGGATAATAATGTGGCATTGCTACAAATCACGGCTTTCCATAAATCAGCAAAACACTCCTTACAATTGCTTTTGAGATTCGGGGAACAAAAAAACTCTGATTTCATTTTTCCGGAACTTACAGTTGTTATTCCATCGTTTTCTGAATCAGCATAATTCCATCCCGGACTGGAAGGATCACATTTTTTACACGTGGGTCGTTTTGTACCAGATCATTAAATTCCAGTATTCCACGGGTTTGTTCCTCATCAGCAGCTTCTGCCTCGATGACTTTGCCATTCCAAAGAATGTTATCGGCCAACAGAAAACCGCCGACTGGGATGTGATCGAAAACAAGATTATAGTAGTCACAATATTCGCGTTTATCGGCATCAATAAAAACCAAATCAAAGGTGGCTTTGAGTGATGGAATAATTTGACGGGCATCGCCAATATGCTGAATAATCTGGTCATTCAGGCCTGCTTTCCGGAAATATTTTCCCGCGATGGATTCCAGTTCATCGTCGATTTCGATGGTATATAATTTCCCGCCTTCGGATAATCCCTGCGCCAGGCACAAAGCCGAATAGCCTGTAAATGTTCCGATTTCAAGAATTGTGTGCGGTTTAACCATCCGGCTGATCATACTCAGTAACTGCCCTTGCAAATGGCCGGACAACATGCGGGAACGCAATACTTTCTGATGAGTTTCCCGGTCAAGTTCATGCAAATAGTCTTCCTCCGGAGAAATGTGATCCAGAATATATTGGTCGAGTAAAATCTGATCGATCATTGTTACTGGTAAATTAAAATGCTGTTTTGCGGTTCGTCGAATATTTCGTTGGCAATCTCCATAATATCGCTACTTTCAATCTGTTCGATTTTCTTGAAAATGGTGTCCAGACTGTCAACCCGGTTAAAAAATAAAAAGCTTTTGCCAATCGAAAGCATCAGGTCTTCTCTATTCTCGGTAGAAATAGCCAATTGCCCGATCAACTGTTTTTTAGCGCGGCTTAGTTGTACAATTCCCATCAGTTTTTCTTTCATCATCCTGAATTCCTTGTTAACCAGCCAAAGTGCTTGATCCAGATTTTCCTTGTCGGTACCAAAATACACGCTGAACTCGCCAGTATCAAAATAGCCGGTGTAACCTGATTCAACATTATATGCCATGCCGTTACGTTCGCGAAGGGCCATGTTTAGCCGTGAATTCATGGAAGGCCCGCCCAGAATGTTGTTCAGCAAAACCATTTGCATCCGTTGCGGACTAAAAATGCTTGGTGCCAAATTGCCAATGATGCAATGTGCCTGAAACGTATCTTTTTGCAGCACTCGTTTTTCAGGCTGATAATGATAATCGTCCGACCGCTTTTTGCTTCTTGTTTTTTCCGGAATATGGCCAAAATATTTCTCGCACAGGCGGATAAATTTTGACATCGGGATATTACCCACCGAGCTCAGTACCATTTGGTCGGTATGGTAATTTTCGTCCATAAATTTCAGGATGCTGCTTTTGCTGAAAGTTTTAATCAGCTCGGGAGTCCCCAAAATGTTGCGTGCAATTGGATGACCATCAAACAAAATTTCCTCAAATTCATCAAAAATCAGCTCAGAAGGACTATCCTTGTACGAATTGATTTCTTCGATCACCACCTCTTTTTCGCGTTCCAGTTCTTTCGCCGGGAAAGTGCTGTTAATCAAAAGGTCGCTGATTAATTCCATCGAGCGCTGATAGTATTCGCTTAAAAAAGTAGCATAAACAGCCGTTTCCTCCTTGGTGGTATACGCATTCAATTCACCGCCGACATCTTCAATCCGGTTCAGAATATGAAAAGCTTTCCGCGTTTTTGTTCCCTTAAAAATCACGTGCTCAATAAAATGAGCGATGCCTTGTTCGTCTGCCTCTTCGTCACGCGATCCGGTATTGATCAGCACACCAAAATGAGAAACAGGCGAATTTGTTTCCTGGTGAATGATCCGGATTTCATTCTTTAAAACGAATGTTTGCATCATCTTCCTGAAAAGTGTAAAAATTTGGTCCGCAAAAATATGAAATAGCCATGACTTCAGCAGTAAAAGGTTGAAATATATTTGTTTCAAGAGTATTTCAGGAGCCGATTCCAGATGGATCGGGACAAAGTCGTTACGAAGATTCTGCGATCAAAAACAGTATAACCGTTGGAATAAAGAAGGGTTTGGAACAGGAACAAAAAAATTGAGTGCAGCAAAATATTTTATTTTGTAGTTTAAATATTTGCTCTATATTTGCACCCCGTAAGCAAAATGGTAAAGCGACAACGATACCCGAATGCTTCGAAACACAGTCCGCACCGGACTTAAAAAGGTGCCATAGCTCAGTAGGTAGAGCAATGGACTGAAAATCCATGTGTCCCCGGTTCGATTCCTGGTGGCACCACAAAGGGAAGCGATTTGCTTCCCTTTGTTTTTTATTTATTTTCCAAAAATCTCAAATTTCGTTTCAATCCCTCAAACCGTGTCCGTTTTACTGCTGAATTACGGAACAACTCATTAAACGAAGGTTTTTCCATTTCATACCATTCGTTTTTGGTCAGGCTCATTAATTTCGGGTTGGGAGTAAATGCTGGTTCCTGGTGGGTTTCCGACTTTAAATTCCAGGGGCAAATATCCTGGCAAATGTCGCAGCCAAACACCCGGGTTTCAAACTTTCCTTTCAATGCAGGATCAATCTCTCCATGATTTTCAATCGTTTGATACGATATGCAGCGCCTGGCATCCAGTAAATATGGTTCTATCAGTGCATGGGTAGGGCAGGCATCCAGGCAACGGGTGCAGGTTCCGCAATGATTGTGAATGACATTGCTATCGACTGGCAATTCCAAATCAAGAATCAACTCACCAATAAAAAAGAAACTGCCATGTTCGGTCGAAATCAGGTTAGTGTTTTTCCCAATCCAGCCCAATCCGGCCCGAACAGCCCAAGCCCGATCTAAAACCGGAGCTGAATCAACAAAACAACGGCCTTCACAGGCAGCAATCTCACTCTGAATAAACTGAAGTAACTCCCCAAGTTTATCCTTCATCACAAAATGATAGTCGGTTCCATACGCATATTTGGAAATCACCGGCGCTTCCGGATCGGTCTGTTTTTCTGATGGAAAATAATTCAGGAGAACAGAAACAACTGAACGTGCATTTTCAACCAACAATCGTGGGTCGAGTCGTTTATCCAAATGATTGGCCATGTAACCCATTTCGCCATGCATTCCGGTCGCTAACCAGCGTTCTAACCGGAATTTCTCTTCTTCCAGAAATCCGGCTTCAGAAATTCCACAGGCTAAAAAACCCAGTTCAATGGCTTTGTTTTTAATTTGTTCGGAGGCACTTTGAATGCTCTGCTCCATGAGTTTTATGATTTGATGAGGCCAAAAATAGCTGAATTTATTCGCTGTTGTTCTTTTTCCTAAAATTCTAGTCTTCAGGATTAAACCAGAAAAGCTATTTTTTGTCAAATAACCACTTTGTTCACGATTAAAAAGTTTATTTTTACAACAGCCATATAAACTAAACAAACTCAGAAACCTACGCACACGTGAAGAAATCTTCAAGTACCATCTCTTTAAACCTGGTTTTTACTCTTCTTCTGTTCCTATTTTTGAACAGTATGCTTTCAGCCCAAAATATTCAGGAAAAAATGATTACCGGTAGATTCCTGAAAACCAATCTTCAGGAGTTTTTTAATACCCTTGAAAAAAATTACGATATCCGTTTTTATTACCGTCCCGAATGGATTAAATCGTATGTGGTTAATCAGGAATTTAAAGAGATGCCGCTCATCCAGGTTCTCAACCTGCTTTTTGACCGGCAACCGCTGAGTTTTCGCTTTTTTCAGAATAATTCGGTAGTTATATTTCCGAAAGGTACCGACGGACGCAACACTTCTGAAGCTGATGAGCCAAAGGTTCTGGTTATTGGCGATCCGCTGAATGAAGGTCGTTATGCTTCAGCCAAAATTAAGGGGAAAGTATTCGATGGGAAAAATATGGAACCACTGACCGGAGCAATTGTTTTTCATCCTCAAACCGGAATTGGAACTACCACCAACGGTTCGGGTGCTTATGAACTCGATTTGCCAACGGGCGCATTCAACCTTCAGATTTCGTTTATGGGATACGAGGCTCAGAACCGGCAGATCAAACTGATTGAAAATGGAACTGCTGATTTCGAGTTGTTTGAAGAAAGCCACAACCTCGAAGAAGTAACCATTATGGGCGAAGACTCTAAAGCATCGAAAGCCCAGATGAGCATGGTCAAAGTAAACTCTCGGATATTGAAGGAACTTCCGGTTCTGATGGGCGAAGCCGATATCATTAAAAGTGTGGTGATGATGCCAGGTGTGCAGAGTGTCGGCGAAATGTCGTCGGGGTTTAATGTGCGGGGAGGAAACAACGACCAGAACCTGATCCTGATGGATGGAGCACCGGTTTTCAATACTTCGCACCTTTTTGGGTTCTTTTCCATGATCAATCCCGATGCCGTGCAGGATGTTACCCTGTTCAAGGGCGGAATACCTGCATCGTATGGCGAACGGGTTTCATCGATCATGGACGTTCAGCTTAAAGAAGGAAATCCGGAAACGCTACGGTTTTACGGAGGTTTGGGATTGATAAACAGCCGTTTTACGCTGGAAGGTCCATTTGTAAAAAAGAAAAAGAGCACATTCCTCATTGGTGGGCGCTCAACTTATTCCGACTGGCTTATGCGGCAATCGCGCAATGCGCAGTTTATGAACAGCGTGGCTCATTTTTATGATGTCAACGGAACACTCAATCTGGCGCTGGGACCAAAAAACACACTAAAACTGATGGGTTACATCAGCAACGACGTTTTTAACCTGAATTCGAACTCGCTTTATACTTATGGAAACATTATTTCATCGGCCAACTGGAAGGTGAACTTTTCGAAAAGTTTGTTGTCAAATCTGAGTCTGGCTTTCAGTAAATACGATTTTAAACTTGACCAGAAAGATCCGAGCCTTTCGGAAGATGATTATCGCCTGATTACCGGACTGGAATATGGGAGTATGAAATACATTTTGTCATGGTTTCCTAACGAAAAACATCGCATAAACAGTGGCTTTCAGGCTGTAGGAAACAAAATATTCCCTGGTGAAATTGTTGCCTCAGGCTCGCCCACTAATGTTGTTTATGAAAAAGTTTCCCCCGAACAGTCGGTTGAATTGGGAACTTTTATAGACGATGATTTTGACCTTTCGGCCCATACTGCCTTGAATGTGGGTCTGCGTTATGCGCGTTTCATGAATATGGGACCGGTTACCGTGTTGAATTATGAACCAAACCAGACGATCAACTCCGGCTCGGTAATCGACTCAACGGTTTTCGGGGCCTGGGAAACAGCTAAAATGTATCACGGCATTGAACCACGACTTTCACTGAAATTTAATTTCCGGAGCGAGGGTTCTTTCCGAATGAGTTATCAGCGGATTCACCAGTTTATGAATCAGGTTTCGAACACTTCTGTTATTTCACCCGCCGATTTCTGGAAGTTGGCCGATGCGCACATTCGTCCGCTGATCAGCGATCAGTTTGCCATCGGCTTATTCCGAAACCCGCAAAAAGGGTTGTTTGAAACCTCGGCCGAACTGTATTACAAGAAACTTCAAAACCTGATGGAATATAAGAATGGCGCCGTGCTGGTGATGAATCACCACGTAGAAGCCGACATCATCAATGCGAACGGTTATTCGTATGGACTTGAATTGTATGTAAAGAAGAATATCGGACGACTGAATGGGTGGGTCAGCTACACCTACTCGCGCACGATGCGGCAAACCAACAACAAGTTTAATGAGGAAATTATCAATGCCAAAAAATATTATCCATCGGTTTACGACAAACCACACGATTTGTCAACCGTACTAAACTACCAGATCAGCCGGAGATGGAGGTTCTCAGGAAATTTTGTTCTGTCCTCCGGAAGGCCGGTCACGCTACCTGAACAAAAATACACCTTCGACGGCAGGCAAGTTGTATTCTATTCCGACCGGAATAAATACCGGATGCCGCCCTACCACCGTATGGATGTGAGCATTACTCTGGACGAAAACCTGCGCCGGAAACGCATGTGGAAAGGAAGCTGGACTTTTTCGGTATACAACCTTTACGGGCGCAAAAACCCGTATTCGGTATTTTACCGGAAAGATCCATCCATTCAACAGGCGAACAAAAGTCAGTATGCCATTTACAAACTTTCGGTGATTGGTGTGCCAGTGCCGTCTATCACTTATAATTTTAAATTCTGATGCGAAAAGAACTTATCTATCTGGCTTTGCTGGTAACACTGTTCGTTTCGTGCGAAGAGTATTACAAACCTGACCTGGAAGAGGGTCCGGGAATGTTGGTTGTTGAATCACATCTGACCAACGACGCGCGACAGAATTTCGTCAAACTTACCATGACCCGAAACTTTTACGCCACCGAACAAGCGGAACAGATAAGCGGAGCCGATGTGTATCTGGTGGAAGAAGGCAAAGTTATCTGGAATGGAATTGATAACGGAAACGGTTATTACACCTTCACAAAAACACCGGTTTCGGGCAAAAAATACATGCTGAGGCTGATCTACAAAAAAGAAACCTACGAGTCGGAAACAGTTATCATGCCTCCACTGCCTAAAATTGACACCCTTTATACCAACCATAAAATAAAAAAATTTTACAGCACCGATACTTACGGAGTTCCCTTTCTGGTCGAATCACCCGGACGCGAAATCTGCATCGACGCGCCGATCAGTCCTCAGTTGGAATACTATCGGTTTAACTGGAGAGCAATTATTCAGTGGCATTACGATCCTCCGCCTGTGGGCCAACACGTTCCTCCCACCTGGTATGGCTGGATTTCGGTTTACAACAAAGGTTTGTTTAACCTGGCGGGACCTAAAGAATTCAGTGTTTCAGACAAGGTGCAAAACCATCCGGTACTATCGCTGGCCTACGATGGAGTGCAATACCTCGACTCGGCCACTCAGGTTCCCGAAGGCTGGATCGTCATTATCGATCAATATGGCATTACAAAAAATTCTTACGATTTCCATGAAAAACTGAACAAACAGTTTTCAGCGGATGGAAGTCTGTTCGATCCGGTACTAACCCAGGTTTACGGCAACATGTCCTGCAGAAGCAACAAATCAAAAATTGTATTGGGATTTTTTGACCTGAATTCGTACCGGCAATACCGCTATTACCTGAATATCGGAATGGGGACAAATAACTGGGCCACTCAACGTCGGATAAACCGATACCCCGATATTCCTGACAGAGGATTTACCACGAATGGTGTATATCCCGATTTTTGGGAAACCTATTATTAGAACATGAAGACGAAAAGAATCATAGCCGTATTCCTGATCATGATTTCGGTGGCAGTAAAAGCCCAGCCCAAATCTGATTTCGCTTTTTTCACCGACCGCGACGTGTATGCCAGCGGAGAAGTTCTGTTGGCAAAGATTTTTACGTCCGAATCAACCCCTTCGCGGATTGTTTCTCTTGATTTGGTTAACCTGCAAGGAACCCGGATTAACGGAGTTTCGCTTGAAATCAGGAATAAACAGGCTGACGGATTTTTGCTGCTTCCTGATTCACTAAGCTCGGGGACATATCTGGTTAGAGCCTACCTGAAAAATACGACCGACAAAATTGTTCGCGAAATATGGATATCAAACCGGTTTGACGGACTGACAAAAACCATGCAGATAAACCGGGTAACGGGTTTGCACAAAATTCGGGATCAAGCCACCAGCCAGGTATCCATTGAAGGACTAAAAAAAACTTATCAGCCCAGCGAAACTATTAATGTAGCCGTTCGAATGGATGATCCCCTGCTAAAGGAAGTCGATGGAAACCTGTTGGTTTGTATAGCGCAGGCCTTTCCTGTTTTTGAGTCAAACACCTATAATATGTCCTCTATTCAGGCCAAAGAGGGCATAACCGAAAACAAAGGCATTGTCCTTTCGGGTACCATTACCGACAAAAATACGCTGAAGCCTGCACCCAATGTAACGGTTTATCTCACCATTCCCGATTCATTGCCAGGATTTCAGTACTACAAAACCCAGAATGATGGTCGTTTCTATTTTTTGCTCAACAATTATTATGGCACGATTCAACCCGTTATTCAATGTTTTGGTAACAATCCTGCTCAAAGTCTGAAGATCAATCTGGATAACAGGTTTGCCGAATCGGATTCATTGTCTGGACTCATTAAAAATCAGGTTTCTGAAGACTTTAAGGCAATGGTAACCCAAAGCGTCGATGCGGTCACTTTCAGAAAAATATTTGGTCAGGATAAACTCAAACTTTTATCGCCTCCGGAAAAAAAAGCAGAAGCGTACCCCTATTACGGGAAGCCTTCAAATACGGTCGATCCGCAATTATTTATCGATCTTCCCAATTTTACTGAAATATCGAGAGAATTATTGCCTGGCGTAAAATTCAGGAACTACAACAGCGAACCTACCTTACAGGTGATGAACAGTGGGGTGCGCAATTATTTTGCTGAGCAACCACTGATTCTGATTGACGGAATCCCGATCCGCGACCTGAATGTGATTAAAAACATGGGGACCGTTGATATCGACCGGATTGAAGTTTGCCAGAGCGAACGTTTCTACGGCGACCTTCGCTTTCCGGGCGTGGTAGCCATTTACACTACCAAGGCCGATTATTCGCGCATTCCCGAATCCGATCAGTTGATCAGGCTAAAAATGGAAACGATTCAGCCCTCTCTTACTCTGGAAGAACCTGAAGTTTCAGAATTAAATATTCCGGACTTACGCCAGGTCATTTACTGGAGTCCTGCAACCATTCCTGCCGAAAACATTTCGGTAAAATGCCGGACATCATCCATACTGGGATTATATAAACTGGTTGTCAGGGGAAAACTGAAAGACGGAACACTTTTTTATACTGAAAAACAATTTGAGGTAAACTGATATGAAAACCAGAATTTCACTAATACTCTTTCTGGCCATCTGCCTCAACACGTTGGCTTTGGCTCAGATTCCACAAAACAGCCATTGGGATGGCGAAAAAATAAAAGGAGCCAGATTTATGCTCCATCCGGCCTACATTGGTTTCCCATTTCTGAATGACTCGTGGGTTCCCGGTGAAATTGAATTTTCCGATAGAGAAAAAGCCGACAGTCTGAATCTTCGTTACAGCTCCTACAAGGATGAAGTAGTGTATTACAATCCAGCCAATGGCGCACAGATTGTTATTGACAAAGCCAGTCTGAGCGGTTTTTCGTTTATCGAAAAAGATGGCAAAACACGGATTTTCAGGAAACAGTATTACGATGGTTTTATAAAGGGTGATCGCTATTTTGAAATTCTTTCTTCGGGAAAAATAGATTTGCTTGTCTACCGAAAAGTGAGCTTGAATAGTACCTCTACTTACAAGGATGATCGTGGAACCCTCCTGAATATGGCATACAATACCGACTACCAGTTTTATTTTTACTCCCCGGAAAAAGGTTACACCTACGTTCGACCGACGCACTCCGGAATGATTAGTAAATTCAACAAGACACAGCAAAAGCCGATCAAAAAATTACTCCGGAAAAACCGGATCAGGATTACCGGGGAAGAAAGTTTTGTGCAGGCATGGAAAGCAATTGAAAAGGAAGGATACGAGGTGACTTTTTAGGTGATTTTTCGTGCAGGGATGCAATTATTTAAACTGGAAGTGAAGCTGATTATACTAAATTTACGGATCAAAATTGCGTCTGTAACCTGTAAATCACCGGATATGAATTTCCCTCATCTCTCCCATTTTAAACTACTGATTACCGGATGTTTTCTTCTTTGCAGCTTAATGTCTTTCACTCAGACAACAACCAAAGAGTTTAAGCTGGCGCTTGTTCAGATGTATGTTGAACCGGGCAATCTGGAAAAGAACTCGTCTCATGCCGGGGAACTTGTCAGCGAAGCTGCGGCCAATAGGGCTGATGTGGTTTTGTTGCCTGAAGTCATGGACCTCGGCTGGACGCATCCATCATCAGAAAAACTGGCATTCCCAATTCCTGACGGAGAAACCTGCACGCAGCTCTGTAAAATGGCAAAGGCAAATAATATTTATCTGTGCTGCGGTATCGTCGAAAAAGACGGAAACACGACATACAATTCGGCAGTAATCATCGATAATAAAGGAAAATTACTTCTCAAACACCGGAAACTGAACGAACTTGATATCGCGCACGACCTGTATGCACAAGGCGACCGACTGGGAGTTTGTTCAACTCCCTGGGGAACTTTCGGATTAATGATCTGCGCCGATGCAACGGCCAAAGATCATGTACTTACCCGCTCACTGGGTTACATGGGAGCCGATGTGATTTTGTCGCCTTCGAGCTGGGCAGTGCCCCCTGATCATGATAATTCAAAAGATCCGTATGGCAAAACCTGGTTCGATGCCTATATTCCCGTTGCCCGCGAATTTTCGATGTGGATTGCTTCGGCCAGCAATGTCGGACCGGTTACTGAAGGGCCGTGGAAAAACTGGAAATGTATTGGGTGTTCAATGGTAATTGGCCCCAACGGCACGAAAGAACTTCTCGGTCCGTATGGGGCAAAAGCCGAAAAAATCCTCTATTCCACGATTAAACCAACATCGCGTCCTGCCCGCGGAACCGGATGGTACAATTTCAAACCGGCAAAATAAATCACACTCAATATATCAACTCATTTTGAGAACTGATCCGCCAGACTGAATTCAGAAAAAGTCAAAAAAAATCTGAATTTCTGATTTCGTTTTGTTAAATTTAATGGACCATTTCGGAAACGGAATTAGGAACAACACACCCTGACAAGAATGAAAGAAGAATTTTTGCAATTTATCTGGAAGTATGGGCTGTTCAACAAAACCGACCTGAAGACTACGGATGGACGTCCCATTGAAATCATAACGACCGGACAACCTAATTCCGATTCGGGCCCCGATTTTTTCAATGCCCGCATCCGGATTGACAAAACGATCTGGGCCGGGAATATAGAGATTCATCAAAAATCGTCGCACTGGTACCGTCACCGACACAATGCCGATGCTGCTTATGAAAATGTGATCCTGCACGTGGTAGAGCTACCCGACATCCCGGTAAAAGTCAAAAATCATGAACTTCCAACGCTCAAAATCAGCTATCCGGCTGAAATTTTGAAGAGCTACGAACAGCTACTAAAATCGGAACGCTGGATTGCCTGTGAAGATCAACTTCCCAACTATGATCCGTTTTTATTACGGTTTTGGTTCAGTTCGCTCATGATCGAACGGCTTCAGTCGAAAACCAGTGAAATTCTCGCCATCCTCGAACAAAACAAAAACAACTGGAACGAAACATTTTACCAACTTCTGGCACGCAACTTCGGGATGAAAACCAACGCTGTTCCGTTCGAACTGCTGGCCAAATCGCTTCCGTTACAATTGTTGTCGAAGCACAAAAACGATCTGTTCCAGATCGAAGCGCTGCTGTTTGGACAGTCAGGCCTGCTAAACGAAACACTGTTGGGCGACGACTATTTTTTGAACCTGAGAAAAGAATATTCTTTTTTGTATAAAAAATACGGACTGGCCGGAATTGAATCTCATCTCTGGAAATTTATGCGGCTTCGCCCTATTAATTTTCCAACCATTCGTATTGCCCAGCTGGCAGCCCTGGTTCATCAGTCGTCAGCGCTGTTTTCACGAATTCTGGAAACCGAAGACATCAGCGAACTACGAAAATTATTCGATGTATCAGCTTCCGGATATTGGAATAACCATTACCGGTTCAATAAAACTTCCGAAGAAAACCGGCCCAAAGTTTTGGGTGAAACTGCCTTCGACAACCTGGTGATTAACACCATCGTTCCGCTCCTGTTTGTTTATGGCGACCAGCACCTTGATCAGGCCATGAAGGATCGGGCCCTTTCGTACCTCGAAAAACTGGCACCCGAATCGAACCAGATCATCCGAAAATGGAGTGAACTGGAAATTGATAGCCGTTCGGCTTTTGAAACACAGGCGCTTTTGCAGCTAAAAAACAATTACTGCACTCATAAAAAATGCTTAAATTGCCAGTTGGGAGCCAAAATCATCACCTCAATCAATCGTTTAACCGATGAGCCAGCCATACAATAAATTTCAGGAGGCATCCAATAAAACCATCAGAACTGCCATTGTGCTGCTGGTGATGTTACTTTCATCTGGCACCCTGTTCTACTGGACTTATGAGCAATATCCCCTGATCGATGCTTTCTTCATGACCATCATCACCATTTCAACTGTCGGATTCGGGATGATTCATCCTCTTTCCGAGCTTGGCAAGCTATTCACTTCAGGACTCATCCTGTTCAGTCTGGGCAGCCTGGCATGGGTTGGGTCTAACCTGGCCCGGTTTATTCTCGACGGCGAATTGAAAAATTACTTAAAAACATACCGAGTGGACAAAAAAATCATGAAACTGAAAGACCATACCATCATCATTGGTTATGGACGGAACGGAGAGCAGGCTGCCATGGAACTGCGCAGCTACGGCGTCGATTTCGTGGTCATCGATAAACGTGAAAATGTGATTAGCCGTGCACGCGAAGATGAAAGTCTGCTATATATCCGCGGCGATGCAACCCACGAAGAGGTGCTGCACCAGGCCCGAATCGAACATGCCAAAGCGCTGATCGCTACCACACCAAACGATGCCGATAATGTATTTGTGGTTTTGACAGCCCGAAGCATCAATCCCGGACTAAAAATCATCAGCCGGGCTTCGGAAATGGAATCGATTACCAAACTGAGGCGCGCCGGAGCAACGAATGTGATTATGCCCGAGCGTATTGGCGGACAGAGAATGGCCAAACTGGTTACTCAGCCCGACGTGGTCGAATTCGTGGAATATATTCTTTTGCAGCAAAGTAAAGATGTTAGCCTTGAAGAAGTTTCGTGTACCCACATGGCAGCTTATTTTGTAAACAAGCCAATTAAAATATTGCATTCCAAAAACAAATCAGGAATCAACATTATTGGCATCAAAATAAGTGGCGCCAAATATGTATTCAATCCCGATCCGGAACTGACACTGAGCCGCGGCGATCAATTGTTTGTATTGGGCTCGCCCAAACAGATCAAGGATTTCAGGAGTATTCTCGAAAATCCAAATTAAAAAAATCGGTAATTACCCACCAACAGATGTATCATGAATCAAAAAATTACAATTCTAATTTTAGGATTAATTCTCAATTCTTCAATTGTTCACGGACAAAAAGTGAGAGAAACCGGCTTTGATATTGGATTTAACAAAACATCATCCCCCGATTTCAATCGCCATTGGAACAACAGTTATTCTGCACCTGTATTCTATACTATTGGTATCCTTAATAGCTGGTACAATGAGAAACACAGGTTTTCATGTAGAAAAGAAATTGGGGTTAATCTGCAACATGTAAAATTAGATATGTCAGGAGGAGGATTAGGTGCAGGAAGTAGTTTCAATGGCTCAATATACAACTTAACTTTAAGCGCCTCCTTATCAACACATGTTCGACTATCTCCATCTTTTTCTGCGGATATCGGGCCGGCCGGCGAGATTCTTATAATAGGCGCAAACAGCATACAAAACTTTAATTATTCCATATCTCCAAATTTTGGCAGCAATGGTGAAAGGCAAATAAAAGGTGTCAACCGCGATTATTTCAATAAACCTTCTTATGGCGTAAAAATCCGGGGTACACAGCTGTTAGAGAACAGGCGAACTTCAATCGGACTCGCATTAACCTACCTTTGGACAGAAAATAATTACTCAAATTTCTATCTAAGCAACTATACTCAAATTTCAATATACTTAAGTTTTAGTCGAACTGTCAAAACAATAATTGATTAATCTACCACAAAAAGCAGGAACAAATTCAACTTAAAAATTCTTCTGCTACCCTCTTGAATTTCAAAGATATTTATTTATTTTTGCGCAGCTTTTAAAAAATTAATTTTAAGCTGTTGTTATTGATAGCGATGCTGCAGCTTAAACATTGTATAACAAATAAAAACAACATTAACATGTATTTATCACCTGAAAAGAAAATTGAATTTTTCGAAAAATACGGAAATTCATCTGCTAACACAGGATCGACAGAAGCTCAGATTGCTTTGTTTTCATTCCGCATCAATCACCTGACCGAACACCTGAAAAGCAACAAAAAAGATTTCAGTACCCAACGGGCGCTGATCACCCTAGTAGGTAAACGTCGTAGTTTGCTCGACTATCTGAAGAAAAAAGACATCGAACGCTACCGCGCTATCGTCAAAGACCTTAACTTACGTCGATAAAATCTCACAGAAAAGGCAATAAATTTATTGCCTTTTCTTATTTTTATATGCGCTTAAAAAAATTTATTGGTACTATTTTTTCAAACGCAATATTCAGTAAACTATTTTTCTGAAAAAAATTCCCCACCACACCCATTTAGAAGTACCACAAAAATTATTATTTATCGAAAAAATTATGAATCAAGCAATTATTAAAACAATTGAACTTGGAGATGGCCGCACCATTACCATCGAAACAGGCCGTTTAGCCAAACAGGCCGATGGAGCGGTTGTTGTAAGAATGGGTGACACCATGTTGCTGGCTACAGTTGTGGCTGCACAAGAAGCTAAAGATGATGTGGACTTTATGCCACTTTCGGTTGACTACCGTGAAAAATTTGCCGCTGCCGGACGGTTTCCCGGCGGATTCCTCAAACGCGAATCACGTCCTTCGGATGATGAAGTTTTGATTGGCCGTCTGGTCGATCGGGCTTTGCGTCCACTTTTCCCTGCCGATTTTCATGCCGAAACTGCCATGATGATCTCTCTGATTTCTGCCGATTCTGAAGTGATGGCCGATTCTCTGGCCGGACTTGCAGCATCAGCAGCTATTGCCGTTTCGGATGTGCCTTTTGAAACTCCTATTTCGGAAGTTCGCGTTGCACGTATTGATGGCAAAATGATTGTGAATCCAACTTTTTCACAGCTTAAAAACGCTGATCTCGACATCATGGTCGGCGCCTCTTACGACAACATCATGATGGTGGAAGGGGAAATGGATGAAGTTCCGGAAGAAGTTATGCTCGAAGCCATTAAAGTAGCTCACGATGCCATTAAAATCCATTGCAAAGCTCAGGAAGAACTGGCTGCCGCTGTTGGAAAAGCCAAACGTACCTATTGCCACGAAATAAACGACGCCGATCTGAAAGCCAAAGTTTTTGAAGATCTGTACCCAAGCTGTTATGCGCTGGCAAAACAGCGTCTCAACGACAAACAGCTGCGCATTGAAGGATTCCATGCTATTGTTGAAGAGTATATCGCTAAATATTCGGAAGCCAATGCCGAAAATAGCGAAATCAATCTCGGAACAAACATCAAGCTGATTCAGAAATATTACCACGACGTGGAAAAAGAAGCCATGCGCCGCATGATTCTCGACGATGGTATCCGTTTGGACGGTCGCACAACGACTCAGATTCGTCCGATTTGGGGCGAAGTTGATTATCTGCCAGGTTCACACGGATCGGCCATTTTCACCCGCGGTGAAACCCAGTCGCTTTCTTCCATCACTTTGGGAACAAAGATGGACGAAAAGAAAATAGACAGCGTTACTTTCCAGGGAACCGAAAAATTCCTGTTGCACTACAACTTTCCACCATTTTCGGTTGGTGAAGCCAAAGTACCACGTGGTGTAGGCCGCCGCGAAATTGGTCACGGGAACCTCGCTTTGCGTGCCCTGAAAAAAATGATCCCGGATGATTTTCCGTATGTAGTAAGGGTTGTATCCGATATTCTCGAATCAAACGGTTCGTCATCCATGGCTACCGTTTGCGCCGGAACCATGTGTATGCTCGATGCAGGGGTGAAGATGAAACGTCCGGTTTCGGGTATTGCCATGGGTCTGATTACCGATCCGGCCAACAATAAATTCGCGGTACTTTCAGATATCCTGGGCGACGAAGATCACCTGGGCGACATGGACTTCAAGGTTACCGGGACTGAAAAAGGAATTACTGCCACCCAGATGGACATCAAAGTTGGCGGTCTATCCTACGAGATTCTTTCACAGGCATTACTTCAGGCCAAACAAGGTCGCGAACATATTCTTGGCGAAATCCTGAAAGTCATTTCTGAACCCCGTGCCGATTACAAACCAAACGTTCCACGCGTTGAAGTCGTTCAGGTTCCGAAAGAATTCATCGGCCCAATTATTGGTCCTGGTGGAAAAAATATCCAGAAACTTCAGGAAGAAACCAAAACTGTTATTTCGATTGAAGAAAGAGACGATATTGGTTATGTAGAAATTTCGAGTACCAATAAAGAATCGCTCGAAGCTGCCATCCGCCGCATTAAACTGATTGTGGCTGTTCCTGAAAAAGGTGAAATCTACAAAGGGAAAGTAAAATCGATTACTACTTTTGGAGCTTTTGTCGAAATTATGCCTGGCAAGGAAGGACTTCTCCATATTTCTGAAATCAGTTGGAACCGCCTGAAAACGGTTGAGGAAGAGTTAACCGAAGGCCAGGAAGTGGAAGTAAAACTGCTCGACATGGACCGCGACGGGAAAATGAAATTATCGCGCCGTGTATTACTCCCCAAGCCGGAAGGCTATGTAGAAAGACCGGAACGCAGTAACGATGATCGTCCGCGTCGGGATGATAACCGTGGTGGAGGCGACCGTCGGGATAACCGTGGTGGCGGAGATCGCCGCGACTTCCGTGGTGGTGACCGTCGCGACAACCGTGATCGGAATTAATTGAACTTCTATTGATCCAAAATATCTAAAATGCCCGCTCGCCGGGCATTTTTATTTAGGTGTTATTTCAATGTCCGTCGCATGAATGCGACGGCAAAGAATAGTGTAATGATTAACATTTGAGCAAAAATCCTTTGCCGTTTGGCTTTAGCGAACGAAACTGTAATATAATCATCGAATCAAATACCGATAGGAAGCGTTTTGTTTTTATTGCTGAACTACTCAAACTAAAATAGATCTGTTTATGAAACGAGTTATTATTTCAATTCTAGCATTGTCATTTATGATGTCCTGTTCCGAAAAACCACTCAATTACCCACAAAGTAAAAAAGGAGATGTCAAAGATACCATCTTCGGTACTGTCGTTGAAGATCCGTATCGTTGGCTCGAAGACGATAATTCAGCCGAAACTGCCGAATGGGTAAAGGCACAAAATCAGCTTACCTTTTCGTACCTCGGAAAACTTCCATACCGCGATCAAATTAAAGCCCGTCTTACCGAATTGTGGGATTATCCCAAATACGGAACTCCGTTCAAGGAAGCCGGGAAATATTTCTTCAATAAAAACAACGGCTTGCAGAATCAGAGTGTGTTGTACACGACCGCTGATTTAACAGCAGAACCAACCGTTTTGCTCGATCCAAACACGTTGTCGGAAGATGGAACCGCAGCACTTTCAGGAATTGAGATTTCGAACGATGGCAAATACCTGATTTACCAGGTAGCCAAATCAGGCTCCGATTGGAACGAAATTTTCGTTAAAAATATCGAAACCGGAGAAATACTTCCCGACCACATTCAATGGGTAAAATTCTCCGGAATAAGCTGGCTCAACGATGGCTTCTTCTACAGCGCCTACGATAAACCCGAAGCCGGAAGTGAACTTTCAAAAGCCAACGAATTCCAGAAAGTATATTTCCACAAACTGGGAACCGATCAATCGGCTGATCAATTGATCGTGAACGATCCGAAAAATCCGAAACACATGTTTGGCGCAGGATTGACTGAAGATAAACGATTCCTGCTGGTTTCAAAAAGCATCGGCACACATGGAAATGCGCTCGACTTCAAAGATCTCGGCAAAAAGAACAGCGCGTTTGTTCCGTTAATGACCAGCTACGAGTTTGAATTCAACCCGGTTGACAATATTGGCGACGATTTGTATGTGCTGACCAATTACAAAGCGCCCAAATACCACCTCATAAAAATCAATACAACTAAGCCCGAAGAAGCAAACTGGACGGAAGTCATTCCTGAAAAGAAAGACGTTCTGGAATCGGTCTGCTTTATCGCAGGCAAGATGGTTGTCAATTACATGACCGACGCTCACAGCAAAACCGAGGTTTATTCGTATGACGGAACGCTTGATCACGAAGTTCAGTTGCCCGGAATTGGTACCGTTGGTGCATTTTCAGGAAAGAAGAACGAGAACATTGCCTATTACGGCTATACTTCATTCAATACCCCCGGAGAAATTTACAAATACGATTTCACAACCAAACAATCTACGTTGCATTTCAGGCCTGAAGTAAAATTTAATCCGGAAGATTTTGAGGTAAAACAGGAATTTTACGCCAGTAAAGACGGCACCAGAATCCCGATGTTCATCGTTCACAAAAAAGGTATTGAACTGAACGGACAAAATCCAACCCTGCTTTATGCTTACGGGGGGTTCAACATCAGCATGACACCTTCGTTCTCAGCGGCCCGCATTGCTTTCATCGAAAAAGGCGGAGTGTTGGCAGTTGCCAACCTGCGCGGGGGCGGCGAATATGGCGAAGAATGGCATCTGGCCGGAACTAAGTTGAAAAAACAAAATGTGTTCGACGATTTTATTGCCGCTGCCGAATACCTGATCAGCCAGAAATACACTTCAAGCAAAAAACTGGCCATCCAGGGTGGTTCAAACGGTGGTTTGCTCATTGGCGCGGTGACCAATCAGCGTCCGGAGCTTTTCAAAGTGGCATTACCCGCAGTTGGGGTAATGGACATGCTTCGTTTCCATAAATTCACCATTGGCTGGGCCTGGGCTGGCGATTACGGAACCAGCGCCGACAGCGAAGAAATGTTTAAATACCTTTATAATTATTCGCCTTACCATACCATCAAAAAAGACGGAAACTATCCGGCAATACTGGCGACCACGGCTGATCACGACGACCGCGTTGTTCCGGCACACACGTTTAAATACATGGCCCGTTTACAGGAATATAACGCAGGAAACAAACTTCCGCTCTTGGTGCGTATCGATACCAAAGCTGGTCACGGTGCAGGCAAGCCAACGGGTAAAGTAATCGAAGAATACACCGATGTATGGTCGTTTGTATTTTATCACTTAGGTATGAAATAAGAAAAAAGGGAAAAGTCATTAAGAAAAGGAAACACCCTATTCAGGAAATCGCTTTTTTAAATTTTTCCGAATGACTATTGACTTTTTCCACTTTTTTTGACGCAAAATATTGTACTTTTAAAATCCCGGAAAATGAAAGTCCGGGATTTTTTTATGCCCTGATTATGAACATCAATTATCTTGTGATCGAAGGAAACATTGGCGCAGGGAAGACAACCCTGGCGCAAATGATCAGTGAAAAATACCAGGCCAAGCTGGTTTTGGAACAGTTTGCCGACAATCCGTTTCTGCCTAAATTTTACCAGAACCAGGAACAATATTCCTTCCCGCTCGAAATGGCATTTCTGGCCGAACGCTACAACCAGCTGAACCGCGAACTGAGCCATTTCGATTTGTTCAGCGCATTTACGGTTTCGGATTATTATTTCATGAAGTCACTGATTTTTGCCCAGAACACCCTTCAGCCCGACGAGTACAATTTGTACCGACAGTTTTTTTCGATCATCTACGACAAGATGCCCAAACCCGACCTTTACGTGTACCTGCACAAGGACGCTGATCTCTTGTTAAAAAACATTGCCATCCGGGGAAGAAGCTACGAAACCTACATTACCAAAGAATATCTGGAAAAGATAAGTCTGGGATATTTTAACTATTTCAGGCAACAACGGGACATCCGTATTTTGGTCATCGACACGAATAATGTTGACTTTGTTAAAAGACCCGAAGACTTTGAAAAAATAACGGAAGTGATATTTAGCGAAAAATTCAGTAAAGGAGTAACGCGGATTCTATTGGATTAAAAGCATTTTTTATCTTTTTTTTCTAGGAAACATTGCTAATTTTGTGGGCATTAACAGATTATTTCATACACCATCAAATTTAATATACATACTATGAGAAGAATTAACTTAAAACCACTTGCCATTATTTCGCTGGCGGCTGTTTTGCTTTCCAGCTGTGCGAGTTTGCAAAAAATGAAGAAAAACGCGAACTTGATTAATTTCAAAACAACTCCTGAAATTCTTGAAACACACGCCGGAAAGGTTGATGTAGCCATCGACGGAAAATTCCCGGCCAAGTATTTCATCAAAAAAGCCACACTGGTTGCTACTCCGGTTTTGAAATATGAAGGCGGAGAGAAAGCATTTGAACCTGTTACCCTGCAGGGTGAAAAAGTTGACGCCAACAACAAAGTAATCAGCTACACCAGCGGCGGAAGCTTTGCCTACAAGGATGCTGTTCAGTATGCTGAAGCCATGCGCCTGTCTGACCTCGAACTTCGCATTACTGCTTCGAAAGGTTTAAAAAGCGTTGACTTTGCTCCAATCAGTTTAGCTAAAGGTGTTATTGCTACACCAACCCTGGTGGTGAACTACCCGGCCCCAATTTTGGGTGTTCAGCGCGAAAAAAACACCACCGGCAAATACGATCCGAACATCGACGAATTCCAACGTATCGTTCCCGACGAATACACTGCTGATATCAAATATCTGATCAACAAAGCAGATATCCGTAAAGAAGAATTGACGAAAGAAGAAATTGCCAAACTGAACGAATACAACAAAGCTGCTGCTAAAGACCCACGGAAAAAACTGAGAAGCATGGAAGTTTCTTCTTATGCTTCACCCGACGGCGCTTTAGAACTGAATACCAAACTGGCTGAAAAACGTCAGGATGCTTCTTCCAAATTTTTAACCAAAGAATTGAAAAAAGCTGAAGTTGAGGCTGCATTTAAAACCAAATTCACTCCGGAAGACTGGGACGGTTTTAAAGAACTGATGGGTAAATCAAATATTCAGGATAAAGAACTGATTTTGCGTGTACTTTCGATGTACAACGACCCTGAAGTTCGTGAACGCGAAATTAAAAACCTGTCACAGGCATTCACTGGCGTTGCCAGCGAAATTTTACCGCAACTGCGCCGTTCGAAATTCACCACCAGCATCGACCTGATTGGCAGAACTGACGAAGAAATTGCCGCTTTGGCCGATTCTGACCCTTCGAAACTGAATCCTGCAGAATTGCTTTACGCTGCTACCTTAACCAAAGACAACAACAAGAAACTGGCGATCTACAATTCGTTCATGAAAATTTATTCTGACGACTGGAGAGGTTACAACAATGCCGGTTTTGTACTGGTTAAACAACAGAAATATGCTGATGCAAAAAGCTTGTTCGAAAAAGCTGAAAAGCTGAAAAACAACGAACCGATCATCAAGAATAACTTAGGCGTTTGCGCTTTGAAAGAAAACGATCTGGCTAAGGCTGAAACCTTATTCGGAGCTGCTTCAGGAGCCGGCAATGCTGTCAACAACAACCTGGGTATCCTCAGCATCATTAAAGGCGACTATGCCAAGGCTGTGAAGTATTTGGGCGACTCTGATTCACCCAATACCGGTTTGGCTAAGATTCTGGCAGGCGACAACAATGGCGCTCTGAAATCGCTTGAAAACTGCACCTGGGAAGGTTGCTACTGGAAAGAATACTTCAAGGCAGTGGTAGGAGCCCGTACAGCTAAAGAAAACCTGATGTACGAAAGCCTGGCAGCCGCCATCAAGCTGAAACCTGAACTGAAGAAAACAGCAGCTACCGACATGGAGTTTGCCAAATACTTCAACGAGCCCAAGTTCAAGGAACTGGTGAAATAATCGTTTCTGAAAAGATATCTGAAAGAGCGGTCCGAAAGGGTCGCTCTTTTTTTTGCGGTAACAGGTGACGAGCGATATTTGAAAGGTGACAGATCATATTTACCATGTGACGAGTAATATATGAAGGGTGTCGGGTAATATTTACCATGTGACTGGTAATATTTGAAGTGTGTCGGGTGATATTTGAAAAGTGATGAATGATATTTGCAAAGTGATGAATGATATTTGCAAGGTGACTAGTAATATATATCATGTGTCGGATCATATTTGCAAAGTGACAAACGATATTTATTAGGTGTCTGGTGATATATGCCATGTGACGAGTGATATTTGTAAAGTGACTAGTAATATATATCATGTGTCAAGTAATATTTGCAATGTGTTGGATAATATATGCAATGTGATGGGTAATATTTAACGGAGGATGGGTAATATAAGGTAGTGCCAATAAAAGAATTAATGAATATCCGATTAAATACCTAACTGGTTTAAGCGTTGGGGCTTTGCCCGACGCTGTTCAAATAAGTGTGTCAAATTAGGGGATTATAAATTTTTTAATTTGGCAAGATGAAAAGAGAAACGGTTTTTGATTTTGAAGAATTTGAGAAGGATGCCATCGAGCGTCTTAAAGAAGGGGCCCCCTTGTCGGGGCGAGGAGGTATTTTCACCCCATTAATCAAGCGGATATTAGAAGCAAGTCTGGAAGGAGAACTGGACACACCTGGAACATGATGAGATATCTAACCGGAGAAATGGCAGCATCGGAAAGACATTAAAGACCAGTCTTGGCGCTATTGATCTTCAAACGCCGCGAGACCGGAACAGCAGTTTTGAACCCCAGATTGTTAGGAAGCGTCAGCGGGTTTTAAACGAAGAACTGGATGAAAAAATCATTTCACTTTATGGGCTTGGGTTGAGTTACAGCGATATCCGCAAGCATTTGCAGGAGATGTATGGACTGGAGACCTCGGAAGCTACCTTAAGCTCTGTTACCGACAGGGTAATTGAAGATGTGAAAGAATGGCAAAACCGTATGTTAGAATCGGTTTATCCGGTTGTGTGGATGGACGCAGTTCACTTCAAAGTCAGGGAAGAAGGCCGGATTGTGAGCAAGGCGGTTTATTGTGTTATCGGCGTGAACCGGGACGGGTTGAAAGATATTTTGGGCATGTACCTTGGCCATTCAGAAGGTGCAAGCTTTTGGCTCGGGGTGTTGTCTGACTTACGCTCGCGGGGCATAGAGGATATTTTCATTGCCTGCATTGACAACCTGAAAGGATTTGCCGAAGCCATCGAAGCCAGTTTTCCCCAAACAGATGTTCAACTTTGCGTAGTCCACCAGGTAAGGAATACCATGCGGTTTGTCCCGTTCAAAGAAAGCAGGGCCGTGGTAAAAGACATGAAGCAGATTTACCAGGCGCCAAACAGGGAAGCATCAAAATCAGCACTCGACGCATTTTGTAGTAAGTGGGAATCAAAATATCCTTACAGCACAAAGAGTTGGGCATCAAATTGGGAAAGGTTGAGTAACTTTTACAAGTACCCTCCGGAGATCAGAAAGTTGATTTACACAACCAACGTAATCGAAAACTTCAATGGCCGGTTAAGAAAAGTGACAAAAACCAAACGGGTATTTAGCAGTGATATGGCCCTGATGAAACTTCTGTACCTGATTCAGAAACAGTTCGTAGAGGACAATTGGCAAACCCCAATGTTTGGATGGAGTACGATACAATCACAATTATCAATTATATTTGATGAACGATTTACAAGATAAAATTTTTCTTTCCCAAAACCCTTGTGTTTTTGGGAGGGCCTTGGAAAAGAAAAATTATTGGATGACACAGTTAATTGAACAGACCCCTTTGCCCCAAAACCCCAAATCCTTTTTTGTCTTCCTGCCCTACAGGCTTGGCAGGCGGGGACACCAAAAAGGATTCAAAAAAGGTCAAGGCTTAGCCCGCTTCGCTCGAAAAACTAGCGCTCGACGGCTAAAATCTTTTAAACTCGCCTTCGGCTCAAACAGAAAATATTTTTTAACGCCGTCTTCACTTGTTTTTCGGCTCACCGGCCCAGGCCAGTTGCACCCCAAAAGTTTCCAGGTAAATAAACGGAAATTCAAAAAAGAATTTAAATGATAACCTGTCGATAGCAAATCCGGGGTTGGATAAGCAATCGTAGCCAAATGATTCATACCATAAACAATAGCTAAAAGGAAAATAGTTATTATTTTACTTGACTTTTATGTTCTGTTGTTGTAACTTGTTGGAAAAAATCAAATTATCAACCTATTCACTCACCCAAATTCATCAGAACTATGAAGACTAAGCAGGAAAACCGCTTCAGCATGTATCATGCTGTGATTGATTTTTGCGAAAAAAACACAGAACTGACCACACCTCTCCCCAATTTCAGCATTAACCTGACCAAACTGAAAACTACCACCAATCAGATTCATGTTGTGGCAGAAAATCAGGCTGCCGATATCAAAGGAACAACCATCGGCAAAAACGACCTGAAAGAAAACCTCATTATTTTTGGTGCCGATACGGCGCGAAAACTGATCGCATTTGCCAAACTGAGCAAAAACCAGAAACTGCTGAAAGAAATCAGTTATTCTGAATCGGATTTAAGGCATTTGCCTGATACAACGTTGGCCGATGTTGTGAAACTGATTTACGACCGCGCCGAGACTCACCTGCCTTCGCTGGCCGAATACCAGGTTACCGATGAAACACAGGCTACCCTGCTGCAGGCCATTACCGATTATAAACAAGTGCTGGCCTCGCCGCGCGTTGAGAAGGTGAGTCGGGTGCAGGCCACCAAACAATTAACCGTATTGTTTGCAGACGGCGACGAAGCCCTCACGAACATGGATGCGGTGGTTGAGATTGTGCGTTTAACTCAGCCTAATTTTTATGCCGGATATAAATTGGTTCGAAAAATTATTGAATCGGGCAGCGGGAAACTATCGGTAAAAGGATTGGTTACCGAAGCGCTGACCGGAGAACCCATACCAGGCGTGATCATTTCGTTTTGGCCCGATGGCGATGCAATGAAAACAGCCGCAACCGGCGATGCCTCGCTGGTAAAGAAAACAGCCGCAAAGGGAGGATTCGTTGTGAGTTCGATGCCCGCCGGAACCTACCGCGTAATCCTGCAGAAAATGGGTTATACCGAACAAAATCTGACGATTTACGTGAACGATGGCGAACTAACAACGGTGGATGTACAACTGGCCAAAGTATAAATGACTGCTATAGCTAATCCTGACAGGTTTTAAAAACCTGTCAGGATTTAAGCATCAAAGGCACGAGTTAGAAACCCGCGCCAGCAAGGGGGCTTCGCATTTTGTATTGTTTTTCTGAATATCTCCGAACTATGTTTGAGGCTGACAATACAAAATACGAAAGATTAAATCTTTAAATTTTAAAAGCCCAAACCATTAAAAATAAAGTCTTTGAAAAATATACTAATCAATAATTTGGTTGTTTAATAATATTCATAAATTTGAAGGAGTATTGCGTATATTATAGAGTTATGCGTCATTGTATGGGTGACCGTCGATATGAGAATATTTTACAAGAAAGGGGAAATAGAATATAAAATCTGACTATGGCAAACTTTGACGATATATTAAGATCAACGAATTTCAATCAAAACTTATCTATGAAACTGGGTTTGAATTTTCCTTTTTCCGACATCTTTAAAGCTCAAAAAAACATAACAAATATGATGAGTGGAATGAACATGATGGAGGAGGTAACAAAAAGTTTGAAACTTCAAGCTCAATTTTCCCAATCTGCTTTTTCATCTATTGACACAATTACTAAAGCAATGGCCTGGAATGTAATTCCGAAATCTACAATTGACACGATTACATCAATTAATAGACAGCACGAACAACTATTTCAAAGTATCACAGACGCTTTGAGTGTTCGCCAATCAGTATTTTCGCAAATAAATAATTGGCAATTCGCCCTGAGTGGCATTTCAGGTCAATTAGCCGCTATTGCTGCAAGTCAAAAGAAATGGGATCTACTGGAAGACTTTGAGGAAATAACAGATGAAGCAATTGCGATTAATGAGAAAATATCCGATGGAGATGGTATAACAACAGAAAGTTTAAATGAGATAAAATCCTTTCTGCAACGAATTGAGATTAGAGTTGATAAAATTGATAGAGATGCAAATGCTATTTTTTGGAAGCTATTAGCTCTATTAAGCTTTCTACTTACGTTGTCTGGCGAAGTCCAGAATTGGCAGACAAAACCAGAATATGCGACTAAATTAGAAGTTGAAACTGTTATAAAAGAACAATTTAGTTTGTTTGAGAGAAAATTGAGGGAAAATAACGAATATAGAACGACAAACCGAAAATGCAAAGTAATGATTAAACCTACGATCAAATCTATGATCATTGAGACATTACCAGATGACTTTGAAATCGTCGTTCTACGAATTCATCACAAATGGATTTATGCAAGTTACTCTAGCCCAAAGGACAATTTGCCACAGACGGGTTGGATATTGAAAAAATATTTAGATAAACCATGATTAAAAAAAAGAACAACGAACGCATAACATCAGCTACCCGTCAGGTGTATGATGGTTCGCAATTGTTATAGGTGTTTATTTGTTATTAACAGCTTGACAGGTAAACACCATTTAAATCCTGTCCTGCGTGTAGCTTCTTATGTTGGCGGCAAGGCTAAGGTGCTGCAATCGAATTGGATTTGTAAAAAATGATTAAATTTGTGAATAACTACATTAAGAGATGGAAAAAATAAAAATAGAGAACTTTGGAGGAATTAAATCAATGGACTTTGAATTCAAAGCCATTAATCTCCTTATTGGACCACAGGGGTCTGGTAAAAGTATAACTGTCAAGTTATTATATTTTTTCAAGAATTTTTTCGGAGAAATTATTAGGAGCGTTGATTCTGAGGAATCTAAAAGAGAACTAGATAAAAAACAAAAAGAAACTTTTATTAATTTCTTTCCAAGAGAAACTTGGCCAAAAGGAAATTTCAAAATAGCTTATACTTTGGACAGTACTGAAATGTCTATTGAGAAGAATGGTAATATTATAAAATTTAGTTACTCTGACAATCTTAAAAGGGCAATTACAAAGGCTAGAAAGATAAATTCTGATGAAAAAAAACGCATGAGTTTAGATCCCAAATCTAGCACCTTATCTTCAAAAAGAAAACTAAATGAAAAACTAAAGAAATGTTTTAGTGAAGAGATCTCATCAATTGCAATGTATGACCAATTCTTCATTCCTGCTGGAAGAAGCTTTTTCGCAAACATTCAAAAAAATATTTTCTCTTTTCTTAGTGATAATCGTTCATTAGACCCTTTTCTAATTGAATTTGGTTCATTTTATGAGAATTTAAAAAGACTTTATAAGGACATAATTATAGATAAACCTGATAAAGATTTTGATGAAATCATTTCTCAAATCTTAAATAGCAATTTCTATAGAGAGAAAGACAAAGACTTTTTAATACATAATGACAACAGAAAAGTAAACTTAGCAAATGCGTCTTCAGGTCAACAGGAGACTCTTCCACTTGTTGTGATATTAAGAGTCTTAAATATCTTAAATTATTCGGGCGGAGGTGCAACCATTTACATTGAGGAACCAGAAGCTCATTTATTTTCCAATAGCTCAAAAAAGAATGGTTCAGCTCTTAGCAAGAACTTTTAATAATCACAATTCCAACTTTCAAATAATCGTAACAACGCATAGTCCATACATCTTATCCTCATTTAACAACTTACTACAAGCTGGTAGACTTAATAATATTAAACCAGAAGAGTCTGAGAATATATCTAAAGTTATTCCAAAAGAAGAGCAAATCAACCCAGATTTGCTATGTGCTTATTCATTGTATATGGGCAAACGAGAATTATTAGAAGATGAAGATTCTCAATTAATATCTCAAACAATTCTTGATAGTGTATCCAATGAGATAGCAAATGAGTTTGGTAATCTTTTAGATATTGAATTTTGATATGGCAAATTGCAGGACAACTTCAAAGAATAAAATATTCACTTTTAAAGAGCAACGGAGTTCTCTGACTCTGTTAAACAAGGATCAGGTAACCTCTACTAAAGTTCATGTCGATGGTTGTGAAATAGCTGACGGTGGAATTCGGTGCGATTATTTACATATTGCAAAGGAAATTGAAATGTATATAGAGTTGAAAGGACAGGATTTAATTCATGCAATGGATCAAATTGAGAGAACTATTGGTTTGTTAAGTTCAGACCCAAAAAAATGTATAAAAATTAGTTACATTATTTGTACAAGAAGTCCATTGACATCGACTGAAATCCAAATTTATGAAAGGCAGTTTAGAGCTAAATTCAACTCAAAACTTATCATAAAATCTAGTCCTTTCACAGACACCTATTAGAAGAACGAAGCCAGCCGCCAACATCAGCTACCCGTGCGGTTTCGGTGGTTTTCGGTGGGCATCTTTCCGCTTGGGCAGCTTATCGGCTTGACAGGAAATCGCCCGCAGTCCGCCCCTGCGTGTAGCTTCCTACGTTGTGGGCAATTGCAGGTGCTTCGTTGACAGGTTTTCGGTTGATAAAAAGACTAAAATCTTTTCATTTGAATTGCATTGATTAGAAGCCATAAAACTTTAAATTTGAGATTTAATAAAGTAAATCCTATGGAGAGAATAAAATTTATAGATCTATTTTGCGGAATCGGAGGCTTTAGAACTGCAATGGATCAAGCTTGTATCGAAAATGGACTCATTCCTAACTGTGTATTTTCATCAGACATTGACACATTTTGCCAAGACAGCTACGAAGCAAATTTTGGACACAGACCAGCAGGAGATATAACCAAAATCGACGAAAGAGATATACCAGACCACGATATTTTATTTGCAGGTTTTCCATGCCAGCCGTTCAGTATAATAGGACAAATGCAAGGTTTTAACGACATTCGTGGCACTCTATTCTTTGACATTGCAAGGATTATAAAACACAAAAGACCAAAAGCCTTTATTTTGGAAAATGTAAAGCAACTTGTTGGACACG
>CAXXKQ010000019.1:0-6929 GCA_963676535.2 Prolixibacteraceae bacterium | reverse complement strand
AATTGTATTGAACGAAAGCAGTGAGAAACTGGATGAGGTAATTATTTCGGCATCCAGAGCCTATAAAGACAACGAGATGTCTTCCTCCATGCGTTTGATGCGCCCCATTTTGGAAACGCCCCAAAACATCCAGATCGTAACCGGAAAAGTTCTTGCCGACCAGCAGGTCATCAGTATGAGCGATGGCGTGCTCCGAAATGTAAGCGGAGCAACACGAGTAGAGCATTGGGGCGATATGTACACCAACATCACGATGCGCGGTTCTCAAATTCAGGCGTTTCGTAACGGATTCAATGTGGTTAATTCATACTGGGGGCCGCTTACCGAAGATATGAGTTTTGTTGATCATATCGAGTTTGTAAAAGGTCCAGCCGGTTTTATGCTGGCCAACGGCGATCCGAGCGGATTATACAATGTAGTTACCAAAAAACCTACAGGAGTAACCAAAGGCGAATTTACTTTAACCAGCGGAAGCTACGACTTGTACCGCGCTACCATTGACCTCGATGGCAAATTAAGCCGTAACGGACGGTTACTTTATCGCCTGAATGTGGCCGGCCAGAATAAAAATTCTTTCCGTGCTTACGAATACAACAACCGCTACAGCATTGCTCCGGTAGTGTCATATCAATTTGACGACCGTACCAAACTAACTATGGAATACACGCTGCAACACGCAAAAATGTCTGATGTCGGATCCTTTTATGTATTCTCTACGGAAGGCTACGCAACTTTGCCTGTTGACTTTACAACCATGCCTCCCGGATTGGCTCCAACAATTACAAACGATCATAGCCTTTCGTTCAATTTCCAGCACGAGATTAACAAGAACTGGAAATTAACCGCACAGGCCGCCTATTACAATTTTTTGCAGGAAGGAAGTGATATGTGGCCTGCCGCAGTAAATACTGACGGAACGATGATCCGTGCGGTTTCTATTTGGGACGCGAAAAGCGAAATGACTTTAGCTCAGTTTTTCGTAAATGGAAAAATCCAAACCGGACAAATCAGTCACACCATTCTTGGTGGCTTAGATCTGGGAACAAAAAATTATATGGCTGACTGGAGTCAGAATCACCAATTAGATTCAATCGGCGCTGAATTTAACACAGCCTCGCCAAGCTATACAACACCTGTAAATGGATATCCCATCCCTAACCGTACCCTGAATTTGGAAGCGCGGGCAGTGTACAGTGGCGGATTGATCGATCAGCATTATTCAGGGCTATACCTTCAGGATGAACTGGGTTTTCTGGAAAACAAAATCAGGCTTACACTTGCCGGAAGATATACTTTTGTAAAACAATCAGCCTGGGGAGCTTCGCCCGATGAAGCCAGGCATTTTTCGCCACGCATTGGCCTCAGTGCATCAATCGACAAACAAACTTCGGTTTACGCGCTATACGATCAGGCGTTTACTCCGCAGTCGGGTATTTTGGCAAACGGAAAGGATGTTAAGCCAATTACAGGCAACAATACCGAATTCGGAATCAAGAAAGACTGGGGCAATGGCCGTTGGAACACTTCGCTGGCCATTTACCGAATCATGAAAAACCATGAACTAACCAGCGACCCTGACAGTGACCCAAATTCAGGACTCAGCGTTGAATTAGGACAGAAAAGATCTCAGGGTATTGAGTTTGACTTGCGCGGAACGATCCTTCCCGGCTTAAATCTGGTTGCCAACTACGCTTATACCGACTCAAAAGTAACTAAAGTAACCGAAGGTGTTACTTCGATCAGCGTTGGCGATGTAATCCCCGGATTTGCCAAACACACCGCAAACAGTTGGCTAAGCTACAAAATACAGAACGGCGTATTGAAAGCAACCGGCGCTTCACTCGGCTTTACCTACCTGATCGACCGGGCAACGGCAACATGGAGCAAAACCGAAAACACAAAGAACCTGCCTGATTATTTTAAACTTGACGGTGGCATCTTCTGGGAAAAAGAAAAATTCAAGATTACCGCTAATGTATTTAACATTCTCGATAAATACCTATATAGCGGCGGCTATTATGATTATCTACCTGCTTATTACTGGCAAACAGAGGCTCCAAGAAACTTAAGACTAAGCCTCGCTTACCGTTTTTAATCTGATTTAGTCAGGTCATGCTTTATTGAAATTCCGTCCTGAAAATGGATGGAATTTCAATATCTAATTTTAAGTAACCGAGGTTTTATACACAAAAAAAAAAACGAACAATGAGTTTCAAGCAAATTATCAAAAGAATACATCTCTGGCTGGGTCTTATCTCCGGAATAATAGTCACTTTTTTGGGTATAACCGGTTGCATACTGGCCTTTCAACACGAGATTGAACTGATAACCAATCCTTACCAGTTTGTTGAAGTTCAGGAAAAACCCGTCCTCCAACCGTCTAAACTTCAGAAAATAGCTATGCAGGCTTTACCCGAAAAGCATATTCATGGCATTTCCTACCACGAACCGGGAAAAGCAATTGTCGTCACTTTTTACAGCGAGGATTATTATTACCTCATCTATTTGAATCCTTATTCAGGCGAAGTACTTAAGGTGAAAGACATGAGCCGTGATTTCTTCCGAATCATTGTCAACGGGCATTTTTACCTTTGGCTTCCACCGCGACATAGGACAACCCATCGTAGCTTCAGCAACGCTTATTTTTGTAATTATCCTGATAACAGGCATCATTTTGTGGTGGCCACGAGACAGCAGGTTTAGCAGGCAGAATTTCTCGTTCAAATGGATAAGAGCAGAACGCCTAAATATTGATTTACATCGGGTGCTAGGATTTTACGCCTCATGGATTTTGATCTTCATCACCTTCACCGGGCTGGTCTGGGGATTTCAGTGGTTTGCAAAATCAGCCTACTGGATAACTTCAGGAGGAAAACAGATGACTGAATTTTATATGCCAACAGTCGATTCTATTCCAGCTCAAAAACCTGTAATTCCAGCGATTGATGTATTGTGGGAACGCATGACCAAAGAATATCCTTCGGCTAAAGTGCTTGAAGTACACATTCCAGAGAATGATAGTTCGGCCATCGAAGTTGCCGCAAACCCCGACGATAAAACATACTGGAAAGCGGATTACAGGTATTTCGACCAGTACACACTCAACGAAATTGAAGTAACTCACATTTACGGGAAACTGGATAGCACAACTGTGGCAGATAAAATTGCCCGCATGAACTACGACATCCATGTTGGCGCTATTGCCGGACTGGCCGGTAAAATCCTGGCTTTCTGTGCCAGCCTAATTGCCGCGTCGCTTCCGGTAACTGGATTTTTCATCTGGCGGAACCGTAAGAAAAGACAACAAAGACCATTGTTTCAGTAATGAAACCTTTAAAAAGCTAACTGATGTTTGGAACAGCAATCAAAAAAATATTCAGAAAACAAACCGATAGGCCGACTGATGAAATCACGGTTTTATATGGCAGCCATTCCGGCAATTCGGAGTTCATTGCAAAAGAAGCTCAAACTTACCTGAAAAAGAACGGGCTTACAGCAATTACCCAAAATGTTGCAAAATACGATGTGCGACGGTTGGGTACCGAGAAATTAGTATTGATCGTCATCAGTACACATGGCGAAGGCGATCCTCCGGAATCAGCCCTGAAATTTTATAAAAACCTGTTTTCGGAACATGCACCATCGCTTACAAACCTGCAATTTGCCGTTTGCGCACTAGGCGACAGCAGCTATGAACAGTTCTGCAAAACAGGTAAAGATATTGACCTCAGACTGGAAGAGCTGGGAGCCCTGCGTATCCATAGCCGGGTCGATTGTGATCTGGAATTTCATCAGGCCGCTTCCAATTGGGTTTCAGAAGTTCTCCGAAAATGCAAAACAATAGAAAACGAACCTACGCCAATCCTGATTCGTACAGAAAACTTACATCAGGTTCATCAGGCCATTATAAAAGAAAAAGTCTGTTTAAACGAAGGGTCATCTTCTGAAACTTATCATGTTGTGTTGAGTATTGATAGCGATTTTCGGTATCAGCCTGGCGACTCAATTGGTATCGTTCCTCAAAATCAGGAACCGCTTGTTGATCAGATATTAAAACAGCTTAACTTCTGCGCCGAAACTACTGTTATTTACCTCAACGAGACCGTTTTACTGAAAAAATTACTGATCAGCCAGTTTGAATTAACTTCGATCAGTAAAAAGTTAATTGAAAATTATCAGCAACTGGCTAAAAGCGCCAAGTTAGCCAGTTTACTTACCGACGAAAAGGAATTGTACGATTACATCCGGAATTGTGACGTACTCGACATCATTACAGATTTTCCATTATCCGTAAGCCCTGAAGATTTCATTTCTGTACTTCGGACGTTTCAGGCACGGCACTATTCGATTTCATCCAGTCAGCAAAAACATCCCCGCGAAGTTCATTTGATGGTAAAACAAGTGCAGTCAGAACAAAAAGGACGCATCCGATCGGGGGCATGTTCATCATTCATGAACCACTCTCTGGAACCGGGTTGTCCGATCAACATTCAACTGATACCCAATGAGCAATTCCGTATACAAACCAACGGAACACCTATGATAATGATTGGCGCAGGAACTGGAATCGCACCATTCCGGGCTTTTCTGCAAGAAAAAGAAAAGGTAAAGGCCGGTGGAAAAAGCTGGTTGTTTTTTGGTGAAAAGTACCCACAAACAGATTTCTTTTACCTGACTGAGTTAGAACGCTGGCAGCAAACCGGACTATTGAACCGCATTGATGTGGCTTTCTCTCGCAGCCAGTCAGCTAAAATTTATGTGCAGCATAAAATTGAAGAACAGGCAACTGAGTTCTTCGATTGGCTAAATCGGGGAGCGCATGTTTATATTTGCGGTTCTGTTGCAATGGGGCGCGATGTTAAACAAGCCATCTGTCAGGTAATTCAGACTGTCCGGAGAAAAAACAGAGACGGAAGCTTTGCTTTACTGGGAAAGAATGATCGATGAAAACAGGATTCATCAGGACGTGTATTAAAACGGAATATATCAATAATAGTAAAAGAAAAAGACCATTATCAAACGATAGTGGTCTTTTGTGGAGCTGGCGGGAACGGAACCAATCAGTTATACCGCTAAATACCAGCTATTTAATTTTTCAAAATTCGTTCAAAACTCCCGAATTACCACCTCGAAAACGTACTGTTTTGAGTATCAGGTTGCTTCCATTTGCATAACAAAACTACCAAAAAATTCGGAATAAAAGTCCCTGCCTAATACCCAATGTCCAATCCAATGTATTTAAACTTTTCATTCCAATCTAAATCACGACTTTTATTTCTGTATCCTTTTTTTTGAGTGTGGGACTGCATTTCAATCAAAATTCAGTTGATAGTCGTACTGATCTACCGCCTCCATTACGGGTAAATACGCCCAAATCGTATAATTGCTGTAAGTCTCTTGTCGCCGTCGCTTTGGATGCCCTGGTTATACTCATATATTTTCTCGCTGTCATTCCCCCTTCGAAACCATCAGCTCCTTGTTCCATTATTTTGAGGACGGCTTTTCGACTGGCGCTCATTTAACTCGTCCTTGTAACGGTCAAAGAACTGGGCTTTTTTTAATGTGAACTGAACCATTAATTTGGCATCCCTTTGAGCATCAAGTATAACTAGGGTAAAATAAGTTATCCACGAAGTAATATTCAAAGACCGTTGTGCTTCCTTCAGTGCATTATAATAGTCTTTTTTGTTCTTTTCGATGGTTTTTGACAAGCTCAGCATGACAGGACGATTGAGTGACTGCGACAATGCTTTTTCAGCAACCGCACGGCCTATGCGACCATTTCCGTCTTCAAAAGGATGAATCGATTCAAAATACAGGTGCGCTATGGCCGACTTTAGTACCCCTTCTGCAATTTCTCCTTTTAATGGAAAGACAGCTGAATTATACCACTCAATAAAAGCTTTCATTTCTGCTGGTACCTTCTCCGATGGCGGCGCTTCATAGTGTACCACTTCACGTCCAACAGCACCTGAAATCACCTGCATGGGGGCGTTTCCCTTTCTCCAATCGCCCGGATTTATATTCCGTGTACCGGCCATTAACATGCCATGCCAGGTTTTAAGCGTATTTATTGTCAGTGGTTCCTGAAAGCTTTTTCGGACTTCCGTCATCAATTGGGCTATCCCTATAGCTCTTCGGTCTTTTACAGCAATAGGCATGTCGTTTAGCCCAAGGTTGTTCCTCAATGAGGAAAGCACATCTTCACGGCTGATATATTCTCCTTCTATCTCCGAGGTTTTCAAGGCTTCAGACATCATTAATTGTAAAAGCGTTTCCTGCTTCAGGTGGTTTGGTAACCCCTGGATTATACCGTCTATTTCACCTGTTTCTTTTGCAAATTCGAGGATAAGAGGCTGAACATCCGTGGTCTCAAAGGAAAACATAGGCCATTCAGGCAACTGCCAGTTATACTTCATGAGCCGATTATTTTTCATATTCGGCTCAAATATAATAAAATAACGAGCCGAATACAACTAATATTTGGCTCACTCGATCCTGGAAATTGCTGGTCGAGAGAGTCAAAACCTGATTGAACGGAACAATCGGCTCAATTCCTCAAAGATGCGATGCCACCAAACAAGCTGAGTTTTTATTTGATTGTGTTCTGGATACCATCAACAGGATTATTCCGGAAGAAGTCAGTTATATATTATAAATACGATGAATTCAAACGATTTCTAGATAATACTTTTGAGATGCCAGACAAGATGGTGTCAATATTGGTAAGATTTCTAGAACAGAATAACGGAACACTTTCTCAAAGAGCAAAAATAAAAGAATTCTCTTTACTCAATGGAAATGAGGTAAAAGAGATTGAAAATCATTTTAAGGAAATTTTTGAAAACCATTAAAGTAAAGATTATAAAAGACAAATATCGAAAGATAGCGGTCTTTGTAGAGCGGAAACTGAACCCGTCGCCTAATCC
>CAXXKQ010000018.1:0-132545 GCA_963676535.2 Prolixibacteraceae bacterium | reverse complement strand
TCTGGTTAACTCATGGTACATATAATCGCTTACAACGGCGTGTATTTTACGCACATGCTCATCAATCAGACTTACAATCTTTTCGAGTAAAGATGATTCAAGCTCGATATGTTTGGGAGTCAGTGTCCGGGTTTCTGGATCGTATTCCGAAAACAGGACGCCGATAGCACCGGTAAATTCCCTGAGTCGTTTGGTAATGATCGCTTCCATTCCATCCTGAAGCGGCAACTTTGACAATTCGATGGAAAATTGGTTGAGTTTTGATAAGGCTTCATTTTGTAATGCTAAAACAATCTCCGCATGTTTTTTGCATGCTAATATCCCGGTAACCTGCAACCAATAGATTTCCGTTTGGTGAGGCGGTTACAAAAGCCGACATTTCGACCGTCATTTCAGAACCATTGATATCTGTCATTTTCTGCTCAAATACCTGTCTTTGCCAATAGTCTGATTCATTTATGATTCCCGTTAGTCTTTTTTCAAGGTGACTTAAAAATCCGGGAGTTTTAAGTTCTTGCGGGGTTAGCCGATATTGAACATCCCAAACAGGAAGGCCTGTAACCTCTGATTGTTTGATCCCAGTCAGTTTTTCCAAAGCGTTGTTCCAGCTGATAATCTTTCCCTGCTTATCTGCGATCAAAATCCCTGCGACTGAAAGTTCAATGATTTTTTTATACTCTTCCGGATTTACAATGGTGGTGCCGTTAGAGGATATGTTTTTCCCGATACCAATAATATCTTCAAAATCCCAAAATCCCTTCTCCAATTTTTGATGAGTTGGGCTCCATTTTTCCATAGCAACGAGTCAGTTTTGAGCTTACAAGATAGTGATTTTCTTTCATTTATCAATACAATAGTTAAATATAATCTTTTTTGAGGTTATCTGTTAGGCTCTGCATAGGATTAAATCAGTGTTTTGCAGACGAAACCGATGATTGACTATTACTTTCAAACCGACCAATATATGCTTGCAGAAAGCTTTTTGGTCGTGTAAATCGGTACTCGTGTGAATTTTAATTTGCAAATAAATGTTAATTTATATCAATGAATGAAACCATGTGCCTTTGTTTAACGTAACTTAACTTGACTTTGCAATAATAATTTTTTGGACTTATTTGGGTTGATTGGTTTTTGGTGAAAAGCAAAGTTCGTAAGGTAATTTTAGTTGTTTGTTTAGTGAAAAGCGGTGGAACCCCACCGCTTTTCATTTTTTAAATATTATCAGCTTCTAAAGTTATTTGTAAATTCTCTCCCGGAGCTACAATCAAATTGGTTACTTCGTATTCAAGTTTCAGTCTGGGCTGGGTTTTTATTTCATCGGAGGTTCCGCTAACCTCAATCATTGTGGTACGATGTGCTTTTAAAATCACTTCCTTTTTGTAATTGAATCCGACAGCCGTTTGGCTACTTTTCAGGTTAAAGTCCACATCTGAGCTATTGTGCAGCTGAATAAACTTTGCCGTTTTATTCTCCAGCCCCACATATTCAGTTAATATTTTAACCGAGGCATTGAATATAGGAGCCAGAAATTTTCGATCGCCAACCAATTTATCGTCAAAGTAGAGGGCTGTTCGTTGATTTTCGAGGGCATATCTGATCGATTCTGCTTTACGCTCGGTGGCAAACACCAGTGTTACCGGACGGTGTTGCGTAGCCGGATCATAGCTGTCATCAATAGGGCTATGTATATCCGAGTTGGCAAGCAGCGTAAGTCTTTTTTTCCTGAGCCCATTTTAAGGCTTCCGGGTAAAAATCATGATCGTTAAATGCTTCAATTCCTTCCAGCAATCCGGCTTCCAGCAATTTTGTATGTTGGCTCCACCAGAGCGTTTTCTCTGGTTGCTGAACTTTCCATCCAGGGTGGTTCCAGAAAATGAAAGCACCCTGATCTTTTGCTTCGCGGCATGCTTCGAACCAGTCGTCACGTTCAATCAGGTTGGCATTGGTAATAAAGATGGCGTTCAGATGTCCGGGTGGCATTTTACGGGTAATTTCCGTTCCACGAATCAGGATGATCCCATTTTGGTCGGCCATCGGTTTGGCGATCTCATAGGATCGGTTGTGGTCCGATTTTAAATCCTGGCTATGTGGCCGATACTCGATGTGATCGGTTATTGCAATAGCATCCAGTCCCTGTTTCCACGCTTCGCTCACTCTAACCGTGGGCCAAACGTCTCCATCGGAAAAAATGGTGTGTATATGAAAGTCACATTTCAGGGTAATATACCCGGGAATATCAGGAATTTGAATTTCTTTCCGGTGTTGTGCCTGAATTTGAGTTGTAAAGAATGCAATAAACAGAATACCTGCTAATAATCGGTTCATGGTTTAGCTTTTTATAATGATGAGTACAAATTAGGGAATTCGAACAAAACAACTACTGATAAGTTTAATTTATACAACATCCCGGATAATAAAAATAGCACTGTTTCTCATGGATAAATTAATTCTCATGTTATAGATTCAGAAAAATTATAAAATGAGAATTAATGAAGACTTTTTAAAAATTTAATAAAAGTTTCGTTTGTTTCAGAAATAAATAAAATACATTTGTATCGTTTTAACCCGAAATAAAAAAGATGCCATGACTTTTTCTCCGGTAAAAATTGCAGGGGAAGACGACCTGAATGCTGTCGGACAAAAAAATAACTTGCAGAAGCGAAAAATAATCAAACATTTGTTTCTGTATGGGGCAATGACGAACACCGATCTGGGCAAATATGTCAAATTAAGTACTCCGAAAATTATCAGTTTGCTCAATGAATTAAAACTCCGAAGGACTTATTGAAGAGCTTGGTCCTGGAAATTCAAGCGGTGGCCGGCGTCCCAATCTTTATGGAAATCGTGAAGATGCCTTTTACATTGTAGGTGTTTCCATTAATATATACAAAACTTCCGTTTCGATCTTCAACGCAAAAAACCAAAAAATAGCTGACGATCAGGTTCTTCCAGTGACGATTTCACATGGAACTGCCATCATTGATCCTATTGTCGCTTTTACTCAAACCTTCATTCATGAACAGAACATTCCTTCGGAGAAGATCTTGGGTATTGGCATCGAAATGCCCGGAATGGTTGACTCTGCAACAGGAATAAACAAAACCTATATGGTTGCCGATATTCCGGTAGCCGAAATTTTCCGGAAAAAATTCGGGATGGAAGTACTGATTGAAAACGATGCCAAAACCCGTGCTTTTGCCGAATTGCGTTTTGGCGCGGCCCGTTCCAGACGGAATGTTTTGGCTATTCATCTTGACTGGGGTATTGGTCTGGGTATTATTGTAAATGGGAAGCTTTACAAGGGGCGCGATGGATTTGCAGGTGAGTTTGGGCATATACCGATGGTTGACAACGGCATTTTGTGCAAATGTGGCAAACAGGGGTGCCTTGAAACCATTGCTTCAGGGACGGCCATTGTCCGGATGGCACAGGAAGGTATGAAAGCAGGGAGGTCGTCATTTCTTGGTCAATTGATCGGAGAAGATACAGAAAAGATCGAGATATGGAAAGTGGTGCAGGCTGCGATGATGGGAGATCAGTATTCAATTTCGATACTGGCTAATGTGGGGCACTGGCTTGGAAAAGGTTTTGCCTATCTTATTCAAATTTTTAACCCGGAACTGATTATTCTCGGCGGTCGTATGTCGGAAGCCAACCAGTTTATCCTGCCACCTATCCGGCAATCGATTCAAAATTTTTGCCTTCCCGATTTAGGAAATGAACTGGAAATCAAGGTTTCAGAATTAGGAAATCAGGCCGGAATACAAGGAGTAGCTGCTTTGCTGCTCGAATATGTATTGGATAAAAATTGAGGATAAAAGCGCTGTTCAAAATAGATAAATGAATCAAAAAAAGGAGATATGAAAACAATACAATTCAGTCCAGTCGAAAAAATATTCCTGCAACAGGCCGGAATTGAAAATGTAAGTACGCGCATGCCTTATGTGACAGTTGAGAACTTCCCGAAATTGGGAATGCTTGCTTCGTTGCGTTTTCTGGAGTGGGTCAGTCAAAATCCAAATGGGGTTATTAGTCTGCCAACCGGGAAAACTTCGGAATATTTCATCAAATACACCCATTTTTTTCTGGAGAATTGGGACAATAAAAAAGGTCAGGATATTTTGGCTACGCATGGTCTGGCCGGAATCAAAAAGCCCGACCTGCGGGGTCTTCAGTTTGTTCAGATGGACGAATTTTACCCTATTTCGTTCGGACAGCATAATAGTTTCTGCAATTACGTCCAAAACTATTATATACAAGGATTTGGGCTTGATCCGCAAAAAGCATTGCTGATTAATTCGGATGAAATTCTGCTGGCCGAAGGGAAATCTTACCTTGAAGTATTTCCTAACCTCACCATTGACCTGTCGCTCCGTTATCGCGATGCCAAATCTGCAGTTGAACGGTTGCAGCAAAAATCTATTTTCAAAATTGATGACTGGTGTTCGGAATTTGAGCACAATGTGCGCGAACGAGGCGGCATCGGTTTTTGGCTTGGTAGCATTGGACCCGACGGACACCTGGCGTTTAAACACCCGCGGTACCGATCATTTTTCGACTACCCGTTTGACAGCAACCAATTTCGAAACACAGGCTGTTGCCGCCGGTGATTTGGGGAGGGATTGAAGTTTCGCGAACCCGACTTGTTATTACCATTGGGCTCAAAACCATCACGTATAATCCGGATGTGGCTGCCATTGTTTTTGCTGCCGGAGAGGCCAAAGCCGATGTCATCAAAGATGCACTCGAAAATGATTCATCCAACCAATACCCGGCAAGTTGTCTTCACAAATTACCAAACAGTCGCTTCTACCTGACAGCCGGTGCTGCTGTAAAACTGACTGATAGTATTGATAAATACTATCAAACCGGAGAATGGACCCATCAGAAAACGGAACGGGCAGTGATTGACCTTTGTTCTAAGATTAACAAGTTTGGACACCGAATCACGCTCGATGATCTGAAGGCAGATAAACATTGCCGGTTAATTCCGAACCTGAACGAAGAAACAGTTCAGTCGGTTATTGATACGATTACGGCCAAATTCAACAAGGGTATGGAACGCGAATCGAATCAGGTTTTCTACCACACCGGCCCGCATCACGACGACATCATGCTGGGCATTATGCCGCATACCAACCGTCAATTGCGCGATGCCAGTAACGAGTTTCATTTTTCGGTACTCACCTCGGGCTTTACCTCAGTGATCAACCATTATGTGATTGGTCTTTTGACCGAAACGCTGAACTTGATCAGTATGGGCAAAATTGAAATGATCAGATTCCCTGATTTCTTTCAGGAGGGATACAAATACAAGTGGGACAAAGATATTTACCACTATCTCGACAGCGTGGCTGCCAACGATGATGCTGAAAAGCGGAGAGGAGTTTGCCACCGGGTGGTCCGGGCAATTGTCGAGATCTGGGAAATCAAAAATGAAGAACAACTGATTACAACCATTATCGATATCCTGACTCTCCTGAAAAACAGTTACGACGGCAGTAAGAACCCGCCCAAAATTCAACGGCTGAAGGGAATGATCCGTGAGATGGAAGAAGAACTGGTATGGGCACATTTCGGAGTTCGGGTACAAAATGTACACCACCTCCGGTTAGGGTTCTATCAGGGCAATGTTTTTACCGAACAGCCCGATAATAAGCGTGATGTATTGCCAATTCTGGAAGAGTTCAGAAAGTACAAGCCAACGGTGATCAGTTTGGCGATGGATCCCGAAGGCAGTGGCCCCGATACGCATTACAAAGTGCTGAAAGCCATTGCGGCCGCTGTTCGCGAATGGAAAAAGGAAGAAGACCTGTCGAAACTCAGGGTAATAGGTTACCGGAATGTTTGGTTTCGTTATCACCCGGCAGATGTTGAGGTAATTGCTCCGGTTTCGATCAATGCACTTTCAATTCTGGATTCTTCATTTACACAATGCTATCTGAGTCAGGTGAATGCGTCGTTCCCCAGTTACCAACTCGATGGGAAATTTAGTCAGCTTACCCAGCGCATTTGGGTCGAACAACTCAAACAAATTCAGTTGCTGCTGGGCAAAAATTTCTTTTATCAGCATGAAAAACCGTTGGTAAGGGCTACTCACGGGTTAATTTATTTCAGGGAACTTACCGTTGACCAATTTCTGCAACAGGCCGAAGAACTGGAGAAATCCATGGAAGGGGTTGCTATCTGATATAGATGTAAATTACAGTCAATCTACAAATAATAAAAAACTCTGTCTGGATTTTCCGGCAGAGTTTTTTCGTTTATTAACCACGCTAAATCCTTCTTTTTGTTTTCCTGAAAGTAACGTTTGAGAGCAGAAAAAATACTGCTATATTTAGCTTGATTTATTAACTACCTAACTTAATAACCATGACAACCAACCGAAGAACTTTTATCCGAAATTCGTTTGCTGCTACTGCCGGAATCGGACTTGCCGGAAGTTTTGCAGGTTCAATGCAGGCCGCAACACGAAAAGTTGCTCCCAGTGATCAGATCAATATTGCACTTATTGGTTGCAAAAACATGGGTTTTGGCGATTTGAAAAACCACCTGAATATTCCTGGCGTAAACTGCATCGGCTTGTGTGACATCGACCAAAACATCCTGAACGACAGAGCAGCCGAGATTCAGAAAACCTACAACCAAAAGCCACAACTTTACGGCGATTACCGAAAGTTACTCGAAAATAAAAATTTGCATGCCGTCGTCATTGGTACGCCTGACCACTGGCACTGTCTTCCGATGGTTAATGCCTGCGAAGCTGGTCTGGATGTGTATGTTGAAAAACCGATGGCTAACAGCATCGAAGAATGTAACCTGATGGTGAAAGCCGCCAACCGGTACAACCGCGTGGTTCAGGTAGGCCAGCAGCAACGGAGTGGGGCACATTGGAACAAAATCAACCAGATGATTAAATCCGGAAGGATTGGACAACTGCGTAAAACCAACATCTGGGGCAATTTCAACTACGGAATCGGGCAGCCTAAAGTAGCAGACACCGCCGTGCCTACCGGAGTCGATTTTGAGATGTGGCTCGGCCCTGCTCCACAACGCTCGTTCAACCCGACACGCTTTCATGGTTCATGGCGTATGTTCTGGAATTACGGCGGAGGCCTGGTAACCGACTGGGGCGTTCACCTCATCGACATGGCGCTCTGGGCCAAAGACATTGTCGCCCCGCCTCATAAAATACTGGCAACTGGCTCAAACATCGCTTTCCCCGACTATAACCACGAAACTTATGATACCATGTCGGTGATCTGGGAAATTGGCGATTACCAGATCACCTGGCAACATACTGCCGGAACACAGAACGGTCCGTGGGGTAAGAATTACGGCATCGAATTTATTGGCGATTTAGGTACCATTGTTTGCGACCGTGGCGGCTATAAAGTGATCTCGCAGTGGGACGACAAGGAAAAGAAAAATAAAATCGAACCTGAAGAATTCAGCAAAGGCGGCGAAAACCACCAGGAACACGCACAGAATTTCATCGATTGCATCAAATCGCGGCAAAAACCAGTGTGTACACCCGAAAAGGGACGTGCTGTGGCCGTTGCTGCCCACAGCGCTAACATAGCTGTCCGCTCGGGCGAAAACCTTCTGTTGTGGGACGAAGCCAAAGGTAAATTCACCAATTCTGAAAAAGCCAATCAGTACATCGTTCCCGAATACCGCAAACCGTGGGCGTTGCCGAAAGTATAGGAAGCAGAGCCTCCCCCAACCCCTCCGAAGAGGGGGCTTAAAGAGGAGCTTCTTGGAATTTTCAAAATAGTACATATTCATAAACTATTCACTGCCTTGCCCCCTTCCCCATTTCGGGGAAGGGTTGGGAATGGGGCTTTTCTTTAAAACTATGACCAATAGACGACAATTCATCACCACATTGGGTCTGGCTTCTGCCGGGCTTGCTTCCGGAGTCCCAGCCTGGGCCCTCGAAAAGAGAGCCGATCGCCTCGATAAAATCGGTTTTATTTCCGGAATAGTGGATAATTTCCTGAAAGAAGATTGGAAAGGAACGCTCGAAAAGCTGTCCAAACAGGGCTATACCGAAATGGAAACCGGTAATTTTCTGGGCAGTTCCCTGGTAGAATATAAAGCAGTCTGCAAATCGCTTGGCATCGATGTATTTGCCGGAGGCAGCTCGATGGCCGACATGCTGAAAAATCCTGAAAAGCAAATTGCCGAAGCGCTCGAAATGGGCAAAAAATGCTGGGTTTGCTACTGGCCGTGGCTTTCCGATGCCAAAAACATTACTGCCGATGAAGCCAAAACTGCAGCTGGCAACCTGAACAAGTTAGGCGAAGCCGCTGAAAAAGGCGGCATTAAATTCTGCTGGCACAACCACAACTGGGAATTTGAAAAAACTACCAGCGAAGGACTTCCATTCGATATCCTGATGAAAAACACCGATTCGAAAATTGTGAAAATGGAACTCGACATTTACTGGGTTCGCAAAGGCGGCGGCGATCCGCTGGAATGTCTGAAGAAATATCCCGGGCGCTACGAAATCCTGCATGTGAAAGACATGGATGCCACGCCTGAAAAATCGTTTGCCTGTCCCGGTGCGGGCATCATCGATTTTCGCCCGGTGTTCCGCGAAGCCTGGGATCAGGGCGTTCGCCATTACATCGTGGAACGCGACAATGAACAAAACGGCATCGAATGCCTGCGCGGTAGTGCGGAATATTTGAAGAAAGTGAGGTTTTAGTATGCGGGGTCTTTTAGGTCATAACAGTTATCCCGAGAGATACTACTACCAAATATCACCTGTCACCTTGCAAATATCACCTGTCACCTTGCAAATATCACCCGTCACTTTGCAAATATCACCCGTCACTTTGCAAATATCACCTGACACTTTGCAAATATCACCTGACACTTTGTAAATATCACTCGCCACATTACAAATATTGCCTGTCACCTTGCAAATATCACCTGTCACCTTGCAAATATCACCCGTCACTTTGCAAATATCACTCGTCACATTACAAATATTACCTGTCACCTTGCAAATATCACTCGTCACCTTATAAATATCATCCGCCACCCTTTTAAAATAAAGGAAAAGCCGTCTCCAAATGAATGGGACGGCCTCTTCCGATCGAATTATACCTAATTGTCAACCAAACTATTATCTTTTAATAAATTTCTCCTGACGTATTGTTTCTCCGTTTTTCACTTTCACCACATAAATTCCGGAAGGTAAGTTGGCCACATCAATTTGAGTCAGGTTAGATTCTACTTTTTCTGTTCTAACCATTGTTCCCAGCATGTTGTAAATGCTGTAAACCTCATTACCAAAAATCTCATCAAGTCTTAAGTTTATTTGTCTTTCGGCTGGGTTCGGGAAAACAGTCATGTTTAATCCGGAAGTGATCGGTGTTTTTTCGATACCTGCACTTTTTAGTTGAGGATTTCCGGCCAGCGCAGCCGAGATGTTTACCGTAAAGTCTTTTACTTCTCCGTAGCTGAAAACTTCGCATGGAAGTGGAAATGAACCACGCTTCATGCTCACTCTCATCCTGACCGGGCCTGCAAGTGCCGTTGAGGGAATAGTTATACTTTTGGTAACTGCAGTTTTAACTTTGCTAACAGTAAGGATTTGTTCGCCGTAATCGTTGAAGTCAAAGTCGTTATTTAAATCAATCCAAACGCTCCAATACGAGAAGTTGGCTTTTGTGTATTTGGGAGTCAAAGTTATCGAATAGGTATTATTTGCAGTAACCGGGAAAACATTTGCGGTAAGGTCAGCATATCCGGTAGTCCCTGTAGAGTTGGTTGTAAAAGTTGATCCGTTCATTGAAACTTGTCCGATCCATTCATTTGTTGCATTACCTTTTGAGCTGCAATAGGACGGAGTATAAGTATTTACAGTGATATAGCCGGATTTTATTTTAGTACTGTTTCCATTCGCATTAGTAACTACCAGAGTTACATTGTATTTTCCTGCTGCTTTATATGCTACAGAAGGATTTGCCGAGCTTGAAGCAGAAGGTGTTCCGCCATCGAATGTCCATGCCCAGGTTGCGGGAGCATTGATTGAGAGGTCGGTAAAATTAACATTCGAATTTTCGGTTACCAGATTTTGGTCGGCAACAAAATCGGCAACAGGAGCAGAATTCAGAGGGATACAGTTTCCGTAACTATCCAATGGACCAAGAGTCGCGTCAGCATCGTTTCCGTCTGGCGTGTCGGGGCAAACTGGAGCGCCGGCTGGTTTTGCACCAAGTCCCCACCAATAGTAGCCATCGTGATCGTTATCAACACATTGTACGGTATAATTTTGTTTTAAGCTTTGAACCGGAGCAACCAGTGCGTGAGTCCATGCAAAATTAGAGATGCTGGTTTCAATATATACATATCCGCTATCACCCCAGGTTCCACCCCAGCTATTTTTGAAAATCCAAACAGTCTTTCCGATTAAGGTACTTCCTGTTGGAACGGTGTACCAGGTCATAAGTCCTTCACTGCTAATATAGAAGAATCGATCACCTTCCTTTACAACTTTCCAGCCCACTAAGGTCATGGCATGGCTCATACTAAGCAATCCTCCGCTTAACGGACCGTATTTAACGATCATTTTCTTAAGGTTATCCTCGGAAACGGGATAAGCCGCAGACCCGAAATCTACTCTTCCTCCAATTTTGATTTGTTCTGTCGGGCTTGAAGATTTGTTGGTGCACGACAGATCAGTTGCAGTGTATGGGAACGCAGCTTCATCAATAATACCTGTGTTTTTGATATAATCGAGAGCTATACTGGGATAACCTCCGCTACAACTTCCGGCTCCGCTGCATGATAAGATGTTCTGTTCTGAAAGGTCCATATTCAATGGCTGATTATAGAATAAATTTACCAAAGCTTCAGTTGCCCCGGTAGATGCAAAGGCCCAGCAAGAACCACAGCTTCCCTGATTTTTTACACTGGTTATCCAGTTTTTATCGTGACGGTTTCTCCAGTCCCAATTTTCAACCATTGATGTTGCAGTTGCTGATTTTAGAGATAAGCCATCACTTGTAGAGAGAACGCCACCCACATAATATTCAATTCCGGCAGGAAAAGTACTTTGTCCATAAAGCTTTTTCTTTTCAGAATATGTTAAAGCTGATACTTCTGTATTTCCGGCAATCCAGGCAAAGCCTTTTGCTTTAATCGTTTTATTGATCTGATTGATCTTCCTGTTGTTTTGAAGATCTTTTTTCTCTTTACGAACTTTTTGCATATCAAGACCCTGATCAGCAGCTGATGAATAAGTTATACTTCCGATCGAAAGTGTTGCATCTTTCAATTCAACCTTTAATGATTGGGGAGTCACTCCGTTCAGCAACCCTGTTTCTTCGCACAAATTATCAATGCTAAAAGAGGTGCTTTCTTCCAGAAGAGGATAAGTTTCATAAACAAGGTATTCATTGCCTTGTTTGTCCAGCAATATAATCCGGACTACACTTTTGTCATTTTCAAAAGTGATAGTACCTTTTACTGCCACACCGAAGATGGTTGTAACTTTACCTTCAAAAGGAAAGATTTCACTGCTTTTGGTGAATGTTTGATTAATTTGAATAGTCTCCGGGTTTTTGCCCATCAGTTCAAATCCATTATAGTTTGTGTTCTGACTTTTTGCAACCTGAATATTCAGGAAGATTAACACGATAATAACAAGTAATTTGGTAAAATTTTTCATGATTTCACTATTTATGATTATTAATTTTTTCTATTGTACTTTCACATAATCCGGCAACTACCTGAATAATCTTTTCAAAGTCATCGACTTTGTTAAAAAAGTAATTGGTGCCAGCCTGAGTGGCTAGCTGGCGTAAATAGCCTTGCGAATGAAGAGTCAGGATGATGAAAATGACAGACTTATTTTCTTTTCTGACAGCATTCAAAACCTCTAAGCCGGTTAACCCTGGCATCCGGATGTCCAAAATGGCCAGATCGGGGGTCAAGGTTTTCAGGGCTTTTAGGGTGTCGATCCCGTTATTTAAACTTGCAACGACTTCAACATGGTCGATTTCGGCCAGCATTTCCTGAAGTCTTTCAAGAATTAAAACTGAATCGTCTGCTATCAAAATTTTCATGCCTGTTGTGTATTTTAGACATGGTAAAGGTATGGCAGCCGCCAAAGGTGGACTGTAAGGGTTCTGCTTGACTTTTGTAGGGGTTTTGCCCGAATTTTTGTAGGGGAAATACTACACGAAGAAGGCCTAATGAAAAACAGGGACATCAAAAGCTGCTTTACAAGCTTTTAATATCCCTGTTCGTTGTGTATTGGAAGTATCTTTTAGATCAAATTGTGCTCAAGACAATATCTGGTAAGGTCTGTGTTTTTAGTTAATTCCATTTTTTCCATGATGCGGCTCCGGTAAGTACTAACAGTTTTATCTGAGATGAACAGTTCGTTGCCGATTTCCTGAAGTGATTTCCCATTGGCAATTTTGATCATGATTTCGAATTCACGACCCGAAAGTAATTCGTGTTTTTTTCGACTGGCATCTTTTGAAAAATGTAAAGCCAGGTTTTCGGCAAGTGTATGCGAAATATATTTACCTCCTTCGGAGACTTTTCGTATGGCCAGAAGTAATTCTTCTGAGGCAGTATCCTTAGTCAGGTAACCCGAGGCCCCGAGCTTCAGGGCTAAAATCGCATATTGTTCCTGGGGCATCATGCTCAACATCAAAACATTCAGGGATGGCCACTTCGTTTTTGCTATCTGCAAAACCTCCATGCCAGTCATCCCCGGAAGTGAAATATCCAGCAACAAAATATCGAATTGTTCGCTTTTCAGAAGAGCAATGGCTTCATTTCCATCACGGGCTTCTCCAATAATGGTCGATGCTCCAAGTTGATGAAGGATTTGTTTCAGCCCATCCCGAACTATTTGGTGATCATCGCATATCAGAATTTTCATTTATCTTATTATTAGTGAGCGGGAAACTAATTTTTACTATGGTACCATTTTCTTTTCCATTAGATATTTCGAACTTTCCACCCAGCGAAGCTGTTCGCTCCCTCATCCCGATAATACCAAATGATTTTCTTGATTTAATCTCGGTTTCGTTTATTCCAATTCCATTATCGATGATAGAAAATGTGATGGTTCCTTCTGATTTGACTAATTCAATATCCACTCTGCTGGCTTTGGCATACCGGGAGATGTTGGTAAGCGATTCCTGCATAATACGGAATATAATAAGTGATGTTGAAGGCGATAGAGAAATACCCGGATCAAGGTGACAAAAAACATCTACCTGATTGCGATCGGCAAAATCGTAGGTGTACCATTCTATAGCAGCCTCAAGCCCCAGATCGTCAATAATCTGTGGTCGTAATTCAGAAGTAAGTCGTTGTACTGTAAATATGGTATCGCGGACAAGCTCCGACAATTTATCAATCTTCACAATTACATCCTGATCCGTAATTTTTTGTTTGATAATGCCCAAATCAATTTTGACGGCTGTAAGCGCCTGGCCTAAATCATCATGAAGTTCACGGGCAATTACTACCCGTTCGTTTTCCCTGACTTCTTCAACATGCTGGGTTAATTGTTGAAGTTGTTTTAACGAACAATGTAATTCCTGTTCTGCACGTTTCCGGACGGTAATGTCTTGGGTAAAACAAAGATATTGTTTTTCGGCTAGTTTAACTGATTCTACTGACAACCATAGATTTGATCCATTTTTATGATTAATCATTATCTCAGATTTCTTGGGGTTTTGCTGTGCCATGTCCCTGAAAAACCCAGGATCGTCTTTCAATGATTTTTTTTGAACAATGTCAGAAAACGACATTTCTAAAAGTTCGTTCTGCGAATATCCTGTAATGGCGGTGGCTGCTTCATTCACTTCCAAAAATTTCCCGGTTTCGTCTGCAACAATGACGCCATCAGGAGCATGATCAATGTAACTTCTGTATTTTTCTTCACTCTCTTTAAGAGCGCCATTCACCCGGGCTAATTCTTCTGCTGATTCTTTTAATAAACGGGCATCTTCACGAACAATCTGTTTCTGCCGAAATAAATCAAGAAATACATTAACTTTCGAAATTAGAATTTGATTATTAATGGGTTTAATGAGATAATCAACAGCGCCTGAGTCATAGCCCTCAAATATTTCTGTTTCACTCATGTAGTTGGCAGTCAGAAAAATAACCGGAACTTTATCTTCATGCCTATTTTCATTCAATCTTTTGGCCAGTTCGTATCCATCCATTCCAGGCATCCTGACATCAAGCACAGCTAAAGCAAAGTCAACGCCGCTTGCTTTTTCGAGAGCTTCAAAACCAGAAGTTGCCTTGATCAGGTTAACATTAGTTTTCTTTAAAAGCGATTCGATTAAAAACAGGTTAACCTGAATGTCATCAACAACAAGAAGATTCGGTTTCTGATTCATAAGTAACAATTGAAGGTCGGTATGAAAATATGAGCCAGCTATTTATGCTCTTCTCCTATCAAACAACATGCAAAACAATCAAAAGCCTTAAAAAGTTCTGCGTGAATGCAATACTTAAAGTTAAGCATTTTAGATATTAGTTTGGAGATAAAATATTGTTTCTTAATCAAAACAACAAGGCCGGACCCCGTTGGAGCCCGGCCTTGTTTATTCTTAAATGTATTACGTCGGGGTTCGTCTACTTTTTGTAGATGATCCGGCCATTTTGCATACTACCGTCAAGAATTAACCGATAGATTAAAATACCTGGAACTACGTCTTCCGGAGTGTATTCAATCCGGTTGAGTACTCCCATCTTAACTTGCTGATCCATCAGAACCTTAATCTTTTGACCAAGGATATTGTTGATTTCGAGTACGGCATGAGAATCTTCGCCGGAAACAAATTCGAATACAACCCGGTCACTGAATGGATTCGGATAAACCTTGAGTGATCTGGCATCTAAGCCGCTGGTAATTGGAGCAAACTTCACTGATCCATCTGTCTGACAAGTGAATTTATCCGTGCGATATCCTACAAATGCACGACATTCATCAAATGCATTGTTAATCAAATCAACCGCACTCATGATGTTGGATAATGTAAGCCCATCCGTCAAAGCCATTCCGCCCAATGCATCGTTGGCAAGCTTATAAAGCCCTGCAACAGTTGCATCGTAGCTACCAGCTGGTTTATTCAGGAAGTTAATTACCGTGCTGTTAAGCATTCCATACCAGTATGGATTAACATCCCATACATAACCGGTTATCACACCTTCTGTATAAACTGCCTTACAAGTTGGCTCTACAAGACCTGAACCTTCTTCACAGGAAACTTTCTTCTGAGTAGTCAGGTATTTTCCTGATTCAAGAGGAAGAAAAGCTAAATCGGTTGTGATTCTCAGGTTCAAACCGAGTGTTAGGGTTTGAGCAAATAAACCATTATTCAACTCACCTTTTTTGGTCAGATACCCTTTTGAACTCAGACAAGTTGTAGTCCCGGATACAATACATGCACCATTGAGAACAGACGTTCCACTACCACCCGGGAGAATACTATTGATTACATCAGCATCACCAGCCTGGAAGAGCACATAATTTACTGGTCCTCCCAATTTGCAGTGGCCCTTGATCCAAAAGATTAGCAACAAACAAGTTTGTGGCAATTTTTTGTTCAAGATCGCAAGCAGAACTCTTATCTTGGTTTGCCATATTTACCCTGAGTGTAAGTACAGAATTCATCTCTGCAAGGATTCACTGTAATGGTAATACATTCTGTAGTCCAATTACCACATTCATCAGTAGCTGAAAAACAAACGGTGGTTGTTCCAATCGGGAATTGGTAGCTGTTACAAGCCTCTGAACTTCCCATAACAGCGCATTCATATCCGACAGGACCATCGCAATTGTCTACGAACGAAGGTTCAGGTACAACAACTGGTTCATTACATTCAAATACAAGGTTGTTAAACTTCCTTGTAATTGAGGGCCTTCTGTATCGATCTTCCAGGTATAAGTAACGGTAGAAGTTGATCTGTTACCGCATGCATCGACAGCGAGTAAGTGAATATTTGCTGTTTGGCGCAGTCCGGTCCGGTTACAGTCCCGGGAGAACAGACGACAGCAACGAGTCCGTCACAATTGTCAGTAGCAGTAACAGTACCCGAGCAGGTCGGCAATGTTGGGTTGCACCCGAGGTTTCCACCAGTTGGGAGGTTCGAAATCACCGGAGGCGTTGTATCGATCTTCCAGGTATAAGTAACGGTAGAAGTTGATCTGTTACCGCATGCATCGACAGCCGAGTAAGTGAATATTTGCTGTTTGGCGCAGTCCGGTCCGGTTACAGTCCCGGGAGAACAGACGACAGCAACGAGCCCGTCACAATTGTCAGTAGCAGTAACGGTACCCGAGCAGGTCGGCAATGTTGGGTTACACCCGAGGTTTCCACCAGTTGGGAGGTTCGAAATCACCGGAGGCGTTGTATCGATCTTCCAGGTATAAGTAACGGTAGAAGTTGATCTGTTACCGCATGCATCGACAGCCGAGTAAGTGAATATTTGCTGTTGTGAATATTTGCTGTTTGGCGCAGTCCCGGGTCCGGTTACAGCCCCGGGAGAACAGACGACAGCAACGAGCCCGTCACAATTGTCAGTAGCAGTAACAGTACCCGAGCAGGTCGGCAATGTGGGGTTGCACCCGAGGTTTCCACCAGTTGGGAGGTTCGAAATCACCGGAGGCGTTTGTATCGATCTTCCAGGTATAAGTAACGGTAGGAAGTTGATCTGTTACCGCATGCATCGACAGCCGAGTAGGTGAATATTTGCTGTTTGGCGCAGTCCGGTCCGGTTACAGCCCCGGGAGAACAGACGACAGCAACGAGCCCGTCACAATTGTCAGTAGCAGTAACGGTACCCGAGCAGGTCGGCAATGTTGGGTTACACCCGAGGTTTCCACCAGTTGGGAGGTTCGAAATCACCGGAGGCGTTGTATCGATCTTCCAGGTATAAGTAACGGTAGGAAGTTGATCTGTTACCGCATGCATCGACAGCCGAGTAAGTGAATATTTGCTGTTTGGCGCAGTCCGGTCCGGTTACAGTCCCGGGAGAACAGACGACAGCAACGAGTCCGTCACAATTGTCAGTAGCAGTAACGGTACCCGAGCAGGTCGGCAATGTTGGGTTGCACCCGAGGTTTCCACCAGTTGGGAGGTTCGAAATCACCGGAGGCGTTGTATCGATCTTCCAGGTATAAGTAACGGTGGAAGTTGATCTGTTACCGCATGCATCGACAGCCGAGTAAGTGAATATTTGCTGTTTGGCGCAGTCCGGTCCGGTTACAGTCCCGGGAGAACAGACGACAGCAACGAGCCCGTCACAATTGTCAGTAGCAGTAACGGTACCCGAGCAGGTCGGCAATGTTGGGTTGCACCCGAGGTTTCCACCAGTTGGGAGGTTCGAAATCACCGGAGGCGTTGTATCGATCTTCCAGGTATAAGTAACGGTAGAAGTTGATCTGTTACCGCATGCATCGACAGCCGAGTAAGTGAATATTTGCTGTTTGGCGCAGTCCGGTCCGGTTACAGTCCCGGGAGAACAGACGACAGCAACGAGTCCGTCACAATTGTCAGTAGCAGTAACAGTACCCGAGCAGGTCGGCAATGTTGGGTTACACCCGAGGTTTCCACCAGTTGGGAGGTTCGAAATCACCGGAGGCGTTGTATCGATCTTCCAGGTAACAGTGCGGCTTGCAGTAGCTTGAATACCACATGCATCAACAGTACTAAATGTCCTGGTTTGTGATTTATTACAATCACTCCCAGCCACCGGGCCGTCAGTTACGGTCACGGATAAAGCATTACCTGCATTATCAGTAGCAGTTGCTGTGCCTAAAGCTGCATTAATATCACCAGCAGATGGGTTACAACCAAGTGTTAATGATGTTCCAGTAGGAGTAACTGAAGGAGGAGTATTTCCACTTACATAGAAAGTATTAGAACAAGTCGTTGTTCCTCCACCATTTGTCACAGCAACAACTAATTGGAATTGTGTTTGACTGGCTCCACCAGGTCCAGCGTTTACTGTGACTGATGAACTGGTTGTTGAGCCAACAAAAGTGGCACCGGAAGTATTATTTCCCGGGAAGAAAGACCACTGATAGGTTGATCCTGCTTCAGGAGCAGTGCTGTATGTTCCCTGCCTGGTTTGGACACAAATTTAGTCCGGTTGGAGGAGAACAACTTGGGGGCTTAACGAAGATACTTGAACCTTGTAACTGATTGTCGAGGTTTCCTAAGTTACCTTCATTTCCACCTTGAAAATCAACAATAATTACATGGTATGGACCTCCATTAATATTCGAGGCACCACGTCCTGGTCCATAACCTAAAATTACTGGTTCAGGATCTATACCTGCAGCAATGTGAGCAGCAAACTCAATAATCACATCTGTAGATGCCGATTGCCAGGTAATATCGTAGAAAATATAACCGGCTTCATATTTAACAAATGTTACTTTGTGGTTAGCAGCATTTGCAGAAAATGGACTACTTCCATATACACGAATAGAACGACCACTATAATAAGTGTCGTAAGAATTAACTACTGCGCTAACGGAGTTAATATCACCAGCAAGAGGGTAGTCAAGTTCTCCGCTAACCGGCAACAGTTTCGTGTAGGCACTATGTAAATTGTCACAGACAGCGATTAGGGAGTTCGGTATCTCAGGCCCACATTTATTCAAATCCGGATCAGTATAATCTGAAGGAAATATGGTTGTGCTGATTTTTGTAGCATTCTGGAATGCGAGATCCCAGGAAGTGATGAAATCGTAGGCATGCTGACCTCCTTTATCGGATTGAAGTTTAATCCGAAGCGTATGAATATCATTTGGATTGCTCGGGATACCCGTAACAATTACCCGTTGAAGGGTTGCCATTCCTTCATAATAGAGTGAATTGTTGGCATTAAGGATTGAATTAATCCACACAATTGACCCCTGAGGAGCCGGATTATTTTTGTTGGAACCTTGCTTAAAATCAATAGCTTGTGAATAGGCATTGAAATTCATCGCCAGCATTGCCAATACTAAGAATGGTAGAAGCAAGATTCGGCAACACAATAGTTTTGTTCGTATTAATTTAATAATGTAATGTATTTCCATAACATCAAATTTTAGTTTTTTAATTTTACTTGTGCATTGGGTTTTTAAGGCAGAATAAAACTTCGCTGGAGTAAGCCTTTGAAGCCCTGGAAAATATTCGGCCAGATAAGAGCGGGTAAAATCCTTGGAAGAATCGCAATCGTCAGAATTGATAAGGTATTTGTTCAATTCTCACATAAAATCAGAGGAATTCAGAATAGTCTTTTCGGATTATTCCGTTTACTCAGATGATAGGGAAACATGTTCGAAAAATTTTCATGAGTTCTTTAATCGTTTTTAATTAAGGTTATTTCCGATAGAATTGTGCCGGTGTCAAATGCTCGTGTAACTTTAATGCGTGAGAGGATAAATGAATCGAAAATAAACTCAACCGATTATTTGAGCAGGGAAGCGACATTCGTAGTAGTGCAAATTCAATGAAGCACTTTTAAGATTCCTATCGTATTATTGTTCTCAAGTATACTTTGGTCTTTATAAACCACTTGTTTGAGCATATTTCAAATTCACTGAAAGCTATAACCCTGAAATACTTTAAGATACTTTTTTAAAGCAGAAAGATTCTGTGGGTATTGAGAGTAAATCGTTGAAAAGTATAGAATTACAATTTTATTGGCATCATAATGCAATAAAATTGCTTCAAACCTCAAAAAACTTATGATTGTTATTATAACAAAATGGAATTTTTCTATCTTTGATTGATCACCTCACTTTCTTTTTTGAAACGGTGTAGAACAGGAAGCGCTTAACTTTTGCCGGTGAGGCTTCCTGTTTCATTTCCTTTTAATTTTTTAGTGTATATCCGTAAGTTTGTCTTTACAGTATCTTGCCTTTATTTATTTGGCATTCTAAGATTATCACGAATTTTGCTAGTTTTCCATGTTAATAGAAAGTTACGAAGATCAATGTTTAAAATCAAATTATTCATCCCTTCGCACTTGCGCTAATTAGCAAACTGCTTCTTTTGATGATCAAAACTCTGCTTTAAAATATCGAATTTTTTTAACTTCAAAAATTGGATGATTTTTTTAAACCGAAGTCTGAGTTAGAATTCATGGAGGTGTTTCATTTTTTAAACTGACTAATTGGTAATTGTTTTTCATGTAATATCTTTTATCGGGTAAAAAAAAGCAGTTGATATACTGGTAGCTAAATAGTGACCTAAGTCGGGGAAGATCATTCAGTATACCGGTGCCGGGTGGCACGTCAAACTTCAAGAAGTTTTAAGATCATTTGGAGTCCATCTTTTCAGTTCAAATTCGCCTGTTAAAATTATCCATCGAGAGCAATTCAAAATTAATTTCAGATATAAAGGTATTTTAATTCCTTATATACAAGTCAAGTCTTTCCTTCAAGATGGGGCTGGCAATTAGCGAAAGGTATGTGTTGATGAACGAATCAATTTTTTCATTGATCAAAGTGTCGTTTTAAATTATTTTACTTTTCATTGATTGGGAACGGAATGACTCATTTGGCAAATTCCCGACTGTTTCATAACTTTAGTCGTTACAACTTTTTATCACGTATGTATAAGAAACTAAGCATTAAAGAATGGGCGGTTGAGGACCGGCCGCGCGAAAAGATGCTGGCCAAGGGAATTCGTTCGCTGTCGGAAGCCGAATTGGTTGCTATCCTGATTGGATCAGGTAACCTCGACGAATCAGCCGTTGAGTTGTCGCGCCGAATGCTGGCTTCGGTAAACAACAACCTGAATGAATTGGGCAAGAAGTCGATTAATGATCTTCGGAAATTTAAGGGGATAGGAGAGGTAAAAGCCATTACGATAATGGCTGCCCTTGAATTAGGGCGCCGGAGAAGAGAATCAGAGCCTGACGAAAAACTTAAGGTTATTACCAGTAACGATGCTGCCTTAATTTTAATACCGCTACTTGGCGATCTTCCTCACGAAGAATTCTGGGTGTTACTGCTATTAAATAGAAACAACCTGTTAATCGACAAAGTAATGATTAGTCAGGGAGGGCTGGCGGGTACGATTATCGATGTGCGCATCATTCTCAAAATGGCGCTTGATAAACTGGCTTGCTCCATCATTTTGTGCCATAACCACCCGTCGGGTAACCTCGTACCGAGCGAAGCCGATAAGGAGATCACCCGAAAAGTCAAAGAAGCAGGAAAACACATGGATATTCCGGTGCTCGATCATTTGATTATCGCAAATGATGCGTATTTTAGCTTCGCGGATGAAGGGCTGATCTGAGTTAATGAAAAAGCATTAAAATAAATTTTGTCAGGATGCCTGGAATCACATTAATTTTGGAATTTGGAATCAGGATTTGGAACTAAAAATCGTGGACAATACGCAACATACCCAGGTTTTAATTTTTGCACCGGAAATTACTTCACGGTTGGAATATACGTTTGAATTTATTTTTCAAACCATTTTAGGCGTAAAGGTTAGTTTTACCTCCAAGCCTGAAATTTTTCTTCATTCGGAATTACCCAAAATCAATTATTCGTTAAGCTCTTTGTCCTCAGGATTATTTCTGAAAGCACATTCGCTGTTGTTCGAAAAACATATTGGTGATCAATTGCTAGCCGAAGTTGAATATCAGCAATGTCAATTGTTTTTTCCAAGTTCAGACAACTCGTTTCTGCCCTTCGACCCGTTTGCCTGCACTTTTTACCTGCTTACTTGCTATGAAGAATACCTTTCGGAGAATACCGACGAGCACGAAAGGTTTACCGATGCTGAAAACATTCTGGTGCGTCGCCAATTGCACCAAACTCCGATAGTTGACCGTATGGCTTTCTGGATTGCACAAAAAATTACTGAAAAGTATCCTGAATTTAACGCTCAAAAGCGTTCATTTCAGTTTTTGACAACCATTGATATTGATAATGCCTGGGCATTCAAGAATAAAAGCCTGCTAGTTTCTACAGGGGCAATTCTGAAAGCTGCCATCCACGGCGAATGGAATGAGTTGAAGCAGCGCCTTGTTGTATTTCTTCGTTTAAAAAACGACCCGTATGATACCTATAAATACATCCTCGAAACCTATAAAGGACTCTTAAATCACATCCTGTTTTTTTTCCTGATAGGGGACAGGAATCAGTACGACAAAAATATCTCACACAAGAATAAAGCATTCAGACAGCTGATTACCAGTTTGTCGTCGGTTTGCGAAGTGGGGATTCATCCTTCTTACGCCTCCAATCAAAAACCCTGGCTATTCGAGAAAGAGAAGGAACGATTGGAAGACATTATTCAAAAACCGGTTACTCAAAGCAGGCAACATTACCTGAAGCTCAGGTTCCCGCAAACCTATCAACGCCTGCTGAAGGCCGGAATTACCGATGACTATACGATGGGACTTGTCGGTTTGGCCGGATTCAGAGCCGGAACCTGTACCGCTTTTCCCTTCTTCGATTTGAGTCATAATCGTAGTACAAACCTCATGATTCATCCGTTTCAGGCCATGGATGTCACGCTGAAAAATTACCTGCATTTGGGGCCCGAAAAGGCCTGGCAATTAATTTCAGAACTGATGCAGGAAGTGAAAAAAGTGGATGGAACCTTTATCTGCCTGTGGCACAACGAGTCGTTGAAAGATATGGGGCAATGGCTCGGTTGGAGAAAGGTATTCGAACAGATTTTAGAATCCGGTTTAAAACATGAAAATGAACAACCCTGAAATTAGTTTAATAAAAAATGAGGATATCGACCGGCAAAAGTGGACAAAATGTGTAGACAGATCGTCAATTCCTGTAATTTATGCTTATCCGGAATATCTTGATCTGGTTTTTCCCGGCTGGAACGGACTTATCTGGGGCGATTATGATTTTGTTATGCCCCTGACCGTTCGCCGCAAATTAGGCATGAGTTTTTTACTCCAACCTTTTTTTGCTCAGCAGCACGGTATTTTTCCTGATGCACCTTTCGAAATTCAAACCGCTTTTCTAAATTATATTCGCGATCAGTTTAGTTATATTGCTATTCATTTAAATGCTTCTCATAATCAGCCATTCCCTAAAGAATTTGAGGTTACTGTTCGTCAAAATATGATTTTGAATTTGAATTTAAGCTATGATGAGATACACTCACAATATTCCAAACATGCCTTGAGACTGATCAAAAAAGCAGAAAACCAGAACGTCTTTGTGATTAAAGGATTGCAGACCATGGAATATATCCGGCTAAAAGATTTGGCAACAGACAACCAACTTTCGAAGAAATCAATGCGGACCTTGTGGAAGTTAATCGAATATGGATATCTGTCCGGAAAGGGAACAATTTACGCTGCATATAATGAAACAAACACGCTTTGTTCTGCTGCTTTTTTTATGAATGAGGGACAACGGGTGGTATATCTTAACGCTGCATCCACCAGCGAAGGGAAACAAAACAGTTCCATGTACCGAATTGTGGATTCGTTTATTCGCGAAAATTCAGGTTCATCGCTGACGCTCGATTTCGAGGGATCGTCCATTCCCGGAATTGCCCGTTTTTACGAAGGTTTTGGAGCCGTTCAAGAACAATATTATTTTTTGAAAATCAATCGTTTGCCCATTCCTTTCCGATGGATGAAAAGATAGCCACCCCATGAGCAGACAGCAAATTCAAACCCTATTGTCACCACTTGCCAGGATGCTGCCGATAGAAAAATTGGTTTCCGGGAAGCATCGGTTTATTTTTCCGTTTTGGCACGTTGTTTCAGATATCCCGCCCGCTCATTTATCGCAACTTTACAGGGTTCCTTCGGTGTCCGACTTCATCCGCGACCTCGGATTTTTGCAAAAAAACTTCCTTCCGGCTACTTTCGATCAGGTCGTCAACTATGCAAGTAGCGGAAATTCCCCGGGAGAAAAATATTTCTTTCCCACATTTGATGATGGTTTGTCGGAATGCTTTTACCAGATTGCTCCCATTTTAAAAAAGAAAAAAATCAATGCTGCATTTTTTATCAATCCCGAATTTATAGATAATAAGATGCTTTTTCATCGGCATAAAGCCAGTTTGATCCTGAATCGGCTTAGTTCGGGGAAAGTTAAATCAACCGCAAAAACTGAAGCGGAACGCATTATTCACCAAAAGAATACAAACATATCACTGGAATTATTTTTACGTCAGTCCAGGTTTTCTGATCACCTTATCCTTAACCAACTTGCTGAGGTTTTTGAAATCAATTTTCGTGAATTTCTGGCTCAGGAAAAACCTTACATGACACTGTCTCAGATTCTGCAATTGCAAGCCGATGGATTCCTGATTGGCGCCCACGGTATGGATCATCGCGAATTTTTCGAGGCCTCTGAATCCGAAATAATGGATCAGATAAAATTCAGTCATAATTTTCTGAAGGAAGAAATTAACCCGCCAATAAAAGCATTTGCGTTTCCGTATACCGACTTTGGAGTTCCTGATTCGGTTTTCGAACAGGCAAATCAGTTTAACCTGTGGAATTTGAGTTTTGGAACGGCCGGAATTAAGGACGATAAATGGGATAACCATTTGCAGCGTATTCCGATGGAATCAGATGATTTTAGGGATGCCCGTCAAATCATTCGGACAGAATACCTTGCCTATTTTCTAAAAAAAGCTCTGGGAAAAAATAAAGTGAGCCGCCAATGAACCTGTGGGAAAAATATCAGCATGCCTTTCAGGAACATGCTTCCCGAATGGCTTTTTGCATCGGGGGAAAAACATATACTTACGCTGAATTTACAGCTTATCTCAGCGGTAGCCGACAACTTCTGATGAAAGAGTTGAATGGCGCATCGGGACTTCCAATCGGGGTGATGTGTTACGATTCAATCGAAACATTTGCTGCTATTTTTGCCATCTGGTTTTCAGGTTGTCATTTTGTTCCGCTTCATCCACTTCATCCGGTTTTGGTCAACCGCGAAAAAATTCAGAAGACTGGGCTTTTCTTGATTTTTAGCTCTGAAGCGAGTCTGGACAAAGCTAATTTTGACGTACATCTACTTCGGAACAAGGAAATTATAAGTAAGGAACCACTAGAGGTTCTTCAGGATAAGGACTGTGCTTACATTTTGTTCACATCCGGGAGTACCGGGAGCCCGAAAGGCGTTCCGATTAGTGTCCGGAACCTGAATGCATTTATCGAAGGTTTTCTGGACATTTATCCCGATTTAACTTTCAACGACCGTTTTCTACAGACTTACGATCTTACTTCGGATGCTGCATTTACCGGATACCTGATTCCGTTGTTGCTTGGAGCAACTGTTTTTACGATTCCGCCAGCAGTTATTAAATATCTGGATATCGTAAAAATGCTTCAAAAGTACCAGATTACCTGGACGCAATTTACCCCTTCGGTACTAAATTATCTGCATCCATATCTGAAATCACTCCGATTCGATCACTTAAAACATTCGCATTTTGGTGGAGAAACTTTACCTTATGATTTGGTGGCAGAATGGATCCACTGTGTCCCGGATGCTGAAATTTCAAACATTTACGGACCAACCGAAACAACGATAACCTGCACCATTCACCGAACGACGACCAATCACCTGGGTGAACATGTTTGCAACGGGCAAATTTCCATTGGCAAACCATTGAAAGATGTGAAGATTTTAATCGTTGATGAAAATTCGGAAGTCGTACCCGACGGAAAGAAGGGAGAACTGTGCATTGGCGGGCCCCAGGTTATGGAAGGTTATTTGGAACCGAAAGAGTCAGATCCGTTTCTGGTTGTAGGAGATGAACAATATTACCGAAGTGGTGATTTGGCTTTCCTCGACGAAAACGGATTTCTGATGTTTTGCGGAAGGAAAGATGATCAGCTAAAAATAAATGGATACCGAATTGAACCGGCTGAAATTGAGAGGACAATCAGTCAGGCAACCAACGGATTAAAATGCTGCGTTTTTGGATTTAAAAAGCAAAATGGAATGGACGCTATGGTTGCATTCGTTGAAAAATATGTCGATCAACCCGATAAATTGAAGAAAAAATTGCGGGAGTTTCTTTCGCCTGCCTTTATTCCTGAAAAAATAATCAGCATTAATCAATTTCCACTTAATACCAATGGTAAAGTGAATAAATCACAACTTTTTCAAGATTATTCAAGCCAGTTAACATGACCAGCGCCGCAACACTCATTCAAAACAATCTTTACCTGTTTTACGATCGGCTTGCGCAAACAGGTGGTCTCGATTGGGAAAAGAACGATCACTGGTCGGCATTATATAATGAACCTGGTTTTTGGCCTGAAGCTATCTACAGGATTAAATCAAATATCATTTTTGAAAATAATTCGGCCGGATTTGCCGAAAAAATGGGAACCGGAAAGTATCCCGGCTTTTTGGTTGCCGAAGATAAAGACATCGAACAAATAAGCCTTTTCCTTCAAAAGCATGGATTTTTCCCTTTCGCAGCATGGAAAGGTATGATCCTGGAAAGATTTAATGAAAAACCACTTGCAATTCCTGAGTCGGTAAAGGTTGAAAAAATCACTGGTGATGCCGATTTGGGACAATGGATACAAATTGTTTCCAAAGAATTGATCAATCCGGCGCTGATTGAAAAAAGCTTCCTGAAAAACTTGCTCGTTCATTCCGCATTTGAATTATTTCTGCTGAAAGTTAGTGGTGAGGGAGTGTCAACGGCGATGGTTTTCAAAACTGAAGATTCCTGTGGTTTATATCTGATTGCCACCGCCAAATCAGCTCAACAAAAAGGTTTTGGACGGATATTGATACACACCCTGTTAACCCAGCTTACCGCCGAAGCCGAAAAACCTGTAATTTTACAAGCCACGCCAACAGGCGAAATCCTTTACCGCAAACTGGGATTTGTTCCGGTCAACCGGTTTTTTTTATTCAGATACCTAAAAAACAGACTATGAACAAACAAGATATTTTTCTGAAAGTTGAGGCAATTTGTCATCACATTTTTGGCGAAGAAGTTCGGGTTACGGAAGAAACAGCCTCAACCGACATTGAAAAATGGGACTCGATGAATCATGTTTTGCTGATTGCTTCCATCGAAGAAGAATTCTCCATCAAGTTTGATATTATGGAAATCATTGAAATCAGGACGATTGGTAACTTGATCGAACTGATTGAAAGAAAACAAAATTGATGGAGGTCACCACAATAAAAGTTGGCGAATTACCTGATTTCGTTTCGGGGAGCCTTTGGCAAAATCTTTCGCCCAAACCGATCACAAGTTTGCGGGCAATTTCCCAGTTTCATAATCCGCGGGCTAAAGCTGACGATCTGGCTTTAATTATTGCCCACGAAAACAACCAGCTGATTGTTTTGGCAGGCATGCTGCCCGACTATATCCAGGGAAATCCGGAACTTCCTGTCTGTACAAATTCCTGTTGGTGGGCTGATACGCAGAAAGGCAGACCACTGGCAGTGCCGCTGTTTCTGAAAGCTTTTGCAGCCTACAATCAGCGCATGTTTATGACTGATTGTACTCCACATACCATCAAAATTCTACAAAAAACCAACTGGTTCGAATTCCCGGAAGTTAACCCGGGGGTCCGGGGCTTTCTAAAATTTAGTTTCTCTGAAATTATTCCTCAAAAGTTTCCTGCCTTGCAGCCGTTTAAACCTGTTTTTAAGGTGGCAGATACCTTTATGAATTTTTTCCTGTTACCTTATTACAATTTCTGGAAATCGAAATTCAGGGAACAGCAACCAACTACAACAACGGTATCCGAGCTGGATGATGAATTGTACGAGTTTATCGAAAGTCATTCTGAAAATGAATTTGTGCGGCGGAGCGGGCGCGATCTTGAATGGATTCTGCGATTTTCGTGGATCAGCCAAGAAACAGAAAGTATAGATAAAGAAAAGATCGATTATCCGTTTTCACACATCGTCAGGAGTTTCGAACAGTATATGCTGAAAATTTCTCAACAGGATCGAACGGTCGGATTGATTCTGATTTCGCTGAGAGATGGACACATGAAGGTTCCGTATGTTTATTTTGAAAAAGAAAATGCGGTGGAGGTTCTCGGTGAAATTTATCTTCAGGCACTTCAGAAGGGAGTGACCACTCTAACTATTTTTCATCCGGAACTGGCAAGAAAAATGCAGGCGGGAAGATATCCATTTATTTTCAAAAAGAAGATCAAGCGATTGGTTGCCATTCCGAAATCACTGACGGAATTTTACCACAAATACAATCATCTTCAGGACGGCGACGGCGATGTGGCTTTTACCTGAAACCTGATATATTTCTATTGTACAGCATTCTTTCGGTTTGCAAATTTTAATTACTTTCGCCGAAACTTTTTCCAATCATGAAGATTAATATACTTGGGGAATCGAATTCCATTTTCAATCAGTTCATTGCAGAAATCAGAGACGAAGTTATTCAGAAAGATCCGATGCGTTTCCGGAAAAACCTGCAACGTTTGGGCGAGATTTTTGCCATTGAGATCAGCAAAGTCATGGAATTTGAACCAACCGATGTAAAAACTCCGCTCGGAGTTGCCAAGGTTCCCACCTTAGTTCAGCAACCTGTTTTAGCTACTATTTTACGCGCCGGATTGCCGGTTCAGCAGGGTTTGCTCAATATTTTCGATCATGCTGAAAATGCTTTCATTTCGGCTTACCGGAAATATGACGAAGCTGGTGAATTTCACATTGAATTCGAATATCTAGCCACGCCTTTGCTTGATGGAAAGAATGTTATCCTGTCTGACCCGATGCTGGCATCCGGGGCCTCCATGGAAATTGGCTACCACGCATTGATTAAGAAAGGATTTCCCAAGCATGTTCATTTGGTTGCAGTTATTGCCAGCAAACAAGGAGTTGAACACGTAGCCAAAAGCATCACTTCTGATAATGTAACCTTGTGGATTGGTGCTGTTGACCCGGACATGACGACAATGTCGTACATCGTTCCCGGATTAGGCGACGCCGGTGACCTGGCTTTTGGAGCTAAAATCGATTCGCACTAGGCGTAAATAAAAATTTCTTTTTCAACCCACTGGATTACCAGGGAAAATAAGCTGATTATTTTCCTTCAATCTTATTATCCCTAATTCGCTGGTATTGTTTGTTGGCAAAAACGAACTCCTGAAGCTTTTGATTTTCGGTATAGAGAATTTCTTTGCGATTGCCCTCCCAGCACATTTCTCCCTCGTAAATAAACAAAATATTATCGCCGATTTCCATTACCGAATTCATGTCGTGGGTGTTGATAATGGTGGTAATTTGCAGATCGACGGTAATGGAACGAATTAATGCATCAATCACCATCGAGGTTTCGGGGTCGAGCCCCGAGTTTGGTTCGTCGCAAAACAAGTATTTCGGGTTTAAGACAATAGCCCGGGCAATAGCTACCCGCTTTTGCATTCCTCCTGAAATTTCGGAAGGGTATAATTTGTTCGCACCGGAAATATTGACCCGCTCGAGGCAAAAATCAACTTGTTTCTGCTTTTCAATAGCCGTCAGGTCCGAGAACATATCGAGCGGAAACCGAACGTTTTCTTCAACCGTGAGTGAATCGAACAAGGCGCCACCCTGAAAAACCATTCCCATTTCCTGTCTCAGTTTTTTTCTCAGCTTGGGACTCATCGAAGTAAAATCGCGGTCGTCATACAAAATCTGTCCCCGGTCAACTTCAAGTAATCCCACAATTGATTTCAGCAAAACAGTCTTCCCCGACCCGCTTCGCCCGATAATCAGGTTCGTTTCGCCCTTATTAAAGGTCTTTGTGATGTTTTTTAAAACATCCTTATCTTCGAATGACTTATAGACGTTTTTAATTTCAATCATTTATAAAAGCAATTGAGTTAAAATTAAATCCCAAACCAGGATCAGGATGTTGGTATTAACCACCGCCCTTGTACTGGCCGAACCCACATCAAAAGCGCCGCCTTCGACTGTATAACCGAAAAATGCTGAAACAGAAGCGATCAGAAAACCAAAAACCAGACATTTGATCAGTGAGTAGGTTACATAGTAAGGATTAAAAAGATATTGAATCCCATTCAGGTAATCGGTTACAGTAACAGCGCCAACTGCCGGTCCAACGATCATTCCGCCAATCAAGCCGAAGAAAACACTCAGGATATAAAGCAGCGGGAACATCAGAACAACTGCAATTATTTTAGGCAGAATAAGATACCCGGCTGAGTTTACACCCATGATTTCGAGTGAGTCAATTTGCTCGGTCACTTTCATACTGCCAATTTCGGAAGTGATGTTTGAACCGATTTTCCCGGCCATAATCAGGGCCAGAATGGTCGAAGAAAATTCAAGGATCAGCGTGTCGCGGTTTCCCAGACCAATCAGGTAGGTTGGAAGAAAAGGGTTTGTTAGGTTATAGGCCACCTGTAGGGTGGTGATGCCTCCCATGAAAATTGAAATGACCACAACAATGCCCACCGATTTTACCCCCAGGTTCTCGATTTCGTTGAAGGTTTGCCTGACATATAAACTATGCCTTTCTGGCTTGGAGAATACTTTCAGGAGGAGCGTAAAATATTGCCCTGTTTGATTAAAGATGTTCATTGTCCACTTGTTAGACTTTTAATGGTGCCTAAAGGTACAAATATTCCAAAAACAGGCATTTTATCGGGTGTTTTTAATTTTAAACTCATTATCTTGATATTGGATTTGAAAGGAGGCTTCAACCACCTGCGCAGAAGGGTATTGAACAATCCTGCTATCCGTAACACATTCACAGAAAAATAGTTAAAAAATGAAAAGCACGTATTGTGTCATCATGGCCGGAGGGATTGGCAGTCGGTTTTGGCCGTTGAGCAAGAGTAGCATGCCCAAACAATTTCTGGATATCCTCGGAACCGGTCGTACATTTATCCAGCAAACGTTTGATCGGTTTAGGAAAGTTTGTCCTGTTGAAAATTTTTATGTAGTCACCAGCGTCGATTATAAAGATTTAGTTTTGCAACAATTGCCTGAGCTTCGGGAAGATCAGGTGCTGCTGGAGCCCCTTCGGAGAAATACTGCACCCTGCATTGCTTATGCGTGTTATAAGATTCAAACGTTAGATCCGGAGGCTAACATCATTGTGGCTCCTTCCGATCATCTTATTCTTCAGGAAGATACATTTGTTGCCGAAATTACAAAGGGGCTTAAATTTGTATCGGGGCACGATGCCCTGCTCACGTTGGGAATAACCCCCAATCGGCCCGAAACAGGATACGGCTACATTCAAATCGAGAGCACCAAATCAGTCGGATCAGTGGATAATCTTCATAAGGTGAAGACTTTCACAGAAAAGCCAGATTTGCAGCTGGCCAAAATTTTCCTTGAAAGTGGCGAATTTTTCTGGAACTCTGGAATCTTTATCTGGTCGCTCAAATCTATCCTGAAGGCATTTGAAACATATTTGAGTTCAGTTTCCGAATTGTTTAAAAAGGGAAACAAATTGTATGGTACTTCTGATGAAGTTCCCTTCCTGAATAAAACTTATTCCGAATGTCAGAATATTTCCATCGATTATGGAATCATGGAAAAAGCCGGAAACGTGTATGTTTTGTGTTCTGATTTTGGCTGGAGCGACCTTGGAACCTGGGGATCGCTTTATGATAGTTCAGAAAAGGACCAATTTGGAAATGCAGTTTCGGGTAAAAATGTGCTGCTTTATGGAGCTAAGAATTGTATTGTCAATATGCCCAACGAAAAATTGGTTGTACTTCAGGGACTCGATGGATATATTGTTGTGGAGTCGGAAGGGACATTGCTGGTTTGCCGGAAAGAAGATGAACAGCAGATCAGGCAATTTGTAAATGATGTGAGGCTAAACAAAGGAGAACACTTAGTATAATTGAAAGGAGACCAGGAAAGTCCTCTTTTTTATTCGTAATAAACAGGTTTAAAAGTACTTCGCACACACCTGAATCCAATGTATGATTTGGCCGAATCCTGGTATTCGAAACTGCGGGTCGATACCTGAATGTAGTAAGCAATATCTTTCCACGAACCACCGCGTATTACTTTTCGTTTCATGGCAGGCGGATCATCCGGACGTGCATCGTACTGAAAGTCGGGGCTGAAATCGCTGATGACAGCGTATGAAGATTCGTCGTAAGCATTGGATGTCCATTCGGCAACATTGCCGGCCATGTCATACAATCCGTAAGTGTTAGGCAGGAAATTAGCTACTTTCATGGTCGTTACGGTGTTTTTGCTGTCCGAAACGTAGTTTCCGCGTTCGGGTTTAAAATTAGCGAGGAAACTTCCTTCGTCGTTTCGGGTATAGTAACTGCCCCAGGGATAAAGGTTCATCTCATGTCCTCCTCGTGCTGCAAACTCCCATTCAACCTCTGTTGGCAGGCGGTAGTCCATAACAGTAGGCATTTTAATCATATCCTGGTACGAATTGAGTTGATGAGTTCTCCAGTTACAGAAGGCTTTGGCCTGAGCCCAGGTAACTCCAACAACCGGATAATTATCATAGGCCACATGTGAAAAATATTTTTTGGTCAGCGGTTCGTTGTATGAAAATGTATAGTCGCGCATCCAGACGAGTGTGTCGGGATAAACCGGGGTTATTTCGCGCATGATGAAAGATGACCGGTTTTGTATCGGGTTTTCTTTGCCAGTCTTATCGGTAACTGTTCCGTTGTAGCTTTGGGTGGCAAAATTATAGCTATTGGCCCGTTTGGCTGCCTGACGGTAATCAATCCAGTAATATTCGTAATTAAGTTTCCGGCTGTCAATTTCTTTCTTCTTGAAAAATCGTTCATTTTCAGGAATATACATTTCTTCGAGCGTGGCTTGGTAATCTTCATTTTTCCAGTTAATCGGCTCCATCCAGTTCAGGTGCGGATTTTCAAGAATAGCCCCTCTTCGGGCTTCTGTAATTAAGAATTCAGGGAATGACTCAGATAACAATTGCCGTGCAATGGAATCTCTCACCCAATAGACAAACTGCCGGTATTCGTTATTCGTGATTTCGGTATCATCGATCCAAAAAGAAGGTACTGAAACTGTTTTGGTGGGGTTTGAAGCACGGTCAACTTCTTGTTCTGATGGACCAATATTTATGCTCCCCTGTTTAATGAAGTTCATCCCGTAGGGAATAGGTTCAAAGAATGGTTTGCGGTTCTGCTTGCTGGTAAGCTGGCTCGTCCAATCGCGGCTGCAAGAGCTTAAAAGGATTGTGGCAAACAAACTGATGAGCAGAATTCGGTACATCGTATTTAGATATTGGTTAACGGGCAGGTGAGGATGCTAAAATAAAGGAATCGATGGTTTGAAAAAAAAGCCTTATCAGGAATTTCCCATAAGGCCTTTACTTATGTCGTTAGTTTTTAATACTCCCAGAGATTTTGTTCGTAGTCGAAAATTGAGCTTTCTATCCGTTTACTTTCGAGCATGGCATTTTTGCTGTCCAGATACTGACTGATGTTGCGGTTGTCGTAAATGTTTTCTTCCTTAACGATGTACGAGTTGAATTTACGTTTCAGAAAGATATCGTCGTATGAGGAATTGCGGGCGGTGTTCTGTGGATTAAATACTTCGCTGGAAGCGAATATGTCGCGGGCTTCAGGATAATAAATCCAAAAAACCTGGCTGCGCTGAATATTTTCCTGATTCACGTCTTCGTCGCGAAAAAACTCCCGAATTGGGCATATCCCGATAACGCGCACATTCATGGTCGAGGTCTGTTTGTCGAAATACCATTCTTCTTTCACCATGAATTGCTTCACTTCCTCGGCCCGGATTTCTCCGGTAACTGGCTTGTCAACAAAATCTCCGGTATCTACATCCCGTACTTTCTTTGTTCGGGCAGTAGCTCCAAAAGCTTCTTTAACTTGTTCATAAGTCATGGGAACTTTAAACTCATCATCATTTTTGGCATCGTAAGCAGTTAATTTACCATTCTTGATCCCCTCAACCAAGAGATTCACCAGATTGTATCTTCCTTCAGTTTCTTTGGTCGGAAAATACATAGGTTGGTTCATTTTTTCACGGAGGTCGATAATTCGCCATACTTTTTTCCGCCACATCACATCTGCTTCTCTGACATAAGGCAGAGGAGTTGGTTTGCGATTATTCAGATCAGTTCGTTTATATGCGCCATCAATTATTTGCGCTTTTACTTCGCTTTTGGGTGTTCCCAAAATCATCGCCAACAAACCAAAAAACAGTAATATCTTTTTCATGACTATTTAATTTTAAAACTAATCGGGGCTAATGGGCGGGCAGGTTGGCCATCGTCCCCTTTCGCCATAATATTATCAATATAGATTAAACTACCCGCTGTTAATTTGCTAAACTGATCTTTTTGCTCAGTTGTAAACTTGTTGCTGGTGGATTTGTATAATTTAATATATCCGCCGGCACCAGATAGACTGATGTCGAATTGAGTAATTTTAAATTTCAAATCGAAATCGAAATCTTTCAGTTCTGCAAAAATTCCATCTTCGGCGGACAGGTCTTCTTTTCGTATATTTCCGCCATTCAGACCACCAATAGTAGCCAGAGGTGGTGGAACTTCTTTGACCCTGAATGTCATTGAACCCATTGGCCGGTTTTCTCCGTTCATTTTAGCTGTTACGGAAATGGATGTGTTTTTACCCAGAGCATCCAACTTTACTGGATAGGCCAGATAATCGTCGCCTGATTTTTCAATACGTCCGTTGGAAACTGTTACCTGAAGGTTTTCGGAAGCGACTCCCGGAACCGAAACTTTGATTGGATTTGGGATACCCAGGTACATGACATTCATTTTGGTGGGTGAAATAGTCACACTTGGGCGGCCTACCTGATATTCTCCTTCAAATGGGTAAGGGTTTATGTTTCCTTCAGGTGTTTTGTATTTTATTAATCCACCCCATTTAAACGTACCGACCTGCGTTGCGCTGGCTTTATAAATGCCTTTTCCGTCGCGCATCGACAGCTTCGTGTTTCCTACAAAAATTTCAGGTTGCTGGGTGGTATCTTCTGCTGCCAGAAATATCTCCGCTTCAAATTGGTCGCCTTCCAGAACGTAGGTCGATTTGGCAAGAATTCTGGCCCCTAACCGGTTGAATTTAAATGAAGCGGCATCAATCTGGCTGAAAAGAGTTGAAATTATATTGGTTTCAGCATTTTGAATATCAATCTGCATTTTTGAAAGCATTGTAATAACTGCAATCAATGGTTTACTTTCGAAATGCTGAATTTCCCATGTCTTTTTTTCACCGCCTTCCCTCAAGTTGATAGGTGGATCAGAAGTGTCAAGTTGTTTGATAATATTTTCACGCAAAGGTGAACCTTCATCCAGGTATGAAGCCAAAAAATCGCGATACGCATTGATGTTGTTCTTCAGATCATTAGCCTTCTTCTGTTGGATCATAATTTCTGAAGGGGTATTCAGATCGTCTTCTTTTTTTATTAACACGGTATCACCTTTGCTGCCGACAACAATCGGATCATCGACGGTCAACTTGAAATCGGGTTCAGCATCTTTTAGTGCCATTCCCCCTGAGGCTAAAGCCAGTTGTTCTTTCAGATCTTTGATCTTATTTACCAGTTCTGAAGTTTTTTGTTTGACCTGATCTGCTTTATCTTTCCACTCTTTTACTTTGGTTGGGTTTTCAATAAATGCAGCATCAAACGCACTGTAAATCTGTTCGTTCTTTCTATTGACATTATTCAGAGTCTGGAGCAAACTGGCATCAACTATCCGGAAGGATTCGAGTACCTCAGATGCAACATTGAGTGCCAACAACGCTGTCAGCACCAAATACATCATATTGATCATTTTTTGCCTCGGGGTTTCCGGGCAATTTTTAGTCCCCATAGTATTTGCCCTATTTAATTACTTCTTTTTATAATTCATGGCTCCAAGCATATTTCCATAAACAGAATTTAGAGCGTCAAGATGAGCGTTCAGTTTTTCAGCATTTTCTCTGTATTTTTTCATTTCCTGCGCAGAGGAAGCAATAATCTGGTTCATCTGGTTCAGGTCGTCAAAGAATTTTGCTGATGCCTGGAATTGTTCGCTTGTGCCTTTTAACTGCTTTTCGTAAGTCGAATTCAGTGATTCGATATTTCTATTTAGTTTATGCAAGTTCTCTCCATAGCTGGATGAGTTTGCTTCCATATCTTTAAACCCTTTTTCGATTGAACCCGAAAGTTTCTGATAGGATTCTGCCAGTCTTGTTCCCGATTCATCAATCTGACGGGTAAATTTTATGCTCGATTCGTTTAGTTTGGTAAGCATACCATCACCAGTTTCCGAAATTTTTCGGGCGGTGTCGCCATAAGAAGTCACCAGTTCTCCAACCGAATTATTGAGGGCATGATTGGCTTGAGAATTCACTTCTGAAAATGCAATCATCGACTCCGAGGCTGAATTCAGGTTTCGGACATAGATGTCGGTAGCTAGAGTAGCTGCCGATATGTCACTTATTCCTGAAGCCGTATTGGATAAGTCGGTTAAACTTTTTCCAATTTTTGACAATAGCTCAGGAGTTATGTTGGTGCCATTCAAAATTGAATCGAAGCTGCTTTTAGAGCTAATTTGTCCTTCTTCAGCCGGCTCAAGCAATTCATAATCGTCTTGTAACTCCGGATAAACTTTTGCCCAATCGGGTTGTTCCATCGGTGGCTCGAAAGCGGAGATGAAGAAGATAAAAGCTTCTGTCATCAAACCAATAGTAAGCATAATACCAGAGTGGTTCCAGTGCTGCAATTTAAATAAAGCACCAATGAGCACTAATGAAGCTCCCCACCCGTAAACATACCCCATTAAAACTTTCCACCGTTTTGACTTAACAATTTCCCCAATATTCATGTGACCGCAATTTAAAAATGATCATTAAAATTCATTACCAAAAGAAGAACGAACACACCGGAATCCAATATATGATTTAGTAGTATCCTGGTATTCATAACTTCTCGTTGAGACTTGAAGGAATGCAGAAATATCTTTCCATGAACCTCCCCGGATGACTTTGCGTTTCATGGCAGGAGCATCATCGGGTTTGGCATTATATTCAAAGTTAGGATTAAAATCGTTGATGTACATGTAAGCTGACTCATCATAAGCATTGCTGGTCCATTCTGCAACGTTCCCCGACATGTCATACAATCCGAAATCGTTCGGATCATAGCTTCCCACTTTCATGGTAGCCATTCCGCCGTCTTCCACGTAGTTTCCTCTTAAAGGTTTGAAGTTACCCAGGAAAGTTCCATCCTGCTCTCGGGTATAGTAACCACCCCAGGGATACATGGATAACTGACGATCACCGCGGGAAGCATATTCCCATTCAACCTCGGTTGGCAGGCGATAATCCTGTAGAGTGGCTTCTCTCCGAGCCAAAAGAAAATCGTTGTGAAGTTTTGTTCTCCAGTGACAGAATGCTTTGGCTTGTTTCCAGGTAACTCCTACAACAGGATAATCATCAAACCCAGGATGCCAGAAATAGCGGGTTGCCCAAGGTTCGTTATATGAAAAAGTAAAATCTCTTATCCAGCACAATGTGTCGGGATAGATATTGGTTTGGTCGCTAAATATAAATGATGAACGGTTCTCAACAGCTTTTTCTTCACCTTTGGCATCAGTTACTGTCCCGCCGCTGTAACTTTGAGTTTCGTAATTGTACATATTGACTCTTCTGGCGGCCTGCTTAAGATCTATCCAATGGTATTCATAGAATAACTTCCGGGCGTCAATTTCTTTCTTTTTAAAAAAACGTTCGTTGTCAGGAATATACATGGCTTCTAAAGCCTCAGCATAATCAGGGTTGTCCCATTCAAGTTTTTCACGCCAGTTGATCCGGGGAGGGTCGACCGGATTTCCTTTTCGATCCTCACTGATCATGAATTCGGGGAATTGATCCGACAACAGGGTACGGGCAATTGAATCTCTGACCCATTGGACAAATTGTCGGTATTCGTTGTTGGTAATTTCGGTGTCGTCAATCCAAAATGCTTCTACCGAAACAGTTTTTGCCGGAGTGTTTGACGAGGTTATATCCTGATCATTTGGTCCCAGATTAAAAGAACCTCTGTGTACAAATTGCATTCCGTAAGGGGTAGGTTCAAACCATTTGCCTCTTCCCTTAACGCCTGTTAGTTCTCCATTGCCTGATTTGTTACAACTCGTCAGTGTAACAACCGCCAAAATAACTAACCCAATAGAAAAATGTTTTTTCATAGTACAGCTGTATGTTGCTTCGAATATATTTCGTTATAAATATCTTACACTTTTATATTTTTTATTTCTGTTTTTTCCCAGATCGATGCTGTAATTCAGGAATATTTCGTGCGACCCTCCTGTAAACTGCCCCAAAGCCGAAGTTATCAGATCATAACAATAACCTATACGTAACCCGTTGTTCATTTCAAAACTGATCAGAACGCTCACTGCATCATTGATCCGATAATTTAATCCGGCCGACATTCGTTCTTTGTAAACCAAGTCAACTGCGAAATCAGCCTGATAAGCCGCCATATCGGTTTTAAAATAGACCGCTGGCCGCAATTCAAATAACGGATCGGGAAGGCTGATATTGTAACCTGCTGCCAGGTAATAATGCCTTGCCAGGAATGTTCGTGCAACTTCTCCGAGTAAAATCGAAGCTTGATTTAAATGGGTAACCGAGGCTCCTGCAAAATAATCGTCCGATCTTAAGAACACTCCAACTCCAAGATCAAACGCCAATTGACTGGATTCAGCCTGCGGAAATTTATCATCGCCCAGAACCCAGAGGTCACCTTCAGGCATTTCCCATTCACCATTCACCGAAATGTTATAGAACCCTAAACTTGTGCCAATTCCTAAATTGCCGATTCCAGTCTTTTTTTGGTAGGCATAATCCAGATTCACCGAAATATTCTTCTGAAAACCCAGTTCATCGCTGATTACATTCAATCCTACCCCGCTATTTAACCCAAACAAGTTGGTTGCTGCACCAGCGCTGAACACTAAAGTCCGGGGCGATCCCGGAATGCCATCCCACTGATAACGGTTTAATATTATGCCATTTACAAGTCCTTCGTTTCCTGCGAATCCAGGGTTTACCGTTAGCTGGGTATACCTGTTAAAACTGAACTGCGGGTCTTGTTGGGCAATTGCTGCTAAGTTAGCTATTATATATAAAAATAAAAAACAAATTTTTTGTCTCATAAAAGCTCTGTTGCGATTCGATTCCGCCCAGTTAACGTACAGTAAAATAATGAAAAATTGTTTACTGTACCAAACTATCAATAAATCATCAAAGTCAATGAACGCAGATTTATGTCATTTATTTTATCTTTTATGCATTTTACGAATATTTCTCCACCATCTGTCGGGGATATCTCCATGTGATGCTTTCTGGTAATCGTCTTCGTCACAGGGAATTATATAGATACCTTTTTTCCGGTGTTCAAAATCTGAGATTTCCATCCACCAACGGCCTGTTATGCGACTCTGAAAAAATACCAGGGTCATACTGATATTTGACATGTCGACCATAAATTGATTGAAATCTTCCGAATCTTCGGAAGGATCTTCGGGACGACGGTTAAAAAAACCTTCCAGAAAGTGCCAGATAACCTGTGCCATCAGGCTCGAAGAATTCCCGCTTAAATCTTTTTCAGGGATAAGGTTGAAGAACCCCGCTAATTTCATTTCGTCGCCGGTACCGGCATACCGGGCTATCTGACAGGCTTCTTCGGAGTAAAGGCCATTGGGCGAGGCCATCGATTGACCCGGAGCATCAGGATAGCGGATGGTATTCATATCGAAACTGAACACCTGTGCATCACGAAGAATAGGTTCTACCGAAGTCAGATCGTACCTGACCTGTCCCAAACGTTTGACATCCCAATGAAAGTTGTTAAACTGATCAATCTCTGTAGCATCAACAAAATAGTTTTGATAACCGAGAGCCGTGTATGAATAAAGATTTTTTTGTTTCTCAACGATCAGGCTCAGGTAGTTTTCAGAGTTGATGCTTTTAACTCCCTTTTTAAAATCCAATTTAGGATCGACAGTCACCATATTGAACAGTCGTCCGTCAAAAGCTTTGGACATGCCAAAAGTCAGGTCCTGACTGCCCCCCAGTACGACCAGGGTTTGATGGTTCTCCAGGATATGTTCACAAATATCACGCAAGGCAAAGTACGAATCATTCACGGAATGTCCGGTCTTTAAATTACCAAGGTCCAATACTTTAAAGCGAGGGTTAATCCGGTTCAGGCAATACAAATATTTTCGTACCTCATCGGGAGCTTTTCCGGCGCCTGCAACATGTGCATTTCGATCTTCAGGTACGCCGATGATGATCAGATCGGCTTTTTCTGGCTTTAATTTCTCCTGATTTTTCTGAAGAAGGGCTCCCAACGAATATTTTTTGTTGGGACAGTCAGTATATTCAAATTTTTCAAAATCAACCGGATCAAAATAATGTAGCAGGTCCATCAGTTGTTATTTATCAGGATTTGAAAATACAGTTTTATATAGAATGGACAAACAAAAAAATGTTTATCCGGAATAAATTATTTTTTTCTCGCTTTTTTGGGTTCTGATTCTTTTTCAATAAGCTTCATACAATCGCTGAATGTCAGTTTTGCAGCATCTGTATTTTTTGGAATTTTGTAATTATTCTTCTTAAACGAAATGTAGGGGCCCCATCGTCCGTTCAGAATCCTGATTTCCGGGTTTTCTTCAAAAATCTGGATGGTGGCATTCTGATCTTTCTCCCTTTTTGATTCGATAAGCTCTATGGCGCGGGGCAAATCAACCGAAAATGGGTCATCAACATTTTTCTCAAGCGAAATAAACTTACCGTCGTGCCTGACATAGGGGCCAAAACGACCAATCGCTACGGTTACCGTTTTTCCTTCATATTCGCCCAATGTTCTGGGGAGCTTAAATAGCTCCAATGCCTCTTCAATCGTGATCGTTTCCAGGTGTTGTCCCGGGCGAAGGCTGGCAAACTGCGGTTTTTCTCCGCCTTCGGTAGCCTCTCCAAGCTGGGCCAATGGTCCGAATCGTCCGATTTTGACCGACAACTCTTTCCCGGTATTCGGATCGGTTCCCAGTATCCGCACACCATTGGTTCGTTCGGCATCGTTGAGGGCATTCTCAACTTTCGAATGAAATGGTTTGTAGAAACTGCGAATCATATCATTCCAAACGAGGTCCCCGTCGGCAATTTCGTCAAATTCTTTTTCCACTTTGGCTGTGAAATTATAATCCATGATCAAATCAAAGTACTTGGTCAGGAAGTCATTAACGACCATGCCAATGTCGGTTGGGAATAATTTTGATTTTTCGGCGCCGGTCAGTTCTGTTTTTACTTTTTCTGAAATTTTCTGGACTGAAAGAATCAATTCCGTGTATTCGCGTTCGGTCCCGGTTCGATCTTCTTTAACTACATACCCGCGGTTCTGCACCGTTGTGATGATCGGGGCGTAGGTTGACGGGCGTCCAATTCCAAGTTCTTCCAGTTTTTTCACCAGACTGGCCTCTGTATAGCGCGGTGGTTTTTGTGTGTATCGTTCGGTGGCCTGAATTTTATCCCAGCGGAGTATTTGTTTTACAGTCAATGGAGGAAGCAAGCCTTTTGATCCGCCGTTCTGATCTTCATCGTCATCCGATTCGATGTAAACTCGCAGGAATCCGTCAAAAATAAGAACTTCTCCGGTGGCAATAAATTTTTCAGGAGTATTTGAAATATTGATAGTGACAGTAGTTTTCTCCAGTTCGGCATCGCTCATTTGCGAGGCGATGGTTCTTTTCCAGATCAGGTCGTACAGTCTTTTCTCCTGACTGGTTCCCGAAATCTCTTCATGATCGATGTAGGCCGGACGAATAGCTTCGTGCGCTTCCTGGGCGCCTTTGGCCTTGGTTTTATATTGGCGTATCTGGTGATATTTTTCGCCCAGGGTACTCACAATCTTTTGTTTTGCTGCGTTGATGGCCAGTCCCGAAAGATTAACCGAATCGGTACGCATGTAAGTGATCTTCCCTGATTCGTAAAGTTTTTGGGCGACGCTCATAGTTTGACTCACCGAAAAACCCAGTTTACGGCTGGCTTCCTGTTGAAGGGTTGAGGTAATAAATGGTGGTGCTGGTGATCTCTTTCCCGGTTTTTTGACAACTTCGCTAATTTGATACTCCGCATTTTTGCATTTTTCAAGAAAAGCATAAGCCTCGGTACGGGTGTCGAACCTACGGTTCAGTTCGGCTTTCAGTTCGGCTATTTTCCCGTCTTTTTCCGGAACAAGGAAATTGGCTGTTACTTTAAATGCCGAGGTAGAAGTAAAGTTGATGATTTCACGTTCGCGCTCAACGATCAGGCGCACGGCTACTGATTGAACCCTTCCGGCCGAAAGCGACGGTTTTACTTTTTTCCAAAGCACCGGCGAAACCTCAAAACCCACAATACGGTCGAGTACCCGGCGGGCTTGCTGGGCATTAACCAGATTAATATCGAGTGGCCTGGGATTCTGGACAGCTTTTAGTATGGCGTCTTTAGTAATTTCGTGGAAAACAATTCGTTTGGTCTTACTTTGATCAAGGCCCAGCGTTTCCATGAGATGCCACGAAATGGCTTCTCCCTCGCGGTCCTCGTCGGAAGCCAGCCAAATCGTATTCGATTCTTTCGCCAGCTTTCTCAGTTCGGCAACCAATTTCTTCTTGTCCGAAGAAATTTCGTATTTGGGAGTGAAATTATTTTGAATGTCGATTCCAAAATCTTTCTTTTCGAGATCCCTGATGTGCCCCATGCTGGAGGCGACAAAAAAATCTTTCCCTAAAAATTTCTCGATTGTTTTGGCTTTGGCAGGTGACTCAACAATAACCAGATTTTCGTGCATATATCGCTTTATTATCGTACTGAAATCAAAATTTTGTGCAAATTAAAGAAAAGGAAACGCTAAGTTCAAAATATAATTCAATAAATTTTAAAATCATATTTATTTGAAAATGATTAATTTATTTCAAGTTAGCCTGAAAAGAAGCCCCTAAACCACTTCAATTTTTCTTTGTTGAAAGGATTTTAGATGTTGAAGTTAATTCTCTCATTTACTTAATATTATCCTGAATGTGGAGTGATCTTTGCCCAAACAAATGCTCAACCCTGAGGATGTGACAATGATCGTTTATACTGTCGTTTCACGGCAAATGAAATTCAGATGGGTTTGATTATCTTTGGTGCTCGATAACGAAACTGTTTCCCGATGAACAAGGATATTTCCGTATATAAAAAGTACCTCCGCATTTTCTGGTATGTTTATGCGATGGGCGTTGTAGCTGTTTTTGTGATGTTTTTCATGATTGCACAGGGCTGGCTGGGGTTTATGCCAAGTTTCGAAGATCTGGAAAATCCGGAAAATCTGCTGGCATCCGAAGTTGTTTCGTCTGATGGGGTTGTTTTGGGAAAATACTTTAAGGAAAATCGTAGTTTCGTAAACTACAATGAATTTAGTCCCGAATTGCTAAACGCCTTGGTAGCGACCGAAGATGTCCGTTTTTTCAAACATTCGGGAATTGATATTCGTGGATTGGTTCGGGTTGTTAAAGGTATTTTGACCGCCGATACCAATTCAGGAGGAGGAAGTACACTCAGCCAGCAGTTGGCTAAAATGCTTTTCCCACGCGAGAATCTGGATAATAAACTTGAACTGATTTTCAGGAAATTCAAGGAATGGGTAATTGCGGTGAAACTTGAAAAAAGTTATACCAAGGAAGAAATTCTGACCATGTACCTGAATAAGTATGATTTTCTGAACCTTGCAGTAGGAATCAAATCGGCAGCTTCCATCTATTTCAATACTACCCCTGATTCGCTTCGACTTGAACAGGCAGCCATGCTGGTTGGTATGGCAAAAAACTCGGCGCTGTACAACCCGGTAAGACGTCCCGAACTTACACTTCAGCGCCGGAATGTGGTGTTGGCTCAGATGGAAAAATACGGGTACATTTCTAAAGAAGTGTATAATTCGACCAAATCGCTTCCTTTAGGGCTGAATTACCACAAAGTCGATTTCAAAACCGGACCCGCTCCGTATTTCAGGGAATATTTGCGGCAGGCCATGAATGCGGACGAACCGAAACGTTCTGACTATCGGGCCTGGCAAATGCAGAAATATACGGAGGATTCGCTGGAATGGAAGACCAATCCGCTTTATGGCTGGTGTAACAAAAACAAAAAAGCAGATGGTACTTCCTATAATTTATACCGCGACGGGCTTCGGATTATTACCACGCTCGATTCTCGGATGCAGCGCTATGCCGAAGATGCCCTGACCACGCACCTGAAAAACAACCTGCAACCTGCGTTCAGAAAACACCTTCGGAACTTGCGGAACAAGCCATTTTCGAATGAGCTGACGGATGAGGCTGTTGAAGGAATTTTGGACCAGGCCATCAAGCAAACCGAACGTTACCGGCTGGCTAAACTGAACGGAAAATCATGGGAGGAAATTAAAAGGATATTTAATACCCCGGTTGAAATGACGATTTTTTCTTACAAAGGTGACCGGGACACCACACTGACGCCACTCGATTCGATGAAATATTATTTCAGCATCTTCCGGTCATCTTTCATGTCGATGGAAATCAAAACCGGTCATGTCAAGGCCTATGTCGGAGGGCCGGATTATCGGCATTTTATGTACGACATGGTCAAGGAAGGAAAACGGCAGGTCGGGTCGACCGTAAAACCATTCCTTTACACCCTGGCTATGCAAAATGGCATGTCGCCGTGCAGCAAGGTTCCTAATGTGAAGCAGCAGTTTATTTTGGCCGATGGCACGATCTGGGAAGCTAAAAACTCGTCGCCAACTAAATTCGACGATAAAATGGTAACCCTGAAATGGGGACTGGCACACTCAGTAAACCAGGTTTCGGCCTGGGTTATGAAACAGTTTAACCCGCAGTCGGTAGCCGATGTCATGAAGAAAATGGGAGTATACAGCCCGATTGACCCGGTTCCATCCATGTTTTTGGGAACTTCGGATATTACGCTTTACGAGATGGTTGGGGCTTACGGAACCTTTGCCAATAAAGGTGTTTACACGCACCCCATATTTGTTACCCGGATTGAAGACCGGCATGGCAATATTATTTCGACATTTCAAAGTGAAAAGCGTGACGCCATTGATGAGCAGACTGCCTACCTGATGATTGACTTGATGCGCGGGGTCGTTGATGCCGGATCGGGGGGGCGTTTGCGCTGGAAGCCGGAGTACGGTGGATTCAAAGGTCAGATTGCAGCCAAGACCGGAACTACACAAAACCATTCGGATGGCTGGTTTATTGGAATTACGCCGCAATTGGTCAACGGGTCCTGGACCGGAGCAGAATTGCGAAGTATCCATTTCGAAGATTTGCAATCAGGTCAGGGGGCAAGCATGGCCTTGCCAATCTGGGGTTACTACATGCGCAAGGTTTATGCCGATCGCAGTTTGCCATACCGCGATAACATTGAGTTTGAACGTCCGGTCAATTTCTCCGTCAATGTTAATTGCGATGATCCGGAAAGCATTGAGCAGAATCAGGATAATTCGGAAGATTTCTTTTAGTAAATTCTGGAATACCTGATTAGTTTATTCTTCTGATTTTGATTGCTTTGAAAAATCTTCAGACAAAGCATACACTTTCGTCTGGATACAATCGTTAGGTTGTAAAGTCGTTGATATTCAATCAAAGCAGTGGAATGATATATCAAAGGGGTAAACCATCTCTACCTTTTGGGAATCGAACCAGATTCCCTGTTCAAATTAATATCCTTTAAAAGAATAAGAACAGAAAGTCGACAACATCGAATACCGTTTCTGATTTTGCCACAGCCAAATTTATTTATATCCATTCTGAATTGCATTGATTTATAAAAAACAATGGCAGTCTTTTGAATAAAATGGTTTAACTTGTGGCTATGATAAACTGCATCCACTCAAAATCTAATTTTTTAAATCCAGTGGAGCCCGGAAACCACTTCTGAAACGGGGCGTTGCCGAAAAGCCTTATGAGTAGGACAAAATAAAAACAACTAACTTATGGAAGCACAAAGAGTCGACATGTTCATTATGACCAATGCCAAGTATTTCGAAGGTTATCAGATTAACGGAATTCGCGAAAGGCTAATTGCGTTAGATGATTCAAAATGGGCTATGATCTCGTCTATTCAATTGAAAGATCCAACAGTAAGCTTAATCGTATCAATATTGGCCGGATCGTTAGGAATCGACCGTTTCCTGATTGGTGATACGGGATTGGGAATTGGCAAATTACTCACCTGCGGCGGTCTGGGCATTTGGGCAATTATCGACTGGTTTCTGATTATGGGCGCAACCCGCGAAAAAAATATGCAGAAGATTCAACAACTTCTATATTAACATTAACTGTTTATGGGCAGAAACAAGTTGTATGTACTCTTGTCAACGGCTTGTGCAGCAGGGTATATCTGGCTGATGCTTACTTACCACCGGACTGTTTCGTTGTCACTGGAACCCGGTGTTTGTCTGTTTAAGCGAGTCACAGGTATACCTTGCCCTTCTTGTGGATCAACAAGGTCTGTTCTGTCATTTTTGAAAGGTGATGTTGTAGACGCAATACTCTGGAATCCCTTTGGAATCCTGTTAATACTTATTTTATTGGTGTCACCGTTTTGGATTATCTATGATGTGATAAGCCGAAAAGATACGTTATACCGCTTTTATAATCGCACTGAACTTTTTTTTAAAAGAACCTGGATTGCCATACCGGCTATTCTGCTTGTTCTTCTGAATTGGGTTTGGAACATTGCAAAAGGACTATGATTGCAACAACGAATTTTAAATACCAGCCCAGTGAACACGAACTGGAAAAAGCTTCGAACAGCTATGTGATGTCGCTGATTGCCATTATGGGCGGACTACCGTTACCGATCATTAATATGATCGCAACGTTTGTCTTTTACCTGGGAAATCTCAAAGGAACATATTTCGTCAGGTGGCACTGCATGCAGGCTCTGTTGTCGCAATTATTTCTGTTGCCTTTCAATAGTGCAGGTTTTTGGTGGACAGTCTCCATCATTTTTACGTCTGAAAGCATTACCTCCAACTATATCGCCTATATCCTGACCATTTTTATTTTCAACTTAACCGAATTTATCGGAACCATTTACACTGCAATGGCTACCCGAAATGGTAAACATGTGGAATGGTGGGTAATTGGCGGCCTAACCCACTTAATCTGCAAAGACAAATGAAGAAGATACTAATAGAACTGGTACTATCAGTAATAATGATTGCTGTCGTGTGGTTTGGATTGTCGCAGGTTGATTGGATGAAATTCTTAAATATTGAGCAAACTACCCAAAATACCGAAGAAAAAATCGGTGACTTATTCTGGAAAATGCTGAAAAATTCGGAAACTGAAATTATTTCGGATTCCATTGTTGCGCCTGTTGATTCAATGCTTACCCGCATTTGTACTGCCAACCAAATTGACCGTGCTAAAGTAAAACTCCATCTGCTCCGGAAAGGCGAGATCAACGCGTTTGCACTGCCCAACAACCATTTGGTAATCTATTCCGGATTGATTGCTGCCTGCGAAAACGAAGCCGAATTGTGTGGCGTGATTGGCCACGAACTGGCACATATCGAAAAGAACCATGTTATGAATAAACTGATCAAGGAAGTAGGTCTATCCGTACTGATTTCAATGTCGACCGGAAACGGGAATGCTGAAATCGTGAGAGAAGCAATCAAACAGTTGTCGTCAACCGCTTACGACCGTAGTTTGGAAACTGAAGCCGACCTCACTGCTGTGGGCTATCTGGAAAAGGCTGGCATCAATCCTGAACAGTTTGCCAATTTCCTGTATCGGCTGGCCGATGAAACACAAAATCTTCCCAGCCAAATTTATTGGATCAGCACCCACCCCGAATCGAAAGAACGGGCTGAAAAAATTATTGAACGTATTAAAGGCAAGGACCTTCCAAAAACATCGGCAAAAGATAGTTTAAGGTTTGAGGAGCTGAAGAAAAGTGTTAATAAGGTTCTATAATTAAAAAATGGGAACCGGTCCAATAGAGGTTTTACGAGGTATACTTAATTTCGCAGACTTTCACATCTGAGAATGTGAAATTTAGATTTTTTGTAAAATAAAGAGATTATCCTACGCAACTCTATTCTGCTATCCGGCATCTTACAACAAACTTACCTGTATAACCAAATTACGATGAAGCGAATAAGCATGATTTTCCTGACCATAGTTTTGATTTTTGGTTGCGAAAAAGATGAGAATGCCAGTAAAAACAGCCTGTGAATTAACTAATCCAACTGAAGAGCTTCAGTGGCTAAAGAAATCAAGAATTCATTTATCCCAACTTCTTCAGCAGCCACGCCATATTTTCGCCCAGAGTGCGCATTGTTCGCAGGCCTTCTTCGTCTTTTAGAACATCGCCGGGAGCGCTGCCAAAAGCAAAGTTCCAGTAGCTCGATCCGGGAACAATCATCTGGTTGATCAGAAAAAAGTTGTTAATGGTGCTGAAAGCATGTAGCGCACCGCCACGGCGTTCAACAATTACAGCGGCGCCTAATTTACGACGAAGCAAGTGGCCGTTTCCGCGGGTTACATATCCTGCCACATCGATCAGGGCTTTCATTTCAGGAGTGATGTCGGCAAAATACACCGGAGAGCCTAGAATCATTCCGTCGGCAGCAATCATTTTGGTGATGATTTCGTTGAGCAAATCGTTTTTGATGTGGCAACGTCCGTCCGTAATTTCTCGGCACTTCATACAAGCGGTGCAGCTATGCACTACTTTCCCGCCCAACTGAATCAACTCGGTTTCAATTCCTTCTTTTTCCAGTTCTTCAAAAACCGTTTGGATTAAAATTCCGGTGTTGCCACTTCGGCGAGGGCTTCCGTTAACTCCAATAACTTTCATGAGTTGTTTATTTTGCCACCAAGACACCAAGGCACCAAAGAAATTTTAGCTTATTCTTCGGGGCTTTTCTCCTGTGGCTGGATTTTTACTGATTAAATACAAACGAAATTATATTTGCGCCCATCTGCAAGGCTTTCTGACGAACATCTTCCGGATCGTTGTGAACAGAACGGTCTTCCCAGCCGTCGCCCAAATCGCATTCGAAGCTGTAAAAACAAACCAGACGACCTTTCCAGATCAGTCCGAATCCCTGGGCGGGTTTCCCGTCGTGCTCATGAATTTTGGGCAATCCGTTTGAAAATTGGTATTTCTGATGATAGATCGGGTGATCGAATGGGAGTTCAACAAATTCCAGTTCAGGAAATACCTTTTTCATTTCACGGCGGATAAACGGATCAATTCCATAATTGTCGCTGATGTGCAGAAACCCTCCTGATTCAAGATAAGTACGCAGGTTGGCAGCTTCCGAATCCGAAAAAAACACATTCCCGTGTCCGGTAAAATCCACGTATGTGTAATTGAACAGATCAATGCTTCCCGGCTCAACTGTTCCAGGTTCAGGATCGATATTGGTTTTCAGATTTTCGTTGCAAAACGCAATCAAATTGGGTACCGACGTTGGATTTGAATACCAGTCGCCACCACCGTTGTATTTCATTACAGCAATTTTTACTGATGTGGGTTGCGCAAAACCAATAAATGGTAAAACGATCAGTAATATGGTTACAAGTTTGTTCATCTCAGGCAAATGTAAAAAGTAAATTGTAATCTGGCTGCGGCTCCGACAAAGTTAACATCAGCTCACATATAAATGCTACTGTTTGGATGGTGAATTTGACGGCGAATGCTTTTGATTTCTGAAATAATTTTCAATTTTGCTGCCCATGTCTAAAACCAAACTTCAAAATAACCGTTCTGATAAAGATTTGAACAGATGGCCGACACAATTAATTGATTGAAAATACCGAGATGAAAAGTTTTACAACCCGCTCTCTCAACATACCTTTTCCGAAAAAAGACCCGCACAACGCATTGGCTATGCCAATCTATGAATCGGTGGCATTTGAATTTGATTCGGCAGAAGATATTGCGGCAAACTTTCGTGGTGAATTTCCAGCACATACCTATTCACGCACCAGTAACCCAACAGTCGAATATTTCGAAAACAAAGTCAGGACATTAACCGAGGCACATCATGTTTTGGCAGTTACTTCAGGAATGGCAGCCATTTCGGCAACCATGCTGGCTATTTGCAAACAGGGCGACAACATCATTTCGGGGAAAAATCTTTTTGGACATACGCTCGCGCTGTTCGATCAGAGTTTGCCGGCTTACGGACTGGAAACCCGTTTTGTGGATACAGCAAAACCTGAATTAATTGAATCGCTGATTGACGAAAATACCCGTGCCATCTACTTTGAAACAGTGACCAACCCGCAACTTGAAATCGCCGACATTAGCCGATTGTCCGAAATTGCAAATGAGCATGGTATTTTGCTGATTACCGATAGTACCATTACGCCCCCGTCGATATTTAATTCCAGATTAATGGGTGTACATGTGGAGGTGATGTCGGCGACTAAATTTATTTCAGGCGGTGGAACCTCTTTTGGTGGAATCGTCATAGACAACGGATTGTATGACTGGAAGCAAAATCCAAACTGTCTGGAATTTTCAGAGAAATACGGTAAAGATGCTTTTGTTGCCCGTCTCCGGAAAAACTATTACCGAAATATCGGTATGCCGATGACAGCGCATACAGCCAATTATATGATTGCCGGGCTCGACATCCTGGAATTGCGCGTCGAACGTTGTTATCAGAATTGCCTGAAGTTGGGCGAATTCTTTGAAAAACATCCGCAGGTTACCCGAGTTGATTATCCGGGACTGAAAAATTCACCCTTCTATGATTTGGCGGTGAAACAATTCAATGGCGTGCCCGGAAGCGTGATGACGTTCGATCTGGCCAGCCAGGAGGAATGTTTTCGTTTCATGAACCGCCTGAAAATTATTCGCCGTGCCACTAACCTGAATGACAACAAATCGCTGATTATTCATCCGTATTCCACTATTTATGCTGAATTTCCGGAAAGCGAACGTTTGAAAATGGGTATTCGTCCAACCATGATGCGTCTTTCGGTTGGCATTGAGGGCTTCGAAGATTTGATGGACGATATGGAGCAGGCGTTGGAATAAAACAATTCATCGGGACGAAAAATGTTAATTCCCGACGTAGAAATTACTAATCATTCAGCAAATTAAATGTATGACAAGCCACAACACCAGCGGTTTCAGTGCGCAGGCGGCTGTCGCCCAGGCTCACCGGATGAAAACCTGCATTCCGGGCCATTTCAATTTCTTCGGGAGAAAAGTCGCCTTCCGGACCAATTAAGATCAGGTAATTTTGATTCGGATTGATTAAATCTTTCAGCAGGTCCCGGTGCTGTTCTTCGCAATGCGCGATGAATTTTTGTCCATCAAAGGGCTGACGGATCAAATCAGTAAATTTGGCCATTTCATCGAGTTGAGGCAAATAGGCTTTCAACGATTGTTTCATGGCCGAAACCATTACTTTTTCGAGGCGGTCGTTTTTAATTTCCTTGCGTTCCGAATGACGGCAAAGCAATGGAGTAATCCGGTCGATCCCGATTTCGGTAGCTTTCTCCAAAAACCATTCGATGCGCTCGATATTTTTAGTTGGCGCAATGGCTATGTGCACCTTGAAATTCCGAAGGCCGAAATTCAGTTCTGATTTAACTACCTCGACTGCGCAGCGTTTATGATTTGCATCTGTAATCCGGGCTGTAAAAAGTCCTCCGCGTCCGTCGATCAGGGTAATTTCATCTCCCTTTTCAAGCCGCAAAACCCTGACACAATGTTTTGATTCTGTCTCGTCGAGCGTGTAGGTATTTCCTGAAATATCAGGAGTATAAAACAGGTGCATAAAGAAAATTTTTATCGTTTTGGAGCAGGCTTGCCAGTCGTTCAGACCAAACTGAATGAAGGGCTATGCCAGTAAAAACAAACCTGCCAGACAAAGATAATTATCTGGCAGGTTAAATTTATACTTTTCTTACAACTGTCCGTTCATTTTGGCCCTGAGCAACTGAGGTATTTCGGCTGGTTCTTTGGCAACCGGAACTCCGGCGGCATTGAAGGCAGCAATTTTTTCAGCCGCAGTTCCCGAGCCGCTCGAAATGATGGCTCCGGCATGTCCCATGCGTTTTCCGGGAGGCGCAGTTTGTCCGGCGATGAACGCAACCACTGGCTTGGTCATCTTCTCAGCAATAAACTGGGCTGCTTGTTCTTCGGCATCACCGCCAATTTCACCGATCAAAACGACCGCTTTGGTATCCGGATCGTTTTCGAACCGTTCGAGCAGATCGATGTAATACAATCCGGCAACCGGATCTCCACCGATTCCCACACAGGTGGTTTGACCAAAATCGTTCAGGGTAAGTAAATTCACCACTTCGTAGGTCAGTGTGCCACTGCGCGAGATGAACCCGATATTGCCTTCTTTGAATATCATGGCCGGCAAAATTCCAACCAGCGCTTGTCCGGGCGTAATCAATCCCGGGCAATTGGGACCGATCAGTAATGTTCCGTTTTGCTTCAGAATAGGAGTTACGCGAATCATATCCTGAATCGGCACCCCTTCGCTGATGGCAATAACCAGTTGGATGCCTGCTTCGGAAGCTTCCAGAATAGCGTCGGCTGCAAAAGCGGCCGGTACAAAAATGATGGAAGTATTGGCTCCGGTGGCCTTCACGGCATTTTTAACCGAGTTGAATACCGGCACACCTTCAACTGTTTCGCCTTCTTTCCCGGGTGAGACACCGGCAACAACATTGGTTCCGTATTCGTGCATGCGACCGGTGTGGAATTTCCCGTCGCGACCAGTTATTCCCTGAACAACAAGTTTTGTATCTTTATTAACTAATATACTCATGGATTGGTGATTTTTGATTGTAAATGATGATTGAAAATAATTACCGTTTGCTTAACTCAATGGCTTTTTGAGCTGCTTCGCTCATGGAGCTGACCGTCGGCAGGCCGGTTTCCTTCAATAAAGCCAGTCCTTCTTCGGCGTTGGTTCCTGAAAGCCGGACCACAATCGGGATGTCAGTCATGATCACTTCCAGCGCTTTGATAAGTCCTTTGGCTACATCATCGCAGCGGGTGATTCCGCCAAAAATATTGATCATCACAGCTTTCACGTTTTTGTCGCCCAGAAGGATATTCATGGCATCAATTACTTTTTGCGGGTTTGAACTTCCGCCAATATCAAGAAAATTGGCAGGTGATCCGCCATACAGTTTAATCATGTCCATGGTCGCCATAGCCAAACCGGCGCCATTTACCATACAGCCGATTTCTCCATCCAGTTTGATGTAGGTCAGCCCTTTTTCGTGAGCAGCAATTTCCTGCAATTCGGCCTCGTCAGGCTCGCGCATAGCCAAAATCCGGGGTTGGCGGTAAAGCGCATTGTCGTCAAAATTCATTTTGCCATCGATAGCCAGCACATCGCCACCCGGAGTTAAAATCAGCGGATTGATTTCTGCCAGGGTTGAATCAGTTTCAACATATAATTTGTACAATTTGGTCAGTATTGAAGCTGCTTTTTGTGCCTGCTTGATGTTTCCAAATAACTGAAGGGCAATATTGCGGGCCTGGTAATCCAATAGGCCAGTAAGCGGATTGACCGGAAATTTGATGATTTTTTCAGGTGTATTTTTAGCTACTTCTTCAATTTCGACGCCTCCTTCGGCGCTTGCCATCAGGGTAACACTCTTTGAATTCCGGTCGTTTGTAAATCCGATATAAAATTCCTTTTCGATGTCGGCAGCCGGGGTAACCAGCACTTTTTCGACAGTCAGGCCTTTGATTTCCATACCCAGGATTTGTTTTCCGGCGGCAATGGCTTCGTCAACATTACGGGCCAGTTTTACTCCACCAGCCTTTCCACGCCCACCTGCCAAAACCTGGGCTTTCACCACCACCATGCAATTGAGTTTTCGTGCTGCGTTTTCAATTTCGCTGATGGTATAGCACAAAATACCATCAGGAACAGGAATGCCATAATCCCTGAAAATTTCTCTGGCTTGATATTCATGAATTTTCATTTCAAAAAAATTAGTTGTTAGTATTCTTGGATCTTTCCGTCTCTAATTTATATTATTTCTTCGTACTCCGGAGGACTTTATCAAATTTATCGAAGTATTTGAGCATCTAAATATCTAAATAAATAAATCAATCATAATTGTTTTTTCGAAAGTTTTAGAACATATCAACACATTAAAGGCGGTTAAGTTTTTGAAATCAAGACTTAATGAAAGAAAAAAATAGTAGCAGAATAAATCTGATTTAGGGTACGTTCTTAAGTTAATAAGAATAAATAAATGTCGCACTTTCATTCGACTAATATCTTGACTCACCCCGTCGCACCTGTGATGCTTTCCCTCTCTTCAAGAAGCTACTCTTTATACACAATCTTTTAGAAAAGGAAATGATGCTTACAAGACAAGAAAATGGCCTGAAAGGCTAGGATAATCTAGCCCAGGGCAAATGGAGTGACGCCCTGGGTTGGAAAGCGGGCAGAGAAATCGTCCGCGCGACAACGTTTATAAAAAACAAAATCTTTCTTCGGACGAGTGAGATGATCTTGTGTTTCCCGAAAATGGTGTCTGGCAATTCCGTCCGAAAGGAATTATTTGCTTTGTTTATCGAATCCTCGCGGACGGTTTTTCTTCTGCATCGTTTACCCGGGGCGGCGTTTCGGATCTTTCCTCCCGAAACTATGCCCCGGGCTATTATATACTGGCACTTCAGGCCGGAAAAGCATTCTATCTTTGACTTGTATATAAAGAGTAGCTTCTTGAAGAGGGGGGGGAAGGCCGCTTGCGGACATCGGGGTGAGTAATTGATAAAATACGACATTAAATTGTGCCTATTACTTAGAATCTAAAAAGGTACCGGTGTTTACTTCCGGTAAACATTTTTAGTCTATTTTTGCCTTGAAAAAATCAATATTATGCTCGAAGATATCAAACAGGTTTTGAAACAGGAAGCCGAAGCTATTCAGAATATCCCGGTTAACGATTCGTTTGAAAGAGCTATCCACATTATCGAAGAACGTGTTCACAACCTAAAAGGGAAGCTGGTCGCTTCCGGGATGGGAAAAGCGGGCCAGATAGCCCTGAATATTGCGACAACTTTCAGTTCAACCGGAACGCCGGCTGTATTTCTGCATCCCAGCGACGCCCAGCATGGCGATTTGGGCGTAATCCAGCCCAATGATGTGTTGCTGCTGATTTCCAATTCCGGAAAAACACGCGAAATTCTTGAGCTGGTGGCTTTGGCCGATAATCTATACAAAGGTTTGCCTTTAATTGTAATCACCAGCAATAAAGATTCACAACTGGCGCAACATGCTGATGTTTGTATCGAAACCGGCAACCCCAAAGAAGTTTGTATCCTCGGATTGACGCCTAGTACGTCGACCACTGTTATGACCGTAATTGGCGATGTATTGGTTGTTATGATGATGAAACGAATTGGCTTCAATAATGAAGAATACGCCAAACGACATCATGGCGGTTACCTGGGCGACAAATCACGAATGCAGGCTGGGATAGCTCCTATCCAACCTTCACCAACAGGGAGAAAATAAAAACTTTTGTAAAAAAATCATGAAACGAGCCATCCAGATTAATCGGAACACCGGAGCATGATTAATCATGGCGAGTTCCCTGCCTGCCGGACAGGCGGGCATCTGACAATTAAAAAACAAATTATTCACACATGAAAAAAACTTCATTATTTGCACTGGGCACCTTGACATTAAGTCTGGCACAGGCACAAAAACCTAACATTATTGTTATTTTGACTGACGACATGGGTTTCAGCGATGTTGGTTGTTACGGGGGAAATTTTGCTCCAACGCCCAATCTCGATAAGATGGCCAGTCAGGGAATCCGGTTTACCCAATATTATAGTTCTTCACCCATTTGTTCTGCCTCACGAACCGGCATTTTAACCGGAATGGCGCCTGCCAGGTGGAACATTACCAGCTACTTACACGAAAAGGCAGAAAACCGGAAATGCGAGCAAGCTGATTTTTTGAGCTCATCGGCCCCTTCAATTGCCAGGACGCTGAAAACAGCCGGTTATGCTACCGGTCATTTTGGCAAATGGCACATGGGCGGTGGACGCGATGTGACCAAAGAACCGGGATTTGAAGCCTACGGATTTGACGAGCATTCGAGTACCTGGGAAAGTCCTGATCCAGATCCGCTCCTGACCGCGACAAACTGGATATGGTCAGACAAAGACAGTGTTAAACGCTGGGACCGGACGGCCTATTTTGTCGATCGGACGCTCGATTTCCTGAAACGCCATAAGAATCAGCCTTGTTTCATCAACCTATGGCCCGACGATGTTCATACGCCCTGGGTTCCCAGTCAGGAACGGTTTGGACAGTATCCCAACGGACCAGTGGAGGAACGCAAATTCAGGGCAGTTCTGGATGAATACGACCGGCAAATGGGAAGGCTGTTTGATGGCTTAAAACAATTGGGAATTGACGAAAATACATTAGTTATTTTTCTCAGTGACAACGGGCCATTGCCCAGTTTTAAAGGTTCCCGTTCCGGAAATTTCCGTGGTTCAAAACTCTCTTTATACGAAGGAGGAACCCGTTTGCCGTTCATTGTACGTTGGCCCGGCCATACGCCCGCCGGCAAAGTCGATCAGCAATCAGTTCTTTCTGCCAACGATCTTTTTCCCAGCTTGTGTGAGCTGGCCGGAGCAAAAATGCCAAAAGATTTTGCTTTTGACGGAAAAGATGAGAGCCGGGTATTACTCGGAAAATCATCAAAGGAGAGCCGTACCTTGTATTGGGAATATGGTCGGAATAATGAATCATTCGGTTTCCCAAAAGGACGCGATCGCAGTCCAAATCTGGCTATCCGCGAAGGTAACTGGAAGCTGCTGATGAACTTTGACGGAACGGGGATTGAACTCTATGATCTTGAAAATGACAAGAATGAAACAACCAACCTGGTTTCGAAAAAACCGGAATTAGCTGAAAAACTGAAAACTAAACTTCTGGCCTGGCGAAATTCAATGCCTAAGTTAGCTTCAGCTTCAAACTAGTGTCATGTCAACATTAAACTGTCCAGGTCAAGTCACCCTGAACTTGTTTCAGGGTCTCATTTTGTTATGAGATGCCGAAACCCCGTCTGACCATCCGGGCAGGAAGTTCGGCATGACGCTACGTCAATAGTTCGTTAACACGACACCGGAAAAGGCTTTAAAACTCAAAAAACATGCGCATTTTAAAAGAAAACAGTGTAGGATTGGTGATTGATATTCAGGAACGGCTGGTTCCGGTGATGGAAGAAAGCGAACAGTTGACTGAAAATTGCAGCAAACTGATTCAGGGATTGCAGATACTCGGGTTATCGTTGTTTGTGACCCAGCAATATACCAAAGGCCTGGGCGAAACCATCAGCGAAATTAAAGCTGTGATTTCAGGTTTTGAATACATTGAAAAGAAGAGCTTCAGTTGTATGGATGAGCCTGTCTTTGCTGAAAAACTTGCACTTTCGGGCGCTAAAAATGTGATTATCTGCGGAATTGAATCGCATGTTTGTGTGCTGCAAACAGCAATTGACCTGAAAGCCGCCGGTTACATTCCGGTAGTTGTAATGGATTGTGTTTCGTCGCGGTCGTTTGACAATGTTGATCTGGCAGCCGAACGCTTCCGCTACGAGGGAATCCTGATGACCTCAATGGAATCCATCCTTTTTGAGTTGACCAGAACTGCCGCTGCCTCTGAATTCAAGGAGATTTCTAAACTGGTGAAATAAGATGTGATAGGATGGGCCATTTATGCAGATTAAGAGTTGAAATAAATTTTGGTTGATAATGCCGAAGGCAAGGCAGGATTATAGCAATTACGGATAAAAAGAACTGAAAATGCCGAAGGCATGACAGAATTATGTCACCACTTCGTGGTTTTTGGAGTATTTATTTCGCCATTTTCTATAATCATTTCAACCTTTCAGGTTTAAAAATCCAACCATTGACTCAACCTATTCGTGCGAATTAAGGGTTGAAGAAAAGTATAATTTATATTCCTTCAAATCGCACACAATCGTCCGAAACCAACTTTTCTTTTTCGGCATACCAATCAGGTAACCCGGGCGATTGCACTGGTTCGCCGCGCTCTTCGCGAGCCGAAACCGAAAGGTTAAGCGCAAGGAGTTGCTCAAGCAGGTCTTGGTTTTCATCGAACCCGTAGGCTAAATTTACTGCATGATCGAGCGCGGTTTGAAAATCGCGGATAGAGTTTTTGCCGGGCTTCTCCACAACGCGGTAAAGGTCGCGCAGGCTCCAGTGGTTTTCGAGCATCACCCGGTTGCGTTCGTCGCGCAGGGCTTTGGCGGCTTTGGCAACCGTTTCTATTTGTGCGGCTGTAGGCTGTTGCGGCCACGGAAAGGTATTCCAAATGCTTTCAGTTGTGTATCTAAGTTGCTCTCCTAAAGTGGAGCATTTTTCAACAAACCAATTCCAATGAACCCAAGAATTGATTATTCCGAAGCTATAATCATCTTCTAATGCGAAAACCATAACCACATCGTTTGGCCTTATTTCGGTAGAAATAAACTCAAAAATGGATCGTTTGGTCACTCTGGCACAGGCAATATAACGGGTTAATTTTGAAGTTTCTGTCAGCATATCTTCCCGTCTTCGCCACATTTTCCACCACATATTTAATTGTGCCACCCGCCCGTTGGCTTTGGTAATTCCTTCTTCCTCATCTTTTGCTTTCTTTTCAACATCGGGTAAAACTTTCTTCTCAAGTTGCTGGAAAGGGAGTTTGTAAGTAGATGCTTGAATGAGATCGTGATGACTAAAATCGATGACAAAACGTTCGGGTTGCGATTTGAAATTGGAGACCAATTCGTCGCCAATCAGGAATGGTTTTAATACATCTGTATATTCAGGATGTTTTTTCAGTAGAGCCAAGCCTTCATTTTTTGCAAGCAAAAATCCTTCGTGTCCGTGGGTTTGCCCCTGAAAAACCTTTTTAGGCGAACGGTTGCAGGCCAAAACTTTTGCCCCGGCCACGTCGGTTTTTGTGCTTAGGCTGCTGCTGATTACGGGCTGTTCCCGGCATTGCAACTGGTTTTTGGCATCGAAATAATACAACTGTTTGGGCTGCGGGTAATCGCCTTTTGTCCAGCTCACAATCGAAACAAATACCGCGGCATCACCACTCCATTCCTGCGACGAAACGGCATTGATGATCGTTCCACCGTTTTTTACAATGTAATCCAAACTTCCTTCGCGGCTGTAATTTTGCCTGATAGTATTAGTTCCTACCAAACCGGCAAAACTTCCGGGTTTCAGGTGTTGGTGCGCTTTGTGATACCAGTAAACGCAGAAATCGGCACGTCCGGGTATTTCAGGATAAGCTTGCCGCAAGCGGTTCATGTATTCCAGCCCAAACTCTTGCTGCATCTTGTTTTTGCTCTGGTAAGGCGGGTTGCCAATAATCGCATCGGCTTCGGGCCATAAGCTTGGCGAGCCGTTTTCGTCGAGCAACGCATCGGCGCAAACAATGTTCTGGTCCAGGTTGTCCAATGGCAGCGGTTTCGATTTGTTGTCGTGGTCTTCTTTCTTTTCGAGCCAGTTTAATTCTTTGGCAATCATCAGGGTCACTTTGGCCAGTTCAACCGCAAAAGGCTTGATGTCGATACCATAAAACTGGTTGGTGGTCACATATTTGTATTCCTGAAGGAAAGGCACGATTTGTTTGGCATCGGCAAGTTTATTAAACTTTGTCCGCATTTCAGAAAGCAAGCGGTTCTCAAGGGCTTTCATCTCCTTGAAAGCGATAAAAAGGAAATTTCCGCTTCCGCATGCCGGGTCGAGCACCTTGAAAAGGGAAAGTTCGGTAAGCAGCCTGAAATAATCGTCAAGCGTTTCGGCAAGGTCAATCCTCCGGTTCCAGGGTTGGACAATGACCGGGTCCACTATTTTTTTGATGTCGATTTCATGGGTGTAATGCGCGCCCAGCTTGTGCCTTTCCGTTTTTTCGAGGGCATCTTCGAAAATAGAGCCAAAAATGGCCGGATTGATGTGTTGCCATTTCGATTTGGTAGCGGTATGGATCTGGTCAATTTCGTGTTTGGTCAGTTCGATTGGATAAACCGTTTCGAACAAACCACCATTGAAGTAATCAACGCCTTTGTAGTAACCGCCTTCGGTGATTCCGGGTGTGTTCATTTCACGGAACAGTCCGCCAATCAGGTCATACGAACGTGGAACGATATCCATTCCGCCACCCGGTTCACGACTTAATTCTTCTATAATTCGGGTAAAAATCTGGTTGGGAAGCAGGTCAATATCTTCGGCAAACATGCTCAAAACCAACTGGAGGCTGTAACGCAAAGCAACCTCAGGTTTTATCTGGCGTTTCAGTAGCGATTTGTAGGCGTGTGAAATGTGATAGGCAACTTTCTCGGTAACATCTTCGCGGTTATAACCAAAAATTGGCTGTCGCGGTTTAGGAAGAAGAAAGGCAAACGCTTCTGACTTGGTTTCAAGTTCTTCCAGCTTAATCTTATCGAGCGGACGGTAAATATCCTGATCGAAATCGTAAATCCAGAACTCTGAAAAGTTACAAAGAATAACGTAATGCGGCCGGTTGGGAACCAATTGTGTCCAGTACGAAAATGCCTGTTGTAGATGAATGGCGAGATCTTCCCCTTTCTTTTTCATCTCGATCAGTACCACGGGTTTCCACACCAGATCGGCAAATTTGGTAGAATGTGTTTCTTCATTTCTGATGCGAAATTCACAGTTGGCGCCCGCTCCTTTAAACCCATCCGGATAACCCAGCGCCTGAAAAAAATGGTCGAGAAAAATTTGTGCTTCGCCTTTTTCGTCGCCTTTGATGTGTTTGTTTGCGTATTCTACGAAGGAATGAAAATCTGAAACTTGCATGAAGTGTGAATTTTGATCATAAAACTAAATAAATTTTGCTCAATCAGACTGTCCGGTCAAAACAAAAAATAGTCTTTGTGGCGTTTTGTGTGGCAGAAATTCTGCAAAAGGAACTTTGATTTGGCTTTGCTTGGTTTTTCGTCCTGAAAGGACAGGTTATTATAGCCCAATGGCAACGCCTTGGGTTAAATAAAAGAGATGAAAAACCGTCCGCACGACGTCCAATTTAAAAACCTAAATATTGTTCCGGACGGAATAACAAGATATTTTCTACGGATATGGAAGTTTAGCTTTTTCGTCCGAAAGGGCAATAACCCTTTTACAGACTTTATCGTGCGGACGATTTTTGTCTTTGTCCATCAACCCAGGGCGACTCCCGATTATCATCGGGATTTGCCCCGGGCTGAATTATTTTGGCCTTACAGGCCGCAAGAACTTCGTCTTTCATTACCTACCCAAAAGGTTATAAAAAAAATTGTATTTTCCCGAATAATTTCACCTGATTAAACGATTTAATTCTAAACAAGTCAAAATGCCAATTAATCCAAATCAACCAACTATGAAAAAAACAATCTTTCAGGCTACATTCCTTTCTTTTTCCTTATTCCTTTCTTCTTTGTCAAGTCAAGCCCAGGTCAAGGCCGCTGATTTTGCAACCAACTGGCCCGAATGGCGCGGTTTGTACAATACAGGTGCTGTTAATGGTGGCAATACTCCTGTCGAATTCAGCGAAACTAAAAATGTAAAATGGAAAACGGAGATTCCCGGTAAAGGTCATGCAACGCCCATCATCTGGGGTAATCAAATCATTGTCCAAACCGCCGTAGCAACCGACAAGAAAGCCGAGAAAACTGATGCGGGATCAGCTAGTCCGATGGCGCCATCTCAGACTGATCTGATTCACCAGTTTAAAGTGATTTCGGTGGATAAAGCAAGCGGAAAAATAAACTGGCAAACAACTGTAAAAGAAGAAGTGCCACAGGAACGAACCCACGAACTGGGAAGCTGGGCTTCCAACTCGCCGGTTACCGATGGCGAAAATATATTCGCGTTTTTTGGTTCTCGTGGTTTGTATTGTCTTGATATGAAGGGAAATGTAAAATGGGATCGTGATTTTGGTCAAATGGAAATTGTAGCCAGCTTTGGTGAGGGCAGTTCTCCTGCCATTTATAAAGACAAGGTTTTTGTGCAGTGGGATCACCAGCAAAAGTCGTATTTGTATGCGTTGGATAAAAAGACCGGCAAAGAAGCCTGGACAGCCGAACGCGACGAAGTTACCTCATGGGCAACACCGCTTGTGTTTGAAGTGAATGGAAAAGTGCAGGTAATTACCAGCGCGAGCAATAAGGTGAGAAGTTATGATGCCGAAACTGGTCAGGTGATCTGGGAATGCACCGGGATGACCAAAAATGTGATTCCAAATCCAATGTATGCCGATGGAATTCTCTACCTGATGAGCGGTTTCCGGGGAACAGCCCTGAAAGCAGTCGACCTGGCCAAAGCCAAAGGCGACATTACCGGCACTGCTGCTATTCTTTGGGAATACAATCAGGATACACCTTACACACCAAGCGGATTACTGATGGATGGAAAAGTGTATTTTCTGAAAGGGAATAATGGCATCATGACCTGCCTGAATGCCAAAGACGGAAAAGTTTTGTACAGCAATCAGAAAGTGGATGGAATTACCAATATTTTTTCATCGCCCACCGGGAATAAAGATAAAATATACATTGCTGCAACCGGAATTGTTGATGTAGTGAAAGCCGGCGGCGAATTCTCACTGCTCACAAAAAACACATTGGACGATACCTTTGAGGCTTCACCGGTTATTGTTGGCAACGACTTGTTTTTACGGGGGGCTAAATATTTGTATTGTATCTCGGAAAAGTAATCCGGAAAACTATACCTACTGTAATTTGTGAATGAAGAGTACCTTCACGAAGAGGGTACTCTTTATTCACAAGTCGGTGCAAAATATTTCCCCGGCCTGAAAGACCAAATTTAAGACTGACTTAGGGGTGAGTCGGGTAATTGAAGTAAACAAATATAAGAAGAACAAGTAACCTACTCAAGCATTTCATATCGAACGGTTTTTCAGTTGGTTAGGTTAAGGCAGATTTTAAAAATCAACTTCGATAAACTTTACTTCGAAAGGATTCAGCTTGATGGATTGGATAGGACTTCCGATTTCTTTTCCAATGACATTGACTTCAACCATTCGTTTTACCGAACGTCCGGCAATTTTTGATTCCAACGTTAATTCGGCAGGTTTCCCTTCCAATTCCCTGAAATGCAATACTATGGCTTCCCCGTTTTTAAATGCCGGCCTGCTGTTGATCAGGATGGCATTTTGCGATCCCTTTAGACTTATTGTCTCCAGAACAGGTGATTTAAATTCATTTTTACCGGCAGGGAAGGTGCGTGTTGCGAAATAATTACGTTCGCCCCAGGCAAATTTTGTTGCCGCTGTATTGGTGGTATCGCTGGTCGATGTGATCTGATAGCCCCAATGGAAACCACCCTCCTGAAATGCCCGGAAGTTGGTTGTCCAGTAATTGTTCATGACCCAGGAATAGAGCCAGGGTTTACCTGCTTTGGGATTGGCTTCGAATTTTCCCATGTTGAAATCACTGAATTGCCACAAAGGTATTTCGTTGCTAACCACGACGATTTGTCCGGTTTTTCCCCGAACAGAAACAAAGTTCTGGGCAGCATTCCAATCGGATGATGAACCGGGAAGTTGCTGCCCCTGGGTAAGAACTCCCCCAATGGTTTCGAAAACAATTCGTGATTGAGGCAGAGAAAACGGGAAGGCGACATAAAGCGCCTCAGGGTCAGTCACGATTTCTTTGGCTGCTTTATATTGAAAATCAATCTTTTTTACATTTTTGAACAAACGAATTTCCAATTCGAGTCCTTTGGGAGCATTTTTTTCTCCCTTTTCAAAGCCATCCATGTCAGCCGTTATACGGATACTTTCCCAGACAGACCCATTAGAACCATGTTCAACCTTTACGTTCGAAACTGAAGTGTGAGAAGGGTTCATTTTTCTTCTGTCAGCAAGCGTTTCGTGAACAAGTTGTCCTAATTTCCAGGAATTTTGTGAATCAACAAGCTCCTGATTTAACTCTTTATCTGTTAAACTGGTTATCGCACCTGCTGATTTATCGATGACCATTTTATAATATCTGTTTTCAAGAACCTCCGTCGTGGTATTATTTTCATTCGCTTTGATTTCAGGCTCATTGGTAACTTCAATTTTCAGCGCTTTAAAACCCATAGCCGGTACTGCGGAAACTTCCAGTATCCACCAGGCTCCTTCGCGACGTTCGCGTAACAGTTGTGCCGTAATTTCTTTTCCACTCGTAATATCCTTGATTTTGAATTGTTTATGCAGCGGAAGAATTTCGTAATCAATGAAGAGTTCAACGGCTCCTGAACGTTCCCATCCCAGGGAATTAACGATATAAACAACCGGGAATTCAGCTTTTTTCATATACTCTTGTAAACGGGCCAAAGCTTCTTCGTTTAAAAGTGTAACTTTCTTTAACGCTTCCCAGGCATAAGCCCCTTTCTGCAGCCACTGCCGGGTGGAGTTCTCCGAAAATGGATTCCTGATGCTTTCATCTGCACCGCAGGTATGCTCGTCAAAAAAGATGGCATTTTCGCTGATATGATCAATATTCCTTTCCAGCAGAGGACTTAATTCGCCCCCAAGCATCGAAACCATGGCAAACATACCTTCATCAACCTGCAACGTGTTTTGCGTCTTTCTCACCTCGGCGGTTTCGCGCGAAGTCGAGCCATAACCATCGGTCCACCAGTCGAGCCAGGCTTTCCGGTAAACCGGAAGTTTATCAGCATAATTTTTTTCAACATATTCAGGAAATTCACCTGCGGTTGCAAGTCTGAGTTTAGGGTATTCATATTTGGTATTCCACTGTTTTACCAACTCGCAGGCAGCCGTTGATGGCGGCGCATTATCCGTGCGGTAGCCCGAAAATTGGATACCAATCCGATCGAGCGGATAACCTTTGCTGTCCATATCGGCCAGGTGCCATAACATCTCAGCAGGTCTGATCTCCTTACTCTCCAGACCATAGCTGTTGCCGGTCATATAATGATCGGCACGAAAAGCAAGCATCCGTTCTCCTGAGGGAGCTTCCCACCAGAAGCAGGTAGGTTTGTCAAACGGAAGGATAGACCTTGTTTTATTGATGCCCATCACCAGATATTTGACTCCCGTATTTTTAAAATAATCGGGCATACACCAGGCTATCCCATTCACATCATTCTGCATGGCAGTTCTTACGGGGATATTAAATTTATTAAAATCCTTTAAAGGTTGAAGAAAGTCGGTCATAACATTTTCATCCGAAATCTCTGCCATGTTGCAATACATACCAGTCACTTCAATACGACCTTCGGCAATCCTCTTTTTTAACCTTTCGATCTGTGTGGCAGGTCTCGACCGGAGGTATTCCCTGGTAACCCAGGCTGCCTCGCAGGTCCACCGGAATTTGGCATCCTCGGGCAGGTTGTCAGTCTGGTCGCAATAGTCCAGTGCATAATCGATATAGCGCATGTGTTCGGCAAGAATTTCCGATTGGGGACGGGTATACCCGATATCAGTGTGCGAGTGCTGAACAAAATAGATTTGCCACTTCTTCGGAGGAACAACTGTAACCGCGTATTTTTCTCCCTGATTTTCATTTATTTTTGCAGTTACCGTAATCTTACCGGATTTGGTAACGGCCGGAACGGTGAGCAAAAACCGGTTGGTTCCTACAATCAGATCAGCTTTTAAAAGCTCTTTGCCGTCTTTGGTGAAGATAATCTTCCCTGTTGCCTCCGAGCGGTAACTTGCGATCAACTGCTGATAAGACTTACCCCCTTCTTTGAAAAGTACCGGGGCATTAAAAAACTCAACTTTTGAGGGTGGCGCACTCCTTGCGATCAATTGCAGGGTACTCATCAGGACCAGAAAAAAGATAAAAACCGTTATCGGCTGTAATTTTTTCATGATATTTTGTTTAGGTAGTTTAAATTCAGGAAATTAAAGCAAATATTAAATCAGGTTTATTTTGGTCACAAATATTGGAAACTATTAATAACAAATCACAATACAGGCGGAAATTCTTTTACTCCCCATGCTTTATTAGGCTCTTTACCGAGCCACAGCTCCAATTCGCCCCCTGCCGTAAATTGCTGGTGTGTAAACCAAAAATTATCCAAAGGTTCACCATTTAGTCGGGCTTTCTGAATGTAACAGTTCTCCCCGGAGTTGTTATAAGTTTTTATTACGAATTGTTTTCCCTTACAATAAGATGAGTCAAGGTGAATGGTAATTTCATCAAATACCGGGCTTGTTATTTCATAAACAGGATTTACAGATGTTGCGCCGTTCAAACTAAAAAGCCCTATGGCCATTAATGCTCCAAGACTTCCCATCTGTCCCTGATCTTCATCTTTACCTCCATAGCCTTTGTCGGGTGTTATCCCTCCGTAAGCTTGTTCTTTAACCCTGCGCACCCAATACTGGCTCAACCAGGGTTGACCTGCATAGTTAAACACATGAGCATCAGAGCATGCCGGCTGATTGGAATAATTGATGTATCCACCCTCAATGAAATCGTACGGGATAGCTTTCTCAAAGGCATAATTAAGCTTTTTGCAAAGCGTATCTTTCCCTCCCAACAATTTGGCTAGCCCATTAATATCGTGCGATACCGACCACGTTGCCTGCCATGAAGTTGCTTCAACCCAACCTTGGGAGCTTGCCGGGTTTTCATGTATCCATTTCCCGTTTTTATCTTTTGGAAAAATCAACTTATACTTATCATCGTAGATGTTTTTCCATCCTTCTGATCGCCGTAAAAAATATTTTTCGTCTTTCGTCTTTTTTAAACCTTTGGCCATTTGGGCCAATGCCCAATCCTGAAAGCACCATTCCAGGGTCTTTCCGGCATTATTGGGACAATATCCCTTTGCTATATAGAATTCCAATGCCCCTTTTTCCGAAGTGGTATCAAGCATCATTCCTTTAGCCATCATCCCTCCGGGCAAATGGTTCCGCTTCATTACTTCGAAGGCATGACGAGGATCGGTTTTCGTAAGTAAACCTCTTGAGTAGGCGGATACAATGAGATTTGTTGCAGGGCACCCTGACATAATAAAGGAATACCCTCCGGCATTCGGACCACGGGGCAATAATCCACCATTATCGGCATACTGTACCAGCGAAGCAGAAAAATCATCGAGCACTCCCGGCCAGGCAATTCCCCAAAGGATGTTTAAATTCCATTGTGTACCCCAGAAAGCATCTGAATTGTACATGTGGAATTTGCTTTCGCCTTTATTGTTTTTCGGCAAGGTCCGAACATTTAACTTAGCGTTTACCGTATACGAGCCAACACGTTTGCCTTGGGTATAGTCGGGATAATCTCCGCTTATGTCGTCCAGTTTGTGCCTGCCCAACAGGGCATGCCAAAGATCGGTATAGAATTTAATCTTCTGGGCCCCGGTTCCTCCTTTTACTTCAATACGTCCCAGCCACCGGTTCCATTCGTCCCTGGACTCTTTCTGTACACGGTCGAAATCCCAATGGTTACATTCCTGTTTTAAATTGTTCCTTGCATTTTCGATGCTGGTATACGAAATGGAAAATTTGACCTGAATTTTATCGCCTGCCTTTACGGTGTAATTTGCATTTACCCCGGAAGTGGGCGCATCGTGATAACCCCATCCCCCGTCTTTTCTTCTCGGGGTACTTCCGGATTTTCCTTTTAGTTGGGAAATATTGATATATTTAGTCGTATCAGCCCATCCATCAAGGTTTTCAAAGGGATGGTCGAACTGCATAACAAAAAATATCCGGACATTATCAGGTCCTCCCCATGCCCGACCTGTTGTATTCACCGAACCTTCCAATTCGGTATTGCTTATTTTGTTTACCAAGGCATCGGTCATTGTAGACGTTCCAACATATCCGCCCAAATTCAGCAATATTTTGGAAACAGCGTCCCGGGTATAGGTCAGGCGGTAAAAACTTACACGGTCGGTTGTGGTTTGTTCAACCCATACCTGATAATCCTTCAGATAAAGGCGGTGGTAGCCTGGCCGCACGATTTCATCATCATGCGAAAATGTTGATTTCCAACGTTGTTCGCCTTCAGAAGGATTAATGTATCCTGTGGTAGGCATGAAAGTAAGGCCTGACAACATCCAGCAATGGATTTGAGGAAAGCCAAGCACTTCCATTGAATTATAATTATAACCGCCACCATCCTGGTTTCTATTTCGGGTCAGGGGGGCAGCGCCGATCATTCCATAAGGCTGATTCCCGGTAATAAAGTAAAAATACCTTCCCCGGGTTGTTTCAATGTAAGGGTCAACCCATGATACATAATCCTGATATTCTTCTGGAGAAGGATATACCTCAATTTCTGACAGACCAAGGTTCCAACCATCGCCATCATTAACCCTGAAACGCACCCAATTTACTTTTTTTGAGGGAAATGTAACTACCCTGGCACTTCCATCATTGGGTATTTGTATAACGTTAACCGTGCTCCCATCGCTAAATTGAAGGACGCCACCGGCGGTGTGTGTGTTTGCGTCAGGACGGTCGTAAAGAATAATTTTATCGATGCTTTTTTCCGAGTTCCATTCCAATTGAATCCATGGTTTTTGGAATACCTGACCCCAATGGTTCATAGAACTTTTTGAAGCCCACTCTCCCTTACCGGATATATCAATAATACCATCTACTACATTTTTAGCAGCAAAATGTTCATTCAATTCAGAGGAGGCTGTTACTTTGGCCATCGCCGCAATACTTAACGGATTTGCCATTAAAGACTGGCCTCCAAATAACAAGATGAACAAAAAAACAAAAAATCCGAGGTTCATTTTATCATGAATGTTTTCGTTTAAAATCCTGATGACATCATTATGATCTCTAATTTAAAGATCAAACTCGTTTAAACTTTTAGTAAAATATAACCAAATGCTTCGAAATGAACGACTCCGCTGCTCTGCGGCGGAGTCGTTCATTAAACGCGATGGGAAACAGTCTATTCGCAGGGTGTTAAATCCTCGTTCAGCTGCTTCTGCTACCCGCTGCTCTAAATTCTCGTATGCTCCTCCTTTATGATGAGCGGTTAGCCATGAAAAATCCCACATGGCTATTGTGAGACGAGTCTGTTTACCCTGATAATATAATTTATCATCAGGTACTGACATATTATTGGAATTGGAATTTAGTGGAATGCCTAATGAGACGGCAGACAATGCAGATAACTTTATAAAATTACGCCTGGGTAAATGTTTATTTTCATTCATAACAGATTGAATTTATATTTTTTGATCTTCTTATAAAAAATTGGTTCTATCATTTTATGCATTTTAGAAGATACACGATTACAAAACATGCAGATTTAGGGCAACTTACATTCAAAAATGTTTAGTTCGTTTCCGGTTTTTTATCGTATTGCTATTCATGCAATAGCAGATTCCAATTACCCGAAAAATAAGCCTGACAGAGCAAATGAAGGTGCTCATTGTTGTTATTCCTGAAAAAAGAGTCTTCCAAATCTTTAAATACATAATACTGTAACCAGTACCCCTTAATGTATTTCTCCTGGGTGGAACCGGCTTGTTTTAGTTTTGCATACCAATTGGTATTCAACTTATACTTTTCTGCAACTTTAAGCGCACTTTGGGCGTTTTTCCATAAATCAGCAGCTACTTTTTTCATCAGTTGAGTGTAGTCTTTATAGTCAAAGGCCGACAAATCAATCAGTTCGCATTTATCATCAACGCCCAATTTATTGAAGTCGACAACCTCTTCATAATTTTGATCACCATCCATATCATATTCAATCTGATCAATAAAACCATTATTGTCGGTATCTGAATATTTTACCGTAGAAAATTTGGTGGGTTCCTTATTTAGCCAGTTTCTGCTAAAACCTTGGTAGCAACTGGCAGTTTGATCGATTCTCCAACATCCCCACTCTGCTCCAAAAAGGTGCAACCTTCCATCGAACTTACTGACATAAAGCTTGCCGTTCCCCGAGTTATCCAGATCCCATTCACCCCGATCGCCTGTAGCATCGGATTGCGGATTGTTATCGATCCCGCCCTTCCCGTTCCCGATCTTAAAAGGATCTAGCGGATCAAGGAATTCTACCCGTTCCCAACGATGGCAATCATCGTCCTCGTCGTACACAAAATAGACTTTATCCCATTCCCCTTTACTAAATATTCGATTTTGGGCATTTGCATGATCCGTATAAATAAGCTCATCCAGATGTCTCCATCTTGGATCAATAAAGCAGGAATCTGTTCCTGGTAAGCTTCCCATACTAAATTTATGTACCTGGTCCATATAATCAAACCCTTTACCACGAAATCCGATTGTGAAATCGAAATCAAATTCATCGCCGGTTCCATTATCATTATCCAAATCTACAGCAATAGATGCCCAGTCAATCTTACCTGACAGTTTCATTGTTTCAGGATTATTTTTGTTTTCAGGATTGTTGAAATAAGTTGGAGAATCGCATAATCGAATTGCCATTTCACTGAGGCCATCATTATCCGGGTCGTAAAATAAAAAAGGATTTTCCCAATTTAGTTTAAGATTTTCCATTCTATTGGTGGCAGCATGCACTTTCAAAAACATGCTTTTCCCGCTATAGTCTGGGAAAAAGTCAGCAATACCATTGTGCTCCCATGATTTTACCTGAAAGATATTCCAATCTATATAATTAAAAATATTATCGTGATCGGTATCCAATACCCACATATAGTGTCCGTTAGGCCAAACTTTATTTTGCTCTTTTTCAGGATATTCTGCAATAACCTGCATATCGGCTTTTCCATCATTATTTGTGTCCACCCAATCAATAACCAAATCGCCCAGCTTTCCGTACTTACCATCTTTGTTCCTATCAATCAACAGACAGTCACTGTCCGTGTCACCTTCAATATCCCCATACTGCATATCGTCGTCGTCGTCGATCCACAACACCGGCGTATTATTTATCGTTACTGATTGTATGGCATCCGGGTCCCCGTCTTTGTCAAAATCAATATAAACAGGTTTATACCCAACGGGGGGAGGGGAAAGACGGTAGGGAACTATATTCAAATTAGTATTCCAATAAATTCGTTTAGGCATTTTCTTTTTGGAAACACTATCTGATTGAGCCATCATTAAAGCAGTGGATAATAATAGTTGCAACACAATCAACAGTATAACCAGAAGTGGTTGTCTATTAATATTATTCATTTCCATTTTAATGATTAATTGATACTATTGACCGTACACTTCGAACTCTTGTATTTGTGTATTGACTGTTGAGTAGGATGAGGTTATTTTAAGCCTTATATACCTTGCAGCAGCATTTGTAAAAGTTATTGACTGTGGTGAACCCGAATCAGACAACGTTGTGGTTGACTGTTTCGACACGGTCGAATAGACAGTCCCATCTGCCGATACCTCTACCACGACCTCTTTTGGACCTGAATTCACTTCTGGTTTTATGATCACTTTGTCCACAGAATAAGATGAATGCAAATCCATGGTCAAATACTGCGGAGCAGTTGCAGTCGGCAAATCTCCTGATATCCAGCTTGTGTTTACGTCTCCGTCCATTGCATCAAACGGAAGATTTCCTCCCTCGTGCGAGGTAGCAGTCAGATATTTCCCATCAGAACACCTGCGGTAGTTACCAGGATAAGTGACTATGCTGAAACTCACAGCTCCTCCCGATATCTGTGCAAGATAAGTTTTTCCTGCCGGAATGCTCATTGACGAAGAAAAGAAACTGCCGTTATTTGAATTGCTCCATATCCTGACAGTGACCGTGACTGCATTTGTTCCCGGATTTTTTATATAGGTCTGATAAGGGGTATATCCCTGAACGGTCAGTAATTTCCCTGACGATGCAGATATATAACATCCCATTTCCTGTAACTGAACGGTACCGGGCGCCCCTTTTATTACAGTGCTTCCTGAAGAGCCGGTCACAGTCGTCTCCCTTTCAAGCACTGGTGCGCCTTCGTTATATGAAATGGTCATACTTGTGGAATTAGGCGTAAGATCAGAATCATTCAGATTGGCTGCGACAAGAAACCTTCTGCCGTCGGGGTCTTTTACCGCTGAAGCCATCCAGCCGGCATCACACGCAGGGTATTTAGCATCTGAGGCAAGAGAAGCTGTGGTTTCTTCGTCTATATTGGCGTATAATATAGCATTTCTGCTGGTTACAACTTGTCCTGCGATATAGTTTCGTGGTGCTGTATTGTATGAACCGTAAAGTTTTGAGACATAAACTGAATTGGTAAGCTCTCTGTCTCCGAATTGAATCGCATAAGTTCCTGCCATTACCATTCCCAGCTTGCGGTCAACATTAACCCAGTTTCCGGGGATGGTTACCAAAGCGCTTCCATCTGCAAGCTGACTTCCATTCTGAGAGTAAAGGGTTCTGCTGTTTCCGCAAATAGGATCGGTGAGTATGCCCATTGATATTCCTTTTTCCTCTTTAACTGTAATTGAATCTTTTGCAAGCACCTTGTCAAAATATACTACTGCATTCCCGGGTGTTTGGGCAAAAGTAATGTAATGGTCCAATGCGGGCTTGCTAAATGTTTTTTTTACAGGATCCAGGTAGAAATTTTCTTGTATATAGCCAGTTGTAGCATAAGCATCCTTTTTCATTGAGTAGCTACACGACTGAAATTCTGCATTATTTGATTTGCCGTTTACATTAAAATATCCGGTAAGATTACCTGTGTTCCCCTTCCTGAACGGAAAAGTCAAATATGGATTATCAAGATAATTTTCACTCCGGGGCATAAAAGTTCCCATAAAATAGTTGGACCATGAAAATCCGGTATAGGCATTTTGATTCATTCCCCTTATTACCCGTGAATATGAAAACAGTTTAGTTGTTTTTTGCACTGCTTCAAAATCATCCCATGAAGTGCTTTTTGAAGGCATGCCCCAATAATCGTGCATCAGGTAGGAGAAAACAAGCGCATGCGCAATAACCCCGTTCCTTTCCTGGTCAACAGCGGGATCAGTAACGAATTTCCCGTTTCCGGTCACCAACTGCCTTGCCCGTTGATACTGCACCAGCCTGCTTTCAAAAAACGCGGCATCCACATCCTTGTAATAGGTGGCAAGGGCAGCAATTCCAGCAAGGCCTGTGGAATATACATGCATTGCCCAGTCACAACCATTGGGATAGGCAAATTCCCCGTCGGCTACAAAGATTTTCTTTATAACATTGTTCCAGGTAGCCATTACATTGTGCGACAGCGCGCCCGGGACCTGAAGACCTGCTTTTTGATAAAACAATGCTGATTCTGTAAGCAGTGTCAGGACACAGGTCTGGTACCAGGGATGGAATATCCGATGATTCTCCAGAGTGTAATCCGGATGGATATTTGCATCCACCACCCAGGCTGCCACAGCTTTTCCGTCGACAAGGATATTGTCATTTTCATCTGCTGCGGTACCATAAGAATTCATGGCGAAGGACTTCATTTTTTCGTCCCAAACAGATGCGTTCGGTTCGGACGAAAACTGACTTTTTGCTAGGGCGAGTATTTGCGTGTTCCAGGCGTTCTCCTCAGCCTTGGTGTCATCATATTCATTCGCTTTTACAAGCCTGGACGGATCGTTTGATATACTAAAGTCAGCTTCGTCTACCAGCATTTTTTTAACATTATTGTAGGTATCTGAATCAAGAGTACCTGCTTCAATTTTGTTATAGTCCCACAGCAGCCATACCGCCAGACCATACGCCGCTGACCAATAGGATGACTGCCAATGGTGCCCCCATTTTTTGTTATCGCGGCAAAGATTCTGTGACGGGCCAGATATATGATTAAGATACCCCGATTTAAGAGCGTCAATTGCCCTGTCTCTTAGTGTATTTCGAGGGACACCGGCAAAAGTCGCATCCGGAAATTTGGTAAACAGGAAAGCATACATCAGCGCATAATCGGCGCTTGTTCTTATGCCATACTCATTGCTGTTTCCTGTGCCAAAATAACCTCCGGCATCTGTTGCCACATATATACTCTGGGCATAAGACACATGGTCTTTCAACATTGTAACCATTAGTTCCTTAACTGATTTCTCATCTAATCGGGCAGCCCTGATACTTCCCGGAGAATAGGCAAGTGTGCTGAGTGATGGTAACAAAACAAATACAACTCCCAAAATCAATAAAAACACATACTTTATTTTTAACATGATTTAAATTTTTTTATATTTTACATAATATTTAAATCGCTATTCGATTTATAAACTATTTTTATTTGATAAAAAGCAATTTGCACATTATCATCAAAATACAGGGTGTTCTCTTAAATAAATGGAAAGATGAAAATCCATTTTTCCTATTTGAGAAAACTACTTTAAACCATTCTTCACCTTTGAGTAATACCGGTTCATTTTGCCAAGTCTGAATACCAGCAGAGGTATTAAAAGTTATTACGGGTTTCCCTGATTTTCCTGATTTTGTTGTGATCGCAATGACACCATTTGCAGAACGGGATCCGTAGACAGCACTGGAAACAGCATCTTTCAAAATATCAACATTAGCAATATCGTTTGGATTGATATCTCCTATGCTGCCCATATAAATTACCCCATCCAGTACAATTAATGGGTTATTTGAACCATTTATCGAATTCTGTCCACGAATTAACATTGACGGTTCTTGCCCAGCTTGGTTAACGGTTCCAATATTTAAACCTGCCACATTCCCTTTTAATGATTCCAAGGCATTGAATTTTGGTAAAAGAGAAATTGGTGAATTTTCTATTTTCAAAGAACTAATGGAACCTGGGTAATCATTTCGTTTAGCAGTCCCATAACCTATTACAACAACCTCATCTATTCCTTTTGTTTCTTCTTCCATTACGATATTGATAGAATTTTTTCCTTCAATTTCAACCGTCTGAGTTTTCATTCCCACGAAAGAAAATATTAAGGTAGCATCAGAAGGGAGATTGACCAGGCTAAAGTATCCATTGGCATCTGTAATGGTCCCATTTGTTGTATTTTTTAACAATACAGTAACTCCGGGTAATGGCGTACCTGAAGAATCGGTTACTTTGCCTGAAATGGATTTTTGCTGTTGTGAACCGATTACTCCCATCGGGTTCGTGTTTCGTTCAACCAGAATTAGTTTATTCCCTACTTCTCTAAAAGAGTAAGGTAGATCTTTAAAAGCCTGGGTCAGAATGTCACCAATTGGCTTATCGGAAACGCCAACCGTTACTTTTTGCGAGACATCCACCTCATCGTTGTTGTAAAAAAAACGATATCCCGTTTTGTTCTCGATAGTAATGAACAACTCCTGTAATGAAGTTTGGTTCATCTTTAACGACATACTGGTGGTTTGTGACCAGACTGATGCCGCAGATTGCAGGCAGAGCGCCAAAATCAACAGCCAGGTTAGTTTCATAATCAGATAAATTTTTTTTAGTTGTCTGACATACCTGCCGGACAATTTAGTTTGATTAAATTTCATAAATTTGAATGGTTTTTAAAGTTAAACTTTGGTTTAATTTTTTCTGGAGAGGGGAGTGTTGGTAGCACTTCCCTTTCTTCTTTTTTACGAGTCAGTTCAATTCATAGGCAAGAATGTTTTAATGTTCGGTATAAAAGGTAATTATATTGTTTTTGATTTGATAGGCCACGTAGTTCGACTGGCTAAAATAGGAGATGACCTCCAAAATACTTTCACGTTCCAGTGTCCCGGTGAACCGGCGGGTTTTGACCTGTTCATCAGCAAACTCGATTTCTACATCGAACCAGCGTTCCAGCTCGTGTTCCAGTTCGCCTAGCGATTGGTCACGGAACACCAGGCGCCCGTCTTTCCAGTCGGTTTCCGGCGAAAGGTCGGCGAGTTCCTGTAATCTCATCTTTTGAGTCTCTTTGTTAAATACCAGTTTCTGGTTGGGTTTAATCAGGATTGACTTGTTATTCTCAACTATTTTAAGACTTCCGGTTACCAGGGTTGTTGTAATTGTTTGTTCTTCAGAATAAGCTTTCAGGTTGAATTCGGTTCCAAGCACCTCCACGTCAAGGGCTCTGGTTTTCACCCGGAAAGGATTTTGCGGATCTTTCCGTACGGAAAAATAGGCCTCGCCATCTAAGGAAACCCGTCGCGATCCGTTTTTAAAATCAGCGCTGAAAGTTAGCTTACTCCCCGAATTGAGGAATACCCCGGAACCGTCGGGCAGTACAATCGCGGTTTTATCACCCGGCGCGCAGGTAATGGTGGTAAACGAATCGGATGAAGGGATTGATTGTTTCCCGTAATAATAACTGAACGGGATAGCGATGGCCAGTAACAGGATCGCTGCATAACGCATGATATGGTAAAGCTGTTGCTTTCGTAAAGTTTTTTCAATCAGTAAACGGGTTTTCTGACGGAACTGCCGGATAGCCTTTTCTACATCGTAATGATCTGGATTGTGCTCAATTCCTGAACTTAACCAGATCTCTTTTAACTCGTTAAATAGCTTCTTGTTTTCCGGATGCCGGTTTAGCCAGGTTTCTATATTCCTTTTCTCTTCGTCGCTGGCTTCCCCGGCAAACAATCGGATAATAAACTGATGGATGTTCTGTTCTGGATGCATAATAATTGGATTCAAAAGTGATGATGCACAAAAAGGTAAAAACCCTGTATGAAGGAATAAAAAAATTTCAAGTTCCAAATTTCAAGATTCAAGGAGGAGTTTTGAAAAGTCACGCCTTGCGAAAATGCTTTTACCGGGTTCTGGAAGTTTTATAAAACATCTTTCAGTAGCATGAAAATGAGGAATCCGGGCAGATACTCTTTCAGCTTTTTTCGAAGCGTCGTCAGCGCCTTCGACAGGTGCATCTCGACCGTTTTTACTGAAAGGCCCATGATTTCAGCAATCTCGCCGTTTTTTTTTCGTTCGTATCTTTTTAACCTGAAAACTGCTTGTTGTTGCGGAGGAAGTGAATTTACAGCATGATCAATAGTTTCTGCCAAGTCCTTCATAATCAAACTATCTAAAGGAAGTTCTTCTGAAGTAGGGGCAAATCCCAAATTTTCAGATTGGTTATCCTTGAAATAGTTGTCCAGTTTCTCCTCATTTTTTAGTTTCCGCAGATAATTTAATGAATTGTTGCACACGGCCTGGAAAAGGTATCCTTTTACCGATGAGTGAAATTCGAGTATTGAACGGTTACGCCAGATATTGAAAAAAGTATCCGAAACGATTTCTTCAGCTACATCTTTCCGGCCAACATAACGCCGGGCATACGAACAGAGCGGCACGTAATATTTCCGGAAAAGGAAAACGTAGGTATCGTCATCTCCTTCCCGGAGTTTTCGGGTTATGTAGGTCAGATCGTTATCCATTTCTGAAATTTACTTCGCAAAAAGGTCAGATAAATGTATGGCTAAATTTTAAATCCCAACAAATTATTCAATTTAAATCCTGGTTTTTGCTTATTCCACTGGCTTAATCAAAATTGCCTGTCCGCCCGATGCCTGAAGTTTTACATTCAGCACTGTTTTCGAATCTACTTTCTGTCTTGTAATTCCAACATGAGTGCGGGTTGGAACAGTCGGATCATCAAAATAAAGGGTAGCTTCGTATTTCTTTCCGGACTCCAAAAAATCAAGTGGAACTTTCAATTCCCTAGCTTCGGTGTTGGTAAGGGAGCCTACAAACCAATCGGCCTGATTGCGGCGTGCAACAGTAATGTATTTCCCGATTTCGCCGCTAATTACTTTGGTATCGTTCCAGGTTGTTGGCAACACATCCCAGAAAGCCAGTTCAGGTTCGCCCTGGTAATCTTCAGGTTTATCATACCAGTACATCCATTGCAGCGGACTGTAATAAATAACCGGCAAAGCCAGCTGGTGGGCCGAAGTGTTTTGAATGTGCCGGGTTGGATGTCCCAGTTCCTTGCGGAAAAAATAGCAGAACGTATAATCGGCAGCCCCGGCCACAAAACGGGTGAATGGTAAAATTGTGTTGTTGACCGCATCGGGCATTTCCTCGTTTCCACGGATACCTTCCTGGGTCATCAGGTTTGGGTAAGTCCGGCTGAAACCCGTTGGACGATATTCGTCGTGAATGTCAACCATCAGGTGATATTTGGCGCATTTTTTCACCGCTTCGTGCAGCCAGGTTGTCCACCGGTGCGAGCCAACCTGAACAAATCCGAACTTGATTCCGGCAATTCCCCACTTTTCGTAAAGGGGCAATATTGTATCTAGTTGGGCTGCCAAAGCCCGCTGATTGACATACACAAATACTCCAACTCTTTTTGAATGAGCATATCGGATGACTTCCTGAAGGTCGAGGTCGTTTTTCGGATTTCTTCTCGGATCAACGGTGACGGTGGTCGCATCAGCTTTCGAGTCGTTTTCAAATCCATACCATCCGGCATCGAAATGAATGTATTTGATGTTCCGGACCGCAGCAAAATCCACCAGCTTTTTGGCTCCCGAAGTTGACAGGGTTCCTTCGCGCATTACTTTTCCTGGTTTGATCCACGACGTATTTTTGATGGCGCAGGGAGAATTCAAATTCAAAATCAAGTCATTGTTGGCCAGTAAATCTCCCGCTTTTTCGGCCACCATAATTACCCGCCAGGGCGAATGGAATGGTGCGATCTCATCCACATCGCCATAAATGGAAGATTGAATAGAATTTTCTTTATCGGGGTTCAGCCTGAATTTGGTACGCGAATAATTCGTCATTTCTGCTTCGGCCAGACAAGCATATAATCCGTTGGGCAATTCGAGGGTAAGTGGACGATCTGATTCGTCCGGCCAGTTTTTCAAGGGTAATAATTGGTGCAGCGATTGTGCACGGGGAGTAAACCAGGCTTTTGTATTCTCCTGAAAATTGAATTCGGTAGTTTCTCCTGTAATGTGCAGATAAGAACCACCATTTTTACCCTCCGGAAATTGATACCGGAAGGCAATACCCGAATTATAGGCTCTCACCACAAGCTGAAGCACCGAATTTTTCCGGTTTTCTTTGGTGATGCTGATCACCGATTCGTTGTACTGATCCCGTACATGGTCGCGTTCGCCGTAGATTGGTGTCCAGGTGGTATCGTGCAATTGAACAGCGCCCGGACTGACAGCCAGTTGTTTGTCCCAGTTGTCGCCATTGCAGCTGATTCCAAGTTTCGACCACTCCACCACCGGTTGATTCCGGTAATTAATACTATAAAAAGCGCTGCCATCCATTTTCAGGGAAAAGCTTATTTTCTGATCAGGTGATTTAATTTCAAAAACGGATTCGGCTTTGGCTGCTGATAATGTGAAAATTAGCAGGTACAAGATGTAACGTTTTGTTGATTTCATTACGATTTGGTTTAGAATTCGAGGGATGGATTTGTATTGCCTGCCGGTCCTAAAAGTGCCGGAATTTGCAGGTGCAGGCCAAATTCCTTATTTAGTTTTTCAATGAAATAAGCCGAAAGAAAGGGCGATTCCATTTCGATATTTTGGTGAACAAAGAAATAAATGTCCTGGATTCCCTGGTCAACCCAAATTTTGAGCCGGTTGAGCCAGTCGTCCAAACGTTCGCGGTCGCTTTGCGGATCATTCGCCCCAACATAGCGGATAAATGCTTTAGGGGTAGTCAGTCGCATGTGCAATAAATCGCGACGTCCGGCGGTATCGACCACAATATTGGTTACCTGATGTTTTTCGAACAGTTGATAAACTTCGTTTGAAACAGCTGTATCGTTGAACCATTCGGTATTTCGCAGTTCAACGGCTAACGGAATGGCTTTCGGAAATTTTTCGATAAAATTGACCAGCCTGTCGTAATTTTTATATTTGAAATTATCATGCAACTGCAGGAATACCATTCCCAGCTTATCTTCAAAGTTGCTGATGTTGTCGCAGTATTCATCCACCAGCACCTGAACATCATTCAGCCGACGCATGTGACTGATGCTTTGGGTTACCTTGGGGAAAAACCTGAAATTTTCGGGCGTCTTTTCGCGCCAGGTAATCACTTGTTCGCGGCTGGGCATATTATAAAAGGTAGCATTTAGCTCAATGGAGTTGAACTGGCGGGAATAATAAGTCAGTTCGTCTTTGGTGCCACGCGGATAAAAGTTTTTCAGGTCAGTTTTATTCCATTTGGCACAGCCTACATAAATGTTTAGCGGTTTGCCGGTATCGTTTCGTTTCAGTATTTCTGAAGTGCGGGGATCATCGGCAGGTAGCCGGAAATCAATAAATTCAGGGTTTTCGCTTTGTCCGAATTTCATGGTTTTAATAATTTTGAATTGAAGAATGAAGGTACAATCTTTTCCGGTTAATAGAAACTACAGCTAAAGCTATTTGGTCCACTTAATCTTTTTCATCAAAAATTTGTAGTAAATTCTTCCATCCAGTACTTTGGCTGCCGACCGTTCTTGTATTGAATCATCTCCATACACAAGGAATTTCTCTGAGACCTAGGTGGTTGGTAATTTCTCCTTTTGAAAAAATCGTTGTTAATATGCAAATTTGGATTTCAATTCCAAAATTCCATAAATTATATGATTTTATTACTAATGCGAATCAAGGGTTGAATTTTTTAAACCCCAACGGGTTGATATTATTATAGAATTATTATGCAGGAAGCGTTCTTTAACCACGAAGTGGTGATATAATCCTGTTATGCCTTCGGCATTCTGTCTTTTTGTACAATAATTTGCTATAATAATATCATGCCTTCAGCATTAAATGCCTGTTTTTTTCAACCTTGATTCGAATTACTATTGATAACTGGTTTTTAAAGGCATTTCAGATGCTCTTTTAATAGTATCATTAATTTCAAAAAGAGCCGGTAAAAGTAAACCCTGATCCGGGGTACAAACAATAAGCCTGCTTGGAATGTAATTCTCCAGGATTTTAACATTTCTGCAGTGTTCAGGTCTAAAATTATTCATAAGTAGGAAAATGATCGAATAATCTATAAATTCATCAAATCTTTTATTCATCCGAATGAGACGAAATGATATTTTTGTTTCAACTAAAACCCAAACTTGTGAACAAACCGACCTTCAACCGAAAATTTATTTTGGGCATCACCCTGATATCTGCCATGGGTGGATTACTTTTTGGCTACGATTATGTGGTTATTGGCGGCGCCAAACCATTTTACGAACGTTTTTTTGATATTACCAATTCGCCTTATCTGCAAGGCTGGGCCATGAGCAGCGCTCTAATCGGCTGTCTTGTCGGCGCATTATCGTCGGGCTATTTTTCTGATCGTTTTGGTCGCAAATTGCCACTGATAACCGCTGCAGCCCTTTTTACCATTGCAGCCGTCGGAACCGGCGCTGTCAATCAATTCACGCCTTTTATCATGTACCGGCTGATCGGCGGATTGGGGATCGGGCTGGCTTCGGCCATATCGCCAATGTACATTGCCGAAATAGCGCCGGCCGAAATGCGCGGAAGGTTGGTTTCCATCAATCAGTTGACAATTGTGATCGGTATACTGGCCGCACAGGTAGCGAATTACCTGATTGCCGATAAAGTTCCTGCCGGTGCTACTGATGAGTTTATCCTGAATTCGTGGAACGGGCAAACCGGGTGGCGCTGGATGTTCTGGGCCGGTACAGCTCCTGCGGTCCTGTTTTTTATTTTGTCATTTTTTATCCCTGAGAGTCCCCGGTTTTTAGCAAAATCCGGAAAATATGATGCAGCTTTCTCTATTCTGAAAAGGACTGGCGGACATGACTATGCCATCCAGGAACAGAAGGATATTGCAGAGACTTTAAAGGAAACCACCGCCAGAATTGACTGGAAAGCATTGACTTCCAAAAAGGTCAGGCCCGTGCTGATTCTGGGAATTATTCTGGCTGTGTTTCAGCAGTGGTGCGGCATCAACGTTATTTTTAATTATGCCGAAGAAGTTTTTACTTCAGCCGGATATTCGGTTGGCGACATGCTTTTTAATATTGTGATTACCGGAACCGTAAATCTTATTTTCACATTTATTGCAATGCGGATGGTCGATAGCTGGGGCCGCCGTAAGTTAATGCTGCTGGGTTCCATTGGGTTGGCAGTTATCTATTTTCTTCTGGGCGGAAGTTACTTCTTTGAGCTGAAAGGCATGCTGATTCTGGTTTTGGTGATGGCTGCCATTGCCACCTATGCCATGACTCTGGCTCCGGTTACCTGGGTTGTTCTTTCCGAGATATTTCCGAACAGCATCCGTGGAACTGCCATGGCAATTGCAACCACGGCACTTTGGGTTGCCTGTTTTGTGCTAACCTATACTTTCCCGATCCTGAATAAACTGTTGAATGCCAGTGGAACATTCTGGTTGTATGCCTTCATTAGCCTCTCCGGATTCCTGTTCATCCTGAAGAAACTTCCGGAGACCAAAGGGAAAAGCCTGGAAGAAATTGAAAAAATGTAATTAAATCATTAAGGACATCATCGAAAATATTGTTGATATGAAATATAAAATTTTACTGTTCAGCATTCTTGCAATCTTTATAATGGCCTGCCAAACACCGGATGGGCAGACGAAAATTGATCTTTCAGGAACCTGGCAGTTTGCTGCTGATCCTTTGGATAAAGGCATACCTGAAAGCTGGTATAATCAGGTTTTGCCCGATCATGTTATTTTACCCGGCTCGATGACCACCAACGGAAAAGGCGATGACATTACCTTAAAAACTCCCTGGACCGGGCAAATTGTTGACAGTTCGTTCTACAAAAAACCAGAATATGCCAAATACCGCGAGCCGGGGAACATTAAAATTCCGTTCTGGCTCCAGCCGGTCAAATATTACAAAGGTGCTGCCTGGTATCAAAAAGAAGTGACAATACCGAAAGACTGGGATGGCCGTTTTGTTGGGCTTTTCCTTGAACGTTGCCACTGGGAAAGCCGGTTATGGGTCGATAATAAAGAAGCCGGAATGCGAAATTCGCTCGGAACACCGCATCAGTACGACCTGACAAACCTCCTGACCCCCGGCAAACATCGGCTGACCCTGTGTGTTGATAACCGGGTGAAAGCTATTGATCCAGGCATTAATTCGCACAGCATTTCTGATCATACCCAGAGCAATTGGAATGGGGTAGTGGGGCAAATGTATCTGGAGGCCAAACCGTTGGTAGGTATCCAAAATATTCAGGTTTATCCGGATATCCAGAATAAAAAGATCGCCGTAAAAGTAAAGGTTCAGAACCTGACCGGAAAAGTAACTTCTGCAAAAATGAATCTGAATGTAAAAGAAGCAGGAAAAAGGGAAGAGGAAAGTTTTGAGCTGAAAGAAGGCGAAAATTTACTCGAAATGAGTTTGGAAATGGGTGCTGATGTAAAACTCTGGAATGAATTTCATCCCAATATTTATTCGCTCGAAGCCAGTATGAAAGATAAAACATCCGGGCAAACCGATGTTTTGACAACTACTTTCGGGATGCGTGAATTCAAAGTTGTTCGGAAACAAATTCTGATTAACGGTCAACCAACTTTCCTTCGCGGAACACTGGAGTGTGCCATTTTCCCGAAAACTGGTTATCCGGCAACCGATCTTGCTGAATGGCTTCGCATTTTCAACGTTTGCCGGGCACACGGGCTGAACCATGTCCGTTTTCATTCGTGGTGCCCGCCTGAAGCCGCCTTTGAAGCTGCCGACCAAACTGGTTTTTATCTGCATGTGGAATGTTCGTCGTGGTCCAACCAATCGACCACGATTGGAGATGGAAAGCCATTCGATAAATACCTGTATGAAGAAAGTCAGCGCATGGTTGAGGAGTATGGCAACCATCCTTCCTTTTGCATGATGGTTTATGGAAACGAACCGGCAGGAAAAAACCTGGTTCCGTTCCTGACAGAATTCGTGAATTTTTGGAAAAATAAGGACAGTCGCCGCATTTACACTTCCGGAGCTGGCTGGCCCAACCTTCCGGTAAACGACTACCTGAGTGATCCGAATCCACGCATTCAACGTTGGGGCGAAGGTTTGAAAAGCATCATTAACGGCGAAGCGCCGCGTACCAATTACGATTGGTCTGCTTACAATTCCAAATTTCCGCAGCCTTTTGTCAGTCACGAAATCGGACAGTGGTGCGTTTACCCGAATTTTAAAGAAATTGTCAAATACGATGGCGTTTTGAAGGCCAGAAACTTTGAACTGTTTCAGGAAACATTGAAAGATCAGGGTATGGCGCAGCTGGCTGACAGTTTTTTACTGGCTTCCGGTAAATTGCAGGCGCTTTGCTACAAAGCCGATATCGAAGCTGCTTTGCGTACCAAAGATTTTGGCGGGTTCCAACTGCTCGATTTGCACGATTTTCCAGGGCAGGGAACCGCTTTGGTAGGCGTTTTGGATCCGTTCTGGGGCGAAAAAGGGTATATTTCCCCTGCTGAATACAAACGATTTTGTAACTCTACGGTGCCATTGGTACGCATGAAGAAGTGTATTTTTACGAATAACGAAACCTTCGAAGCTGCCGTTGAGCTTGCTCATTACGGCGATGGACCAATTACAGCCTGTGTTCCGGAATGGAAGGTCTCAGATAAAACCGGGCAGGTCATTCAATCGGGCAAATTTGCTCAAACTGATATTCCTTTAGGTAATGGGTTTAACCTTGGAAATATTTCTTTCCCTCTGGCTTCAGTTACAACTCCCGAAAAACTTACGTTGGAGGTAACCGTGAATGGCCTTGCCAACAGCTGGGATTTCTGGGTATATCCGGCCAAAAAAGAAACGATTTCAGGAGAAGAAAATATCCGGGTGGTTCAGAAACTGGATACTCAGACAGCCCAGTTCCTGAAAAATGGCGGATCAGTATTATTAAACCTGAAGAAAGGAACGCTTCCGAAAGAAATGGGTGGTGATGTTAAAATCGGGTTCTCCAGTATTTTCTGGAATACAGCGTGGACACACGGACAAGCGCCGAACACGCTGGGAATTCTGTGCAATCCGAATCATCCGGCACTGGCCGATTTTCCGACAGAGTACCACAGCAATTACCAGTGGTGGGATGCCATGAGCCATTCGGGAGCCATCAATCTGAGCCGTTTTCAGGCAGAAATAAAACCCATTGTTCGGGTCATCGACGACTGGTTTACCAACCGGCCGCTGGCACTTATTTTTGAAGCGAAAGTCGGGAAAGGCAAAATCCTGATTTCAGGAATTGACCTGACTACGGATTTGGAAACCCGGCCCGAAGCACAGCAACTGCTTTTCAGTTTAAAAAAGTATATGGCGGGCGGAAAGTTTCTTCCGAAAGATGAACTTGAAATTAAAAACATTGAAGCTCTTATCAACTAATACTAACTACAAAATTATAGGTAATGAAAAGTAAATTAACTGTTTATAGTCTTTTATTGTTTTTCGGATTACTGACTTTAGAACCGGAAACAGCGTACTGCGCAAAAGAAGGGAACGGGACAAAAGCCGTTAACTCCGAATTACTGACACCTGCGCCAAAGCCACAACCCCGAATCAATGGTCCGTTAGTTTATGGTTGTCGGCCCGGACATCCATTTCTTTACCGCATTCCCTGCCAGGGGGAACGTCCGATCCGATTTTCAGTGAAAGGGTTACCGGCAGGCTTGCAACTCGATCCTCAAACAGGAATTATTCGGGGAACAACTCCTTCAAAAGGTGAATATCAGCTGGTGATTGAAGCAAGAAATTCAAAAGGAAAGGCTAAACGAAACTTCCGGATAATTTCGGGCGATAAGCTGGCTCTCACTCCTCCTATGGGCTGGAATCACTGGTATGCGCACTACGACCGCATTACCGACCAGATGATGCGTGAGGCGGCTGAGGTGATGATCAGCAGCGGAATGGCTGATGTGGGCTACCAGTATGTGAACATTGACGATTGCTGGATGAATGCGCCAAAAAATAATGATCCGATGCGCGTCGGACCGTTGAGAGACGAAAAGGGAAATATCCTCCCTAACCGTCACTTTCCCGATATGAAGTCGCTCACCGATTTTATTCATGGCAAAGGGCTTAAAGCCGGTATTTATACTTCACCCGGAACATTAACCTGCGGTGGTTTTGCCGGCGCTTATCAGCACGAGGAACAGGATGCCCGGCAGTTTGCCGCCTGGGGCTTCGATTTTCTAAAATATGACTGGTGCTCGTATAGTAAAATTGCCGGGAAAGATAAGAGCCTTGAGGCTTTTCAGAAACCATACCGTCAGATGGGAACTATTCTGAAATCGCTGGATCGCGACATGGTTTTCAACCTGTGCCAATATGGAATGGGCGAAGTCTGGAAATGGGGCGGGGAAGTTGATGGTCATTGCTGGCGTACTTCCGGCGATTTGGGCTTCGAACTCGACCGTATTTTCGATGTTGCTCTGAAAAACAGCGAGCACCGGCAGTTCTCCAAACCAGGCGAATGGAACGATCCCGATTACATTCAGATTGGCTGGATTGGCAGTGCCCGCAAAATGGGCACGCCCGAGCTGACTCCAATGCCTCCTGCGATGCAGTATGCTTACATGTCGTTATGGAGCCTGATGGCAGCGCCGCTGATTTACAGTGGCGACATGTCGAAACTGGATGAGCTTACACTTAATGTGCTTTGTAATCCGGAAGTGATTGCCGTTAACCAGGATCCTTTTGGAGAATGCGGACTAGTGATCAAACAAGGCAATGAACACTTTCTGATGGTTAAAAGTCTGGCAGATGGCTCAAAAGCGGTGGGTTTGTTTAATCGTGGAAAAGTTGCTGCCGAAGTTACTGTAAACTGGAGCGATATTCAGGTGTCGGGGAAACAGGCCGTCCGTGATCTTTGGCGGCAAAAAGATTTGGGTGTTTCCAAAGACAAATTTACTGCTCAGGTTCCGGCACAGGGCGTTGTTATGGTTAAAATCAGTAAACGTTGAATTTTGTTTGGGATCCGAAATAAACTATTGCTCAAAAAGCTGGTTCAGCGCATCAAAATAGTCTTCTTCCCAGCCGTTAGCAATATTTTCATAAGCTTCATCCGGAATATTGGTTTGCACCACTTCCATAATGGTGCCCTTTTTATCCGGGTGAAGTTTAATGGTCACAATTGATTTCTTGTCCTCATCTTCTTCGCCAAAAAACCATTCCTGAACAATTTTCCGGTCTTTCTCAAATTCCAGGTTTATTCCGGAGATACTTCCGTCCCAAAGCGAAAACTCAGAACCTGCTGTTTCGTCCATCACAGCATCTTCACCGGTCCAGATTTCAATCATGGTTTTATTGGTCAGTGCATTGTAAACATCAGCCGGTTCGGCGGCTATTTTGAAGTATTTCTTGAAAGATTGCATTTTCTCCTGATATTTCTGATTACTTACCAAATATAGCTTAATTTCCGCATCCGGGTTTCTTCAGGTTAATTTACTTTTTTCTGCCTGTAAACCTTTTTGTTGAGGTTGTATGAAAATCCGATCGTCACCAATTCCTTGACCTGCCATTTGGCTTTGTAGATTTCTTTTCCGTTGGCTCCTTTTACCCCGGTCGGGAAAGTTACATTGTCGTCGTAAAGCATGTAAAACATGGCCGACATATTGATGCGGTCGGTTAATTGGGCTACCACACTGTTTTCCCAGTTGATGTCGATTTTCTTAAAAGGCTGCTGGTAATTAAGAAACATCTTGTACTTGGTTTCATACGTGATGGTTGGCGCTAAATTCACCTTATACCTGATGTCGGTATTCAGACCAGGTTCCCAGAAACTACGTCTATTGGCTGCAACCCCAAATTTGGTCTGGTCAATTTTTGCTGTATCTCTTACAAAAACCAATTTGGCTGTGATGGGCGAAAGGAACAGCGAAAAATTCTTGTTTGGCTTATAATCGAGACCGATTTTTATCAGGGTTTTAGCCGGTGACATATAGGTTGAGATGGTCTTCGTTTTATCCGGGTAATTGTATCCATTAAAGAATTGCGTAACAAAATCGACCTCGCTGCTGTAGTACCACTTTTTAAATGCGCTTACACCTAATCGCGAAATCAACTCAATTTTATCGTCATTTTTCTGAGTCTGGTTAATGCCGCCTCCTTGCCTGATCCAGCCATTGCGGAGTTCACCGCTGTTTTCCCATTTTAGTTTATCGTTCGAATAGTTGGCATAACCTTTCAAAACCATCAGGAAAGAGAAAGCTGGTTTACCGCCGGCTTTCCAGTTTTCGACGTATGTCTGGGTAAATCCAAAAGTACCGTTTCCACCAATATTCCAGGGGGTTATAATGGCGTATTTTTTCTGAATTTTAGTCAGTTTTTTATCGGGAGTAAATTTTTGAAAAGCAAAATCACGGCGCTGTTTTTCAGAAATCCGGTTAAAGGTTACATCATCGTCGATCGCAATTCCCAGCGAGTGTTTGTCGAGGTTCATCATCCGGATGGCCAGCGAATCGTTTTGTTCGTTCTTGACATAGAATCGGTTTACTGATCGCTGGTTATTTCTTAGCCAAACATGTGCAGGTTTGCCTGTTAAACTATGTATCCAGACGGAAATCGAGTCGTTTTGTGCATAACGTTGAAGCGTTAGCACGAACCTGTTAATTGAATCGTTTATGGTGCGAACAATCGAATCGTTATAATTTTTCAGAACCATTTCATTTTGAGTTTTCAAGGAATCGCGCAGGTGGTTTTGCAGCGAATCTGAAAATACCCTGACAGCATAATTCCGGTAGGCTGTGATGGCCGAATCGAGGTTTAATTTGGATATCCGGTTGTTATAGCGTTTCCGGGCACGTTCAAGCATGGCCGATCTTACTTCCTGCCGTTTTCTGATCCGGTTAAAATCATTGGCTGTTTTAACCATTGTATCGGGTATTGCATGAACATTTTTCAGACTATCAGGTAAAACCAGGTGTGTTTTCCGGAGGATTGTTGCCTCGTCGCCCGGATTGATAGGTTCAAGTTTATTGCTGGGGCCGGTGATTAATTCTTCCGGAAGGGGAATCGAATTCATATTTACCCCATTCCAGATGGCGCGGTCAAGCTGTCTCATCTTTTCGAGAATCGACTGATGCGAATAGAACCCTTTGATTTGCAATGAGTCTTTCACCTGGTCAGGCGACCGATAAATATACCTGAAGTCTTTATTTTGCTGAAATCGGTTGAGTTTAACCAGGATGCTGTCGATGTGCTCGTCTTCTGCAAAATGGATCAGTCCGGTTACGCTACGCAAAATGGCCGGGTTCTCTGACTTCCATACATCGGTGGCCTGAAGATATTTTTTCAGGAAATTGATGCTAAGTTGAATGGAGTCAGCTGAAGGGGAATTTTGTTCTTTTTTGCGGTTATTGTCGGTTAGTGCAGCAAAGAGAGGAAAACAGATCAGGATCAGAATTCCTGTAAAAAGTTCTTTAAGGCGCATAATTCAATGGTTAATTGGCTATCAAAAAAAACGATTTTATTTCAAACATGTTGTCCGGCTTTTCAAAAATCAGGCCACGAAAGTTACCATTCACTGAAAGGGTGGTCGGCCAGCCATGAATTATAATACCTCAAATCGGCTGAAACTTCTTCCAGAATCCAGGCTGGGCAAGGGAAATACTGATTTTCAGATTTCAGTTCAATTTCTGCCAAAATCAGTCCTTCATTTTTTCCTGAAAAGACATCGACTTCCCAGAGAAATCCTTCGTAGTGCATTTCATACCTTGTTTTTTCAACCGGATGAGTAATGGCCAGGTTCATCATTTCACGGGCATCGGGCACCGGAATTTCGTATTCAAATTCGCGTCGCGAAATAGTTTCGGAGCGTCCTTTTATGGTCAGAAAAGCTTTTTCGCCAGCTATCCGCACCCGTATGGTTGGGTTGGGGGCCACGCCCAGATAAGCTTGTACCAGCTTTTCCCCTGCTCCGTTTGGTGTCCATTTATTTTTATCGACTAAAAATTTACGTTCAATTTCGATAGCCATCGTTTTTCGTGTTGTTTTTACTAATTTGCACAGCAAAAATAGAACTACTGACATGATTTTACGTGAAAATGCCCTTAAACTTTTGAATCAGCACATTCAAAATCCCAATATGATCAAACATTGCCTGGCCAGTGAAGCTGTTATGCGGGCATTGGCATCCAGGCTGGGAAAAGATCAGGACGAGTGGGGGTTGGCCGGATTGCTGCACGACATTGATGTGGAAATAACCAATGGCGATCCGTTCAGACACGGGCCTTATGCTGCTGGTATGCTTGACGGAATTTTATCTCCGGACGCTGTTGACGCCATTGTGATGCACAATGAAGTGGCTGCCGGAAAGGAACGGACTACCGTTTTTCAACATGCCCTGGCAGCGGGTGAAACTATTACCGGACTGATTATGGCCACTGCATTGGTTTATCCGGATAAAAAGCTGGCTCCTGTGAAAACCAAATCCATCACTAAACGCATGAAAGAAAAAGCTTTTGCTGCTTCAGTAAAACGCGAAAATATTCTGGAATGTGAGCTGATTGGTGTCCCGATCAATGATTTTGCTGAAATGGCACTGATTGCGATGCAGGAAATCAGTGATGAGTTGGGGATATAGAAAAATTCCAAATTTCAGGTTCGAAATGCCTAAGATTTAATGCCTGTTTGCAAGCTGAAAACTGCCACTGACCATTTTTTCAAAGCGAATTCCGCCGGATAAACTGAAACGGACTTTTAATACGTTCAAATTTCCGGGTCAAAATCATTTGGGCGGCCAGTTGACCGATCTCGTCGTGGTTGGTTGAAATGGTGGTGATTCCGTCGCACAGAATTTCTTTCACCTGATTTTCGTTGTAGGCAACCACCCCGCAATCCTTCCCAAGTGTCCAGTTTTTTTGCCTGATCTTACGGATAAACGAATACAGGTCGTCATCCGATACAATGATATAGGCTTCTCCCTGCCGGATTTCGGTTTCGTCGATCCGGTCGATAACGGAATAGGCAAAACCATGAACCTGACAAAAAATCCGGAATCCGCGGATGATATAGGGCGGATAATACTCTGTTTGCGGGAAAACCAGATTGAGCTGGCTGTATTTACGAAGCAGGTCAAGGCCGCAGGATAGTGCAGACTGAATATCTTTATCATACTCCTGGTAAACCACCGGATAGTCTTTCAGTTCGTCCAGAAAACGGTCGACAATGAGTACCTTCTCTCTCGGAATTTTCCGGATTACTTCGCCCACATTGGCTCTTTCGTTCCGGAAATGCGGAAGGATGACAAAGTAGTCGTAATTGTGAAGATTGTTGCCGATGATTGCCCCAAACTCGTCGAGATCGTAATTGTAAATAAACACATCGACGCTGGCTTTGGCGCCCATTGTTTTGACAAAACTGTAATAAATGCTGCGTTTGTAGTTGCTCAGCTTGTTGAATATCAGGCATATTTTGAGCTTCTTGCTCACATTGACCTGATTGATGTAATACCCTTTACCGCGGACAGCCAGTAAAATGCCCTTCTTTTTCATGTGAACGTAGGCCTTTTCAATCGTATCGCGCGACAAAAGGAGTTCTTCGCTAGTCTCGTTGATTGACGGAATACGCTGTCCCTGTTTAAAAATGCCGGCTTCAATGTCCGAAATAAACAGGTCGACAACCTGTTTGTATTTGGGCACTTCCGATTCCGAGTCAATCTTAAATTTATTCAGCATATTGTGGCAATTGGCTGCCCGAAATTACAAAAAAAGGCAAACCATTGGTTTGCCTTTTTTTGAGCCGGTTTAAAATGAACTCAAATCCGTTCTAAAACAGATAATTCAGACCCATATAAAATCCTTTTTTTCCGTCTTGCTCATTGAGCGCTCTTCCGTAGTCTGCCGCAATTACAAAGTTTTCGTTCATGGCGATAATGAGACCCATCCCACAGGAATAGTGCATTTTCTCAGCATCATGTTTGAAAAAATTGCTCGGAAGGACCACGTTTGTATTGGTAGAGATCGGAATTTTTTTGGTGACGCGGCCAAAATCGGTAAATCCGTTCAGGCCCAGATAAAAATTGTTTCTGATGAAATTAAAACGGACGACTTTCCAGCGGGCTTCAATGTTCCCCAGAAAGAATGCGTCGCCTACAACGCGGTTGCGAAGAATGCCGCGCAGGGTAGAGCCTCCGCCAAGTCCTTCTGATGAGGCTCCGGTTAAAACAGACGTAATAACCTGTGACTGATAATAAAATGGTACTTTACCGCCCAGGGTAGACTGGTAAGACAAACGATAGACCAGCGATAAATTGCGGGGGATCAAAGTAAAATATTCGCGGTGAACCAGACTTAATTTGGTAAATGAACTTTCGGCTCCCAATATTTTGGGTGAGGCTTCAACCACGGCTTCCGTCCACACTCCTTTCATTGGATTTGGTTGATTGTCGCGGGTGTCCAGCACAATTCCTGCTTTAAAAGTGGGAACAAAACCTCCGTCAATTTCATCGCCTTTAATAATTCCCCAATCTTTATATTTCTGGAATAGTCCGGGAACGTCAGGCAAAATATCTTCATCTTTCTTGCCTTTATTCAGTTTTGGCAGATTTACATTGTCAACTTTAAAATTCTGAAAATTCCACCCGGTAATCCACCTGAAATTATCGCCAACCAGTTTTCCCTGGAGGTCAACTTTAAAACGGAAAAGTTTCCGGTCGTATTTATAAAACATCCTTGATTTGTAATCAGCACCAGCTTCATCATCGGCCCAATCGGCCATGTAAACGGCATCGTAACCATTAAACCCGTAAAAATCATAAGCCATATCCGAGAGGTAGCTCAGATCGGCGGTTGTCTGCAAGCCTTTGATTAATTGATCGGAGTCGTAGTAAAACCGGTTAATTCCGCTTCCTTTGGTAAATCTTGAGACTTCGAAGTAAAATTTATGGTTATACTTCGGATAGCGGCTCCCATCTCCATAATTGTAGATATCGACCAATGCGCCGTATTGAAATCCCAAATCGGTGTCGAACGTGATGGTGGGCAAGGCGCCAAAATTCCAGTTTTTCTTGATTAACTCAGTCTTTTTTTCGGCCTGGGCAAAAAGTCCCAGCCAAAGTAAACCACACACTACGGAAAGAATGATTTTTTTCATAGGTTAAGGATTTGTTTGAAAACGAAGATAATAAAAATCAAACAGTTATACCGAATAGTAACAAGAAATTGGATTCAGGGTTTAATTTGCTATTTTCGAAGCTTCCTGAGAAGTAAACTTTTCCGGATATAAACCAACTGAAAACCAAATAAATTGAAGAATTATAAAATTTTCTCCACAGTCATTTTTTTGCTCTTAACCGGCAACATATCCTATTCGCAACTTGTTGCCAAAGCTATCCGGATATCAACTCCACCGACCATCGACGGACACATTAATGAAGCAGTTTGGGAGCATGCCTGGAAAATTGATCAGTTTTTTCAGCGGGAACCAAATCCCGGGGAGCCTGTTTCAGAAAAAACCATTGTTTCAATTTGCTATGACAATAATTACCTGTATTTCGCAGTAAAATGTTACGATGATCCAAAGAAAATTACTGCCAAAGAAATGGCGCGTGATGTAAGTTTAGGAAATGACGACCGCGTTCAGATTATTTTGGATACTTACCTCGATCACCGCAATGGATACTGGTTTCAGATCGGGCCGCGCGGCTCGATTGGCGATGCGCTGATCAGCGAAAACGGCGCCTCGATGAATAAAGAATGGGATGCCCTTTGGAACGGAAAGTCGAGCATCAACAGCGAAGGATGGGAAGCCGAATTAGCTATTCCGTTTAAAACCATTGGTTTCGACCCGAATAAAACTGTCTGGGGAATGAAACTGATTCGAAATATCAAGCGAAAACTGGAAGCCTCTTACTGGCCGGTTGCTAACCTGAACACACATCGTTTCCAGATATCGGATTCCGGTTTGCTTGAAGGTTTGGAAGGAATTACACAGGGAATCGGACTCGACCTTTCGCCTTACGCGATTGGCGGGATGAACACGAAAAATGGTGAAAAAAACGACTATTTGTATGATGGCGGCCTTGATATGTTTTACCAGGTCACACCCAGTTTGAAAGCTTCGGTTTCGATTAATACTGATTTTGCTGAGACTGAAGTGGATGACCGGCAAATTAATCTGACCCGGTTCAGCTTGTATTTTCCGGAAAAGCGTGATTTTTTTCTCGACGGTTCTAATTATTTCAAGTTTGGAATTGAAGGCGACGATAATAATCCTTACCGGAATTCGATTGCCCCGTTTTTCTCGCGAAGGCTGGGACTCGATAACAGCGGGAACATGCTGCCGGTAAGGTATGCGGCTAAAATTACCGGCCAGGAAAAGAACTGGAATATCGGAATGATGTACATCAGCGACAAGCGCGATTACGGTAATACGAACCTGGCAGTTGGCCGCATCACCCGTAACCTGGGAACACAATCGTCGGTTGGAGTGATCGGAACCTGGGGAAACGCGCTTTCAACCGACAACAACATGGTTGGCGGATTCGATCTGAAGCTGGCTACTTCCAGATTTCAGAAGAATAAAAATATGGTGTTTACCACTTTCGGATTGATTTCGGACACACCGGGAAAGAAAGACCACAACACCTCGTGGGGCGCTGACATTGCCTATCCGAATGATTTCCTGTTCTTCGGATTGGGTCATTATGAGGTGGGTGAGAACTTTGTGGCCGGAATTGGTTTTGTCCCCCGAACCAATATCAAAGCCTCGTATGGCAATTTTTCGATTGGTCCTCGTCCGGGGAAATGGGGAATACTTCAGGTTAAAAGTGGTGCAGGATTTAATTACCTGACTAATTTCGACAATATCATGGTTACCCGTGAAGTTAAATTATCGCCGTTGGGCATCCGGTTTAAGTCAGGCGAAGAACTTTCGTATTCGGTTAATCAGCAGTACGAATCGCTGGCAAAAGATTTTACAATTTTCCCCGGATTTGTGATTCCAATGAACAATTACACGTTCTGGCGTCAGTCCTTGGTATTGACTTCGGCCGGAAGCCGCAATTTAGCTGGTGCCGCCAGTCTGGGTACCGGCGATTTTTACAATGGACGCCGCGAGGATTTGAAACTAACGGTCAATTACAAGGTGGCGGTTCCTTTGTTTGTTGGAGGTAATTATTCCATAAACCACATCATGCTTCCCGAAGGTGACTTTATGGCGCGAATCTACCAGCTTAACCTGAATATTCTGTTTAGCCCGTCAATAACGCTTTATAACTATTTTCAGTACGACAATGCTTCTGAAAAAGTGGGTTGGCAATCGCGGTTTCAATGGATTCTGAAACCGGGGAATGAAATTATTCTGGCATGGACTTCGGGCTGGACTCAACCAGCCGACCGGTTTGTGATGAGCGAAAGCGCTTTACGCCTGAAACTGAAATACAACATCCGGTTTTAATTTTATATCCATCCCCGCAATTTGTAATAACCCAGGGCTACCAATTCGCGGGCAATGAGGATTTCATATTTCAGGTGGTTCCAGAATTGGTAACGGATAGACGTATGTCCGCCAATGTCGGGAACCAGAGTTTTGTTTCCACCCAACTGGTCATCATCAAAAAAAAGGTTGGCTTCGATAGTGCCTTCAAAAGCAGGTAATGCATTCACCTTTGTAAATCCTGCTTTTCGAAAAACAAGCACGGCGCGGCGCATGTGTTCGGGCGAGGTAACCAGTAAAACCGGTTTTTCAGTCAGTTTTTCTCCGTTGAGTTGTTGTAGGTGCAAGGCTTCTGAGCGGGTATTGGTGCCCAAATCTTCATACGATATTCGTTTCGGATCAATTCCTTTCAGGGTTAACTCCGACGCAATTAATCTGGCCGTGCTGGCAGAATCGGCTGAATTTCCGGGGATTGAAATCACAATCTGGCTTTCGGGCGATTCTGTAGCAGCCCGGTATACATAAAAAGCCCGCATCAGGTTCGATTCGCTGGGCATTCCGCCGCCGCCAAGTAACACAATGTAACCGGGCTTCCCGGTAATTTCTGATTTACTGGTACCCAGCCAGTAATAGCCCCAATAGGGCAAAGCGGTAAAACTCAGAAAAAGGAAACTCAGAAAAAGGATTCCGAAACAAAGAATAACTGCACGGAAAAAAATGAGGATATGCTTGAAAATTCCTGGTTTAGACATGATGAATCCGGTAAAAGCCGAAAGTTAAAAAATAACAGGTTAACCCGGTCTGTCTTTAGTTGAAAAACGTTTAAGGAGTTGAATTTGAAATGTGGTCAGACTGTTTTGTGATGTTTTTATTTGCAAAGAAACAAGTCGAAATAAAAAAGGCTGTCACGCTTTAATGGTGACAGCCTTTGAAGTTTAGGGAACTCTCTTTCAACTCTAAGGGAAAATCTGTTTGATCAAAGTTTTCTGCAATTGGAGTGTACTGAGTTATTTGGAGAGTTTAAAATCCTGAACTGTTTTTTGTTTTGCCTTTACAATGACCGGATTAGCCGCAGCAGAGACATAACCTTGTGCTTCGCAGGTCATCGAGTATGTTCCGGCTGGCAGGCCAATAATGGCATAAGTTCCATCGGTGCCTGAAATAGCTGAAGTTACTTCTTCGGTACCATTTATAACTTTTACATGAGCACCAACAATCGGTGTGGTTTCGTTTTCAAATACCTTCCCTTGAATGCTTCCGCTGTAGTTTTGGCACATGCCGCGTACTACCGGTTTGAACAAAAATCCTTTTATCCCGGCAGGTGTATTAGGATTTCCCTGCACAACAAATGATTTACTGACGTCAAAATCGAGAATAATCTCGCTCATACCGCCATCTTCAACTACCAATGCAGGTGATAATTTGATTTTCAGACCGCTGGAAGTTCCGCCCGGAATCTTTAGGGCAAAGTCAGTACCATCTTTCAAAGTAACGTTTGCATCAGTTACATGAAGCCTAATCAGGTCGTATGTTCCAACTTCGAGTTCTGCTTTCAGAAGTTCAGCCGTTACGCCATTCTGTAGATCGAGTAAATCAAAGTTCTGAGTTTCTTCCGAAAGAACAAGGTATGAAGAAGCATCTTCTGCATCTTCTTCGGTTGTTGAGGTTGATGTTCCCGATTCGGTTGTTGAACTTTCAGTAGCCATACGAATCTCAATTTTATCGATAGTTACAACCGTTTTATCAACCAAACTTACCGGGAATGGAGCGTCTGTCAGTTTTAGAACAACTGTTCCTTTTCCGCTTTTTTCTTCTGATTCATTCGTTGTGGTACATGATGTCGCCAGGATCAAGATTCCGGCTAAAAGCATCAGACCATTCTTAACTAAATTTTTCATGACTTTTCTGTTTTAATGATTACTTCAACAATCTTCAATCTTTAACAACCACTAATAACTTTATCTCTAACAGTAATCCGGTTCGACTTGTTTAGCCTATATAGTTCTGAAAACGGAAATACCCTACCTTCAATTGCAATTTTTTAAAATCAAAAATCCCGGATGAATAGACAACCGGGATTCTGTATGGTGTAAAAAACATCGGTATTATTTCACCGAGAACTTGTAAATCGTGGTCGATTTCAGTGTTTCTCCGGGCTTCAACAGGGTATTGGGAAAATTTGGATGATGGGGAGAATCAGGATAATGCTGTGTTTCCAGACAAACCCCATTGCGGTAGTTGTATGGGTTGCCACGTTTTCCAATAATTGTTCCTTTTAAAAAGTTTCCGGTGTACAACTGAATGGCAGGTTCGGTGGTAAAACATTCGAGGAATCGACCCGAAACTGGCTCATACAAGCTGGCGCCAAAAGTCATTTCAGTGCCATTTTGATCTTTGTTCAGAATGTAGTTATGGTCATAGCCACCGCCCATGCGAAGTTGAGGCATCGGATCGTTAATGCGTTCGCCCAAGGTATGTGGCGAAGTAAAATCCATCGCAGTTCCGCGAATGTCGGCAATTTCCCCGGTAGGAATTAGCTGTGAATCGGCAACAGCAGTTGAGAAATTGGCGTCGAGAACCAGTACATGGTCTAGAATATCGCCATTCCCTTCACCTTTCAGGTTAAAATAAACGTGGTTGGTGAGGTTGAAAAAACAAGCTTTGTCGGTTGTGGTTTCGTAATCGATTTTCAAGCCGTTGTCTTTAGTCAGCGTGTAAGTGACTTTTACATTTTTATTGCCTGGGAAGCCCCACTGTCCGTCGGGACTGGTTAAGGTCATTTCTACTCCCGGTCCATCCGGAGTCTGAATTTCTTTGGCATCGTACACCTGTCGGTAAAAGCTTTTGAGTCCTGAGTGCAGACAAGCTTTATGGTTGTTCACCGGTAATTGATACACCTGACCGTCGATTTCGAACTGGCCGTTGGCAATCCGGTTTGCATACGGACCAACAACTGCTCCCTGACCGGCATCACCAGACACGTATTCGTCGATATTTTTATAACCAAGGATTACATCTTCCATCGCTCCGTTCTTGTCGGGAGCAAATACCGACACAATTTTAGCTCCATAGTTGGTAAGAGTAACGATAATTCCTCCTTCATTTTTTAAAGTAAATAACGTGGTTTTCTTTCCATTGACTTCTTTTTCGAAGTCCGCTTTCGTATAGCTCATGGTAAATTCTTTTTTTTGTGCCGAACATGAAACAATCATGGCGGTAATAACCAGCAAACCGATAAATTTCTTCATACTAATGTTGATTTTGGTGTTATAATTTAGAAAGATAAAGTTACTTTTTTCAGCAAAACCGCGAGGCCATGATTTATTCATAGTTTTGCCTTTAGCGCTACGCCTGTGTACGACTCCGGAACGTTGATCAAATCTTCAGGTTTCCCCTCAAAAATAATCCGGCCTCCTTCTTTTCCACCTTCAGGCCCGAGATCGATCACCCAGTCAGCACATTTGATAACATCGAGGTTGTGCTCGATAATGATGATGCTATGGCCGCGGGCAATCAAGGCATTGAATGAATCGAGCAGTTTGCGTATATCGTGAAAATGTAGTCCGGTTGTCGGCTCGTCGAAAATAAACAACGACGGGCTTCCTTTTTCTTTAGCTAGAAAGGAGGCCAGTTTGATGCGCTGGCTTTCGCCACCCGAAAGTGTGCTCGACGACTGCCCAAGTTTCACGTAGCCCAACCCTACGTCCTGAAGGGGCTTCAGGAGTTTTGCAATTTTTTTTGCTGAAGTGGTTTTGTGATTTCCAAAGAAATCGATGGCCTCGTCAACGGTCAGATCGAGTATGTCGTAGATATTTTTCCCTTCAAAGGTAATTTCCAGAATTTCGTCGCGGAACCGTTTCCCTTTGCAACTTTCGCAAACTAGGTGAATGTCGGCCATAAACTGCATTTCGACGGTAATTTCGCCTTCGCCCTGGCATTCTTCACAACGGCCACCTTCGATGTTGAACGAAAAATGTGACGGTTTGAATCCGTTTAGTTTTGAACTTTGCAGCTCTGAAAATAATTTACGGATTTCGTCATAAACTTTCAGGTAAGTCACCGGATTCGACCGTGATGATTTTCCGATGGGGTTTTGATCGACAAATTCAATTGAAGTAATCAGATTGATGTCGCCCCGGACCAAATCATGCTGCCCGGTTTTTTCGCTGAACCCGCCAAACATTTTTGCCAGTGCCGGGTATAAAATTTTGGTTACCAGCGATGATTTTCCCGACCCACTTACCCCGGTGACCACACAAATGGTATTTAGCGGAAATTTAACATCCACATTTTTCAGGTTGTTTTCGCGTGCACCGAGTACTTCAAGGTAGTTACTCCATTTTCTGCGGGAAGCCGGTAATGCAATTTGTTCGCGACCGGTCAGGTATTTGGCGGTGAGGCTATCCGACGAACTTTCCAGTTGGTCGTGTGTCCCCTGAAAAACAACCTCGCCACCCAGCCTTCCGGCCAACGGACCAATATCAATAATTTCATCGGAAGCCCGCATAATTTCTTCATCATGTTCGACTACCAAAACTGTATTTCCCAGCTTTTGCAGTTTTCTCAAAACCCTGATCAGCCGTTCGGTGTCGCGTGAGTGGAGTCCAATGCTTGGTTCGTCCAGAATATACATCGAACCAACCAGGCTGCTGCCCAGCGATGTTGCCAGGTTTATCCGCTGCGATTCGCCGCCCGACAAGGTTGACGAAAGCCGGTTTAAGGTGAGATAACCAAGCCCGACATCCATTAGAAACTCAAGCCGGTTGTTTATTTCAGTTAATATTCGTTCTGCAATTTTTGTTTCGTGGTCATTTAACTGCAAATTGGTAAAAAAAATCCTGCAATTCGGAAATTGGCAACAGCACCAAATCCTGAACCGAACACCCCCCGACTTTAACATACATGGCTTCTTTCTTCAGGCGTGTTCCCCGGCAATCCGGACAACTGGTTTTCCCTCTGTATCTCGAAAGCATCACCCGGTACTGAATTTTATAAGTATTTTCTTCCAGCATCTTGAAAAACTGGCTTAACCCTTCAAAATACTGGTTCCCAGTCCACAAAAGATGCCGTTGTTCTTCAGTCAGTTCGTAATAGGGTTTGTGAATCGGAAAGTTGAACTTTTCGGCAGCGTAAATTAGCGCTTCTTTCCATTCGCCCATTTTTTCGCCTTTCCAGCAGGCAACGGCATCCTGGTAAATCGACAACGACTTGTTCGGGATAACCAAATCTTCGTCAATTCCGATCACTTTCCCGTAACCTTCGCAAGTTTTGCAGGCTCCAACCGGATTATTGAAACTGAACATGTGTACAGATGGCTCTTCAAATTCAATACCGTCGGCCTCAAACAGATTGGAAAAATGCTCTTCCACAACATCGGCTCCGGAATAGATTTTTACCAGACATTCGCCATGTCCTTCAAAAAATGCTGTTTGAACCGAGTCGGCAATACGGCTAATATTATCCTCGTCATTCAGTACAGTTGCACGGTCGATGACAATATTACATGCCGAACCTTTACATAGCATTGGATCGTTCTCCTTCAGTAACTCATCAATGCGACGTATTTCACCGTTGATTTCAAGCCTGGTGAATCCCTGCTGAAGAAGCAATCCGGCTTCCTGAAGGATTGTTCTCCCATTTTTGATTTTTAGTGGTGAACCTATCAAAAAGCGGGTATTCTCCGGAAACGATTGAATGAATTTGACAACATCCCCCACCTGGTGCTGTTTCACTTCTTTGCCCGAAACCGGTGAAATGGTTTTGCCAATACGGGCAAACAGTAGCTTCAGAAAATCATATACTTCGGTGGAAGTGCCTACTGTCGATCTTGGATTTCGGGTGTTGACTTTCTGCTCAATAGCAATAGCCGGAGGAATTCCCCTGATAAAGTCAACCTCCGGTTTATTTATGCGTCCAAGGAACTGCCGGGCATACGACGACAAGCTTTCGACATACCGCCGCTGACCTTCGGCGTACAGTGTGTCAAATGCTAATGATGACTTCCCGGACCCCGATAAACCGCTGATTACAATAAACTTATTGCGGTTGATATGTAAGTCGATATTTTTAAGATTGTGAACCCGGGCGCCCTTAATTTGGATGTATGGAGAATTATTCGGGGAAGAACTCATTCGTTATGTTATTATAATTGCAAAAAATTTGTTTTTTTGAAAAAAATGCTTCAAATTTACCAGCACAAAATTAGCAAATTGTTTAACTCTGATTCAAAAAAGCTTGCCTATCGACGGAACTCTACTCTTTAATTATTGAAAACAGTCACCTAATAATTCAGAGTAATGTTCAGAACAGAAGATCTGAGCGACAATGCGCTCGTAAAACAATTTGTTGATGGGAATCAGGCAGCAATCGAAACATTAATTGCCCGCCACAAAAAAAGAGTATTCACCTACATCTTTCTCATTGTAAAGAACCATCATCTTGCTGAAGATATTTTTCAGGATACCTTTATTAAGGTCATCCGGTCGCTAAAAACCGGCAAGTACACCGAGAATGGGAAGTTTATCTCCTGGGTGCTTCGTATTTCGCACAACCTGATCATTGATCATTTCAGGAAAGAAAAACTTTTGAGCACCACTTCGAACGACGATCTCGGTATCGATTTGCTCAATTCTCCGAAATATTCGGATGAAAACATTGAAGACAAGCTGGTTTATGATCAGATAGCCAGTGATGTTCGTCTTCTGATAGAGGAATTGCCTGACGACCAGCGTCAGGTTATTATGATGCGTCACTTCCAGGGATTAAGCTTTAAGGAAATTGCTGAACTCACTGATGTGAGTATCAATACGGCTTTGGGAAGGATGCGCTATGCTCTGATTAATCTCCGGAAACTTATCGAGAAAAAAAATCTCAGTCTGACAAAAATTTAGCGGTCGTTTGGCAATATTCCAATTCAGGTAGCGTTATAGCTCTGTAACAAAAAACAGAAATATATGCCTATGAGTAGATTCTCTACCTTGAATTATTTGATCAATTCATATTATAAGGGTAAGAAAGAAGTAGAAATACTTCCGGATGTGGAGTGTGACGTAGAAAATAAAACCATGAATTTTGATCAGGACGGATTTGAACCTTCGGAGAAAAGTATTGCTGCCATTTTACAATTTGCCGCACAATACGATGTATTGAGATCAAAAGCCGCAGGGCCCATTGAATTAAGTTTGAATTAATTTTAAAAAACTATTGAAAAGCATCTTGACACGGATGCTTTTTTTATTTAGATTTGTGATATCAAAATAGTATTAAATAAATTTAAATCTGATAGTATGGAAAAATCATTTACTGCCCGTTCCGGTTATCTGGTACTGTTGCTCGAGATTGTTATTCTTGGCCTGGCCATTACCGGTTTTATTACACAAATCGTTGTTCCATCAGTTATTCTGATTGTTTTATTTGTGCTCTTGGCTCCGGGGTTCATTGCTGTCGATCCGAACCAAAGTTATGTACTGGTTCTCTTTGGTGCTTATAAGGGGACGATCAAAGACAATGGATTCTTTTGGGTGAATCCATTTTTCGTAAAAAAGAAATATTCTCTTCGGGCCCGAAACTTTAACAGTGAACCAATCAAGGTGAACGATAAGCTGGGAAACCCAATTATGATCGGCCTGGTCTTGGTTTGGAAAGTGGAAGACACTTACCGCGCAGCTTTTGGCGTTGACGAATACGATCATTTTGTAGTGGTTCAAAGTGAAGCCGCCTTGCGCAAACTGGCAGGGCTGTATCCTTACGACAATATTGAAGACGATCATGCCAAAATCACCTTGCGTGATGGCGGAGAAGAAGTTAATCAAATGCTGGAAAATGAAATTCGTGAGCGGCTTGACATCGCCGGTATTCATGTGATTGAAGCACGCATTAACTACATTGCGTATGCACAGGAAATTGCTCAGGCCATGCTGAAACGCCAGCAAGCCACAGCCATTGTTGCAGCCCGTTTCAAGATTGTTGAAGGCGCAGTTAGTATGGTTGAGATGGCTTTGGCTGAATTGAGCAAGCGTGAAATTGTTACACTCGACGAGGATAAGAAAGCGACCATGGTTAGCAATTTGCTTGTAGTTTTGTGTGGCGATAAAGAAGCTACTCCGGTTGTTAATACAGGTACATTATATCAGTAGAAAATGAACAAAGTACTTTTTCGGGAAACCCAACAATTCCGGCAATGGTGGTATATCATTCTGATTTTGGGTGCAACTGTTCCGGCAATGGTTATGTGCATTTATGCATTCTACCAGCAAATGGTCAATGGCATTCAGGTTGGCGATTCCCCGGCTCCAAATGTGGTATTGGTTATTGTTTTTTTCTTTCTTGGAGTTGTGCTTTGGGTTTATTTCTCCCTGAAACTTGAAGTCTGGATCGATCAGGATGGCATTCATTACCGGTTTTTCCCGCTGATTTTTAAGAATAAGATCATCTCAAAACAGGAAATTCAGCGCTTTGAAATCCGGAAATACAGCCCGATTTTTGATTATGGCGGATGGGGCATTCGTCGTGGAATTGGCCGCAAATGGGGGAAAGCCTTCAATGTTAGCGGAAACATTGGCTTGCAACTGTATTTGACAAACGGGAAGAAAGTGTTGTTTGGAACTCAGCGGTCCCAGGCTATCGTGTATGCTATGAATGAAATGATGAATCAGAAAATAAAATGACACGTGTAATGAAAATATTATTTGCTTTAGCCGTGGCAATCAGCATGTTTTTTGTGGCTTACAGTCAGTCGGAAGAATTACTTGTTTTGAAAACCGAAACCGGCGAAATTGAAGGAACATTAATAATACCGGATGGAAAACTTCCGGTTCCGGTAGCGCTGATTATTGCAGGTTCTGGTCCGACTGACCGGAACGGTAATAACCCGATGTGGACGAATAATTCGTTAAAAATGCTTGCTACTGAACTGGCCAAAAAGGGAATCGCATCACTTCGCTACGATAAACGAGGTATAGCAAAAAGTCAGAAAGAAGGAATGGCCGAAGCCGAATTGCGTTTTGAAATGTACATTAAAGATGCCTCGGACTGGGTACAGTTTCTGAAAGCCAATAAAGATTTCATCGAGGTCGATATTATCGGGCACAGTGAAGGGTCACTGATCGGGATGGTTGCTGCACAAAATAGGAATGTGTCAAGGTTTGTTTCTATTGCAGGAGCCGGACAGGCGGCTGACAAAATTATTCGCGAACAGCTGAAGGCGCAGCCACCTTTTGTACTCGAACAATCGGCTTCAATTTTGGACGAACTGGTCAAAGGAAACACAGTTGAAAATGTTCCTCAGATGCTGAATTCATTGTTCAGGCCGAGTGTTCAACCTTATATGATTTCCTGGTTTAGGTACGATCCACAGACTGAAATTGCCAGACTGAAAAAGCCGGTGCTGATTATTCAGGGTACCACCGACATACAGGTTAGTGTTGAGGATGCCAGACGGTTACAAGTAGCCAACCCGGATGCAAAAATGACCATTATTGAAGGGATGAACCATATTTTTAAGGCCGCAGAAGCCGATCGGATGGAAAATATGCAAACCTACAATCAACCGGATCTTCCGGTGATACCGGAAATGGTTGATGCTGTTGCAGGGTTCATTTTAGGTAAATAGTTTTGACAAAAATTTCAGTGAATATTTTCAACATGATCCGGAGAATAATTTTAAGTGGGAGATGAAGCAATGGCGAAGAAAAAATCATTTGTATTACGCATTGATCCCGATGTATATGAGGCTGTCGAAAAATGGGCAGCCCAAGAATTCCGCAGTGCAAACGGGCAGATAGAATGGATCATCAGCAAGGCTTTGCGTGATGCCCGGAGAACAGTTGAAAAAAACACTCCGGACGAACTTTTGGACGAGCCGGAACAGTAATTTCTAGTACTGAAAAATCACAAAGAAATTAGGAGTTACGCCCAGCGATCGCAAATAAGTCGTTTCGTTGAACGTGGTTGTATCAAAATTAAAATCGCGCGAATAAATGTCGTTATAATTTTTTTCGTTGAGCACGTTTATAACCGACATCCCCAATTTAATTCTGACCTTTTGGATTTGCAGATTGTAATTGACCGCTGCATCCACTCGTTTAAAATCGGGAAGGCGGCTATAGGTAAATTTGGCCGTCAGTGTTTTATCCACGGTTTGGCTTTGCACGTAGGGTTGCCCGGTTGAATAGATCCACATTCCGGATAAATTCCATTTACCAATGGAGAGTAAGTTGGTCCATTTAAACTCCTGGGTTTTGTCGAAAGGCGCCGGAATATCTTCGTTGTAATTAATTTCCTTAAAATTGCGAATGGCTTTGCCGTATGAATAGGCTATCCAACTGGTGAAGTTGCTGCTTTCATACTTTAGCAACAGATCGATTCCCATAGCTTCGCCTGTTCCAGTAATAAATTTGCTGGGGAGCTGTACTTTTTTTGCCTGCCCCGGAGGGATAAAACTTCCCGGGTCCACGTTTTTCTGATAAGGAGGAATGTATAGGAAAAGCTGAAGTCCGTCGATGGTTTTATAGTAAGCTTCGGCATCCAGCGAAAAATGTTTGTGCGCCAGATTGACTCCGGCAATAAAATGATCGGACGATAATACGGGATGTTTGGTGTCATCAGCAATGACCCAGAAATCACGGTTATAGCCATACGATTGGGTGGGGGCCACTTTGCTCAGAAATTGGTAATACCTTCCGGTTGCCAATTTCAGGGTAATCAGGTCGGCAATCCGGTAGCTGGCTGAGAAACGCGGCTCGTAATAAAGTTTTCCTGATAGGCTGTAATCATTTATTCTTCCGCCAAGCTTGACCGTTAGGTTTTTAACCGCCTGTGTGTTGAATTGCAGAAAGGCTGTGTATAGCCACGAGGATGACGCAATGTCGGTGTAATAGGCGTCTTCTCCGGCATTTTTAAAATAGGTAAATTCATTGAATTTGGTTTGAAAGCCAAAGTCAACATTATTTTTCAGACCAAGTGTAAATTCATTTCGGAGCGATGCCGAAAAGTCGTTCAGCTCATTCTGCTCATCTGTGTCGAAAACATCAATGGTCGTTTTCTGTCCTTTCCGGCTGGAAACTTTAGTTTGTTCGGTATATTGATTTTGATAGCCAGAATAGCCAATTTGCAGATTGGAGAAGAACTTTTCGTGCCATTGTTTGATCCATGAATAGCTGAACCCGTAATTTCCCCAGTCGGCATTGTTGATGGTATTGGAATATTCCTGTCTAATCTGACCGGCTCCGGTCCCCGAAAGAAAATCTTTACCCCCGAAAACGCTTACCGACATTTTTTCCTGCTCACTTTGGCTGAAAGTCAGTTTGGCGTTGTAGTCATAGAAATAATATCCCGGGTCTAACTGTACAATACTTTTAGCATTCCCTGAAAGATTTGATCCTTCTACCTGATTTTCCAGCATATCGCGTACCAGGTAGGTCGAATAAATATCAGCATAAGATCGTCGTCCGGCCAAAACTAACGTTAGTTTTTCCGAAATGGGGAGTTCAGCAGTCAGATTAGCACTTATCAGGTTGAGTCCGGCGTTGATTTTTGGGCTGTATTTATTTCCCGTTTTTCCGGTAATGTCCACGATTCCTGAAAGTCGTTCGCCGTAGCGGGAGTCGAAACCTCCTTTATAAATCTGAATATCTTTGACCACATTGGGGTTGACCGATGAAAACGTTCCAAAAAAGTGGTCGAGATTATATAAGGTGAATCCGTCGAAAAGAACCAGATTCTGATCTGCGGTACCTCCGCGAATGTTCAGCCCCGATGAGTTTTCAGTATAGCCAATTCCCGGCAACATCTGGATGGTGCGGAAGATATCGATTTCTCCCAGGTTGGGTAAGTTGACGAATCCAACCGGATTGACCGTTGAATGACTTGCTTCTTTGTTCTGATCAATCATTTTTACCCGGGTCTTTTTTACTTGGATTGGCGCCAGTTCCATGTTCTTTTGTTTCATCCTGAAAACGAGAACCGCTGTTGAATCATTGATCGTCAATGTGCTGTCAACCGATTGATAACCCAGGTACTGAACATTGATCCTGAGTGTTTTGACCGTCGGAATCCGGAACGCAAAGGTGCCATTGATAGATGTAGCCAGAAACATATTCTGGTTAGGCAGGAACACCGTTGCATGGGGCAATTGTTCGCCGGAAACCCCATCGGTTACCAGGCCCGAGATGCGGCAAAACTGAACAGGTTTTGTTACTGCAATCTGTTCTGTAGGAATAATCAGGAAGCTTCCGAATTTTTTTTCAGCAAAATAGCCTGTGTTTTTTAGAAGCTCTGCAAGGATGACTTCCGGTAATTCTCCGGTAAATATACCTGAAATGTTAAGCTTCGACATGGCCTGCGAGTCGAAGGCAACTTTGAAGTTCATGGCTTTCGAAACCTGAACTAATGCCTCGGAAAGTGGAGTATTGTTGAATGTAAATTCGGATTGCTGACTAAAGCTCTTTTGCGGGTGAAATAGGAATGTGAAACACAGACACAAAGCCAGGAGTAGCGTAAGTCGGTTACTTCTTTTTGACTTTAATGAAGATTTTATTCCCGTTTTTAATTTCATACTCGAGGCTCATGGGTAAACAAACCATTTCAAGGGCATCCGTCAGGTTTTGATTGAAGAAACTTCCGGTGTAAAAACGGTTGCCAATGCCGCTTGCCGAAATGTTTACGTTGAATTGACGTTCTATCTCTTCAAAAATAGAAATTAAAGGTTTGCTTTCAAAATGAAATTCACCGGTTTTCCATCCTGCCAATTGGTTGTCAGACAGATTGCTGATTTTTTGGAGTGTTCCCGAAACCAGTTCTGCCTTTTCGCCGGGCCTCAGAATTACAGTTTGGTTTTTAGCGGTAACTTTTACTTTGCCTGTCAAACACGCAACATTAAATGCATCGTTGCGGGCATAAATATTCAAGGTTGTACCCAGAACTTCAACAGTTCCCCTGGGCGTTTTTACTACAAACGGTGAACCTTTTTGTACCGAGAAATAAGCTTCACCATCGAGTTTCAAAATTCGTTTTTTGCTGAAGCTGCTTTCGGCGAAAGTAAGCTTTGAATCGGCATTGATATTTACGTTCGAACCATCAGGAAGCGTGTATTCGAGATGTTGCCCCCGCGAGGCAACGATTTGCGCCGGAGTTTTGGGAAAATAAATAGTTGTCAGGAGGACAAGTATAGCCACCGAAGCTGCTGCTGTCCAATAGATGCGAAAGCTGCGGACCGGAGTCTGTCGGCTTTCCTTCTCCATTTTTGAGCGAAGTAATTCCAACGCCTCAGCTTTGCTCCTTTTCTGCGGGACGCGATATCCTCCAACGAAAAGATCTGCTTTTTCGCTGGTGGTCAGCCGGTCAAAATCTGCTTTTGAGAAGCCTGTCTGGTCAATATGTCCGCTCTTACTGGTTTGCACGATTAAAATTTTTGTTCGATGTTACTGCGTATAAATTCCAATGCTTTTTTCATTCGTTTTTCAACAGCTTTTACGCTGATGTTAAGGTTTTTTGCAATTTCGTTGTAAGTCATCTGTTCCATTCGGTTCATCAGGAACACGGTGCGGCTTTTTTCGCTGAGCTCTGAAAGTACATTTTGTAATTTCCGGTCAAATTCCTTGACTTCCATTTCAAATTCGGGCGATTCATAAGTCCGGTCTTCCACCAGTGTTTGCTGTAATTTCAAGTGCAGTTTCTGACGTTTGTACCGGTTGGCATACCGGTTTGATGCAATAGTATAAAGCAATGCCCTTGCTGTTTCAATCCGAACTGTTGAGCGAATTTCCCATAATTTCAAAAAAGCATCCTGAACCAGGTCTTCAGCAACTTCGGTATCGCCCGATTTAAAGTATATAAAATGCTGAAGCTCATCGTAGCAAGCATCAAATAACTGTTCAAAACCTGCTCGGTTGAGTCCGGTTTCAGTCTGACTTTTATCCGATAAAATCCTCATTCTTTATGCACTCGCTTTTCGAATAAGTAGTTAAAACCACAGGGTTATTTGCTGCATTTTTACAACGTTCATTCTGAATACAACTCCATTCAGCTTTACCCTACTTTTAAAAAATTAATTTACAAACTTTCGGGTTGTGAAGTTATACATTTGTTGTTGAGCTTGGGACTCAACATAGAAAAGGATATGATTTTTTTAAGGAAGTTTACTTCCTTTGGCGACCCACCAGAAAATAGGTTGCATTTCAAGTCTGCCCGAAACGACAGCCGGGTCGGTCGATTCCATGCGAATAGCTTCCGAAATTGAATCCACATCAAAGATCAGGATTCCGCGGTGTTTCCCTCCTTTTTCAAAAGGGCCGGCAATGACCAGTTTTCCTGTTTTAGCCATTTAGCTGATGTGTTTCATGTGTCCTTCCTGAATTTTAGCGATAGCAGCCGAATCCTGGTCACGCTTGGGTCCCTCGTTCAGTAACATAAACACGTATCGTTTCATCACGTAGGTTGTGTCATTGCCTTTGGTTTTAAATTCCCGTTGAGAAAAGGCGTTTACGATGGATAATAAAAAAAGTATGATGGTAAAAACGACTCTGGAAATCATGGTGAATTATTTTAATTTATCCTTGAATATTTTTCTGAATTTCTCAATTTTGGGGACGATTACAAACTGGCAATATCCCTGTGTGCGGTTATTGTCAAAATAATTCTGATGATAGTTTTCGGCTTTATAAAATTTGTCAAAGGCTGTAATTTGAGTCGCCACTGGTTTGCCAAATACATTCTTGTTATTTAGTTCTGCTTTATATTTCTCAGCAGTTTCCTTTTGTTCAGGAGTGTGGTAAAAGATTGCCGAACGGTATTGTGTTCCAATATCAGCTCCCTGGCGATTCAGCGTTGTTGGGTCATGCGTTTCCCAGAATACTTCCAGAAGCTCGCGAAAGCTGATTACTTCCGGGTTAAACGTGATTTGAATAACCTCGGCATGACCAGTTTCTCCGGTACAAACTTCTTTATAGGTTGGATTTTTTGTTTGCCCTCCGGAATAACCCGATTCAACGGTTTTAACACCTTTCAGACTTTTAAAAATGGCTTCGGTACACCAAAAACAGCCGCCGCCAAACGTTGCTATTTCGGTTTGTGCTGAACTGCTCGAAAGTGTCATAATGCCTGCAATTAATATGAATAAATTCTTCTTCATAATTGATGATCAATTTACTCAAAAACAGCGGGAACGAAAAAAAGTTGAGCCAATACTGTTTACGATTGACCATTTAGCTATTGTTCATTTCCTGAAATGCAGTTCGCTCGAATTCCAAAACTTCAAGATCCCGGATATTCTTGCCATCAATCACAAACCTGACAGCTGTACAGACCTGGTGAAACCCCTTATTCCCGGCCGCTCCGGGATTGATGTGCAGCGTATGATATTTAGGATCGAAAATGACTTTCAGAATATGTGAATGGCCACAAATAAATAACTGTGGTGGTTTTATGCGGAATTGGGTTCTCACCCGGGTTTCGTATCTTCCCGGATAGCCACCGATGTGCGTCATCAGCACATCCACTTCTTCGCAGAAGAACCGTTGGTCAACCGGAAACATCCGGCGTAGTATGTGATCATCAATATTTCCATAAACAGCTATGAATGGTCTGAATGCAGATAGCTGATCAGCTGTTTCAGCATTTCCGATGTCGCCGGCATGCCATATTTCGTCGACCGGTTCAAAAAATCTGAAAATTCTGGTACTCAAAGTTCCATGTGTATCCGAAAGTAGTCCAATCCGTTTCATTGTTTGCCGCCGGGAAATTTAAGGAGTTATAAAATGTTTTAAAGATAGTGGTATTCATTTTGTATCCGACTGCGAAGCTTAAATTGTCTGGAAGGATTTTCAATTCCGGAATGTTTACAAATATCGTTAAAACATAAAAATATTTCATAATTCCGATCGTTTAACTCGAACAGAAACTGTAATTTTATATAAAACAAAAATCCTCCGGTCATGAAAAAAATGATGCTCTTCCTTTCTTTCTTCTTTATTGTTTTTGTTGGCTTTTTCTCTTCCTGTAAACATTCCGGAAAATCCGGTCAGGTTGTTCATCTGATGCAGGTTGACCCTGATTTCAGTGTATACATCGAAGAATATTCGAGTGGAATTATTCCGTTAAACGGTAGTTTCCAGGTTAAGTTAAGCCCCGCTGTTGCTTCTACTTTTGAAAATAAAATGGGGTCAGTCAGATTCGACAATTTATTTATCGTTCAGCCATCGGTAAAGGGAGAATGTACTTACGCAGACGGAACTTTGGTTTTCAAACCTAAAGATAATCTCGAAGAAGGGACCGAATACATCATTTCCTTGCAGTTGAAAGATATTGTCGATGTACCCGCGAAGCTGGAAGTATTCAAATTTAATGTTTTTACGTTGAGACGAAATTTCACGGTTTCAGTGGATGGATTGAAAACCAGTTCAGCCGAAAAACCTAATCAATACTCGCTTCAGGGGGAACTATTAACATCAGGACTAATCAATCCGGGAGAACTTGAAAAAGTAATAGAGGCTAAACAAGAAGGAAATACATTGCCCATCGAATGGGAACATCGCAACGAAGAAAACCGGCATCTGTTTTCGGTAAAAAGTATTGAGCGAAAACAAAATTTCTCAACGGTAGAACTATTCTGGAACGGAAAATCGATTCGCGTGGATGAAAAGGGAAAGCAGTTAATCGAAATCCCTGCTGTCAGCGATTTTAAACTGATGGAAACACGGATTATTCATCAGCCGGAACAGCAGGTAAAACTGATTTTTTCAGACCCGGTTGACAGCAAACAGGATTTGGAAGGGCTGATCGAAATAAAGGTGAATACGACAACCGAACTGGGAGTGGACGGAAACCAGGTTACCGTGTATTTGAGTGAGCGACTGGCCGGAGTTTACAACATGGTTGTTGACGGGAACATCAGAAATCAGGAAGGAAAATCACTTTCACAGAGTTATAACCGGGAACTGGATTTTAAACTATTGAAGCCACAACTTCGGTTGCCCGGCAGGGGAGTGATAATGCCCGATAACGGTGCAGTTATTTTCCCATTCGAAGCTGTTAATTTAAAGGCTGTCGACCTCCGGATTGTGAAGATTTTCGCTTCCAATATCAACAGCTTTTTACAGAATTCATCACTTAATGATACCTACGACCTGAAACGGGTCGGCAAGCTGGTCTTCAGCAAACGGGTTGATCTGGTGTCGGATAAATTTATAAACTTTAACAAGTGGAATGCTTTCTCGATAGATCTTTCCAAATACATTCAGGTTGAGAAAGGTTCAGTCTACGAAGTCGAAATTGGGATGCAAAAAGCTTATTCTGTTTATCCATGCCAGGAAAGTCAGGATAAGGAAGAAGCCAAAACTTATAACAGCAATCGTGCGGTTGCTGAAGAAAAAGAGTATTGGGAAAATCCTGAAACCTGGCAAAACGATTATTACAACCGTTATTACAACTGGCGCCTTCGTGAAAATCCATGTTCGCGGGCTTATTACACTCCTGAACGAAATATCCGCAGAAATATACTGGTCAGCAACATCGGACTGACCGTTAAAAAGGGATTAGCCAATGAGATTATGGTGGCCTGTTCCGATCTTCAAACGGCATTGCCGTTGAGCGGGGTAAAACTGGAAGTGATGAATTACCAGCTTCAGTCGATTGGTTCGGGTACCTCTGATGATCAGGGATTTTCAATCATTCAGGTGACTGAAAAACCATTTTTGCTGGTTGCTTCGCAAAACGATCAGAAATCGTATCTGAAATTAAATGATTCCAATGCTTTGTCTTTAAGTCAGTTTGACGTTTCCGGAGAAAAAAGTCAGGACGGATTAAAAGCATTTGTTTATACCGAGCGTGACGTTTGGCGGCCGGGTGATTCCATTTATGTTTCGGCTTTTATCGACGACGGGAATGCACAGTTGCCGGATAAACATCCGGTTAATTTTAAGCTGATCAATACCAAAGGACAAATCATTCAGGAGCAGCTGAAACCACTGGACAAAAAACGGCTGCTGACTTTCAGAACATCGACTTCTCCGGATGATGAAACCGGGGTATGGAAAGCTGTAATCTCAATTGGAGGAGCCGAGTTTACCAGACATTTGCGTATTGAAACCATCAAACCCAACCGCCTGAAAATAAATGCCACTTTTCCCAGAGAAGTGATCAGCAGTAATGATCCATCTGCAACTGCACGAATCGAGTCTTCCTGGCTAACCGGAATTAAGGCATCGAACCTGCGTACAATTGTTGAACTTGAGTTGCGTGCTGACCATACCCGGTTTGAAAACTTCCCCATGTTCAATTTTGATGATCCATCGAAGATTTTCAAGTACGAAACGAAGACAATTCTGGATGGCAGAACCGATGAAAATGGTAATCTCAACTTTCCGATTTTCCCCGGAAAAATTGCTGATGCCCCGGGCATGCTGAACGCTGACTACACTGTCCGGATTTTTGAACCCGGTGGCGATGCCAGCATCAGGCAGTTTACGAAGAAGTTTTCGCCTTACGAAAAATATGCCGGTCTTCAGATTACAAGTACAGGGAATAATAAGGATTTCACGAAAGTAGATGACAATTCATCAATGAAAATTGTAGTAGTTAATTCTTCCGGGCAAGCTGTCAATGACCGTGTTCAACTAATGATTTATAAAATGGAATGGCGTTGGTGGTGGGAATCATCTGAACAGAATGTAGGGAGTTATATCACCCGGAACAATGCACGGCTCGTTATTTCCAAAATGTTTGAATTGGGAGGAGCGCCTGCTACCGTCAATAATGTATTCAAATCACTCGAATGGGGCCGGTACATGGTAGTGATGCAGTCTTCTTCCGGACATGCATCAAGTCTGACTGTTTATAACAAACCCGACTATTATTATGGCGAAGAAGCTGCAAGCCAAGCCACCATGCTTAGCTTTACTTCCGACAAAAAAGATTATAAAACCGGCGACAAAATTCACATCAGTTTTCCTGCTCCTGACAAGGGGCGCGCGCTAGTGACCGTTGAAGACGGTGCACGGATTATCGATAAGTTCTGGGTCAATACGTCAGCCGGGAACAACGATTTAATCATCAAAGCTACTGAAGAAATGGCGCCTTGTTCGTATGTTCACATCAGTCTGATTCAACCTTATGGCCAGCGCAACAATGATAATCCAATCCGAATGTATGGTGTCATTCCTGTTCCGGTTGAAAATCCGGGTTCACGACTTTCTCCTGTTTTGAAGATTGCTGATGAATTCAGACCTGAAAGGCAAGTGAGCATGACGGTTAGTGAGAAAAGCGGGAATGCCATGAATTATACCATTGCCATGGTTGACGAAGGGTTGCTGGATATCACCGGGTTTACCACTCCTGATCCGTGGACCGGGATTAACCAGCGTGAAGCGTTGGGTGTAAAAACCTGGGATTTGTTCGACGATGTGCTGGGCGCGTTTGGTGGACGACTCGAAAAACTGTTTGCCATTGGCGGCGATCTTAATCCGATTGATCCGGCCAAGAATAAGGCCAGCCGTTTCAAACCGGTTGTTCATTTCGAAGGGCCGTTCCGGATAGAAAAAGGGCAGACACGCACGCATACTTTTACTCTTCCTGCCTATACAGGCTCGGTGCGAACCATGATTATTGCCGGAAATGAAGGCGCTTATGGCTTTGAGGAAAAAACGAGCAAGGTAAAAAGTCCGCTGATGCTGTTGCCTGTTGCTCCGCGGTCGATTGGTTTCGACGAAGAAATAACCATCCCGATATCAGTTTTTGCGCAAACTGCCAACCTTAAAAATGTACAGGTAAAAATGACCTGCTCCGAACATTTTACTCCTGCTTCGGTTGCTGAACAAAGCCTGATTTTTGCAGAACCCGGCGAAAAAAACGTAGACTTCAGAATTAAGTCTGCCGAAGTATCGGGTATGGGAAGTATTGTTTTTACAGCATCTTCAGGCAATGAAACAATCCGGTACGAACTGAATATTCCGGTAAAATCGAGAGAGTTGCCCGTTTCGCAAAATGTTTCCAAAATACTGGCAGGCGGTCAAACGGATAAGCATATCCTGACGCCTTTGGGTGTGAAAGGAAGCAATAAAGCCGTGGTCTCGGTCAGCGGTCTGCCGGCAGCCAGTCTTTCTTCTCGTCTCGGTTACCTGATCCAATATCCGCACGGGTGCACTGAACAAACCGTTTCGGCCATTTTCCCACAGCTGTTTCTTGCCGGAATACAGGAGTTCAGCGCAGAGCAGAAAGCGCAAATCAGCAATCACATTCTTGCCGGAATATCGAAACTGAAAAAGCATCAGAATACCGATGGTTCGTTTGGATTTTGGCCGGGCAGTTCGTCGAACGATGAGTGGCTGACCAGTTATGCCGGACATTTTTTGTGTGAAGCTGAGGCTAAGGGATTTACCATTTCTGCCCAAATGAAGAAAAGCTGGCTGACTTACCAGGCGAGGCTGGCATCCGAATGGAAAGGAACTTATCCGTATCAGAAAGTGGTGCAGGCTTATCGTTTGTACACCCTCTCGCTGGCCGAAAAGCCGGTTTTTAGCGCGATGAACCGTTTGCGCGAAGACAAGGATTTGCCGGTTTCGGGCCGTTGGTTTTTAGCCGGGGCATACGCCGAAGCCGGAAGACCTGAAGCCGCATGGGAGCTGATTGATATGCGAAATATTAGTCCGGCCGAAAATTTCAATTCATTTACATACGGTGATCAGACCCGCGACCGGGCGATGTTGCTGCTGTGCATGATCAGGCTGAACGACCAGAATAATATGCTGACACTTTACAAACGCATTGCCGAAAGCCTGAACAGCGATGAATGGATGAGTACGCAAACCACCTCGTTTGCCCTGACGGCGGTGAGCAAAACGATGGAAATTTTTAAAGCGGCACAGAAAGGCTTGACCTATACGGTAACCATTGATGAAAAAGTGAACGAAAGCATCAAAACTGCAGCCCTTTTCAGTACAGCATTTTCGGGAGAACTGACCAACACCCAACACGTGTCCATCAAAAATAGCTCGTCTGGAACTGTGTTTGTAAATTATTATACCGAGGGGATTCCAAAATTGGGACAATCAACCAAAATTGACCGCAAACCTTGAAAGTTCGGTTAAGTTTCTGAACAGCGATAAACAGCCGGTTGGCATTACCAACCTGAAACAGGGAACAGATATGATGGCTGTTGTTCGCGTAAGCAATACCTCGGCCGAAGATGTGGGCTCCTGTGCGCTGACCTTTCAGGTTCCTTCGGGTTGGGAAATCAGGAATACCCGTTTATATAACCAGACTGCTGCTTCAGGAGAAGACCCCTACGAATACCGCGACTTCCGCGACGACAAGGCGTGTACCTATTTCAGCCTGAAAAAAAGGACAGTCCAAAACATTCACGTTGTTGCTGAATGCTTCATACCTGGGGAAATTCTATTTCCCCAATATCCAGGTGGAAGCGATGTACGACAAAAATTACTTGTCAGTCATTCCGGGAATGTGGGTGGAGGTGAAAAAATAACTGGTCTGTTTGGATAATTCTTGTTTATGAAGAAGTTTTTGATCCGATTTTTGCTGGCTGCTTTGACTTTATTTCTTCTGGCTGTTTTGCTGGCGCCTATACCTCGTTTCGGCAAGCCATGCTCAACGGTGGTACTGGCCAGTGACGGGCAGCTACTCGGGGCGCGGATTGCGGCTGATGGACAATGGCGTTTTCCCCAAAATGATACGGTACCTGAAAAATTCCGGAAGTGCCTGATTCTGTTTGAAGATCAGTACTTCAGGTATCATCCGGGCGTGAATATATTTGCCATCGGACGGGCTGTGGTGCAAAACCTGAAAGCGCACCGGGTAGTTAGCGGCGGAAGCACGATCACCATGCAAGTGGCGCGCATGGCAGGAAACGGAAAAAACCGGACGGTTGGCAATAAGCTGATTGAAATGCTATCCGCCATCAAATTGGAACTATGTTACCCCAAACGCAAAATTCTGGCCTTGTATGCCAGTAATGCCCCGTTTGGCGGTAACCTGGTGGGAATTGATGCTGCCTGCTGGCGTTATTTTGGGCACAGTTCGCGGCAATTGTCGTGGGCCGAAGCCGCTACCCTGGCTGTCTTACCCAATGCGCCTTCGCTAATTTTTCCGGGAAACAATGATCAGAAACTGAAGCTTAAACGCGATAAAACTATTAAAAAAGCTTTTGGATCGAAAAGATGATTGAGCCGCTTGATTACGAGCTGGCCGTTGATGAAGTTATTCCGGGAAAGCCATATACTTTACCTGATCATTCATTTCACCTGACCGAACGTCTGAAAAAATCGAATCCCGGAGAGCGAATTACTACCAGCATCGACTACCAGTTGCAACAGCAGGTGCGGGCTCTGGTGGGCGAGCACAATGGGCAACTGGCTGCCCGGCACATTTATAATGCCGCCGCTATAGTGGTCGATGTGAAAAATAATCAGGTAAAAGCTTATATCGGGAATTCTCCGGCTAACGATTTTTCAACTGCCAATAATCAGGTTGACATGATTACGGCACTGCGCAGCACCGGTAGTATTTTAAAACCTTTTTTATACGCCTCGATGCTTTCGGATGGCGAAATGTTACCACACACATTACTGCCCGATATTCCTGTATTTCTATCAGGGTATGCACCCAAAAATTTCGATTACACCTTTCATGGAGCAGTTCCTGCATCTCAGGCTTTGTCGTGGTCGCTTAATATTCCGGCCATTTACATGCTTCGAAAATACGGTGTCGACCGGTTCATGGATAAACTGAAAAAACTGGGGTTTACATCCTTTTCCAAAAGCTCAGATCATTATGGATTGTCATTGATTCTCGGGGGTGGCGAAACCTCTTTATGGGAACTGGCTTCGGCCTATGCCGGACTTTCGCGAACATTGAACAATTACCAGCACAGTCACCAGTATTTTCAGGAGAATTTTGATCCGCCGGTTATAATTTCATCCAATCGTCCGGGAATGCTTAGCAAAGGCGCAGCAGCTCTGGATGCCGATGCCATCTGGTTCACTTTTCAGGCTTTGTTGGAGGTGAATCGCCCCGAAGAACTTTCGGGGTGGGAATATTTTCAATCGTCGCGACAGGTGGCCTGGAAAACAGGAACCAGCTTCGGCTTTCGCGATGCCTGGGCGGTTGGCACAACACCGGATTATGTGGTGGCCGTCTGGGCTGGTAATTCAAATGGCGAAGGTCGCCCGGGGCTGGTTGGTGTATCAGCCGCTGCACCATTGATGTTCAATATCCTGAATTTGTTACCCGAATCGCCGCCACATCCGCGACCGGACGAGGAGATGAATTATGCCGAAGTATGCGCACACAGCGGGTACAGGGCAGGTAAAAATTGCAGGGAAATAAAAACTGAAGCCATTCAGGCAAGCGGGTTAAGAACTGATCCTTGCCCGTATTGCCAGACGGTGAGTATTCCGGAAAATCAGCATACAAACCAGTCGGATGCGAATGTTTTTAATGCAGTCCGGGTTGAAAAGTGGTTTATTTTACCGCCTGCCATGGAATATTACTACCGCAAGTATAATCCCTCCTATTTGCCTGTCCCGTTTGGCGCTGATTACGGAAAGAACAACCATCAGATTATGGAATTTATTTATCCGGGCTCGAACGACAAAATTTTTATTCCCAAAACCGTTGACGGAAAGCCTGGTGTGGTGGTTTTTGAAGTGGCTCACCGCGAATCGGCTGTAAAAATATTCTGGCATCTCGATCAGGAGTTTATCGGAACCACCAGCTACCTTCATCAGAAAGCATTGTGTCCCTCTCCCGGACTTCATTTGATTACACTTACTGATGAGCACGGAAACACCTTAAAAAGACAGTTCACCATTCTGAATAATTCGAGAAGCACCAACTGATTTCTTGTTTTAGAGATTTTTCACAACATATAACTCCTTTTGAAGCTTGTTGTTGCAAAACTATTTATTTGTAATTTTGTTGGGAAGAGTAAAACAGAAAACTATGAAACGGGTAATAATTGTCAGGCATGCCAAATCGGTACCCTATGGCTATGACGATGATTTTCATCGCGACCTGACAGACCGGGGTATCCATGATGCGGAAAAAATCAGTTCAAAATTAAAGGAAATGGGTATATCTCCAGACTTGATAATTGCCAGTCCGGCTACCCGAACCATGCACACTGCCCACATATTTATCAAAAATATGGGTTATGAGTTTTCCCTGATTCGACAGGAACCTGCACTTTACGAAGGATTAACCACACAAAGCTTTGTCGACCTGCTTCACGAACTACCCGAAAATGTTCAGACAGTTTTTGTGTTTGGCCATAATCCGACAGTTTATTACCTGGCTTATAACCTGGTCAAATATTTCAATTCGGATATGCCGACCTGCTCAACCGTGGCTCTTGATTTCCCGGTGGATAAATGGACGGACTTATCAGCCCGGGGCGGACAGCTTGCTTTTCAGTATGTCCCCAAGTCGATGTAGGCTCAACGGTTTAAATTTTTCTTAATTTGATTGAATCTGCTAACAATCTGACAGGTAATGCCGGGGTTTTAGTTTATTTTTGTACGGTTTGTAACGAATGAATCCTATCAAAAAATAAAAACTATGACCATCAGCGCATTGCAATCAGAACGGGCTAAATATCAGCCCAAACTTCCTAACTCGTTGAAATCGTCGGTTAAACTGATTGAAGGTGAAAAAACTCAATCGGTAGCCGATCAGAAAGAAATCCGGGAACTGTTTCCCAACACGTATGGTATGCCCATGATTACCTTTGGGGCTACCGGCGGGAAGAAACAATATCCGGCAGTGAATGTCGGGGTTATCCTCTCAGGAGGTCAGGCTCCCGGTGGGCACAACGTCATCTCCGGTATTTTTGACGGTATTAAAAACCTCAATCCTGACAGCAAACTGTACGGTTTTCGGGGCGGCCCCGGCGGTTTGGTGGACCACAAATATGTGGAACTAACGGCTAACATCATCGACGAATACCGCAACACAGGTGGTTTCGATATTATCGGTTCGGGTCGTACCAAACTCGAAGAAACTGCCCAGTTCGACAAGGGGGCTGAAATCCTGAAACAGCTGAATATTCAGGCGCTGATCATCATTGGTGGTGACGACAGTAACACCAACGCCTGCGTACTGGCCGAATACTATATGGCTAAAAATACCGGAATCCAGGTGATTGGCTGCCCTAAAACCATCGATGGCGACCTGAAAAACGACATGATCGAAACTTCGTTCGGTTTCGATACGGCTACCAAAGTGTATTCTGAATTGATTGGTAACATCGAACGTGACGCTAACTCAGCCAAAAAGTACTGGCATTTCATCAAACTGATGGGCCGTTCGGCTTCTCACATTGGTTTGGAATGCGGCTTGCAAACTCAGCCCAACATCACCTTGATTTCGGAGGAAGTGGCCGCCAAAAAGCAAACACTTGGCGAAATTGTTGATTATATCGTTGGCATTGTTGCCAAACGCGCTGCCAAAGGCGAAAATTTCGGTGTTGCTTTAGTTCCTGAAGGTTTAGTCGAATTTGTTCCTGAAATGAAAGCTCTGATTGCCGAGTTAAACGATCTGTTGGTGGAAGGTTCAGAATCAGAAACGAAATTTAAATCGTTTACCGATAAAGCTGAAGGCCGTGCTTTTGTTGCCGGCATTTTATCAGCAGAATCTGCAAAAGTTTATACCTCGCTTCCTTCGGGTATCGCCGATCAGTTGACTTTGGATCGTGACCCACACGGAAACGTTCAGGTTTCGCTGATTGAAACTGAGAAATTGCTGGGCGAAATGGTAAAATCACGACTGAAGGAGATGAAAAAAACAGGTGAATTCGTTGGTAAATTTGGTACTCAGTATCACTTCTTCGGATATGAAGGCCGTTGCGCAGCTCCATCGAATTTTGATGCCGACTATTGCTACGCACTAGGCTACAATGCCTCATTCCTGATTGCTGAAGGCAAAACCGGTTACATGTCGTCGGTTCGCAACCTGACTGCACCTGCTGCTGAATGGATTGCCGGTGGTGTTCCGGTAACCATGATGATGAACATGGAACGTCGCCATGGACACATGAAACCGGTGATTCAGAAAGCGCTGGTTGAACTTGAAGGTGCTCCGTTCAAATACCTGGCTGCCAACCGCGAAAAATGGGCTATTGAAACTTCGTTTGTTTATCCGGGTCCTATCCAGTACTGGGGACCTGCCACCGTTTGCGATCAGCCAACCAAAACCATCGCACTGGAAAGAGCAAAATAAATAACCAATCAATTGATACAATCAAGAGGCCTCGGGTAATTCCGGGGTCTTTTTGTTTTGGGGAGTTTTGTCAGAAGGAAATGGAATCAATTCTTATTTGAGCAAACTATCGGCAATCAATACAATCATCATCAGCAGATACAGGAAATTCAGCTTAAAAAAGGCAGGTCGGGCTTTGATATCGTGGCTGATGAAAAGGCTTCCGGTGAGCGAAAGCAGGACATAGAAAATATAGAGCAGCAGGAAGAACAAGGCCACATTTCCTTCCAGAACTTTTACCGAAACCACAATAGCTGTGGCAATGGTGGCCAGAATCCAGGTAAAACTCAGCCGTTTGATCTGGTTGTCGCTAAACACTGAATTCAGGCTGGGGAAGCCGGCCAGCTCATATTCCTTGCCGAACATGAGCAGGAGCAGCCAGAAGTGCGGTATCTGGCCAATGAAGAAAAACAGTGCCACCCCGAAAATAGGTCCGTCATTCCAATTACCGTCACCTGCAAACCAACCGATGTAAGGAGGCAAAGCTCCAACCAGTGAGCCGGGAACCACCGCAAAAGCAGTCACTTTTTTCAGGGGAGTGTAAATGGCATTGTATGAAATCAGGGTCAGCAGACTGGTCAGGAAAACGATCAGCGGAAAGCTGAGAATCAAAAGGAGAGCGCCGGAAATAAAATAAGAAAGGGCAATCAGGACGCCGGTATTCAACCTGATTTTACCGGATGGAATCGGGCGCTTTTTCGTGCGGGGCATCAGGGCATCGGTCCGATATTCCTGGAGGTGGTTGATGGCTCCCGAACTGCACGACATCAGGAACACGCCAAGCATGAGCACCCCAGCCTTGCTGTCGAATCGTCCGGTTTGCAAGGCATAGCCCGTGTAGGCAGATAAAGCAATGGGCAAAGATATGCGTACTTTGCCCAGCTCTGAGATTATTTTGATCCACGAAAACAGACTCGTTTTCATTGCGCCCCTGAAGTTTTTAAGTGACTTTTTACTTTTGCCTTTTGTCTTGATTTATTTCACCGTCTTCAAATATTCAATAATCTGCGCCACATCGCTATCGGACAGCTGCCCCTTGTACGAGAGCATCAGCCCTTTATTAAAACCTTTCACCACGTCGGCATTCGGATCATAAATAGAACGTTTAATGTATTCGTCATCAACAGTTATTTCACGCTCGTTTCCACCCGTAATAACTGTGGCCTGATGACCATAAATACCTTTAAAAGATGGTCCGACCAGTTTGTTCCCATCAACGGTGTGGCAGGCGAAGCAACCAATATTTTTCATGATACGCTTACCATTAGCTGTTGGTGAATCGACGGCTATTTCAACATGCCTGGTGGTATCGACATACCATGAATTGAATTTTTGTTCGGGCATAACCTTTACGTAGGTGTACATGTAGGAGTGGTTCATTCCGCAGTATTCAGAGCAAAATAATTCGAAAAGTCCTTCGCGTTGCGCAATAAACCAGGACATTTTTTCCCGGCCCGGAACAACATCTTCCTTGATCCGGAATTCAGGAATGTAAAAGCCATGAATCACATCGAGCGAAATCAGTTTCATTTTTACTGCTTTGTTCAGCGGTACAAAAAGAGTATCGGTGGTCTTTCCGTTTTCGTACTGGAAAGTATAGTTCCACATTCTGCCGGTAACGGTGATGTTAAAAGTATCTTTCGGTGCTTCCCTCATGGGCGCCCAACCGGCCCAGCCATAATAAAACATGACCAAAACCAGCATGGTGGGTATTACGGTCCAGATAATTTCGAGCTTAATACTTCCTTTAATCTGTGTTGCTGTCGGATTTTTCTTTTTATTGTATTTGTAAATGAAATACAACATGGTAAATGTTAATCCAATCAGGAAAACAAAGGAAACACCCATGATGAAGAAGAAGGCCCTGTCGACGCCAGTTACAAAATTGGATGCGTTGGTAGTATTGGATAAGATATACATAGCTTTTATCTGAAATAGTAATCTAAGAATGTAATGAATATCACCGCAAGGAAAAGCAAAACCACAAAGCCAACCATGATCCGAAGAAAGGGCTGGTCAAATTTCAGGTGCATGAACCAGGTCAGAACCAGAATGGATTTGATGGTGGCAAAGATCATGGCCCCCAGTACCGAGTATTCGCCCAGGTTGATCCTGGTGATTCCGATTGACATGAATGTCAGGGCAATCAAGGTGACCAGAATGTAAAAATAGGTCTTGTACGAAACAATATGATGTTTTTCTTTTTCCATGACAGAATGCTTTTCTTAGTGTATTAAGTAGAATAACGGGAAGAGGAATATCCAAATCAGGTCGACCAGGTGCCAGTACAAACCAGCGTTTTCGAGGAGCGACGGGCGATCGGCATGGACGGTTCCTTTCTGAACCTTGTTCAAGGTTATCATGATGAAAATCATTCCGACGATGATGTGAATGGCATGTAATCCGGTCATCACGAAATACAGGCCAAAAAACAGTATTTCACCTTTGCTCAGGTCGTTGATGAGATGTTCCGAACCCGGCCATATTCCGTGTTCAAATTTCACCCCCCACTCAAAATATTTGTTGATCAGGAAAATAAGCGCCAGCATGATGGTGATTTCGAGCAGAAGCACGGTCAATCCCTTATTTTTTTTCTGAAGTGCTGAAGTCGACATGGCAATAGTCATACTGCTTACCAGCAGAATGATGGTGTTCAGTGCTCCGATGGTCATGTTCAGTTCGTGCCCGGCCAGTTTAAAGGCTTCCGGATTCATAAACCGGTAGATGGAATAAATAAGGAATAAACCACCAAAGAGGAGTAATTCGGTGAATATAAAAAGCCACATGCCCAGTTTGGATGCTTCCTGGTCGTAATGCGGATCTGGATGTTGTGTTACATGTTCCATAGAAAGGTGTCCAATGATTAATATTCGTAAGGTCCGTCTTTTTCGCCGTAAACAGGTATTTCTTCAAAATTCTCAACCGGGGGAGGTGAGGGTATTGTCCATTCCAGGGTTTTTCCGTGCCACGGATTCATTTCGGCGACTGGTCCGTTTTTAGCCGATCGGAACAGGTTGATGATAATAATTGCCAGTCCGAATGCCATAACCCATGAACCCAGCGATGAAAGAATATTGGCGGCGTGGAATTCTGGTAAATAATCGTAGTAACGGCGAGGCATTCCCATCATTCCGAGGTAGAACATCGGTGAATATAAGGTCAGGAATCCAACAGTAAAAAATGCCCATCCAATTTTAGCCCAGGCTTTGTCGTACATTCTTCCGAACATTTTGGGATACCAGTAGTGAATGGCGCCAAAAAATGAAAAGCCTACTCCACCAAAAACTATAAAGTGAAAATGTGCCACCACAAATGCTGTATCGTGCACATAAACGTTGGTTGCCAATGCTCCGAGAACTAATCCGGAGAAACCCCCGATCATGAACACAAAAATAAACGTTACAGCCCATAAGAAGGGTATTTCCGGATTAATGGAGCCTTTGTGCATGGTCGAAATCCAGTTGAATACTTTGATGGCACTGGGAATCGCTACCAAAAAAGTCAATACCGAAAATGTATATTGTGCGGTCCCGCTCATTCCGGAAGTAAACATGTGGTGACCCCAGACAAAGTAACCTACAAACGCAATGGCCAAAGTTGAACCGATAATGGCTTTATATCCAAAAATATGTTTTTGCGAAAATGTCGGGATGATTTCAGAGATGGCTCCCATAGCCGGAAGGATCATCACATAAACTGCCGGATGTGAATAAATCCAGAACAGATGCTGATATAAAATCGGGTCGCCGCCCAGTGCCGGGTCGAAAACTCCAATACCGAAGATTCGCTCCAGGGAGACTAACAATAAGGTAATTCCAACTACCGGGGTAGCCAGCAACTGAATCCATGCCGTTCCGTACAGCGACCAGGGAAACAACGGCATTTTAAACCAGGTCATTCCCGGGGCACGCATCCGGTGAATGGTTACGATGAAGTTCAATCCGGTTAAGATGGACGAAAAACCTAAAATGAAAGCGCCGAATATGGCGGGCAACAGGTTGGTTCCCGTCTTAAAGCTATAGGGTGCATAAAAGGTCCAGCCAGTATCAGGAGTTCCGTTTCCGAAAAGGACGGAAGCAACTACCAGAATAGCCCCCGCGACATAGAAATACCACGACAGCAGATTCACCTTCGGGAAAGCCACGTCTTTGGCCCCAATCATGATGGGCAGCATAAAATTTCCAAACGTGGCCGATAGTCCCGGAATTACGATCATGAAGATCATGATCACCCCGTGAACGGTGAATACAGCATTGTAACTTTGCGGCCCCATAATGGTCCTGCCCGGGGCAATCAATTCGAGTTTCATTGCTAGTCCCAGTAAAGCGCCGACAATAAACATGGTCATCATGGAAAACATGTATAGCAGGGCAATCCGTTTGTGGTCGGTCGAGAAAATCCAACTGAATATTCCCTTGTATTTCCCTTTGTAATCGAGGTAACTTACATCGTGTGGAATTTGAACTGTTTGCATATATCGGATCTATTTGTTTATTTTTCTTTTGGGTTTGAATATCAGGATCAGGAAGAATACCAAAGCAAAAAACAGGATCAGCGTTCCTGAAATTTTGGTTACATTTAGCACATAAGCCTGGCCAACCGGATCATAAGAAAAACAGTACTGCATTATTTTATTGATGGTTGGCGCCGACATGCCTTTGGAAGATTCAATAATAGCCATCTTGAAGTCGAATGGCAGAAAATAAATTCCATTCAAATAGCGGGTGATTTTACCTTTCGGGCTGACCACACAAACCGAAGCCGCGTGTGTGAAATCCTTCCCTGTCCGTTTGTATTTGAATCCGGTTGCATTGGTTCCTTTGGCAATACTTGAGCTATCCGAAACAAAAAATTTCCAGCCTTTGGCAATGGCTTCTTTTTTAGTTACCAGGTTCAGGTAATTGGCTTTTTTCCGGATGCCCAGATCAATGGTTTCCCTTGGATCGAAACTGATGGTCAATACCTGATAATCGACTCCGGGAATCAGATCCGATTCGTCCATCACTTTGGACAGACCTTCCATGAGCGGACTGCAAATTCCGGGGCAACGAAAATAAACCCAGTTAATAATGGTTGGTTTATCGATTAAATCGGTAAGCAGAACTTTTTGGTTGTTCTCGTCGATGAGGTAGATATCGGTCGGAAGGAAAGCGTCCAGATGTTCAATAATTCCAATTTCCGGATCTTTGGTCAGGTCGTTAAAGGGTTTTTGCCCGGTAACATTTAAGGCTGAAAAAAATAAAATGAGAATCAGAACGGGAATAAGCTTCCATGAAATGGCACGAGAGACAACATTAACCGACTGAAGAAAAATACCTGGTTGGTTGACATTCTGATTCATGCTGAAACTTAGATTTTGGTTCATCCTGATTTTTGGTTTTATCTCATTTCCATACTTAAAGCCAGTCTTCCTCTTCACCACTGCCTTCCCTTCCACTTTTTACTTTTGACTTTTTACTTGGATCGTTCAGCCTTAGAAACCACAAAAGGCTGTGAATGTTTATTGAATCCCGAATTATTGTATTCTTTTTTTAATTTTTTTCAGTCTGCGGGCTATTTACAACAACTACCTTTTTCAACTATCTCTTTGGGCTCCAGTTTTTCGCTGGTTGGGCTGATGTATGGAATCCCGAGCGACATTCCTCTCAGGATGAAAAGTACGCCAAGCATAAAAACGAAGACGGGCACAATTTTCTGAACCCGAAGCCTGAGCTGTTGGCCGATGGCATCGCTGGCAAGAGTGGCCAACAGGAGCAGCGGAATCGTGCCAATTCCAAAAAAAGCCATGAAGAGTGCCCCTGAAAGTACAGTTCCTGAGTTGATGGCTCCGGCAATGGCAACATAAACCAGCCCGCAGGGCAATAGTCCGTTCAGCAGACCAATCATGACGAGCGAAAAATACGAACGATCGGCAAACAGTTTTTTCAACCGGATGATCAGGCGTGAGGCAAAACCGCTGAGCAAATTCCCGATAGTTATTTTCTCTCTGAAAACCAACGGAAACAAAACGCTGATGATCAGGATAACTCCCAGCAAAATAGAGGTCCATTGCTGAAAGCCGGCCAGATGAATTCCACGGCCAAGCAACCCGAATACAACTCCCAGCAAACTGTAAGTGATTACCCTTCCCGAATTGTACAGAATAGCTCCTGATATTTTCGTTAACAGATTGTGTTTCTTCAATGGAAGAGCAACCACTATCGGGCCGCACATGCCCATGCAGTGAAGACTTCCAATTAATCCGATCGTTAAAGGTGTAATGAATTCCATATTCTTTTTTTGTTGAGATGTACGATCGTATATCCTTACGGTAATACAATTTCTTCTTCCTGATAATATCCGGTGCCTTTGACTTTCCAGTCAATTTTGATCTGATACCGGCCCTTCTCTAAATTTTTCAGATCAATGACCTGTACCAAACTGCTTTCGGGCTGAATAGGAACAATCAGGTCTCGTTTTTGCTCAACGGGACTGTAAAAATGTATCTCACCCGAAAAATCCCGGTATCCGCTCAATCCGGGAAAGTTCAGACGGAGAGAACCATCCGAAAGTTCTATTCTGATTTTTTCCGGAAGCGCTTCGTTGTTTCTCACTTTTTCGATGTGTTGCTGATAATTGATCGATTTTTGATAGTAATCATTGTCGACCAGATCGAAATTCTGCCGAATGGCAACCGACACCAACACTAGCATTCCGGTAATCATTACAATCATGGCAATTACGATGCCTGTTCCCCAGTTAAATTTCATCCGTATAAATTTTCAATTTAGGTTTTTGCAATTTTCGTATCCGCAACAATTTTTCAATTTAGCTTCCAACGGGATGAAATAGCCATTTATTCAGTTTCGGTTTGTGTGGGATTTGTCACACATGGCTATTTCATAGTTTCACATTAAGAGCCTCCCCCAATCCCCTCCTCAAGAGGGGCCAAAAGAGAAACTATACAGGTTTATATTTTTTGTACATCGTGCGTATGTTCTAAATCTGCCAATCAAAAGTCTTCCCTTGTGGGGAGATTTAGAGAGGCTGCTTATCCAGCGAATTGGGTCCTACAAAAGTTGAACTCAGCTTGTCGATTTGCTTCCCGTTTTCGAAAATCCCAATCTCCAAATGACTATTCGACGATTTTACGTTTTCTTTTTTCAGCACAATAAGCAGGTTTCGGTCGGCAACTTCTCCCTTTTCGATTTTCAGCGGATCGCCCATCAGCATGATTTCGCCTTCAGGAGACAGTAATTTCAGTTCGATGCTGACTTCAGAATTGGTTTTGTTGATCGTCTGCAGGTTGTATAAATTGCTGTAACGATCAGTTCCATACTCCTGAAACATGGTTCCCTGCGAACGGATGATGGTTGTTTCAACACTCCCTCGAATCGTAAATAAGTATATTATTAGTATTAATAAGCCAGCAAGTACGATGGAATATGCTATCACGCGGGCATTGAATTTAACTTTTTGTCCTTCAGAAATCGATTTTTCAGAAGCAAACCGGATTAATCCCGAAGGTTTCCGGACTTTCTTCATTATGGCATTGCAGGCATCAATGCAGGCAGCGCAATTGATACACTCCAACTGGGTACCGTTCCTGATGTCGATTCCGGTTGGGCAAACAGCCACACAACTGTAACAGTTGATGCAGTCGCCTTTAACACCCCGTTCGCCTTTTCCCCGCGGTTCGCCTCGTTTGTAATCGTATGCAACGACAATGGTATTAACATCGAGCATGACTCCCCTGCAATCTTCCGTATGGACAAACTACGGTACAAACCTGCTCGCGAAACCAGGCAAAAACAAAATAATGTGCCCCAGTGAAGGCCAAAACTCCCATCAGCAGACCAAACCTTTCCAGAGGCCAGGCATCCATGATTTCGAATAGCTTGCTGGCGCCGGTTACATAGGCCACAAAAGTCAAAATGTTAAAAAAGGAAATGCACAGGTATATTCCATGCTTCAAAATTCGTTTCAGGATTTTTATTGCATCGGTGTCTTGTTCTGCCAACTTTTGCTGTTCCTCCGGATTGCCGTCAATCAGGTATTCAATCGGTCGGTAGAGGAACTCCAGAAAAAACGTTTGCGGGGCATATCCATCCACAGAAAATGCGGCCGTAAATAACCGTAAAAAGTACAATGAAAACGATGAGTGCGATAACAGCCAATACCAGCAGGTGAAAATCCTGGGGATAAAACGTATTTCCAAAAAGGATAAATTTCCTTTCCAGAAAATTTAGAAAAATGAGTGGTTTCTCCCCTGAACTTCAGGAAAGGTGCCAGGTAGAAAAATACCAGCAGCGACCAGGCAATGATTCGCCTGATGTTATATAATTTCCCTTTGGGCATCCGCGGAAAAAGCCAAACCCGTTTACCATCTTTCCCAAAGGTTGACGGGCGATCCCTAAATGTAGTTTCCTGGTAATTTTCAGGGATTTCCATTAACAACCTCCCCTCAATTCCCCCCGGCAAAGGGGGCTTAAAGAACCAGTATTCGTAGATTTATTTTTGCGCATATTGCTTTTTTCAATGATCTGACACTTGGAATCCATGCTGCTCAAACTCCCTTCCCTATTTGGGGGAAGGGTTGGGGATGTGGCTTTATTTCTTCACCACCTTCTCGCCCTGCGGCGCTTTCGGATTCGGGGGATTGGTTCCCTGCAAACTCAGAATATATGCGATCACATTGTCAATCTGGGTATTGTTCAGCTGACTTTTATAGGAGATCATCCCTTTATCCAGTACCCCTTCAATAATTACTTTCTTCAGATCTTCGGGACGTCCGCCATGAATCCAGTAATCGTCCGTAAAATTTGGTCCGACTAATCCTTCACCAAACTTTCCATGGCATACATAGCATATTTTGTCGAATACAACTTTCCCTGCAGCCTGAATTTGCTCCGGAGTCATGGGTTGAGCTGCGCTCTTTACAGCTTCTTCTTTCACAGCAACTTCGGTTTTAGCCCTGGCCGCCATCATTTCCTTGCGGTATTCCTTTCGTTGAATGATGTCTTCGTCTTCGAACACAAAAACCAATACCAGGTATGAGAAAGATACTACGATAGAAACGTTAAAAATGTATTTCAACCAGGGCGGCAGCGGGTTGTCGAGTTCTTTGATGCCGTCGAACTCATGGCCGCCCAAAGATATTTAATCTGAGTTGCTTCGTCAACTTCGGAATGATTATCGGTTGGCGTATTCAGTGGTTTGTCTTCATTGGTTTGCATAACTGCGTATTTTGCGGTTTTCGATTTGTTTTGAATTGATTTATTTCTCAGCTGATTGCCTTTTATTCTTTCGCTTGTTCAATATCCTGATCATCCAGCGGCATATTGCTAAGCCGGGTTACTTCATCTTTACCCATCCTGAAAGCATGAACAGCCACGAAAATGAAAAAAGTAAAGAATATGATGAACCCGACCATGGCATAAATCTCGACATGAGAGATCGTCTGTAAAGTCTCTTTGTACATACTTTATTTTTTTTCGGTTTTGCTGGTAATGTCGACACCGAGTCGCTGAATATAGGCGATCAGCGCAATGATTTCACGATTGCTGTCGGTCTGAATTCCCGCAACAGCCAAATCTTTGGCGATGCTGTCGGCCTGTGCTTTCAGGTCGTTGATAGCCTGATGTTCATAGTTGTCGGGGTAGGGGACTCCCAGATTTTTCATTGCCCTGATTTTGCCCGGAGTTGAGGCGATGTCGATTTCCTTTTTGGCCAGCCACGGGTATTTTAGGCATAATGGAAGCTTCGTTCATCTTCTGCGGATCGATAAAATGGTTGTAATGCCAGGGAGTTTGGCTTGTAAATTTTACCGGTTTTTTACGCCTTCGCGGGCCAGATCAGGTCCGGTGCGTTTCGATCCGAACTGGAACGGATGGTCATAAACCGATTCGCCTGCTTTGGAGTATTCGCCATATCGTTCGGTTTCCGACCGAATGGCCTCACCATTTGCGAATGGCAATTGTAACAGCCCTTCCTTCACGTAAATGTCGCGTCCCTGTAATTCGAGCGGGGGTATATGGTTTTACGCTGGTAATGGTCGGGATATTGGATTTGATCAGGTAAGTCGGAATGACTTCCACGACTCCACCGATCAGAATCGCAAAGGTTGCAAAAATCAGGAACCGGACCGGTTTCCGTTCGAGGAAACGGTGCCAGCTTTCTGATTCAGTCTTCATATCAGGTTCAGCATATAGTGCAGGGGCTTCGGCTTCTTCTTCAGCAGGAATGAGCCGGCTTTGGCTGTTTTACGATGTTGTATACCAGAATCAAAATACCTGAAACGTACAGGGCGCCACCGAAAGCGCGAATGGTGTACATCGGGATCAGTTGGGCCACCGTTTCCAGGAAATTGGGATACATCAGGAATCATCCGGAGTAAACTGCTTCCACATCAAAGCCTGCGTGATACCGCCAATGTAAAGCGGAACGGCATAAAAACACAATTCCAAGCGTAGCAATCCAGAAATGAATGTTGGCCAGTTTGGTTGAATACAGTTTGGTATTGTAAAGGCGTGGAATCAGCCAGTAGATCATTCCAAAAGTTAAAAGTCCGTTCCATCCCAAAGCTCCAATGTGTACGTGGCCGATGGTCCAGTCGGTGAAATGACTGATGGCATTTTACGGTTTTAAACGACAGCATGGGGCCCTCAAAAGTCGACATCCCATACGCGGTTATTCCCACGACAAACATTTTCAGCACGGGATCTTTACGAACTTTATCCCAGGCGCCGCGCAGGGTCATCAAACCGTTAATCATACCTCCCCAACTCGGGGGCAATCAACATGACTGAGAATGTGGTTCCAAGCGCCTGAAGCCAGTCGGGCAGTGAGCTGTATAGCAAATGGTGCGGACCGGCCCAGATATAAAGAAAAATGAGCGACCAAAAGTGTTACAATGGATAATTTATAGGAATAGACTGGCCGGCCCGAAACTTTCGGTATAAAGTAATACATCATTCCAAGAAAACGGGTGTGGTCAGGAAGAAGGCCACTGCATTGTGACCATACCACCACTGAACCAGCGCATCCTGAACTCCGGCATAAATCGGGTAACTTTTCAGGAAGCTCACCGGCAAAGCCAGCG
>CAXXKQ010000017.1:0-423148 GCA_963676535.2 Prolixibacteraceae bacterium | reverse complement strand
CAGCCACAAACTCGGCAAAGGCGCCGTTCTGCCGGTACTCATTGCACGACACGCCCAATACCCGGCGGTTATTGCACAAATTAATGTCACCACGCTGGCAATAATAGCACTCGCCGCACGAAATGGTCGAGTCAAAAGTAACCCGGTCACCAATTTCCCAGTTACTGACATTCTCACCCAGTTTAGAAATGGTTCCCGAAGCTTCGTGCCCCATGATGACTGGCGGCTGGCGTCGGCCGGTACTACCATCCATACCGTGAACATCGCTTCCACAAATGCCACAGGCTTCAACTTTAATCAGTACCCATCCGGACTTTACCTCCGGGATTTCAGTTTCCTGAAGCGAGAATTCGTTGTATTTCTCAAGTACAAGTGATTTCATCATCGAATAGTTTATATGTTTTTTCTTTCCTTCCCGAAAGGTAAAAATAGTAACAAAACATTCACAATAAATCCCGATATCAGCACATATTGCCCAACTTCAGGATGATTAAAGATCATCATCAGCTTTCCGGAAAGAGCCAGAATACCGCCCGACAGCATGGCTGCAATAGCGAACCGCTTGTTGTACGGAAGGTTGAACAGAGCAGCCACCATGGGAATGATGAAAGCCCCGGAATAAAATGATAATGCAAGTAATAACGACGAAACGATAGAGGTTATTTTTAGCGAAATCAGGATACTCAACACGCCAACCAGGATTATTAGCAGTTTGGTCTGTCTGAACGATCGGGCATTATTGATGTCTTTATGAACCAGCTCGCTCAAAATCATGGCAGCAGTCAGCAACGTTGTTGATGCAGTTGAAAGTACCGCTGAAATCAGGGCGGCGACCAGCAACCCGGAAGCCCACTCCGGCAAATATACATCGGCCAGATTAACCAATGTAGAGCTGTTCTGCGCTCCTGAATGAAAAGTAGCGGCATAAATCCCTATATATGACAACACAAAGGCAAATGGAACCAAGATCAGAGCAACAATCAAAACGCTGCGAAAAGCCGTTTTCGAATCTTTTGCACAAAACACACGGGAATAAATGTCGGGACCAACAACAAAAGTGCTCGAAAAAGTCAGAATCATGATGAATAAATCGAGCGGAAAATACTGCTTGTTAAACGGAAAATCGGTGGTAAAATCTGGCACCGCGCTGGTTTTCGATCCGGATATTATCACGGCAGTCAGAATCACTCCTGCCAGAATGAAAAAGGACTGAAACAAGTCGGTTTTCATCACCGATATCTGGCCACCGATGTAAGTATAAATCAGGAAAATAAATCCGGTCAGAAAAACACCGGAGGAATAGTTCATATTGAAAAAACTTACCAGGATTTGCGCCCCTGCAATGATTTGTGCGGCCACAACCCCAAGCCATGCTACCGGAATAATCAGCGACGTGACTTTCCGGGCCGGCTCGCCGTAATACTGTCCAATCAGTTCAGGCAAGGTGAATTTTCCAAGTCGGTAAACTTTCCGAACAATGGGTAGCAATCCGAATAAACCCAGACTGGCCGACAGAATATACCACGAGGAAGCCCATGACTGACTGGCACTCAGGCCAATTGTACCCAGAATAGCCGATCCTCCTAAAATAGTGGCCAGTAAACTCCCCGAAATCTGCCATACGCCGGTTTTCTTCCCGGCCAGAAAATAATCGAACGGGGTTTTGATTTTCAAGGCCGAATAAATTCCGATCAAAAGCAGAATTAATCCGTAAATAACAAGAATGGCAAGCTTCATAAAACGGAAGAATGTGTAAAAACAAAAGTAATCAAAAGTCGTTTGCCAAATTGAGAAAGCTTAAAAACGAAAATCGTCAACAAACATTTGTTTGTGTTCAAAAACATGGAACTAAAATTCATTTTAATTTCTATTTTTGTTTCCGTTACCGCACACGGAAAATTTAATCTAATCATAAAATCAGACTCACATGAGAAAATTTCAAATTCTACTTGCCGCCTTGCTACTGGCTTCTCCAATTTTTGCAAAGGATAAAGGTGGCTGGCAATCGCTTTTCAACGGTAAAGATCTGACGGGTTGGCATCAACTTAACGGTCAGGCCAAATACCATGTTGAAAAAGGTGAAATCGTTGGTACAACGGTTTTAAATACGCCCAACTCTTTTCTCTGCACCGACAAAGATTACGGTGATTTCATTCTGGAACTCGATCTTCTGGTTGAAAATGACATGAATTCCGGAATCCAGATTCGTAGTATCAGCAAACCGGAAGTAATGAATGGCCGGGTACACGGTTATCAATGCGAAGTTGACCCCTCTTCCCGTGCATGGAGCGGTGGCATTTACGACGAAGCTCGTCGCGGATGGCTGTACACCAACGAGTTAAATCCTGAAGCAAAAAAAGCTTTTAAATTGGGAGAATGGAATCATTACCGCATTGATGTGTGGGAAACAGCATCGTACCTGGTTGAACGGAACTCCGGTTGCTTATGTGCTCGACGATATGACTCCAAGCGGATTGATTGCGCTTCAGGTTCACGGCATCGGTACTGCAAAAGACAAAGAAGGAAAACAAATTCGCTGGAAAAACATCAAAATTAAAACGACCGATCTGAAAGCCACCGAAACGCCCGACGTTTTTGTGTTAACCTGTTGCCGAATAACCTGAGCAAAGCCGAGAAAGAACAAGGCTGGACCCTGCTTTTTGATGGCAAAACAACCAATGGATGGACCGCACTTGGAAAAGACAATTTTCTGATCAGGGATGGACAGTTACAGACGGAACCTTGATGGCAATGCCTAACCGCAAGGAAACTCCGGTGAAAGGAGTCGACATTGTTACAACCAGCAAATATTCAGCTTTTGAACTGAATTTGAATTCAATTTTGCTGAGGCTCAAACAGTGGTGTGAAATATTTCTTCGGAAATGGTGGGTCAAACGTTGGTCTGAATATCAGGTACTCGATGACAAACGGCATCCGGATGCTAAACTTGGCGAAGGCGGCGATCGTACCATGGGCTCGCTTTACGACCTTATTCCTGCGAAAAAGAAGAACGTTTTACCAAACCTGCCGGTGAATGGAATATCGGACGAATTGTGGTGTACCCCGACAACCATGTTGAACATTGGCTGAACGGCGTCAAAGTAGTCGATTATGTGCGCGGTTCCGACAGCTTTAAAGCCGCAGTTGCCCGAAGTAAATTTGCTAAAGCCGAAGGGTTTGCCATGTTAAAAGAAACACCGATTTTTCTTCAGTACCACAACGACCAGGTAAAATTCAGAAGTCTAAAAATCAGAAAATTATAAGATCATGAGTTCCAACCGTCGCAACTTTTTGAATTATCAGGACTTGGAATGGCTGTTATGGCTATGCAAGCGTTGCCTCTCGGGACCAGTTCCTGCAAAAAAGGTAAATCCTGCCCATTCGTTGGGGTCTTGCTTCCTATACACTCCGGAAAATGAAACTGGATGATGCTTTGGCTGTTGTCAGCGGCTCGATATCAGGCATATTTCATTGAAAGATATGCACCTGAAATTAAATTCGACCGATGCAGAAATTGCTGAAGCCGTAAAAAAATGCAAGGATGCCGGTGTTGAAATGGATCAGGCGGCGTTATTTATATGAAATCGGAAGCCGAAGCGGACGCTGCATTTGAATATGCACGAAAAGCCGGAATGAACATGATCATCGGCGTACCGCAACATGAACTGCTTCCGTACGTCGAAAGAAAGTGAAGGAATACAACATTCGGCTGGCCATTCACAATCATGGACCGGGCGATAAAGTATATCCAAGCTGTGAAAGCGCTTATGTGCTCATCAAAAATATGGATGCCCGGATGGGACTTTGCCTGGATATTGGCCACACTCAGCGCATACAGCGCGATCCGTCAGCCGACCTGAAAGACTATTTCGACCGTATCTTTGAAATTCACCTGAAAGATGTGACCAGTTCAGACAGCAACGGTAAAGCCATCGAAATCGGACGCGGAGTAATTGATATGCCTGGGTTCCTGAAAACCGTGATTAAAATGAAATTCTCCGGAATCCTTTCGTTCGAATACGAAAAAGATGACAAAGACCCAGTTCCTGGTTTGGCCGAATCATTGGGTTATGTGAAAGGAATTTTGGCTGTTATTAATTAAAAAAAATAAAATCATGAGTACAAATCGCAGGGAATTTATACGCAATGTTGCCGTTGGCGCTGCTGGGATTACTATTGGCGGGATGGCTTCAGGATTTAGCGCAAAAAGCTATTCGCGGATTGTTGGCGCCAACGATCGGCTGAATATTGCACTGATGGGCTGCGGACGTCGGGTAAGCGCTTACTATGCAGCATTGAAAGATAAGAAACAACAATGTGGATGTGGCCTACATCTGCGATGTAATGAAAAAACAGCGCGAAAAAGTAGGGAAAGACCTGAATGGAAAAATTTCGGGGAAAGCCAAACTCGTTAACGATATTCATGAGGTTTGGAACGACCAGAGCGTTGATGCCATTTTTAATGCAGCCCCCGACCACTGGCATGCTCCGGGAACCTGGATGGCCATGCAGGCAGGTAAACATGTTTACATTGAGAAACCATGCAGTCATAACCCGCGTGAAGGCGAACTGCTGGTTGCTTTTCAGAAGAAATACGGAAAAGTGGTGCAAATGGGAAACCAGCAACGCTCGGCCAAAGAATCACAGGAGATTATCGGCGAAATTCACAAAGGAGTCATTGGCGATGTTTACAAAGCTGTTGCATTTTATTCGAACAATCGTGGCGAAGTGCCTGTTGCCAAAAAAGCTCCGGTTCCTGAAGGTCTCAACTGGGAAATCTGGCAAGGACCGGCTCCGCACATGGAATACATGGACAACATCTGGGATTACAACTGGCACTGGTATGGATGGGTTTGGGGAACTGCCGAAGCCGGCAATAACGCAACCCACGAATTGGACGTTGCCCGCTGGGCGCTTCAGGTTAAATATCCTGACTATGTAAACGTAGAAGCCGCCAAGCGCCATTTTATAAACGACGGATGGGTGATGTACGATACTATGGATGCCACATTCCGTTTCCCTGGAAATAAAATCATCAAATGGGACGGTAAAAGCCGCGAAGGGTACAACACCTACGGAGCAGACCGAGGAACCGTTATTTACGGAAGTGAAGGGACGGTTTTTGTCAACAGAGATGGCTATTCGTTGTACAACAGGATGGGCAAAAAGATCAAAGACAGCAAATCATCGGGAAGCGAAGCCGGAACTGCCCTTGGCGGTGGTGGCGATATGACCGACGCTCACATAGCTAATTTTTTCAACGTCATCCGAGGAAAGGAAAACAAACTGAACTCTCCGATTGAAGAAGGTGCAATCAGCCAGATGATGGTTCACTATTCCAATATTGCCTACCGGATTAATAAAACATTTAAGGTTAATCCTGAAAATGGCCATATTCTGGATAAGGACGCCATGAAACTTTGGGATCGTGAATACCAGAAAGGCTGGGAACCAAAACTGTAAAAAGAATAATCAGTTGCAGCGCCATCTAACTGACTAATCAAGCTACAATTCAATAGTACAAAACTCCCAGAAAATTTCCTGGGAGTTTTTTGTTTGGTAAAATTCGTTCCTCTTTTTTTTCTGTAATTACCAATCGTCAGCTAATTTATCAATCCTTCTGTTTATTTTCGTCAATCTGAAACGAAACTAAAACTAACGACATGCTCAGACTTATTCCGGTACTACTGTTTATTTTCCTGTCGTTTAGCGGAAAATCCCAGATTAATATGGTTGTTAAAAACAATGGGTTTCTGTTTATGGAAGGAAAAGACAGCATCTGCTTTTATCAGAAAACTCCCAAAGCAATCAATGGCTTATATTCCCGCTGCAATTACCTGCATCCGTTGTATGGTTTGGATAGCAATCGCCTGACCGAAGATTTTCCTGTTGATCACCTGCATCACCGGGGAATATTTTGGGCCTGGCACCAGATTTTGATTGATGGCAAACCGGTTTCTGATGGCTGGGAACTAAAAAACTTTCAGCAAAAAGTAACCAATTTCGAATATAAACTACAAAAGGAAGTTGGAGTCGTCAGCACAACGGTGGAATGGAAATCTCCTCTGTGGAAAGAAGGAAATGAATCTTACCTGAAAGAAATTACCCGGATGTGGATTTATCCCCATGCAGATAATTATCGCCGGATTGATTTTGAAATCAGCCTGAAACCTTTGGTTGACAGGTTATCGATCGGTGGATCAGATGACGAAAAAGGTTACAGCGGTTTTTCTGTCCGGTTAAAATTGCCAAAAGATGTTTCCTTTTCAGGCAAAAATGGCGCAGTTGAACCATTGAACACAGCTGTTGATGCCGGAAATATAATGAAAATCGCCGGATCGCTTCTGAAGGAAGGCAAGAAAGGCGGCGTAGTAATCTGGAGTAATCCGCAAAATCCGGCACCAAATGCCAGTTGGATTTTACGAAAAAAAGCAAGTATGCAAAATGCAGCTTTCCCAGGCCGAAACCCAGTTGCCATTCCTTTCGACAAGCCATTGGTTCTGAAATATTCGCTGCTTATTTATCAAAACGACATAAGCATGAAGCAAACAAAAAAAGCGTTGAAGTAAGATTTTGGAATCCAGGATTTGTCAAAAAATCAAAACTACAAAATGAGAAGAGTCAAACTCGAAAAAAATTAGGATTTTAGTCTTAATTATAGTAAACTACCACCCCCAAAGGAGGTGGCTTTAATTTCAGTTTCCCCTAAAAGGGGGAGCACATTAACGCTATTCTCTTTTACGTTCTTCCTTCTCTTGATGACGAACGTATCTCAGTATCATGTCCTCATCCAATCCAATGGTACTTATGAAGTAACCCTTTGCCCAAAAGTGATTGCCCCAGTATGGCTTTTGTTTTAACTCAGGATAAGACTTGAATACCCGTATTGCCAGCTTACCCTTCAATATTCCCATGAAATCAGAGACTGATATCTTGGGAGGAATTGAACAAACGAGATGAACATGATCTGCCTGTGCATTGAGCTCCAGAACTTCAACTTCTTTCCATTGACTTATTGCTCTGATATCATGATCAATCAGATTTTTTACGGTGCCCGTAAGTATCCGAAAACGATACTTCGGAACAAATACAACATGGTACTCACACTTGTAGTACACATGTGATAATTGCCTAAATTTACCCATGATTAATAATTTTTAATGTTCATGGGCAAAGCTATTCAGGCAAAGCCTTTTAATCATTACCACCGTCATAGACGGTGGTTTTTAACGCTGCAAATAAATTTCAACTGATTACAAATTTGAAAAGAGAAATCTGTTTCTAATACAGATATACTTATTGCTTCTAAAGCGACCTTCTCCTTTCGTCATTATTACTTTTTGAGATCTATTCCCAGAGAAAAAATTGCAGCATCTGATAGATTTTTCAGTCAGAAACGTGTCATTTTCTCTTTTGCAGTATAGAATGAGGTCAAAAAATTAACTAGGTTTACATTTAACTAGGTTTTTTAATAAGAATTAATTAGCAACCATAAAACAGTAGAGTGCTATTATGATCAGGCGAAATGACGTTCAAACCATCGTGAAAGGCGACAAACGAGTTGTCCGGGGCTGGGTGATGTACGACTGGGCCAATTCGGTTTATCAGCTTACCATCGCATCAGCAATCTTTCCAATTTATTACAACACGGTAACCCGTACTGGTGATGATTTTACAATTTCCTTTTTTGGTGTGCCGGTTGTCAATACTGTGCTTTATTCCTGGGCCATTGCTGCTGCCCATCTGTTAGTAGCCATTATGTCACCGCTGTTTTCATCGATGGCCGATTATTCCGGACGCCGGAAAGGGTTTATGCGTGCCTTTACCCTGATTGGAGCCTCGGCTTGTGGCGCTTTGTTCTTTTTCGATAGCAACCACATTGAACTGGGAGTAATTGCTTTTACGCTCGGGACCATCGGTTATGGAGGAAGCATCGTTTTCTACAATTCCTTTCTTCCGGTTATTGCGGAACCGGAGGATCAGGATCGCATCAGTGCTCGTGGATATTCCATGGGCTACCTGGGTGGCGTGGTATTGCTGCTTTTTAACCTGTTGATGATCATGCAGCCTGGGCTGTTCGGTATTGCTGCCAATAGTTCATTGCCGGCGCGTATCTCGTTCATAACTGTTTTTATCTGGTGGATCGGATTTTCTCAAATCACCTTTAAACGGTTGCCCAAATATACTTTTCGTAAGAGAATAAAAAGAGAATCGGTTTGGACCAACGGATACAAAGAATTGCGGACCGTATTCAATCAGATCAGGAAGTCTTATCGGTTGAGCATGTACCTCACTGGCTTTTTTTTCATGATGATGGGCGTGCTGACCACCATGTTTATGGCAGCTACTTACGGCGAAAAGCAAATAGGACTGAAAGAAGATGTGCTCATTCCTACAGTTCTTGCCATCCAATTGGTCGGAATGGTTGGAGCGTTGATGTTTGCCCGAATTTCTGAAAAAATTGGCAATCTAAAAGCACTCATGATAACAGTAATTGCTTGGGCTCTGATTTGTGTAAGTGCTTATTTTATTACTGATGCGGCAGGATTTTTGACAGTAGCCTTTTTCATTGGTATTGTTATGGGCGGTTCGCAATCGCTGGCACGCAGCACGTACTCAAAAATGCTTCCTGCCGATACAACCGACCACACTTCTTTCTTCAGCTTTTACGATGTGATGGAAAAACTGGCCACGGTTGTCGGTACCTTTAGTTTTGGAGCCATTGAGGCACTTACCGGAAGTATGCGTTTTTCGGTACTTGCGATCACTGTCTTTTTTATACTGAGCTTATTCTTTTTATTGCCGTTATACTGGAGAACACGGAATGAGGCTAAAATCCAAAGTAAGTTAATTCATTCGATTACTGATATATAACTTTTCTGAATTAGTGTGAATTAGTTTGCTGAATACACTAGCTTCAATTTATGGTTTTCCAATGCAAAAAATGTGCTTAACACCTCGAAGATAAATTTTTCTATTGCTGATGGCAGGTGAAGCGAACATTGTTTCGCCGATGCTGTTTTTCGCAACGCTTTCATATTTCGGTCCGGGTTTAATAATGGTAATTGTTCCTTCGTCATTAGGCATGTACACCAATCCATTTGCAGATACCGCCGATGAATACTGCTTTCCCAGATTTTCTTTCCACAGAATTTTTCCGGTGGCTGCTTCAATGCAATGTACCTGACCATTGGTCATGGTGGTTAGCAGATAATCGCCAGCAACAATCGGTGAGGGTACGTAATAAGCCCCCTCTGTAGATCGCCAAACAATATGACTGTTTGAAACATCACCTTGTCCATCAGGTTTTATTGCCAATAAATGTCTCTGGGGCCAACTGCTGCTGATAAGTACCAAACCTGTTTTTTCGCTATAAACCGGACTAGAGCTAAAATCCTCGGACGGTCCATTCACAAACCAGTAACGCGATCCGTCGTCAGGATTATATGCTGCTACTTGTTGATTTCCGCAAAAAATCATTTGTATTCTTCCTCCGATCTCCCTGAAGATAGGAGTGCTGTAACTAAGAGCTGGCTTTTCATGATGTACCTTCCAAATTGTTTGACCATCAGTTTTACTCAAAGCTGCAATAAAGTCTTCACCTTTGCTATCGCAGTTAACAATTACTTTGTCTTCGTAAAGTGTAGGCGAGCAACTGTATCCATGCGGACTGGAAAATGTGCCGGGGCGTTTGTTCCAAATCTGTTTTCCGGTAAAGTCGTAGGCTGCAACTACAGCGTCATTTCCATCCAGAAAAGAAATATAAATGTACTCTCCATCAGTGGCTGGCGTTCCCGAAGCAAAACTGTTGTCGGTATGTTTATTTTCAAAGGGAGTTTTTAGGACTGTTACTTTCCATAGCAAATTACCATTTTTGCAATCGTAACAAAGAAGTAATTTTTCCATTGTTTGAGGCTGTGCCGAAATCAGGAATAGCCGATCTTCCCAAACGACTGGTGAGCCATGACCAACTCCCGGAACTTCACTTTTCCATAAAACATTCGTGATCGAATCCCATTGGGTGGAAATATTGGTTTCAGAACTGGTTCCATCTCCATTCGGACCTCGCCAACGTGGCCAGTTTTCTGCCTGAATAACCGAGACCGATGCTAAAAGTAGTGTTGTGCAGAGGATATTTAAATATCTAATATTCATAATTGGTTTAGGTCTGATAATGTTATTTTCAATTTTTAAAATTAGAAATATTATTCAAGCTCACAACGCCCCATTTGGCAATAGTTAAATAAGTTTAGTTGATAAATGTGAATCAGGAACATAATTTGGGAAGATTTGAAAGTAAAGCTATAATTCATTTTTCGCTTTTTCAATTAACTTTAGCGTCCCGAACCTAAATGAATCATGATTAATGAAACGTCGTCATTTTTTAAAAACTACTGCAGCAGGCACGGCTTTTATCGCAACATCAGGTCTGTGGAGTATCCGGCAAGCCAATGCTGCTAATCTTCAAAATATAAAATACTGTTTTCAGTCGGAACGTGAAATTCCGGTTGCCTACAAAGTGGATGTCGTTGTGGTGGGCGGATCATCTGTCGGGGTTGCCGCTGCTGTTGCCGCTTCGAAAAAAGGAGCATCCGTTTTTCTGGCAGCACAGGAACCTTATTTGGGCGAAGATCTTTGCGGAACTTATCGTTTTTTCAATGGTTCAACCAATTCTGAACTGGGGAGAAAGCTGTTTGGAAACGGGCAACCTACGCCTATGCTGATCAAACGCACACTTGATCAGGAGTTAATCAGCAATAAGATTGGCTTTTTGTACTCAACTTACGTGACAGACCTGGTTTACGACGAAAATAAAAAGATTGCCGGAATTGTGATTTCCAACCGGTCAGGCCGACAGGTGATTTTGGCCAAAACAGTGATCGATGCTACACCACGTGCCATGGTTGCCCGTATGTCTGGAGCAAGGTTTACTGATTATACTTCAGGAAAATACGAATTTGGTTATGTGGTAGTGGGTAATGATCCGAAACAGGCAGTTGCTCTGACTTTGGTTGACAAGACACAAAAAATTCAGATTAAAGATAAAACTTACACGGTTTATGAATACAAGGTTCAGGTTGATATGCCCGATGCTTCGATGGCTTCGTTTGCCCGCGCCGAACAAATTGCCCGCGACCTGACCTGGGACCCGAACCAGGTAGAAGCTTCCGATTTGCTTTTCCAGGTTCCGCCTGACGCAATGGTAGGTCAGAAAACGTCGATCGAAGAAATTGTTGACTTGGATCTGATCAGTTTGAAAACCTTTCAGCCTAAAAAGGTAGAACGGATGTATGTGCTGGGCGCTTGTGCCGATATTTCTCGGCAGTCCGCAGAAAAACTTCTAAAACCGGGGGCAATGATCCGCATTGGCGAACGGATAGGTGAAGAAGCCGCAATGCAAATCATCGGCATCCGCGATGCGGCCAGGTTGGTGGTTCAGGGCAAATTGATTCAGGAACCCAAAACGGGCGACATCGGAGAACTGCTTGATGGGTTGCGACCCACACTGAATATCGGAGTGGTGAAAGCCGAATCAACACATTTGCCGGTCCTTGGAACTTACGATGTGGTGGTGATGGGCGGAGGAACGGCAGGCGCACCTGCCGGTGTGGGAGCTGCCCGCAACGGCGCCAAAACGTTGGTGATTGAATATCTGCACGGACTTGGGGGCATTGGAACACTGGGCATGATTGGCCGTTATTATCACGGATATAAACATGGATTCACTAATGAAGTGGATGCAGGCGTCAAAACGCTGGGAGCCAATAATCCACGGCAGAAGAAAAGCCTAGAAGAATGGGTGTTCGACTGGAAAACCGAATGGTTTCGCACTGAAATCCGCAAGGCAGGCGGCGAAATCTGGTTTGGCGTGATCGGTATTGGCGCTTATGTCGAAAACAAACAGGTAAAAGGTGTCGTTGTATCAACGCCTTTCGGACGTGGTGTGGTGCTGGCTAATACGGTCATCGATTCGACTGGAAGCGCTGATATTGCCATTGCTGCCGGAGCCGGATATTCGTACACCGACGGTAACAATGTGGCTGTTCAGGGAGCAGGAATGCCTCCCAAAAACCCAAATGATTTCTACAACAATACTGACTGGACGTTTACCGACGATTCGGACATGATTGATGTATGGGCCACTTTTGTGGTTGGAAAAGAGAAATTCAAAGACCAATTCGATTTGGGGAAACTGCCTCAAACCCGCGAACGGCGACGGATGAACGGCGATTTCACCGTTTCGGTACTCGATGTGTACAATGGTCGCACCTACCCCGACACCATTTCGATACATAAAAGTTCGTTCGATACACACGGATTCACCATCGATCCGTTTTTTGCACTGAAACCACCGGCACACAGCGGCGTGGATGTGATTGCCAATGTGCCGTTCCGGGCATTGTTGCCAAAAGGGTTGGAAGGAATTGTGGTTACCGGATTGGGCGCGTCAGCCCACCGTGATGCCATGCCGGTCATCAGGATGCAGCCTTGCTTGCAGAATCAGGGTTATGCCGTTGGAATGGGAGCAGCGATGGCCGCCGCTGCAAATCAGCGGATTCGTTACATCGACATTAAAGCGCTTCAAAAACGATTGATCCAGATTGAAAGTCTGGAACCACGTGTGTTAACCGATCAGGATAATTATCCGCCGAAATTTGAAGAGGTACAGAAAGCAGCCAAAACGCTCACTCACGAACTCGACGGACTTGAAATTGTGATGTGGGATACCGAAAAAGGAATTCCGGTATTAACCGACCAGTTGAATATGGCAGTTTCTGCTGAAGAAAAACTGGTTTATGCCCGGATTCTGGGAATGCTCGACAACAATGCAGGATGGGAGGTGCTGCAAAAAGCCGTTGACGGTTTCTCTGCCTGGGACAAAGGCTGGAACTACACCGGAATGGGGCAGTTCGGCATGAGCATGAGTTACCTTGACAGCCTGGTTATTGCTTTGGGCAAATCGCGCAAACAGGAGGTTTTGCCTTCAGTCATTCGCATGGCTAAAATGCTCACTCCTGAAAGTGAATTTTCGCATTTCAGGGCAGTGGCTGTTGCATTCGAAACACTGGCCAGCGAAGTACCGGCCAAAGTGCTGTTCGATTTGCTGCAAATGAAAGGCATGACCGGTCATGCGATGACGACCATTCAGAAAGCCATTCAGGACACACCAGCCAGTGGCACCGACACCAGCACCCGCAACAATGCGTTGCGCGAACTTATCCTTGGCCGAGCCTTGTTCCGCTGCGGCGATTACAACGGATTGGGTAATCATATCCTGAACGATTATGCCAAAGATCTGCGTGGACATTTTTACCGTCATGCTTCCGGAGTGCTGAAAATGGGAGCTTCTCCGAAAGAAAAGAAACTGGAATTGTAGCAATTGCCAGTTTGGAAACCATTACAGAACCAGAATACATTAGGATGACATCCGCAATAAAGAACAGTTGATTGCGGGTGTCTTGTTTTTACCATACCCATTGATGATTCTCACCCTTCTTAAAATCAACCCGGTTTACAGCCGATGCCCTGAAGAATCCCAAAGCACCATTGTCGAGATTGGTTGGAGGTGAAGCGGGACTTGGGGAATATCCACCTCCATCAGTCTTGTATTGTTGAATGAGTGCCTTGTAATATTCGTAGGCATCCTTTGTAATTGAGTGCATTTCGATGAAATAGGAATCTGTGTGATCATAAGGATAATTCGTCAGCCAGTAATCGGGCGTAACACCTTTACATACGTCCAATCCGTTGACATAGCTTTTCAGGTATTCATCGCTTAAAATGGAATAAGGCCATCCATAGACCGCCTGCGTTTTAAACAAATAGTAATTTCGTTCGTTTTGCGGCTCTTTAAAATAAATCAGCGGAATGTTGTGGTCGTCTTTGCCAATATCTCCTTTCACCAATTTAAACTGAACCGAATCGAGTGGTGGAACTAGCGGCATATAACTTTCGGCGTGGTATTCCTGATCCTGCCATTTTATGGTTAAGGTATATGTGTGGCCGGGAATTCCTTTAAGCCTGGTGGTTTTGTAAAATCCCATAATAATGCTGGTGTCAGCAATTTCAAATCGCGACCAGCCGGGATAGTTATTTGTAGCTTCATGATGATGCCATATTCCGGTCGGACATTTTTCCAGCGTGTCGGTAAATAATGTATTCTTGTCTGTAATAAAAACTTCTGCATCCTGAACAGCCTCGGTTCCATCGTAGGGAAAACGATAACTATATGAAGTATCAGAATCCCTGTATCCCGTAGGATCATAATTAAGCGCTAACCGGCTTTTTGTTAGGCGTACCAGGTAGGGGCCATCCTGGTCGGTTATTGTCCCGTCCACCACCAGTCGTGGTTGAATGGCTTCCTGTTGCAAATCGTATTCCGTTGTACATGAATATACTACGATCAGAAAAATGAAGCTGATGAATTGGTTTCGCATGGCTTAAAATTTCAGGTTGTAAGTAACTGAAGGAACAATCCCGAACAAATACATTTTAGCAAATTGTGTTGAAACAAGATTACTTTCCGGTTGCGCAAAAAGGGTATAGATATTCTCCCGACCATAAACGTTATAAATGCCATAAACCCATTCTGATTTCCAGCTGCGTCTATCGTTTTTTCGGGATTTATAAGTAAACGAGATGTCTAAGCGGTGATACGGCTCAATTTGATAGCCGTTTCGTTCTGAATAATAGTTAAACGCTGAGCCATTGTAAATAAACGATCCTTCAGGAACAGTTACAAAACCGCCTGATGTAAACTTGAATGTACTCGAAACGCTCCATCTTTTGTTGATCTGATAGTTGCCGGTAATGGAAAGATTATGGCGGATATCCCATCGGGGCGAAAAATAATTGTTGTTGTTAACGCCGTCAATCTGGTATTGGGTTTGCGAAAAAGTATAGGCAATCCAGCCGGTTAAATCGCCGGTTTTCTTTTCGAGCATGTATTCATTTCCGTAGGCATAACCATTGCCACTTAAAATTTGGGTGTCGATGTGTTTGTTTACAAATAGATTTGCATTGTCCTTAAAATCAATAATATTTTGTAAGGTTTTGTAATAAACTTCAGTTGTAAACTCGTATTTGTTGTTGCTGAAAGTTTGATAATAACCCAGCACCAACTGGTTGGAAGATTGTGGCCGGATGTCCTTATCTGGTGGCATCCACACATCGGTGGGCAATCCTAAGGCTGAATTGCTTAGCAAATGCAAAAATTGTGTGGTTCGTCCGTAGGCCAGTTTCAACGAATTCCGCCTACCCAGCAGGTATCTCGCTGAAATGCGTGGCTCCAGACTTTGATAGTAATTAACCACCTCTCCACTTCCGTAGGCTTTAAAGCCCGTAACCTGTGTTTTTTCTTCGTTGTACTGAAAAACGGTATCGGGCCCGATATTTAGGAAACCGGCATAGCGCAAACCATAATCCAAGCTGAACCTTTCCGATATTTTATGTTCGTTGCTGATGTAGACCGAGATTTCAACTGCATTCTTTGTACCCAGCGAAAGTGGCTTTACGCTTGAACGATCGCCCCGGGGAAGAATCCGGCCCGGATCGAAATAGTGGGAAACTGCGGCAGCGCCAAATTTGATGTGGTTCGACGAATTTACGTAAAAGCTAAAATCTGCCTTCAATCCGGCTTCCTGAATGTTCGATTTCCAGGTAAAGTTTCTCAGGTCGTCTCCAATAAAATACGAATAGTTGTAGTTGCTGTAATAGCTGGTGAAATTGGAAAATAAGCGGCTGTTGAAAATGTGGTTCCAGCGTAGGGTTGAGGTTGTATTTCCCCATTCCAGCGAATTGTTGTTATTGAGTGAGTAGCTGTAAAAACGGTCACCACCGGTGTAGGTCGAAAAATAGATGTGGTTCTTGTCGTTAATACGGTAATTGACTTTGGCATTCAGATCGTAAAAGTTGATCTCGTTTTGATCGTTAAAATTGCGCAACTCCCAAATTTGCAGCACTTCCTGGCCAAATTTTCCAGCCAGATTCAGTGTCTGGCCTGCATAACTGTATCGCCCTGAAATGATGAAAGAAGCTTTGTCTTTTACAATCGGACCTTCCAGCGTGAGCCTGCTGGCCAGTAAACCAATGCCCACATTGGCTGCAAATTTTTTATAATTGCCTTCGCGCATGGTAATGTCAACAATTGAGGATAATCGTCCGCCATATTGCGCTGGAAATGCCCCTTTGTAAAAAGATACATTGTTTAACGCATCGGTGTTAAATGTGGAGAAGAAGCCTAAAGCGTGCGAAGGATTGTAAACCGGCGCTTCGTCCAAAATAATAAGGTTTTGATCAAACGAGCCACCGCGGACGTTCAGGTTGGCCGATCCTTCTCCCGCAGTTTGCACGCCTGGCAACAATTGCAGACTTTTCAAAACATCGGGTTCGCCGGTCATGGATGGAATTGACTTAATCTGCTTAATTCCGATTACGTTTTTACTGACCAATGTTGAATTCATGGTTGATTTGTTGCCCTGAACGGTTACTTCATCAATCGATTTAATCTGTGGCGAAAGTTCAATGTTTATTTGGAGATTTTTTTCGCTTTCGATGAGTTTGGTAAAAACTGAATATCCAAGATAGCTGTATATGATGGTACATTTCTCCGAATTCGTAGAGATGGAATAAAAACCATAGTTATTTGCAGCGACCGCCTGATTGGTTTCTTTGATCAGAACGGTAGCTCCAATCAGGTTTTCGCCGGTTGAGGCATCTTTAACTAAACCAAAAATAGTTATTTTCTGAGCGAACAGAGATGTTGAAAAGATTAGACACGCGAACAACAGGGTGCGTTTTGGATTGGCAAGGCTCATTGATTGGTGGATATGATTTGGCATTGTTTAAATAACGGCTGAAAATATCAATTGTTATGCCAACCAGAATTTTATCAGATCCCAAGCTCTTTGATGGAACACTTAGTGGAATTACCGGTAAACCTTGTGCCCGATTAACTTCAGGCTTCCTTCTTTCTCCAAGGTCTTTACCGAGCGGATCACAGTCTCGACACGCAATCCGGTGAGGTCGGCAATTTGCTGGCGGGTGAGGCTCACTTCGTATTTTTCGCTGGCCGGAATGCCTTTCTCCTTTTTCATATAGTCAATCAGGCTTAGGATGCGGTGATCGGGATTGTGCCCCGATATTTCTTTCAAAATCATCGATTTGTACAGCAGGCGGGTGGCCAGCATCCGTGTAAACGAAAAATGAATATCCGGATTTTCTTTCAGGAGCTTGATAAATTTGGCTTTCGACAACTTGTATAAACAACTGTTTTCTTCGGCAATGGTGCAGGCTGGGTAGGTGGTATCGTCGAACAGTGGCGGTTCTCCAAAGCTTTCGCCTGCCTCAAACATGCCCTGGGTAAAAAGCTTTCCTTCCGAATTGAGGTTAAACATTTTTATTTTTCCGCTTTTCACCTGGAAATAATTGGCTGCGCGTTCCTTTTCGTGAAAGAGATGTTGCCCTTTTTCGAGATTAATTTCAGTTGCACCGTATTGCAGAAGTAATTGTTCAGAGATCATTTTCAATATTTTGGGAGATTTTTGTTTGCTACAAAGACACCAAGGCACAAGGTAACACAAAAAATCCTGGTGTTTGTTAGTGTCTTGGTGACTTTGCTGCTGCTTACTTTCAAAACAAATTTACTCAAAAGAATAAAATAAGAGTTTTTTATCTTTATTTTCGGAATTCATTTTGGTAAATTTACTTGGTTTTTCGGTTTAAAAGTCATATATTCAGTAAATTAAATGAATTTCAAGCATATGATCCTGCTCATAAAAGTACGCAATTTGGCCATTCTATCTTTACATCCAGAGATTAAATAATCACAAAACCAAATTATAAATCTTAAAACAACGTCTTATGAACATTCGGAAACTATGGTTTGGATTTATCGCGGTGATGGTCGTAAGTTTCGGAGTACTGGGGTACTTCGGGATTGAAATTTACACCCAGGCGCCGCCGATCCCCGAAAAAGTGGTAACTGCTGATGGAACAGTGCTATTTACGGGCGACGACATTCGCGATGGACAAAACATCTGGCAGTCGATTGGGGGCCAGGAACTGGGTAGTGTTTGGGGGCACGGAGCTTACCAGGCACCCGACTGGACTGCCGACTGGCTGCACAAAGAAGCCATTGCCATGCTCGATGGTTTGTCGATGGAAAAATTTCAGAAGAAATTCAACGAAATTGATCCGGCCGATCAGGCTTTCCTGAAAATCAAACTTCAGGAAGAAATCAGGAAAAATACCTACGATGCGGGTTCTAAAGCTATTTCGGTAAGCGCTTTGCGCGCCGGTGCAATTAAAACCACGGCTGCATTTTACTCCGGATTGTTTACCAACGACCCGGCCATGGCTCAGTTGCGCCACGATTATTCGATTCCTGAAAATTCAATCAAAACGCAGGAGCGGATGGATAATATGACAGCATTTTTCTTCTGGGCATCGTGGGCTTGTGTAACCGAGCGCCCCGGAAGCGATCTGACTTACACGCACAACTGGCCTCACGAAGAACTGGTTGGAAACGTGGCTACCGGCGATTTGCACATCTGGACCGGCTTTAGCGTAATTATTCTCTTGCTTGGAGTGGCTTTGCTGGCCTATCAGTATGCCCGTACCCGCGATAGCGAAGAACATGTTCCAATGCCTTCAGAAAATCCGCTGATCAACCTGACATCGACACCTTCGATGAAGGCGACCCTAAAATATTTTGTGGTTGTAACTGCCCTGATTCTCGTTCAGATTGTCATGGGAATTGTGACCGCGCATTTTGGCGTGGAAGGTAACGCTTTGTATGGTATTGATTTAGGATCTATTCTTCCTTATTCCATTTCGCGTACATGGCACGTGCAACTAGCTATTTTCTGGATTGCAACTTCGTGGCTGGCAACCGGCTTGTATATTGCTCCGGCTGTTTCGGGCTACGAACCCAAATATCAGCGTTTGGGCGTGAATGTGCTGTTTGGTGCTCTGCTCGTTATTGTGGTTGGTTCGCTGGCTGGTCAGTGGATGGGCGTGATGCAGAAACTGGGTATGGCCGAAAACTTCTGGTTTGGTCATCAGGGTTACGAATATGTCGATCTGGGCCGTTTCTGGCAGATTTTCCTCTTTGCCGGTTTGTTTATCTGGCTGGCGCTGATGGTTCGTCCGTTGATTCCTATTCTGAAAGCTCCTTCCGAAAGCCGCAACCTGATTATACTTTTTGTGGTGGCCTCGGCTGCTATCGGCTCGTTCTACGGCGCCGGACTGATGTGGGGACAACATACCAACCTAGCCATTGCCGAATACTGGCGCTGGTGGGTGGTTCACCTTTGGGTTGAAGGTTTCTTCGAAGTGTTTGCCGCTGTTGTTTCTGCCTTTATCTTCGTGAAACTTGGTTTGTTGCGCATCAAATCGGCTACTACTGCGGTACTTTTTTCAACGATTATCTTCCTGGGTGGAGGTATCATTGGTACGTTCCATCACCTGTATTTCACCGGAACACCAACAGCCGTACTGGCTCTGGGCGCCACATTCAGCGCGCTGGAAGTTGTTCCGCTGGTATTGATGGGCTTCGAGGTTTGGCACAATTACGGACTTAGCCGCCACACCAACTGGCTTGCCAATTACAAATGGCCGATCTACGGATTGATTTCCGTGGCTTTCTGGAACCTTGTAGGAGCTGGTATCTTCGGATTCCTGATTAATCCTCCAACCGCTTTGTATTACATGCAAGGCTTGAACACCACGCCGGTTCACGGACACACCGCATTGTTTGGCGTGTACGGAATGCTGGGAATCTCACTGATGCTTTTCGTTCTTCGTAACATGTGGGTGAAAAGTCAGTGGAACGACAAACCGCTATCAATCGCTTTCTGGTCGATTAACATTGGTTTGCTGCTGATGGTGCTGATTAGCGTGCTGCCGGTTGGTTTATTGCAGACCGTAGCCAGCGTTCAGCATGGTATGTGGTACGCCCGCTCGGCCGAATTCCTGCAACAGCCGTTTATGCAAACGCTGCGTTGGTTACGCGTGATTGGCGACACCATTTTTGCAGTTGGCGTGGTGGCTTTGGTGTATTTTGTTGCCGGTCTGGTATTTGGCTGGTCGGTGAAAAAAGAGAATGTATAAAATATATTTAAAAATGTCCGTCGGTTAGAAACCAACGGCAAAGGATAAGAACCACTCTATCGAATGTTGTGCAAAATATCCTTTGCCGTTGGCTTCAGCCAACGGGGAGATGTAGCAATAACAACAATAAAATCAGAATAAAATGGAAAACTTAAGAAATAAAACAGTAGGGGAAATTGTGAAGTTGGATTTTAGGGCAGCCGACATATTCAGTAGTTACGGAATAGATTTTTGCTGTGGTGGTAAAATTTCGGTGGCCGATGCCTGTGCCGGTAACGGATGCGACGAATCGAAAGTAATTAATGAGCTGAAAGCCCTCCAATATCAAACCGGATCAGGTGCTCATGATTTTGACAGCTGGAGCATCGATTTTCTGGCCGAATACATCATCCACACCCATCATCAATACGTGAGCAAGGCTATTCCACAGATTCTGCCATTGGCGCAAAAGGTTGCCGAAGTGCATGGTTCAAATCATTCTGAAGTGGTTTTGATTAACGATCTGTTTCAGCAATTAGCCAATGAATTGTTAATGCACATGCAAAAGGAGGAAATGGTATTGTTCCCGTACATCAAGAAGCTGGTTGTAGCTGAATCATCGGGCAGTTGTGCAGACGGATCGTGCTTTGGATCAATTGCCTCACCCATTTCGGTGATGGAACAGGAACATGAAACAGCAGGAATTATTTTGAAACAATTGTACCGTTTGAGCGATGGCTACACTGCGCCGGATGATGCCTGCAATACATTCCGCGTTCTTTATGGCAAACTGAAAGAATTTGAAGATGATTTGCATCGCCACATTCACCTGGAAAATAACATCCTCTTCCCAAAAGCCATTGAGCTTGAGCAAACCCTGCTCGTCGAATAGGTGATTTACGACATTTCTCAAAAAAGAAAATTGTTAAAATCCTGAATCCGAAAAACCGGATTCAGGATTTTTTGTTTGCTTAATAATCACCGAAATCAGCTATACTTGTATGGCCAATTTGTAACCTGAAATCTAAACAACAATCATGAAAATAAAATTAATCCTTACAAAACAACTGATATTATCAGGCTTCTTTTGCTTGTTTCTCTCTCTGAATTCCGGAGCCCAAAATGCCGAAAAGTTCTTTCCGGCAAAAGACCTGACTTCCGTTGGCGTTTATTATTACCCTGAACACTGGGACTCTGCACAATGGGAACGCGACTTTCAGAACATGGCGAAAATGGGATTCGAATTTACTCATTTTGCCGAGTTTGCATGGGCACAGCTCGAACCGGAAGAAGGTAAATACGACTTTAAGTGGCTCGATCGGTCGCTGCAACTGGCCGACAAATATAAGCTGAAGGTCATTTTGTGCACCTCAACGGCTACTCCACCGGTTTGGCTGGTGCGCAAACATCCCGATGTGCTGGCTACCGACGAGGGAGGCGTTCAAATGGATCATGGAGGTCGTCAACATGCCACTTTTTCGAGCAATTTTTACCGCCTATATTCAATGAAGATGATTGAGCAGTTGGCCAGGCGCTATGGAAAAGACAACCGTGTTATCGGCTGGCAGCTTGATAACGAACCGCGTCGTTTTTTAGACTACGGAAAAGACGCTCCGCTCCGTTTTCGCAACTGGTTAAAAGCAAAATACAAAAACATTGATGCACTTAATCAGGCCTGGGGAACCAATTTCTGGAGCGGAACCTATACCCGTTTTGATGAGATTAATATTCCACAACACAAACAATGGGGAATGAACCTTCATGCCCGGCTCGACCATTACCGGTTTGCAGATTCCGAAACGGCTACTTTCCTTGACGAGCAGGCACGAGTCATTCGCCAGTTTGCTTCGGCAAACCAGTATATCACTTCCAACTATATTCCGATGTACGATGTGGGTTACGTTGGCATGAGTAAAGAACTTGATTTTGTTGCATACACACGTTACATGGTTTTCGGTGGCGATCAGGGAATTGGTCCAAAAGGATACCGGGTTGGCGAATATACGCGCATTGCCATGGCCAACGATTTTTTTCGTCCGTTGAAAGGTTATTACGGAGTGATGGAGCTTCAGCCCGGGCAAGTTAATTGGGGAAGTACTAATCCTCAACCGATGCCGGGAGCTATCCGGATGTGGCTTTGGCATGTGTTTGCCGGCGGGAGCAAATTTACTTGTTCTTACCGCTTTCGCGCTCCACTTTACGGCTACGAGGCCTATCACTATGGGATGGTTGGCACTGACGGGGTCACTCCCACTCCCGGAGGCCTGGAATTTGTAAAGTTTATTCAGGAAATTCAGGAACTGCGGAAACAGTATGACCCGAAGGCAGGTCTGCCGAAATCCTATCTTCAGCGCAAAACCGGAATCCTGTTTAATGCCGACAATGTGCAGGGTATTAATCTGAATAAACAAACGACCGAATGGAATACCGAAGGTCATTTTCTGAAATACTATAAAGCATTGAAATCATTTGGCGCTCCGGTTGATTTTGTGCGCGATACCACCAACTTTACCAATTATCCGGCACTGATTGTTCCGGCTTACCAGATGATTGATCAGACTATGATCGACAAGTTGACCCGCTATGCTGAAAATGGTGGAAATCTGGTGATCAGTTGCCGGACAGGCCTTCAGAATAGGAATGGCCACTTGTGGGAAGCCAAATTTTATCAGCCGATGTGGAAATTAATCGGTGCTGAAGTTGAATCATACGATTTGCTGATGCCGCATTCGCCCGACTGGATTAAATTCAATAATCAGGATTTCATGTGGACCAGTTGGGGCGATTTGCTGAAACCTATGGCTGGAACTGAAACCTGGGCAACCTTCGAAGGCGATTTTTATGCCGGAACTCCTGCAGTGATATCGCACAAATTGGGTAAAGGAACAGTTACTTACATCGGAGTTGATTCAAAATCGGGTGATCTTGAAAAACAGATTTTAGTCAAATTGTACAAACAACAAGGCATTCCGGTTGAAAATTATCCTGAAGGAATCATGGTGGAATATCGCGACGGATTTGGAATTGCCGTGAATTACACGGATAAGGTTTATGAAATGAACCTTCCGGCTAATGCTGAAATTCTGATTGGCACGAAAGCTATGAAAACCGCTGATGTGCTGGTTTGGAAATACTAAAAGCAAGAAAAAAGTAAACGGGAAAGCCCGGACTCTGAAGAAGCGTCCGGACTTTCTCATTATTTGAACAGCCTTGCAAATCCAGGGTACGCCTGCAGTGCCAGCAAATCAAAATCGATCAGTTTTTGCTGCACCAGCGGCAACTGATCAACAATCTCGCGGGCATGGGCTTTATCCCGGGCTTCGAGTACGAGCACCGCACAATGATCGTCGGTAAAGTACAATTCACGTATCAGTCCTTCCTGATGGAGTTTCCATGCTTTCCGGGCTTCCGGTTCCAGCCAGGGTTGGTAGTCGGCACTGGCAACACCTGATATTTCTTTTTCGATGGCAAGTATTTTCATTTGTATAAATTTTCAATTTAGGTTTTTGCAATTTTCGTATCCGCAACCGCTTTTCAATTAAACTTCCAACGGAAAGCAGCCATTTTATACATTGACGCTTTGTGTCGGATTTCTCACACACGGCTATTTCATGGGATGATGTTCTGATCATTTGCTATCCCCAACACACCAAGGTAAAGCAGCTTGGCCGCATCCTCCATAATTTCAGGAGTAAGCGCATCAGTATTATCCAGTGGATGGTGGTAATAAACCGGTTTCACTGTTCCCGAAGTATACAAACTGAGTGTTTTGTATCCGGCTTTTTCAAAAATAGCGCCATCGGTTCGCGGCCGCCCGTAACTGATGCGTGCTTCGGAAGCATTAAAATCACGGTGCAGGTAACGCTCGTTGGCATCGGCAAAATGTTTCAGAAGTTCGGGAAAAGATTTTCCGCTCGCCAGATGGAAGCCGGTTCCGTTTCCCACCATATCGAGGTTAATCAGGCAAACTACCTTTTCTTTGGGCCATACCGGCGATTCCACACATTTTGTACTGCCGTACAAACCACATTCTTCGCCACCAAAAAATATGAAAATGACGGTGCGGGCAGGTTTTACTCCGGAAGCAGCTAATGCTTTGGCAGCTTCCAGAATATCAACCGAGCCGGAAGCATTGTCGAGCGCTCCGGGGAACAAACAGCCCGGACTTCCCACGGCATCAAGGTGAGCGCCCAAAATAATGGCTTCCGATTTTAGTTTCGGATCTGATCCTTCAATTATTCCCACCACATTGCAGGAGCGGCTATCGGGAAAATGTTTGGTTGAAGCAGTAATCTTTACTTTTTTATTCAACGCAAATGATTCAGGCTGAAGATTCTTTGCAATGGCAATGTGCATTTCGGCATAGTTGTGCCCTGTTCCATCAAATAATTCTTCAGCCACAGGTTCGCCAACGTGGGCATAGACAAAACCTTCAAGGTAAGAGGTGTTTGGGTTGGCAATTTTACTGACATATAGCAATCCTGCCGCACCCAGTTCTTTGGCCCGCTGAAATTTGTAGCGGTGATAACTGTATGGTTCCCATTTTTTCAAGGTACTATCGTTTCCGTTGTAAGGCACTCCGGTTTCCATCAGCAGAATTTTGCCTTTGACATCGATATTTTTATAATCGTCGTAATCCAACTCTGGCGCCGAAATGCCATAACCCACGTAAACAACTCCGCCCGAAACAGTTCCCGAAGCGGAATTCGATCCCGGAAAATAATCATCAGGAAATTTATATTCTTTTTTGGGGTTGTTTTTTCCGGCCAGCAAAGTCACGCTTCCGGCATTCAGCATATCGCTGTAAGCATTCGGAAAATATTGCAGAAAAGTGCCATCAGTTAAACCCGGCTTTACTCCGGCCTTTTCGAGCTGACCGGCTACCCATTTTGCGACAGACAGATAACCCGGCGAACCGGACAACCGTCCGCCGTATTTGGCCGAGCTCAATTCAGCGGCATCATTCAGCAAATCATAACTCGAAATTGAATGGAAAGTGGTGAGTATGGCTTTTTCCTGATCCTGTGAATAGCCATTTATAAAAAGAAGGCAAAGAAAAAAAAGAGACAAATATTTTGAATACATCGGTAAGGTTTTTATTGGGCTAAAAATAGGAAAATGAAACAAAATTTAGCCAGGGCAAACGCATATAAATCAGCCCAAAGATTGGTAGTCCAATATTGATTCCTGACGGGAAAGATGCCTCCGGCATGTTTACTTTTCTATTGACAGATTCCCTTCGGGAAATAATCCGTCGTTTGATGCTGTCCTCTTTTCAATACTCCGGGTGCAACTTCGAGTCGTACCCGGAGTAAGTTTACATTGTCCGTCAGTGCTTATATATCAATAGAAAGAAATCTCGCCGAAACCAGGTTTTTCCTGGATGAGGATAAATTCTACACACTCAAAACCAGATGGTCAGCAACATTTTTATTCCTGTTTTTTGTTGACTCATGTGATTTCTTTACCGGATGATTTCCGTTTTTAAGCGTTCAGCAACTTTTCGATATTGAACTTTTTCATCTGAAGGAAAGCATTTACTACCCGCTCCGATTTTGATGGATCACTCATCAGTTGAGGCAAAATCTTAGGGACAATTTGCCATGAGATTCCAAATTGATCTTTCAGCCAGCCGCATTGTTCGGCTTCTGGAACTGCCGATAATTTGCCCCAGAAATAATCTATTTCTTCCTGTGTTTCACAGTCAACTACCAGCGAAGCGGCCTCATTAAAACTGAAAGCATGCGGTAAAGAACTGTCCATAGCCATAAATACCTGTTTACCGAGGGTGAACTGGGCATGTTTGACCGTTCCTTCCACATCAGGATCATTGGCCGAATATTTCAGAATGCCAATGACCGATGAATCTTTAAAAACGGAAGTATAGAACTGAATGGCCTGTTCTGCCTTTCCTGCCTGAGCTTGGGCAAACATGAGCGATGGTATGCACTTTTGCCCGACATTTTCCAGCTTTTCGGCAGATAATTGCCAGCTAACGCCGAATCTGTCCTGAACCCAGCCATATTTTTCACTCCACTCGTATTTGTCCAAAGGCATCATGACCAAACCTTTCCAAGCCAGTTTTTCCCAGAGTCGATCAACTTCTGCTGTGGTATCACAAACCATGTAGAATGACATCGATGGATTTAGGGTAAAATGTGGCCCTCCATTCAGGAGCATAAACTTTTGCCCCGAAACTTCGAAAGTAACCACCATCGGATTTTCAGAAGTAATAACTGAATCTGCAAAAACAGAACAGTAAAACTCGGCTGCTTCTTTTGCCTTACCATCAAACCAAAGACAAGGATATACCGGTTTATTCATTAGAGTCATTTTTTATTGAATAACGTTTAAAAAGTCCATCAGTTTAAATGGGTCATCCAATTTTATTTTTCATACTCAAATGCCTTGTTCGGTAATGGTGGAAATTGCGGAACAATCACTGGTTCTTCAGCCATTTTCTTTTTCAAAAACTGAATGGCAGCATCCAACTGGGCATCATTTCCTTCGAAAGTAGCATGCGGCAGGTTGTCTATAACAATGTCCGGATCGACACCATGTCCTTCGATAATCCATTCGCCTTTATCAGAATAAACTCCCATTTCGGCAGCGGTGGCAATTCCGTTGTCAACCAACCGGTTGCTTGAAGATAACCAGATTTCGCCCCCCCAGGTGCGGGTTCCAATTACCTCACCAATATCCAGTCGTTTGATTCCTTCGGCAAAAGCTTCGCCATCAGAAGCTGTATTTTCGTTGCAAAGGACCACAATGTGACCTCTAAAAGCATATTGCATGTTCCAGGTTGGACTTCCGGCGCGTGTTTGCCAGTAGAACCATGCTTTTCGCAGCAATCGGTTCAAAATCCAGCTGTCGATGTTGCCACCCCGATTGCTGCGTACATCGATAATTAATCCTTCGCGATCGAAAACCGGGTAATAGCCTTTTACAAATTCATCGAAATTGCCGCCACCCATCGCCCTAAGGTGAAAATAGCCCACTTTGTTTTCAGTTTTGCTTTCCACTTCAAGTCGGCGTGTGTGTTCCCATTCGCTGTAACGCAAATCCGCATCGGTAGCCATACTTACCGGCTTCACAATCTGGTCGTATTCTTTTCCTGATTGATTTTTCAAGCTCAATCGCACTTCCTGTCCTTCCTTTTTGTTGAGTAGTAGGTTAATGTGATCCACTTCAAGCACATTTACTCCATTGATTTTGGTAATCACATCGCCGGTTTTAACCTGAAGTTGCGGTTGCGAGAGTGGCGAGCGTTTTTCCGGATAATCGGGATCACCGTTAAAAATATGCTCAATCACATATCCACCTTTGCTTGTATCCTTTTCAAGGCGGGCTCCCAGCGAGGCAGGGGCAATGTCGTCAGACGAGACACGTTTGTCGCCGCCATAAACGAAGGTATGCAGGGCCGACAATTCGGAAACCATGCTGGCAAGTAAGTCATCGAGTTCATAACGGTCAGTCAGTCGTTCGACCAATGGCAGATGACGATCGAGAACAGCTTTCCAATCTACACCGTGCATGTTTTTATCGTAGAAATAATCGCGTTCGAGCCGCCAGGCGTCGAGCATCATTTGTTTCCAGTCTTCCACCGGGTCAATCTGGAAAACCCAGTCCTTCAGATTGACTTTGGCATCTTTCAGTTCGGCCTTTTTACCGTTGGCATCGGTTACGTAAATGCCGTCGCTTTTACGAATCAGGATTTTTTCGCCATCGCCGGAAAGATCAAATCCCTGCACTTTGTCGGTAACTTCAACCGGTGCATTGTCTTTCTTGTTGGAGATTTCGAGCGCAAACAACTTTCGGTTTTGATAGTCGGAAACGTCAGACTGAATCCAATACAAATACTTTTTATTTACCTGGAGCGACGAAATGTTATCCGCAGGAACCGGAACTTCATAAAACCGGTTGACTGCCCCAACCATATCCGGAAGTTTTTCAATTTTTACCGGTTTTTCCTTATCCTTTTTCTTTTTGTCGTCGTTTTTAGGTGCGACTGTTTCCTTTTTTTCATCTTTCTTTTCCTCTTTCGGATTTAACTCGTCGTAGTTCAAGAAAGGCGAACGCAACGAATCGTAGAGCGCCAGCATGTATATTTTGCTGGTTTTGGTGTAATAAGGCTCGGGTTGGCGCGGTCCCCACGGACTTGCCACTGAAGTGCTGAAAGTGCGGTCGGAAATAAAATACAACCATTTGCCATCATTGCTAAATACCGGGTCATAACTTTCGAGCCGGTCGTTGGTCAGGTAAAACGATTGATTGGTTTCAACATTCAACACTTTGATCTGTGCGGTCTGATTATTAGCAGGATCAGTATATGCCAGCCATTTGCTGTCGGGCGACCATTGCAAATCGCCAAAACCGTCCACGTTATCCTGATCGATCAGACGCACTGTTTTGGTTGTTACATCATATAGTTTCAGGGCATAATCCTTCTCGGTGTAGGCAATGTATTTTCCATTGGGCGAAGGCTGGTGATTCATGATCAGCACTTTGCTGCCGGTAGTTAATTGGGTGGGAGCAGAAAAACCATTGCGGTCGGTTTTCCACAGTTCCATTTCACCCGATTCATCAGAACTAAAAATGACATCGTCCTTGTCTCCGCTGAATTTAGCCTGTTTAAAACGAATGCCATATTTACGGGTGACTTCGGCCCATCGGCCACCATCAACCGGAGCACTGAAAACCCGGCCACGGGCAGTAAGTAAAATGTGAGTGCCGGTTCTGGAAATGCTGACTGCCTGAAGCTTTTTCATCGGGTCTTTTTCCCAGATAACACGCTTCTGGTCGAAATCAGAAGTGAGCGAAATATCCAATACTTTTTCCTGACCGCTGGCAATATCAAACAGGCAAAGATCGGCCTGCTTCTGATAAATGACTTTTCCGTTCTGCAATTCGGCATCTTTCAGGTCCCAGACAACCGAATGGGTGTGCTGTTTCAGGTCGGTTCCATCGGGCAACATCGACCACAAATTCATGGTTCCGTCGCGGTCAGTCAAAAAATACAGCCGGCCCTGATGGAACATCGGGTTTTTACTGGTGCCCGCATAATCGGCAGTCAGCGGAACGGCTTCGTTTTTACCATCGAATTTCCAGAGGTTCTGCGCCGTACCTCCTTTATAACGCCGGGTATGGCTTCCCTGAAAAGCAAAACGAGTGAAATAGATACTTCCGCTTTCATCGAACACGCCTTCGTCGGCCTGCGCCAGTGGAATTCGATTGTATTGCAGCGTTACCGGATCAATTAATGCCAGCTGCCTCGCCGGAAGTGTGGAATAATAGCTGGTTGAAACGATCAGTTTGCCTTCTTTGGTCCAGCCGTAAATTTTGGGACCACCAGCTTTCGCACCTTCCCAGGTAATGCGTTTGGGTATGCCACCTTCCGAAGAAATGAGGTACACCTCGTTCGGGCCTTCGTACTCGGCATTGAATGCGATGAATTTTCCATCCGGCGAAATGGCTGCGTTCGATTCAACTCCAGGATTGGTCGTGAGTCGCGAACAGATATCGGTGGACAGATTATATTTCCAAAGGTCGCCTTCGGCAGTGAAAACCACGAGATCGTTATGCACCGAAGGGAAACGGCAGTAACCTTTCCCCTGTGCAAAACCACTGGAAAACAACGTTATAAAAACAAGGGAGGTGAAAATGGCCCGGAAAGTATTCATATTGTTTGGATTTAGTTTGTTGGAAAACAAATAGACAGACAATAAGTTACCTGCACTTTAAAATAATTACACGGCGAAGGGGATTTGTAAGATTGCCTGGACAATATTTTATTTGGAAAATAGCTTGATGGTGAGTCAGGCGAATGTAGTTTCTTTCGTCAGTAGTTAAGTTTTAATTTCATCATAATGTCAGTCTGTTCGTCGTCGCCAAGCCTAAAAATATGCTTGTCAAATTCTGAAAAACCATTTTTCTTATAAAACCCTATTGCCCGGTGATTCTTTTCCCAAACCCCCAACCACAAATAGTCTGCTTTCTTCTTTGTCGCAATTTGCAGCGCTGTATCATATAAAATTTGTCCAACTTTTTTGCCATGAAATTCTTTCAAAACATAAATCCGCTCAATTTCAACTGCTTTGGGATCTTTTAGTTCAGTTTGAGCCTGTCCAAAGTTCAATTTTAAATAACCGATAGCTTTTTTGCCAATGGCTGCAAAATAAAATTCGGAATCGGGAATAACCAATTCATCCGCCAATTGGTCAATACTGAAATTTTCCTCTAAATAACTATTCATATTACTTTCGGTATTTACCTCGGCAAAAGTTTCAAAAAATGTCTGTCGGCCAATTGATTGCAATTCTTTAATGTCGGATAATGATACTTTTCTGATCTCTATTTCGTTCATTTATCGTTGTTTTATTGGTCTTAATTTGGTCATCCCATACAGATAACCGTACAAGGTCATTTTTCCCCGCATGGTTTGCTGCGGTGTAAATTCGGAATGAGCATAAACATACCTGGTGTTAAAATAACCTTCAGCCTTGGGCCATTGGCTTGCATAATCCGGATAACACTGGGCAGTCATCCAGCTTGGCCGGCTCATAATCAGACCACCTCTCCCCCAATCATCGGTATTTTGGTAAGGCGTCAATCCGGGATGAACCCCCGGCGCTCCATCATTGCGGCCGGTTGCGTATATGTTCTCTACAGATCGTTTGTTCCTCAGACTAGTGGTGGCTGTTGTCATTTGAATCATATTCAACGGATTTCGTCCCAATCCCCAATCTGCTTCGAGGACAAGGGCATTTTTGAAGAGCGCTTTTTCATCGGGATTGGTGGTTACGGCGTGGGCAATGATCGTCCGCTGAACATTCTGGTTGTTTTTCCAATAGCCTGTTTTCGTATCCGTAGCCCGTCTGGAAGGTCTCGAAAGTATCTGATTTGCTTCCTTCGACTTTGCTTCATGAATAATAGATTCTTTCATCCTGCCCTGCAATTCCGGATAATTCACTTTTTGTTTGGTCATCAGATAGCCGGCAGTTCCCCACAACTGGTTCAGTCCGACATTCAAAATTTCAGAGGTATCGGTCACCGCAACGCTTTCGTCGTTCACCACTTTCTCATACGAAGCATTTCCGGTGACATTGTACAGAAAAGCTGCCGCCATCATTTTCAGGTCTCTTCCGCGAACAGAACCATCGCCCACATTTTGTTTGATGTCGAGTTGCTGATCGGCCAGTTTTCCGGCGTAATTATAAGCTACAACTGCGGAGTCTTTATACAGGTTCATTAAATCGGTCCGGCCTTCGATTTGAAAACAGGCCGACAACATGGCTGAATTGGCTGCATTGGCCCAGGCTGCCAGGGCGGTACTTCCGGCCTGGTACATTACATTTTCCTGGTTCGGATTCGTCACTCCATGTCCGTATGCTTTTCCATCGCGTAAACGCAGCCAGAAGTCAACTTCATTCCGGGCTTCATCCAGAATGTCGGGTATTCCGTTTCCACTTTCTGCAATTCCCAGGTTATCATCTGAAATAGCTCCTTCGGTAAGGATATAGGGCAAAAGCATATCGTAAATAATTGAAACATGCCCCAAATGCCTGTCCCAATCCATCGCGTCGGCATGACCACCATAAACATTCGGATTTTGCGGACTGCCTGGTTTACTGTATTTAGTCCAGTCGTTGGGTTTATCCCATACATCGCCACGTGAAAATGTTTTCCAATCCGGATGATAGGGTTGCATGGTAGTAATAATAACCTTTGTATTTTCAGGCGATTTGCCCGGGATATATAACGGGCGCCGCGGAACCGGTGTCATGTTTAAATTGTCCTGACCTATGCGCATATAAAAAAAACCAATTGTTGAAACTTTAAAGGGATCAGCGTAGGCATTCCCGGCAATAGTAAAATCCTGACTACAGCCCACGTCTTCAACCGCCAACCGGTAGGTTCCGGGTTTCGAAAAGCCGGTAAAATCAACATTCCACACGTTCGAATTGATCAGGTTATAGCCTCCTGCATCCGGGGCGTTTGCTTTCCAAAATGAAACAGCGCCCACTTTTTGTGACGTTTTCCGGTTTACATCATAGATAAATACTTTTTTTCCCTCAAAAGATGAATAATCCCTGGCGCCGCCATCGCCCATCCATTGATACAGGTCGGCGCTTTTTATACTGGCATCATCCAGATAACCCACCAGGTTAACATGGATGGCTTCCGTCCGATTACTAAAAATATCAAAGGTAATGTCTTTCGAGACCACATCAGAATTGGTTATTCCGTTGATCTGAATGGTATAGGTTTTCCCCTGTTTCAACGATTGCGGTAATTTCAAATAAATGGAATGTTCCATGGTACATTCGTATTTATAATCCTTATCCACCCATTCCAGTTCAGCCATTCCGTTGATTTTCGATTTCCGGTAACAGGCAAGCGGATTCAAACCCTTTGTACCATACATTGAATCATTGGAAGAGATTATGTGCCAATTCGCAGCATTCACAGCCTCTTCGGTGTTTAGTGGTGTGCCATACCAAACTGCTGTGTTTTTTCCGGGGCCCGGATGAAAATTGGTATACGCTTTAGGATCATTCACATTTTCATCAAAAGTAACTTCTCCGTCCATGAAGTAAACAAGCAGGTAATCTTTATCAACCACTTTTACGTCAACCAGCTTGGATGCCCGCGATTGATAGGTAATGCAAATAACAGCGGTACAAAACAGAAATGTAAAAATTCGTTTCATCGGTTTATGGTTTAGGTTTTAACTGGTCAATAAACATACTATTGGCAGTAGGCATAAAAGTCTGATTTGGTTAGCGAATCAATACAGACGTTTACCTAAATTATTTTTCCGCCAATGTTCGCAAAAATTTTTAACGTCTGTTTTTTAAAATCATCTTTACATAAAACACAATTCTATCCTGAAGCTAAAAGGTTTTATGAACCTTGCTGAACGACATGACTATAACTTAAATCAGACAATCCATAAATTCCTCTATGGATACAAAATCTAAATACAAGTCAATTACCTCGCAAACGGCGGAGCCAGCGGCATCCGGGGTTTACCTCCGCCACCGGTTGTTGTTGCCGAGTTGTTGTCAACCACGTGCAAGTTCAGGAAAATGCGGTCCATATCGCGGGCCCAGGCTGTGTTTTTGCCATTTGCTTTCATCGAAAAGCCCCAGTTCTTTTTGAAATCATCGTCAAAGCGTCCTTCTGGAGACCATTCGGTCAGGATGGCATACACATCCCAGGCCGTGTCGTCAACCAAATAGGCGCCGTAATTTTGAAATGCTTCAGCCAGGATGCGTGCCGGTTGGGTTTCAAACCCCAGTGAATCGAGCTTCATCAATGCCGGAAGCGCCAGCAGCGCCCCCATGCGACAGGCTTTTACAATTTCGGATTTACGGTCTTTGTAATAGTTACCGGCCGCATAACCGTCAGCCCGTTTGGCCGGCCAGCGATAACCTTTGGTCCCGGCATCGTAATAGATGTTCTTTCGTGCGAAAATATTCATTTTCAACGCATGACGAATCGGACCTGAAGTGGGTGTCAGTTCGCCCAGACGTAGTGTTCCACCGATGGCCGACAAGCCCGAACCTCCATGCGCTCCGTAGAATCCATCGCCGTAAATGTCCATATCTTCAAAAAGGTATTGCGAGGTTCCGGGCTGACCGGCAGTGCAATGCGCAAAAGGTTGTGTTTGTTTGATCGTTCGTTTATCGGGCATGAGCACAGCCAATCCGGCATTGGGTGTTAGCCCGTCCCAGGTTTGGGGACTGACAATAAATGATTGAGGAACCGGAGCCGGAAACAGTACTTTCCCTTCAACGGAACAGCGACTTTTGTTGCGGTCCCAGCCTGCAAAATTCTCAGCAATATCCATTAACGGCGCTTCGGGCATCATCACAATGTAATCCTCATCAATGGTCATTCCGGCAGCCATTGCCCTTTCAATGTGCGCATGAATATACTTTGCATTTGACCCGATGGGCATGTTCCAGATTGAAGTTTGCGAAAAAGGCCATTTCAGCGGATTACGCGTTTCCTCCTGACTTCCTTCCGATTGAACATTGCAAGCCCAGGTAAACGCGATGGCCAGGAAAAGCAGAAATTTCTTCATATAATCAGGTTTTATTTGACGAAATAAAAGTCGTGTGCTGAAATCCGTTTATCCCTTTTGCTCAACCCCTGATACGATTATCTTTTTCACATCCAGATTTCCGTAAACCATATTTACCGTGACTTTCCCGCGTTTTAGTTCCACATTTCCAAACCCGGTTTCGGTAGAAAGGAAGGTTTTGAAATCACCGATTTTTGAATCGACGTACAAAGTTTTGTCAACTGCGTCGTAACGAACGCCGGTCAATCCCTGCAATAAACCGTAACTTGACATGGCCCGGGCATACCAGTGACCACATTCGTATTCGTCAAACGGGTTGCGAATTTTTCCATCGTAACGGGTGCGACAGGTTCGGACAATATCCAGTCCTTTTTCAACCTCGCCTGTCAGCATCAAATGAGAGGCAACCTGATATTCGATACCGGTCCACACTTCGTTGCTGTAAACAAACGGCAACGACAACTTGCCGCCTTTTGGCCAGGTGCAAAGTAAAAGTCCTCCTTCGTTACCTAGTGCATAAGTCGGGCGTTGTGGATTGACGTGATCAGAAAGATCGTGCTTCAGATTATATTTATAAACGGCATTCAGGTGACTCTTTATCAGCGTTTCGTCGACAGGACTTGGAAGCCCGCTCACGTTTGCCAGCCAGAAACCAAGTACCCCGTCAGAGAGGCACCCTTTGCCATACTGATATTTGGGACCTTCCTTTTCCAGCAGCGCTTTCGCTTCATCCGAATAATTTGAATTCCACATGTTTTTCGATGCATCAACCGGGTTGGGCGCATTCAAACCTTTCCATTTGATTTTCTGAATGAAATATTCGCCGTCATACAAGCTGTCGAGCATGAATTTTTTTCCAGCTTCGAGCAGTTGCTTATATTTCGAGACATCTTCATTCAGGTAACTGCCCATTTGCGAAACAGAGGTCAGGGCTCCAAGATAAAAACTTGTACACATGCCATCGGGACCCCAAAATTCGATATCGTAGGTGTTGTGGTGTGGTTCTTCCGGGACACCTTTGTGACGCGGGTCCCAGGTTTCAATGCAATAATCCATGCTGGCTTTTACCTTTGGATAAAGATCCTTCAGCCGTTGGTTGTCGCCGCTGATTCGCCAATCGCGGTAAACTTTCATAATTCCTCCCAACTGGCCATCGGCTGCGGCATAAAAATCATGAACCCGCGGCCGGATGGGCAATGCAGAACGAAATGCCTGGTGCCCGTCGTCGTTCTGGCTAACCTGAAACTCGGTGTGCCGAAGGGTGCGCTCCAATGTTGGGAACAGGTGAGGAATAGCTTGTGCATAGTTCCAGACATGCGTACAGGAACCTTCGCAGCAACCCGAATTGTCGTTGCAACCTTCCCATGCCCAAAGTTTTCCATCGCGCTGGCGCAAAACGGTCGGCGACTTCAGGATAGAAAGATTGGCGGCAACGGCTTCTAAAACTTCAGCCGGAAGCGAGGTCCCATAAAAAGCATCGGTAAACAGTTGCGATTTGGATTTTAACTCGTTGTAACTGGCGTTCCAGTAGTTGACCACCTCGCTGATGTTGGCGAATTTTTTGGAATACCAGGGCTGATAATAAGGCGACTCGCTGCATCCCGATGACGGATTGCTTTTTTTTACATCTTCGGGGTCGCGTCCCAGGCGAATTTTAGAGTTTGGAACATACCAGGCCAACATCACCCTGACTGTTTTCTCTTCGTTTGGCGCCAGGTTAACCGGCACATAAAGCGATGCACCAGGCGAACTTCCCTGAATAGCTGCATTTTGCACTAATTTGCCTTCCTCCACATTTTTCCACGTCATGCTCAACGCATCGAACCAGCCACCCCTGAACCAGCAGTAATCAACTGTGGTTGAAGGCTGATCAGTAAAAATAGCAAAGTCACCCTGTGTCTGCGGCTCATTTTCTTCAGCTTTTTGTTTCAGGATATATCCATTTGAAAGGGGTTCGATTGAATTCTCACCTTTTCCCCGACGCATGAAATTGGTCGAATGAAATGAGAAAACCGTTTCGACTGCGGATGAGCTTGTATTTTTGAACGAATATTCCACTGCGCCAAAAGGCAGGCTCGATTGGTCAGCATCAGTAGGAATAAACGGACTCCACCCGGTAATTTTTACTTTCAGCGGAATATCCCGATCATTCAGATTAATCGTAGCAAAAGGGAATCTGGCCGTAAAATCAGCCTGCCCGAAATGAGGCAGGCCATAAGGGCCTTTCCCTCCCCCATTCGCTGTACCCGGATCGCCGTAGTATTTCCAGGTTGGAACTGGTCCTTCCAGTATTTTGGCGCCATTTTCTTTTCCTTTAACCGAAATAGCGGCAAATATCATCGGTTCGTTAAAAACTTCGGGGCTGTTGCGTACCGACACGTGCGAAAATGCGCCGGTCCCTTCCAGACAAATCATTCCGGCTCCCAGCCCTCCCATAGGAAATGCAATGCGATTTAAATTTTCACCCTGATACGCCTCGTTAAAAGCTCTTTTCGATGATTTCGCGCTCGAATTTACAGAGCCTTTTTCGATGCAGGAATTGCATAAAAACAGACACAGGGCAATGATGTGCGGGATTTTTGTCATCATGATTTTTTAGTTTTTACTTCTTGAATATTACCTGCTATTAATAATTCAGTTAAAACCCGGGTCAATAGTCATAGCTATCCGTTCAATTGGTCTTGAAGTTACTGAAATTTAGCTTGGATTGCCTGCAAATCGAGATTAAACAATGATTTTACCACTTTGGCAAGTTCTGCTTTTTCTCCCTGAATATGAACTACCCGTTGAGTGTGTGCAAGCGACTCGCCAGGTTGTAACTGAGCAGCCGGTGACGAAGTTTCAATTTCGTAAAAAGGCCCCATGATAGAACCATCGGCAACCGGTCCGTCGTTGTAGGAATTGATAACATCGCCCTGGTAAGGATTGTCCTGTTTTCCCCATTTTGAATTCACGTACGGTTTTGATTCGGTTGGCAGCGAGCACCACAGCAAAGTGAGCACATTCTGTTCCGAATCGTAGCTGCCGCATAATTCAGTGGCTCTTCCGGGAGGAAGCCCTATTTTACTGCGCAGTTTTCCATCAATCTTGAAATAAATGGTGCCATTTTCGGCTTTGAGCCGGTCAGCCGGAACTTTTCCGAAATAATCATCATTCACAACCGGTCCTGAACTCTTTTCAGAATAAGGAATGAAAACAGTTGTGGTTGGCGATGGATTGAACATGCCCAGCATCCAGATGGAAAGCAAGCCTTTTTCTTTGGTCCAGGCTTCACTTCCCGTGTTGGTAATCCGATTGACTGATTGATAGGCCACTACCTGCAAAGAAGAGGGAAAAGTGGTATTAAACAAGGCTGCCAGCGTGTCTCCTGATAAAAGTGAAATATTCCGCTCTATGCCCAGCTTGAATTCAGTTCCCGAAGCATTTTTCAGGACGGTGTTCTTTGCAAATTTTACTTCCTTAGGTGTTTGCGACTTGATTTCGAAAGCTTCGGTATCAAGAACCGATGGAACATCCCAGTTCTCAAAAACCTGCTCTTTTCCTTGTGAAAAATAAATAGAAAATGGTCCACCTTCCGGGCCAAGCCAAAAACGTTCCTCGCCCCCGTACGGATTAAATTGCTCACTTACTTTCCCTGATTTGATGAGCTTATAGTTGATCCAGCCAAAGCTTTTTCCACCGGTTCCGTTGGCCGAACTGGTCATTACCCGGCCTTGCAGAGCCGGCGAAACCATTAAACAGGCTTTATTGTTTTCATCACGAAGTTCAACCACTTCCATGTTGTGCGCTTTCATGAAAGCCAGATCGTACCCGTAAGTTCCCTGAACGGTATCAGTCTTTTGGTCCATCGCTTTTTGTTTTTTGGATGCCGGTGTGGAGCAGGCTATTGCCAAAATTGACAATAGCGCTCCCATCCAACAGATCGTAATTTTTTGCATTTGTTTGAAGATTTGACAAACTGGTTAATTGACTTCAAGTTGTTGCCATGCCGGAAGTTTCGGGAATTTGGCATGTGGATCGGTCTGGTACCAGAAACAGGTTGAAGCGATATCCGATTGCTGTGGTAAGTACCTTCCACCAACACGCCATCCTAAATCCTGGATGGTGATTTTCAAATCTTTTTCGAAACGCACCGGGTCCATGATGTGCCAGCGATACAAACCAAAGCGCTGCTGCGATTTATAGGTTCCATCGGGACGAATCACCTGAACTAATCCGGTGTACGGAGTACAGAATTCCTTGTATTGTCCGCCCCGGTCGAAATTGTACGATCCGCAGAAATAGTCTTCCGTTCCGGTTCCACAGATAGTCGGGAATTTGCTGTCGCCATCGATGAAGAATTTGATTTCACCTTCACCCCACCAGCCGTTGTTATTTACACCCCAGGCCAGGTAAACGCCCACAAATTGTCCTTTTCCCTTGATGTTGTCAACAATGGTAAAATCAGAAGTAGAATTGGGGTTTGTCCTTCTGAACTGTGCATGAAAATAAGCAGCATCAGCCGGAACGTCGGTCAGGGTATAATCAACCTGATAATATAAAGTCATGGCATCTTTATCGTTGATGTTTTCCATCGTGATCCGGCATTTCTTGCGGAAAGGCATGGTCCAGTAACAGTTGAAAGCACTTCCGGGATTGACACAAATTGGCAGCGAGTTAAGCGGGGCATATTCGCACCAGCCCATGCCGAAGAAGTCGCCAACCGGGCATTCAACCGAAGGTTCTGTTTCGTCGTCCCAATAGATACGGAGAATCGAGAAGCGCCAGTTTCCGGTTGGAGTCATCCAGATGTGCTGAATGGCGCCGGGGCCTTCAATCTCGGCCATGGTAAATGTTTGTCCCGGCTGAATGCGGATGTATGGATTCACTTTCCAGCCTTGGCCCAGGTCACGGGCTGCACCGGCTGCATTGGCCGTATTGGGTTTGTCTTTGTCTTCCGGGTTGGCCATGCCAGCTTTACCTTTTTCTCCGGTAAAGTTCTCCGGACTAATGGAACGTGTTTTGGCATTCGACAGCCGGTACAGGTTACCCATATTCATGTCGAGTCCGTTAAATGTTGATTGTGAAAACACTTCACAAACCAGGAACACCATGCTTAGAATTAAAATAATTTTTTTCATTGATTGTGTATTTAAATGATTTTGATTGAGATAATTTACAGTTTATTGTCGATGATTTTAACCACTTGATGGTCGTATAATGAGCCGGTGGCTGAGTTTGAGTTGAAAGGTTTCGCCGTTTCCTTTGATTTGCTCCAGCAAAATCCGGACAGCTTCCTTTCCGATTTCAGCCAAAGGCTGTTCAATGTACGTCAGCGGAGGAATAAAAAAATCGAAAGCTTCATTCCCGTCAAACCCGATTACAGCCAGGTCATCAGGAATTTTAAGGTTGTTTCGCCGAATGGCATACAGCCCGGCTATCGATAGCGTGTTGGTTGTAAAAAGAATGGCTTCTGTTTCGCTTCGAAGGATGATCTCGTCCATCCTTCGTTCGTAACCGGTCCGGTTAAATTCAATGGGTTCCACATGGATGAACTCCTCCAGATTTTTGCTTTTCATAGCTTCCCGATAACCCAGAATACGGTCCTGCATGTGATTAAGTGGCGACTGATAGGCTACCAGGGAAATCTTCCGATAACCTTTATTTATCAGATGAATGGTTGCCTCAAAGGTTGCATTTTGGTTGTCGAGAATAACGTAATTGCTTGCAATGTCCGGGAAATGGCGGTCAATTAAAACCAGCGGAACTTCTTTGTGAATGAGTGATCTGACCAATACATCGTCGCCTACAGATGGAACAAGGATAAAACCGTCGACTTGTCGGTTAAGAAAGGTTTCAACCAGTGATTCCGACTTGGAGTAATCTTCATCCGAGCTTCCCAAAATGACCACATAACTGAATTTGCTGGCTTCATCTTCAATGATTCGGGCCAGGTGACCGAAAAAGGGGTTGGCAATGTCGGCTACAATCAAGCCGATGGTATTGGTTGAGCCTTTCCTGAGGCTGCGGGCAATCTGGTTAGGCCGGTAGTTAAGTTCTTCGGCTGCTTTTTTTATCTTTTCAACAACTTCTTTTCCAACCCGTTTTTCTTTTTCCAACCCGTTTAAAACATACGAAACCAAGGCCGTTGAAACACCGACCTTGGTTGCAATGTCTTTTATCGAGATTCGTTTGGCCATTTAGTTAGTTTAGGTTAGTGTCTGAAAAATGTATGAGGTATGCTCAAATTCAGACAAACAAATATATGCTTAAACGTTTAACCTAAACACTAAACTTTTATATTTTAGAGCATGATTATTCAGAAATTTTACTTTAGAATTCGATCTGATGTTTTTTAAGTTTGTTCCTGAACCAGTTGAGGTCTTTTTTCAGGAAGGCATAAATCCGACTGTGATCCATGCTGGTTTCCTTTTTGCCAGCTTCAGCACCGCCCAGATCATATTCATAATGAATGCTGATGGGAGCTTCAACTTTCAATTTAGCATACTCGGTCAGGAAATCATCAAAATTAACCATTCCTTCGCCCAACGGCACATTCTGATGGTGCCATTCGCCCTTTTCATTCTTTCCCCATACAAAATCTTTAATGTCGATGATTCTAATCCACGGCTCAATCCGCTTCATTCCAAGCATCCACGAATATGCTCCTTCGGTCACCGCATGTCGGATGTCGTATTGCACACCCAGATACTTTGGATCAACATTCTTCACCAACTCATAAATGTCCCATATCGGAGCTCCCACGCTGGTCCCCGAATGGTTTTGATAATCGCCGTGAATGCCCAGTTTTTCGTTTAGGCCGGCCAACTTTTCAAAGGTTCGCTGATGGTTGTCGAGGTTTTGCTTAATGGATTTGGCTGGTTCGTAATTCATCCATCCCATCCGGTAATAGCGGATTCCGCAATCAGCAGCTGTCTGAAGCGTGGTAATCGCCGTCGGATCATCAGGATTGGTAATAGCGGTAACGATCATCGGAATTTCGATGCCGTGTTTCCGGAGTATTTTTACGGCAAGTGGCAAATCATTTCTAACGGTGGCCGGCTCAATCTGACCACCCGGTCTGACCGGCACATCGGCGCCGTCGAAGCCAATTTGAGCCAGCACTTCGCCCATCTCATCAATCGGAAGGAACTGCAAACACTTGGTGAAAATGCAAATAGGGCGTTTCAGTTTTTGGTTTGCTGAAATCATATTGGTCCACCCGGGAGCGGTTAAGCCCAATCCGGCAACGGTCATTCCCGTGGCTTTGATGAAATCTCGACGTATCATAGTTTTTTAGGTTTAATTGGTATCCATATTTCTTCTTCCGAATCCGGATCATCATTTTTATACTTATCGCCCAGTATTTCAAAATGTGGTCGGTTGTCCAAAACATGCTCCGAGTTTGGCAACCAGGTACCGAAAATATGTTGAAATGTTTTTGGTCCGGTACTTGCCGCTCCCCGATGTAAAAAAACGGCATAAAGTCCGCCATGCAGGATAATGGCCTCCATTCCTTCTGGTACTACGGAAAAACCTGAAACTTCGGCAGCCGCCCATTTTACAAATACTACATCAGGATTAAAATTTACAAAGTACAACGGATCATATACCTGGATAGAATAAAGTCCGGTGTCACGAATGTTTTGAACCTCCTTTCGGCGCATCATAAAGCTTTGCCACAGTTCACCCGTTTTATTGTTTGTCATCGACATTCCCATTCGCATTCCAACCAATCTCTTTTCGGATAATGTTTCTATTCTGTATTCCATACTATATTATTGTTTCTTCTTTGACGTCTAATTGTTAGGGTAAGGTGTGCAAACTAAAGCAATAAGCACGTAATCTATTTGTCTCCGATGACCACCGTCCATGCGCGCACGTGCCATTCTGTAATCAACCCGTTTTTTACATACGGATCGTTATTTACAAACTCTTCAGCAACAGCCGGACTATCGCCCCTGAATACCAGCACAGCACCATCGGGTGGATCGGCCAATGCCCCGGCCATTACAAGCGAGCCATTTTGATAAGCTTTTTGTGCAAGAGCCAGGTGTTCGTCACGGAATGGAGTACGCCTTTCGATATAGTTGTCAACTGTCTGGTAAAATAAAATGTAATACATGGTCATATTTTGGTTTAGTGTCTTTGACTTAATTCCATTAACTCGCTAATTTTAATACTTAAATTTCAATGTTTTAGAGGCGTTGTTACTTGTTGCTTTTCGTTTCAATTTGTTTTAAGATGTCGTTCATCATCTCAATCTGAACTTTCTGTATTTCCAGAAGTTCCTGTTGCTGATCCATGATCAGATGATCAATTTTTTCATGCAGGGTTCTTATTTCTAATTCCGATTTCAGGTTTATCATGTAATCTTTTCTGGCTCGATCCCGGTCTTTCTCTTCCTGTCTGTTTTGACTCATCATAATCACCGGTGCCTGTAACGCTGCCAGACACGACAAAATCAAATTTAAAAGTATAAACGGGTAAGGGTCAAACCCTTTATTGACAAACCAATAAACATTAATCGTAATCCAAATAAGAATAAACACTCCAAATGAAATAATAAATGTCCAGCTACCACCAAATGAAGCAACTTTGTCAGCAATTTGTTGTCCGAATGTCAATGCTTGCCGCTCTTCTCCGTCTATTTTATCGGTCAAAGTTTGATTATTATTCACTGACGTTAATACGGTTTTTTCGAGCTCAGAAAGTTCGCCGATTTCTTTAACCATATACTCCGAGATGGCTTTTTCCCGATACGTGTTCAATTCACTTAAAGAAAGATAACTCTCGTGTGAAAATTTGGGATTATCGCGTTGAATTAAATCTAAAATGGAATGTCGGATCGTTTTGGCCGAAACTTTTTCAGAAACCGGAAACTTGAGGTTTGAAAGATCACTAAGAAAAGTCTTCATCTGTTTATTTCGTTTTAAAATGAAAATAAGGTATTGCAACCCGTGCAGGCAGCGATTTACCGATAAACTACCTCCCAAAGCACATTATTCAAATATACTAATTTTATGTCCCCTGGAACAAGAAAAGGCCGCCTGCATGGATGATGCGAATTAAACGCCTATACATTCGTTCATTGGACACGTTCATTAATTCTTTTAGCGTTGACAGCGATTCATCGACCTGCTAAATTTAAATATTGGTTGGAAAAAGGAAAACCAGCCGGGCAAAAGCCAAACAACCTCATCCAGATAAAAATAACATAGCTCAGAATTTCCCCAGTAAATAGTGTATTGTAGCTAAAGGTACAATTTAGCCAGAGTTCCTTCCCTGCATCCCGGCCAGCGTCTTTGATTTCTCTGCACTTCCTGCCGACGACCCAAAGTAGTAACTGTAAATTTGTGTGAGCACAGCGCTTAAAACGCCAAGGATGTACATGATGATGTCTTTGCTGTCACCTTTAATCACCTCAGGCGTAAAAATAAGTACATAAAAAAGTGCCAGGGTAATTAAGGTAGTCCCCAAAGCCAGAAACGGCGAAACATTTTTGGCCAGTTTGGTGGCATGTTCGCTGGTTTGTATCTGTACTTCGCGCTGCCTGGCGCTGCTGATGTCTCCAAGAATCATTTGCTGCTCTTCATTCGAGAGTTTCTTCATATCAACCTGAAACTGCATTTCCGACTTCCGAATTTCATTTTCGAGCTGCAACTTTTCTTCTTTGGTTGTAACTACATTATCGAGCATTTTGCCTACCGAATCGACAAGCGTACTGGCTCCTCCAGAAAATATATCTTTCAAAAAACTCATGATGTTTTGTGTTTTACCTTCGAATGTGAAATACTGGCTTCGACTGCTTCGCGTTCAGCCAGCATGATGAACATTGCATCAAACCCTGAGTAGCAAAACGTATCGAAGAGAGCATTCACGATCGAAGAAAGTTTGAAATTAGTTTTCACCCAAAGCCCGGCAAACCCAGCCATAGAAATACTTCCGGCTGGTTGGACGTTTTTTAACAATACTAATGTAACGCGCAATTTTAGCCACAGTGAACGAAGCCAAAAAATGATCGGCATTAAACGAGTTAAGGCTGGTTATGGATTGCGGGCCAATTACTCCGTCAGCTGTAGTTCCAATAACCATTTGTGCCAGCGAAGCGCTGGCGCTAACTCCAGCGTTTACACCAAAGTCAAAAATCGAATTGGCAATCTCCTGATTGGTAATTTGATCGCCGTTCATTTTGTCCCAAAAGTTTACCTGGTAGAAATGAGATACAGCTTCCTGAATTTCGGTATCTCTGTCGAGATTCGCCGGGAAGTCTGACTGACGTTTCAAAATGTCGATCTTCGTCCATCCTTCCCATTTACTGAAAATTTTTCGGGCAACTCCTTTGTAGGTTTCACCTCCCGGATCGTCGGGATCATTGACATAGCCTCCTTCGTGAGCTATCATCAATTGAAAAGCTTTAGAAAATTCAGCCATAGATTAATGTTTTAGAGGTTAGAGTTTACTGTCCATAAAAAAAATAAAGGACAAATGTGTCTTAATTATTTTTTGATCCCTAAATTTGAGAAAAGGTAACCCCGTTTTTGGAGTTATTTTACTGAAAATAAGCAAATAAAAAAGCCTGCTTCAAAATCGAAGCAGGCTTATAAGAATAGTATCTATTCAATTAGAATTTTTTATTTCAGTCCACGGCGTTTTAACAGTGGTTCAATCGATGGTTCCTGTCCACGGAAGTTTTTGTAAACCACCATTCCTTCGTCGGAACCTGATTTGGTTAATAACGTGCGGAATTTGGCTGCAATTTCAGGATTGAAAATATTACCACTTTCCTTGAATGCGTTGAAAGCATCAGCGTCGAGCACGGCAGCCCAGATGTACACATAGTATCCGGCAGAATAACCACCAGAGAAAATGTGGGTAAAGTAAGTACTGCGATAGCGTGGTACAATTTCAGGAATCAAACCAATTTTATCCATCGATGCTTTTTCGAAAGCTTCCACATCGGTTGCTGGAGTTTGTGTATGCCAATCCATGTCGAGCAACGATGCCGCCAGTAATTCTGAAGTTTCAAAGCCCTGGTTGAATTGTGCACTCTTTTCGAGTTTGGTAATCAGCGATTCAGGAATTACCTCGCCGGTTTGGTAGTTTTTGGCATAGTAACGAAGTACTTCAGGTTCTGAAGCCCAGTTTTCCATGATTTGAGAAGGCAGCTCCACGAAGTCGTTTGGAACAGCACCGGCAATGCGGTTGTATGGTCCGTCAGTAAACAGGGCATGAAGTGCATGGCCTGATTCGTGGAAAAGTGTGGTTACTTCGTCGAAACTCAACAGGGCAGGAGTGTCGCCGGTTGGACGGGTGAAATTGCAAACGATGGAAACCACCGGAGTGATCATCTTACCATCCATATACATTTGGTTACGGAACGATGTACACCATGCTCCGGCGCTTTTACCTCCACGCGGATGGAAATCGTAATACAGCACGCCAATGTGTTTGCCGTCGGCTTCCTGCACTTCATAAGCGGTAGCTTCGTCGCAATATACCGGAATGTCGGTGCGTTTGATGAATTTGATTCCGTATAACTTGTTGGCTACATAAAATACGCCATCCAAAACATTATCCAGTTTGAAATAAGGTTTCAGCTGCGACTCGTCGAGGTCGTATTTGGCTTTGCGAACTTTCTCGGCATAATACCACCAATCCCATGATTCGAGCTTGAATTTGCCACCTTCCTTGTTGATCATGGCCTGCATGTCGTCGCGTTCTTTTTTGGCGCGTTCCAGTGCCGGTGTCCAAAGTTTCATCAGGAATTGATTAACATTTTCGGGTGTTTTAGCCATGTTCACATCAACCACATAAGCCGCGTAGTTGGGGAAACCTAACAGTTTTGCTTTCTGATCACGAAGGCTAACCATTTTAGTGATCACTTCCTTGTTGTCGTTGGCATTTCCATTATTTCCGCGCATGAGGTAGCCTTTGTAAATTTTCTCGCGCAAGCTGCGGTTTTCGGCATATTGCAGGAAAGGAATCATGCTTGGTTTTTGCAGTTTGAATTCCCATTTTCCGGCCAGACTGTCCTGTTTGGCCTGTTCGGCGGCAGCTGCAATGACGTCAGCCGGAAGGCCTTTCAGGTCGGCTTCGTTATCGACAACCAATTTGAAGTTCTTGTTGGTTTCAGCCAGGTTGTTTTCACCGTATTTCAGTTCGAGCATCGACAATTCGTCGTTCAGCTTGCGCAATTCGGCTTGCTTATCTTCTGGGAGATTAGCACCGGCACGGGCGAAATCGAGGTAATATTTTTCGACTACACGCAGTTGATCGGCATTTAGGTTTAAATCGTTGCGGCGGTCATAAACCGATTTGATGCGTGCAAACAATTCTTTGTTCAGCGCAATGTTGTCGCGGTGAGCCGATAGTTTTGGTGTGATCTGGCGGGCCAGTTCCTGCATTTTATCGTCGGTATTGGCCGAGTTAATGTTGAAGAATACTCCTGAAACCTGGTTCAGCAGAAGTCCGGATTTGTCGTAAGCCAGAATGGTATTGTCGAAGTTCGGTTCTTCCTTGTTATCGGTAATGACTTTGATTTCGGCCAGTTGATCAGCAATTCCGGCGTCGATGCCAGGAATGTAGTGTTCGAGTTTAATCTCATTGAACGGTGGAACCTGGAACGGAGTGGTGTACTCTTTAAAGAATGGGTTACTCATGTCTCTTGCGGGTTGTTTGGGTTGGTTGCTGCACGAACTCAGGATAAGAGCCAGCGCAACGACGGTAATACCGGTTTTCAGCATATTGTAAGTTTTTAAAATGTGTTTCTGAAATTATTTCAATCCTCTTCGTTTCAGTAATGGTTCAATCGAAGGTTCCTGACCGCGGAAGTTTTTATAGACGGTCATTCCTTCGTCGGATCCTGATTTGGTCAGCAGCGTACGGAATCTAGCTGCCAAAACTGGATTGAATAAGTCGCCACTTTGCTTGAACGCGTCGAAAGCGTCGGCGTCGAGCACGGCAGCCCAAATGTACACATAATAACCGGCAGAATATCCGCCTGAGAAAATGTGCGAGAAATACGTGCTACGGTAACGTGGCGCAATTTCGTCAATCAAACCCAACTTATCCAACGAAGCTTTTTCGAAAGCTGCAACATCATTGATTTGTGCCTGCTTGTGGTAATCCATGTCGAGCAATGAAGCAGCCAGGGATTCAACAGTTTCAAATCCCTGGTTGAATTGTGCACTTTTCGAAAGTTTGGCAATCAAATCTTCAGGAATGGGTTGACCAGTTTTATAATGTTTGGCGTAAACGCGCAAAACGGCGGGTTCGGCAGCCCAGTTTTCCATGATTTGTGAAGGCAGCTCAACAAAGTCGCGCGGAACATCGCGTGCAGTGCGTTTGTATGGTCCGTCGGTAAACAGCGAATGGAATGCATGTCCCGATTCGTGGAAAAGTGTGGTTACCTCTTCGAAACTCAGCAGGGCAGGAGTGTCTCCAGCCGGGCGTGTAAAGTTGCAAACAATAGAAACCACCGGAGTGATCATTTTACCATTTTTGTACGACTGCGAGCGGTAAGATGTACACCATGCACCGGCATTTTTCCCAGAGCGTGGATGAAAATCCATGTAGAAAACACCAATGTGGCGGCCATCGGCCTCCTGAACTTCGTAGACCATCGCTTCTTCGTTGTAAACCGGAATGTCGGTGCGTTTAATGAATTTCACGCCGTAAAGTTTGTTGGCCACATAAATCATTCCGTCGATTACGTTTTCAAGTTTGAAGTATGGTTTCAGCTGGGCTTCGTCGAGGTCGTATTTGACTTTGCGCACTTTTTCGGCATAGTACCACCAATCCCACATGGCCAGTTTAAATTTGCCACCTTCCTTGTTAATCATGGCCTGCATGTCGTCGCGTTCCGTCTTGGCGCGTTCCAGTGCCGGAACCCAAAGTTTCATCAGAAATTGATCAACATTTTCGGGAGTTTTGGCCATGTTGTCGTCAACCACATAAGCAGCATAATTTGGATAACCCAGAAGTTTGGCACGTTGATCGCGAAGTTTCACAATGTCGGCAATGACCTGTTTGTTATCGAATGCGTTGTTGTAGTTGGCACGATTGAGGTAGCCTTTGTATAATTTTTCGCGCAGATCGCGGTTTTCGGCGTATTGCAGGAATGGTAACATACTTGGTTTTTGCAGTGTGAAAACCCATTTGCCTTCCATTCCGGATTTTTTAGCGGTTTCGGCAGCGGCAGCAATTACATCATCCGATAAACCTTTCAGGTCTTCTTTTTTGTCAACCACCAATTTGAAATTCTTGTTGGTTTCTGCCAGTACGTTTTCACCAAATTTCAGCGATGACATGGAAAGCTGTTGATTCAGTTTCCGGAGTTCTGCTTGTTTTTCGGCTGGTAAATTGGCACCACCACGTTCAAAATCCTGGTAGATTTTTTCGACCAACCGAAGTTGATCGTGGTTTAGATTCATCGATTTGCGGTTGTCGTATACAGCTTTCACGCGTTTAAACAAATCCATATTGAGCATGATGTTGTCGCGGTGAGCCGACAGCATTGGCGTAATTTCGCGTGCCAAAGCCTGCATCTGGTCGTTGGTATTGGCCGAGTTCAGGTTCGAGAAAATGCGGGCTTTACCCAATAATTCTCCTGAATTGTCGAATGCCAGAATGGTATTGTCGAAATTCGGCGCTTCCTTGTTATCGGTAATTGCTTTTATTTCGGCAAGTTGATCAGCAATACCGGCTTGCATGGCAGGTTTGAAATGTTCCAGCTTAATGTCGTTAAATGGTGGAACCTGGAACGGCGTTTTGTAGTCGCTAAAGAACGGATTGTTCATGTCTTTGGTTTGACCATTGGAAGTTAATCCGGTGCCAATGAGCAAAGAAAGTGCAATCATGGATATTCCGATTTTTTTCATTATTATAGTTTTTGATTGATATTTCAACTGAAATATTGTCCTCAATAGTCTGCTATTGTTAGACAAATGTTACAACTGAAGTGCAATAATATAAATTTCCCTGTCTATTCAGGCGGTTAAATTAAAGATTGTCTGCTTTTTCAAAGCTGATAAATGTCGCCAAAAATTCAGAAAAGCAAATCAGAAAATATTGATGTTTCATCAACGAAAATACAATCGATCGGTATTAACCACAAATCAATTTGTCGTTATTTACAACTCAAAATTCTTCCCATCCCCTGAAATTTTATTTACTTTTGCCGGTCATTGAATTTCAGACATAAAAGACGTTTTATCATGAATATATCTTACCGCTGGCTAAAAGAATACATCAATATCGACAATACAGCTGAAGAAGTGGCTGCTTTCCTTACCCAGATTGGTCTGGAAGTAGGAAGTATGGAAGAAGTTGAAACCGTAAAAGGCGGTTTACGTGGGCTGGTTATCGGCGAAGTTTTGACATGCGAAAAGCATCCGGATTCGGATCACCTGAGCAAAACAACCGTGAATGTGGGCGGCGAAGTTCTGCCTATCGTTTGCGGTGCGCCCAATGTTGCTGCCGGACAAAAAGTGGTAGTGGCCACCGTTGGAACAACCTTGTACGATGGCGATGCTGAATTTAAAATCAAGAAATCGAAAATACGCGGCGAAGTTTCGGAAGGTATGATTTGTGCCGAAGACGAAATCGGGCTGGGAACCAGTCACGCCGGAATCATGGTGCTCAATCCTTCGGCTGTTCCGGGAACTGCTGCCAGCGAGTACTTTAAGATTGAATCGGATTACGTGCTGGAAGTTGACTTAACTCCCAACCGCATCGACAGCGCTTCGCACATTGGTATTGCCCGCGATTTGGCAGCGTACCTCAAAGCCAAACAGCCCGTTAGCTATTCTCGTCCGTCGGTTGAAGCATTTAAAGTGGATGACCACAACTTGCAAATTCCGGTTGAAGTGGTGAATACGGCCGCTTGTCCGCGTTATTCGGGCGTTACCATTTCGAATGTGACCATCAAGGAATCTCCTGAATGGCTGAAAAATAAACTGAAACTTATTGGCGTTCGCCCAATCAATAATATTGTTGACATAACCAACTTTGTGTTGTTCGAAACAGGTCAGCCGTTGCATGCGTTCGATGCTGCTGAAATTAAAGGCAATAAAGTGGTGGTTCGAACAGCCGAAGCAGGATCAAAATTCGTAACACTCGACGGAATGGAACGCGAAATGCACCCCGACGACCTGCTGATTTGCAACGAATCGGAAGGCATGTGTATCGCCGGAGTTTTTGGTGGGTTAAATTCAGGAGTGAAAGAAACAACTACCGCCGTTTTTCTCGAAAGTGCCTGGTTCGACTCGGTTTACATTCGCAAAACTGCCCGTCGTCACACCTTGAGCACCGACGCATCGTTCCGTTTCGAGCGTGGAACCGATCCGAATGGTACCATTTATGCCCTGAAACGTGCAGCTCTGCTGATTAAAGAAGTGGCTGGTGGCGAAATTTCTTCGGAAATTGTGGACGTTTATCCAAACCCGGTAGCCGATTTCAAGGTAGATGTGTATTATGCCAACATCAAACGACTGATTGGCGTTGATTTGGGCAAAGAAAAAATTAAGCAACTGCTCGATGCACTCGAAATAAAGGTTGAATCGGAAACTGAAATCGGCCTGTCGTTGCTGGTTCCGCCATACCGCGTGGATGTGAAACGCGAGTGCGATGTGGTTGAAGAAATACTTCGCATTTATGGCTACAACAATATTGCAATCCCAACGCAGATCAATGCTTCGCTGCAATATTCGGTAAAACCAAATCCGACCAAGCTGCGGAATTTGGTTGCTGAAATGCTGACTGCGCAAGGGTTTAACGAAATATGGTCGAATTCGCTGACAAAAGCTTCCTACTACGATAATAACGAAGTTTTTACTTCAGAAAATACGGTGAAGCTGTTCAATCCGTTGAGCAACGATTTGGGCGTTTTGCGCCAGACTTTGCTTTATGGCGGGCTGGAAACCATTGCCTACAACGCCAACCGTAAAAATCCGGATTTGCGCTTGTACGAATTCGGCAACTGCTATTTCTACAACGGAAGCAGCATGAAAGATAATCCGCTACGCAATTACCGCGAAGAAGAGCACCTGGCGTTATTCATTTCAGGAGAAAAAGAAGCGGCCAACTGGTCGGGGGCAGCCGCCCAAACACGTTTCTTTACACTGAAATCGTATGTTGAAAATGTACTGAAACGTTTAGGTTTCGATACCTTGAACCTGAAAACTGAAGGTTTCTCGAATGCTGCGATCAGTGAAGGAATTCAATACCTCATTAACGGCAAAAAACTGGTTGAATTTGGCATTGTTTCAGGAAAAACGCTGAAGGCATTTGGAGTTGAGAGCCCGGTTTATTACGCCGATTTCAGCATGGATGTGCTGTTTGTTGAGCTGAAAAACAACAAGGTGATTTTTGCTGAATTGCCTAAATATCCTGAAGTTCGCCGCGACCTGGCATTGTTGCTCGACAAAAATGTTCAGTTTAACCAGTTGCGCGATTTGGCTTTCCGTTCCGAACGGAAACTGCTGCAATCAGTTGATTTATTCGACGTTTACGAAGGCAAAGGCGTGCCGGACGGCAAAAAGTCGTATGCCATCAGTTTCATTTTGCGCGACGACGAAAAAACACTGAACGACAAGCAAATCGAAAAAATCATGCAGAAATTTGTCTCAACCTACGAACGCGAACTGGGCGCTCAGTTGAGGTAATTTTGTCAATCATAAAAACTTTTGAAAGGTGTCTCTGTTCGTTTGGTGACACCTTTTTTGTTACAAACATCAAGCTGCAAGACTCATGAAAAAACATGGAACTTGGAACTTTGAACTTCTTCATTATGACCAATCAGGCAAAAGGACTTATATATACGTTGATCACCGTTTTGATGTGGGGCGTTTTGGCCATTGCATTGAAGGTGGCTGTGAAAGTAATTGATTCACCAACGATTGTTTGGTTTCGGTTTTCGCTTGCATTCACTGGCATGGCGATTTGGGCGGCATTTACCGAGCCTAAAGCGCTCAAGATTCTGTATCAGCCTTCGCTCATTCTGGTTATTTCTACCCTGATGCTGGCCTGGAATTACATTGGATTTATGCTTGGCGTACAATACACTTCACCCGGAAATGCTCAGATTGCCGTTCAAACGGGCCAAATTGTGCTTGCCATTTTTGGCATTGTTTTTTTTAAGGAGCGCCTAACATTGCTCCAAAGTATTGGGTTTCTCCTGACCTTGCTCGGTTTCTGGATTTTTTATCAGCAGCACGTCACAGTGGCCAACGAAGATACCAGCCAATATACCAAAGGGATTCTGTATACAGTTTCGGGCGCTTTAACCTGGGCCATTTATGCGGCTATGCAAAAAAAACTCGTGCGACAGCATCCGGTTACGACGCTTAATATTTTCATTTTCGGATTGCCGGTGTTGCTTTATTTTCCGTTTGCCAATTTCGAATCGTTGCAGCATTTGAGCTTAGGTTACTGGCTCCTTCTGATTTTTCTGGGTGCCAATACGCTGATTTCGTATGTCTGCCTGTCGTTAGCCCTTAAATTCATGGAAGCCGGGAAAGTGAGTGTTTTGTTGATTATGAACCCGATTCTCACTTTTGTCATCATGGGTGTTTTAACCTGGCTGCAGGTCACCTGGATTGCGCCCGAGCATTTCTCTGTACTTTCTGTTTTGGGCGCCCTGATTGCCCTTGGTGGTGCTATGCTTGTGGTCTGGAAGAAGAGTAAATCCTGACGAGAAAATTATCCTTTTCTGAATTTTTGCCAGTCCGACCGATTTAAATTTTTTTTGTGTAATCCTATCCTTTAGTTTTGCAGCCTCAAAACAGATTTCAGTTTTTCTGAAACCTGAAACTTTGAACTTGAAACTTTTTTTATGTGGGTAATTTTAGCTCTGGCATCAGCACTTTTTCTGGGCATCTACGAAGTTTTTAAAAAGCTTTCTGTTCATAAGAATGCTGTAATTCCGGTCCTTTTCATTTCAACACTAACCAGTTCACTCATCTTTTTACCCATAACAGTTGGGTCATCATTTTATCCTGGTTTCTTTCAGGAGATACAACTCTTTGTTCCTGATATTAAAATTGAGCAGCATATACTCATTTTTTTGAAATCGTTGATTGTGGTTTCGAGTTGGGTGATGGCTTTTTATGCTGTGAAAAACTTGCCAATGACAATTGTGGGGCCTATTCGGGCAACCGGGCCGGTATGGACCTTGCTGGGCGCTATTGTAATTTTTAGCGAACGCCTCAATTTGCAGCAATGGGCCGGTGTCGTTATTACCTTGTTCTTTTTTTACATGCTGTCGGTCGCCGGAAAATCGGAAGGTATCAACTTTTCAGCCAATAAATGGGTGTTCCTGATTATGGCCGGAACATTCCTTGGAGCGGTGAGTGGCTTGTACGATAAATACCTGATGCGGCGGATCGACCGGATGGCTGTGCAGGCCTGGTTCTCATTTTACCAGGTTGCCATTTTGCTGCCTGTTCTGGTGCTTACCCGATGGCGATTGCCCAAAGACGAGCGAACACATTTCCATTGGCGTTGGTCTATCCCCCTGATTGGCGTTTTCCTGGTTTTGTCCGATTATCTTTATTTCAATTCCCTGAGTTATCAGGATTCAATGATTTCAATTGTTTCTTCGCTTCGAAGAGGTGGAGTTGTTATTTCGTTTGTGGTTGGAGCATTGGTTTTCAAAGAAAGAAACATTCCGAGGAAAGCGTTGTATCTGGCAGGAATCATGATCGGAATCCTGCTGATTTCAGTAGGGAGCCACTAAAAAAACAGTTCTTTTCAGTGGCTTCGGTCCTTATTTATATCACACCTGCTAAAACGTAATGCTGTTCACGGTAGCGCTTGTCGATAAACTAACTGTTTTCTTCAATGTTGCTCCTGATGTGGAATAGGTTCCGCCAGTATAAAGACCGTTGTTTGACGAACCTTCCGTATAAGTTCCTCCCATGTAAATGGAACATGAAATCCCCTTAGTTAACGACGCTGAAGAGAATAAAAATTTGTAGGCCCCATTCTTTGATTTGAATGACAGCAAATCTTTACCACTGGCGCCCTGAAAAATATTCACCGACGGCTTTATGATTTTCAATTACTGGCTTGCATTAAACTGGCTGTGTAAGTTTCCGCAAAAAGATTTTGAGCTGATCGTTCAGAAGCGGCGATAATTCCTCAAAAACCCGTTGGTGGTAGTTGTTAAGCCACTCCTTTTCTTCCGGCGAAAGCAGGCCTGCCTCAATGGCATTGGTGTCAATCGGGCAAAGCGTGAGGGTATCGAATTTTAGGAAATCGCCGAATTCGGTCGATTCAGCTTTTACGCAAACCATCATATTTTCGGTGCGCAGTCCATATTCACCCAATCGGTAAAGTCCTGGTTCGTTCGACAGAACCATGCCGGCTTCAATTACCCGGTCGTTAAATTCCTGACGAATGCTCATCGGTCCTTCATGCACATTCAGAAAATAGCCCACGCCGTGACCAGTTCCATGCCCGTAGTTCAGCCCGTGTTGCCACATATCTTTTCTTGCCAGAATGTCGAGGTGATACCCCCGCGTATTCAACGGAAATTTGGCCAGGGTCAGCGAAATCAGGCCTTTCAGTACGACAGTAAAATCAGTTTTTTGCTGAATCGTCAACTCTGACAAAGCCACGGTCCGCGTGATGTCGGTTGTTCCGTCGAAATACTGGCCACCCGAATCAAATAAGAGAAACCCATCTTTTTCGATTGGCAGGGCAACATCTTCTGAAACATGAAAATGCACGATCGCGCCGTGTTCTTTGTACCCAACAATCGGGTAAAAACTGATGCCTTTAAAATCAGGCTGCCAAGCCCTAAATTCAGTAAGTTTTTCAGCAACTGTAAATTCAGTGATTGGTATTATTCCCAGATTTCTCTTCAGCCAAAACAGAAATTCGACCATTGCAACTCCATCTTTAAGCATGGCCTGACGAATATTGGCAATTTCAACTTCCGACTTGATAGCTTTTAACCGACAGGGAACAGACAGCCCTTCCTGTATCCGGCAATGGCCCGGGATATTTTTCGCAATCGACTGGTTTGTTCGGTCGGGATCAAGCAATACGCATTGCCCCTCGGGTAATTGGCTAAGAAAATCCGGCAAATCGAAATAATCCCGAATTTGAATCCCTTCTGATTCCAGCGTATTTTTTAAATCAGGTTGAAGCTTCCGAACATCAATAAATAAAACGGTTTTTTCTTCCGAAACACTGGCATAAACCAAAAATACAGGGCTAAATTCCACATCGTCTCCACGCAGGTTAAACGTCCAGGCTAAATCATCGAGTGCAGTGATGATTTGCAGGTTGGCTCCAGATTGTTTTAGCTCGCGGCAAACGGTCGAGAGTTTTGATTGACGGTCGGTTCCTGCAAACCGGAGGTCATGTTCGTAAATTGATGATTCAGGGAGTGCCGGCCGATCGCCCCAGATTTCCGCCAGTAAATCACCTGATTCTTTCAGAAAGATACCTGATTTGTTCAATGCATCTTTCATAGTTCGGAACTGACTGACTGAAATACACCATTCGTCAGTACCGACGATCGCTTCCCCGTGCAGGTTCTGCTTCAGCCATTCGGCAGGTTCAGGATGACCGGGTGTCCGCATTTTAACCAGTTCAATGCCTGTTCCCGACAATTGATCTTCGGCCTGAAGAAAATAGCGCGAGTCAGTCCAAAGAGCAGCTTTATCTGAGGAAACAATAACCATTCCTGCAGAGCCGGTAAAGCCGGAAATAAATGGTCTTGTTTGCCAGTGCGCCGGAACATATTCGCTTAAATGCGGATCGGTTCCGTAAATGATGTAGGCATCAAGTTCTGCATCCAGCATTTTCGAGCGCAAAGCCCTGATTCTTTCTTTAATAAGTTCCTTCACGTTGTATAAGTTCTTGAATGATATTTTTCATCGAGATGGAAGGCAGTTCGTCCAAATCAACATCCTTTGGTTTTATAAATTCAAAAGACGATATATCGTCCATCGCCTTCATTTCATGTAAACTCTCAGTTTTCGCCAGAAACGCCAGATCAAGGGTGAAAACTGAATATCCGGAGAAAACATATTCGTTCGGAAACGAGCAAAAGTAGCGCAACGAATGAACATGAATTCCCAATTCTTCCTGAATCTCACGAACGGCGGCCTGTTCTGCAGTTTCCATCGGGTCGATAAAGCCGCCTGGCAAATCGAGTTTCCCGATGTGTGGTTCCACGGCGCGGCGGGTAAGCAGAAGTTCTCCCTTTTCGTTGAAAAGCAGCACAGCCACTGCAGCCGATGAATTGACGTAGTAAATGAACGAACAATCGTCGCATTTAAACGACCGGCTTCCTGTTGCCGGGAAATTGGCCGAACCGCATCGCGGACAAAACTTCAGAACATTTACCGGATGCGTGGATGAGTACATGTTTTGCGAATCTTGATTCGATGTTTTTCTTGTATTTGTCGTAATGGTTTTCGTTGTTGTAATTGTTTAGTGTTAATTCAATTGCCGTTATTTTGTTTAAACAACAACACCCCTGACAACACTTATATAACCACGACAACAAAAATCAATCCTTCAGTCCTTCAATCCTTCAATCTATCAATTATTTCGTTATTCCCTGAGCTTTCATCCATTGAGCAAACAGGTTTGGCCACTGGTCAACAGGTAAATTCTTTTTGTTCATGCCAAAGCCATGTCCTCCATTCCGGAAAATATGCATCTCTGCAGGGATTTTATATTTTTTCAGTGACAGGTAAAATTCAATGGAGTTGCGGGGCGGTACTGTTGTATCGTCATCGGCCAAAATCAGGAAGGTTGGCGGAGTCTGAGCAGTAACCTGCAATTCATTGGAATAGCGCTGCACAAGCTCCCATTTATTCCCTGGACCAATGAGGTTATTGCGCGAACCCATGTGCCCAAATTCCTCGTTGAACGTGATGACCGGGTAAAGCAGCAACATGAAATCGGGACGGCAACTGAATTTTTCAATCGGATCAGCGGAATCAGGTTTTCCAAAATCGAAATGCGTTCCGGCAGTTGAGGCCAAGTGGCCTCCAGCCGATGAGCCAGCAATACCAACTTTTGCAGGATTGATGCCCCATTCGGCAGCTTTCTGACGAACTATTCTTAGCGCACGCTGAACGTCTTCCAAAGGAATTTCGTGATGTCCATAAGGTAACCGATATTTCAGTACGATACCGGAAACACCTTGTTCGGCCAGCCATTCGGCCAAATCGTAACCTTCGTGGTCCATGGCTTCAATCATATATCCGCCACCGGGACAGATAACGATTGCCGCGCCAGTATTGATTTCTTTCTTAGGTAGATATACATACATATCGGCTTCGGATACGTTACGAACCCGCCTGCCTTCAAAGGTTTCTTCAGGCTGAGTCATGCCGTTACTGTCAGGAGCCCCATTCGGCCACACGTTAAGTTTTAAATCTTGTGCCATACTTGATAAACTGATCATGACCGATACTAAAATTGCGAATGTTTTCATAATTACTCTGATTTAGCGCCAACAAAATAATGATCCTTGTCGGCAAAAAGGATATTAAAGGTAGTTAGAGAACCATAAATACGGGTGATGTATTGCTGAAGGTTGACCTTCTCTTCATCGGTAAGAACCGCGTGGCTGTTGATGTTTTGTTCGAGCACACGAAGTCGGTCGCGTAGCATAACTATTTTATGGAAAAAATTTTCAATTGGTACTTCCTTGGGTTTGAGATTAGAATTGGCAGGCTGCAGCAACATGGTTCCACCAAGCCATTTATCGCCCAAAGGCACTATTTCCTGAAGGGCGCTTTGCTCCTCCAGCACATAACGAAGCACTTTTTCAATTTCGGCTAATGTGAGTGAATTCTTGGGCTTTCCCTCAACGGCATCAACTACTTCCAGGTCGTCGTTTCGTTTGGATATCTCAATCTTACCACCACGCTCGAAAAAAATCTCGTACGAGGTTATTTTATTTTTGCTGATAATTCCTTCGCCGTAACGCGGATGTTCAACCCGGGTACCCACAGCCAATTCTTCCATATATTGTATTGTTTTTAGGATTTTAAGGATTTTAAAAATACGAATTTATGCCAAACCAGACAGACAAATGTTAAAATTTCACCAAGCTGAAAAGTTAATGTTGTTTACCGGCAAAATCGTTTATTTTTGCGTTATGTTTTTGGCATTATTGATAAAAGGGATATTAATTGGATTCTTGGTTTCCATTCCGTTAGGACCAATTGGTGTGCTGGTTATTCAGAGAACCGTGAATAAAAGCCGCATTGCCGGACTAATGTCGGGGATGGGTGCTGCCTTGTCGGACACACTTTACGCAGTGATTGCAGGCTTCAGCATCACATTTGTGATTGATTTTATTCGAAACAACGAGATCATTTTCCAGTCTATCGGAGCAATTGTGGTGCTGGCCCTTGGTATTCATATTTTCTTTAAAGATCCGGTAACTGACTTACGACGAAACCGGTTGCGGGGGAACACCCATTTTCAGGATATCATTTCCAGTTTTCTGGTCACTGTTTCCAATCCGCTGACTGTCTTTGTTTTTCTTGCCGTTTTTACCAGTTCTGGAGTGGCCATCAATCTCGAACAGCCGTATCATTCTTTTTTTGTGATACTTGGAATCTTTACCGGGGCATTTATCTGGTGGTTCTCTTTATCGGGTTTTGTGAGCTTGTTCAGGCATAAAATTAATCTCCGGATTCTTTGGTGGATCAATAAAACTACCGGGGTTTTAATTATGCTTTTTGTGTTGGTAACAGTCTTTGTTGTGTTACAGAAAGGCCTGAATATTGTCTGACAAAAGTCGTCAAAGCCCTTTCCTTAATGTCGGGTTAAACTTGCTTTGGAATGTCGTCATTGGTTCCCGTCATTCGTTTGAGATACACAACGAAAAACTACGTGCGGTTACGAACTGACACATTCGTACTGAAAATTTCAGTGATTTGGTCAATAAAGAATTTAGGCGCTGGAACGGGTTTGTTAGTCGCTGAGCTGAAAAATACCAAAACCACTTCTCCTGAATTGATCAATTCTCCTTTTTCGTTGTAAATTTCAGTTTTGATCGGAAATTTGACTTTGGGAATGGTTTCAACAATCGTCCGCACTGTCAACAAGTCGTCATACTTAGCAGGTTTTAGGTAGTTTATCTTCAGACTGTGTGCCGGAAGCATGATATTCATTTCTTCCATCTGACGATAGGTAAAACCAAGGTCGCGAATCATTTCAGTTCGCCCAATTTCGTAATAACGGGCATAATTCCCGTAATAAACTACGCCCATTTGGTCGGTGTCCTCGTAGTAAACCCTTATTTTGGTTTCGGTAACAATCATTTTTGAAGTTTTTATTTGAACGGAGAATTCGGTTCTTTGGCCATGTGATTGTAAGTCAGCTTGTCGAGTAACGACGGGAAGAATTTGCCCAGGAAAACGGTTAGCTTGCCTTCAACAAAAGTCAGTATTAATTCGCGCTTGCGTTTTTCAATCGCTTTTACAATGTGGCGGGCACATTCTTCGGCCGACATCATCTTTTCTTCGTTCCGGGGTGTCTCTCCTTGCCTGCTTCCGTCGCTGGTTAAAGCCACTTTGCGTACTTCGGAAGCAGTAAAACCCGGTGCAGCAACCAGAACATGCAAACCTTTCTTTAGATTTTCGATCCGGATGGTATCCAAAAATCCGCGAATCGCAAACTTGGACGCTGAATACCCTGTCCTTCCCGGAAGACCAACATATCCGGCAATTGAAATCACGCCAACCAAACTACCTTTTGTCTCCAGCAAATGAGGCAAAGCATATTTGGTGCAATAAACGGTTCCGTAAAAATTTACATCCATCAGTTGCTTAATCACGTTCAGATCAACTTCTTCGAACAAAGCCCGCATGGAAATACCCGCATTGTTGATCAGGATATCAATATGACCAAAACGTTTGATGGTTTCCGCAATCAACAACCGGCAATCATCTTCATTACTGACATCGGCTTTTTGAATCAGAATTTCTGTTGCAGAGAGTTCTTTATGAAGCTCTTCCAGCAATTCGGTACGACGGGCACCCAGAGCCAAACGGGTACCTTTGGATGCCAATTCTTTGGCCAAAGCCCGGCCAATTCCTGAAGAAGCACCGGTAATGACCACTACTTTGTTTTTCACCTTGTGTAGTTTATGTGGTTCGTCCGAACAAAATTAGCTTTATTTTTAAAGTGTAGCCTGCCCGTGCACTAACAATTGCCTGTTTATAAAATCTCTGTTATTTTCGAGATAAATAGGCTGATGAGTTTGCAAAAAAGAAAATAGCTTTTACCTTTGCAGCGCTTTATCAGAAAGGTAAAGTATATAAGGATGACTCAGTAGCTCAGTAGGTAGAGCACATCCCTTTTAAGGATGGGGTCCTGGGTTCGAATCCCAGCTGGGTCACGAAAAAAACTAAAGCCTTACAAATCAATTATATTTGTAAGGCTTTTTATTTTAAGGGGTATCAAATTGATTGTTAATAACTTGTTGCCTTTCGGGATCAAATGAACTTTTTTCTCCAATCTTAAACAAAGATTTGAGGAATTCCCGATTACGGTTGTATAAAAAATCCTTTAATAAGAAATTCAACAAACCAATTCTAAAATTCGGGTCAACTAAATACCAAATACAAAGCCACTGCAATTGCAGCTCCTGTTAATGGGGCTAGGACTGGTATCCATGAATATGACCAGTCACTGTTTCCTTTATTCTTAATCGGAAGAACAGCATGCATCAGGCGGGGAGACAAATCACGGGCAGGATTGATTGCATAACCGGTTGTTCCTCCAAGAGACAAACCGATAGCAGTTACTAAAAGAGCAACCGGTAAAGCACCAACACTTCCCAGCCCGATCTTCACTTCGAGTAACGCATTACAAGAAATACTAGCGCCTTCGATATAGAATATGACAAAGATGAGAACAAATGTCCCCAACATTTCGCTGAAGAAATTATTGGGTAGTTTCCGGATTACAGGTCCGGTGGCAAAAGTTGCCAAAATAGACCCTTTATCTTCGGTCTCATTATAATGATGCCGGTAAAAAAGCCAGACAAGAAAGGCTCCGAAAGCAGCGCCAAGCATTTGCGCGATCATGAATGTTCCGACTTTTATCCAGGGAAATTTGCCGGCAAGTGCAAGCCCGAAAGTTACTGCAGGATTGAGATGCGCCCCTGAATATGGCCCAGCAATTGTTACACCCAGAAAAACTGCCAATCCCCATCCAAGTGTTATTACGATCCATCCTCCGTTATTCCCTTTTTGTCCCTTTTAAAACAACATTGGCAACTACCCCGTTTCCTAATAGAATTAGGACCATAGTCCCGATAAATTCCGCATAAAATTCACTCATACTATTTGATTATTAGTTTGATTTAGGTTTATTCATCTTCTTCCCAACTCATAGCTCTGGACAATGCTTTCTTCCAGCATTTTAACAACTTCTGAACTTTTTCAGGTTTCATTTTCGGAATAAAACACCGATCGACTGACCACTGTTTCTTTATTTCTTCTATGTTTTCCCAATATCCAACTGCCAGTCCTGCCAGATAGGCCGCGCCAAGTGCAGTCGTTTCCATAACCTTTGGACGATACACAGGAGCGCCCAAAACATCAGCCTGAAATTGCATTAACAGATCATTCACCACTGCGCCTCCGTCAACTCTCAATTCTTTAATTGGTGATCCCAGGTCGGCCTCCATAGATTTCAGTACATCGCAGGTTTGAAAAGCAATACTTTCAAGTGCAGCCCTGGCAATGTGCCCGGCATTAGAACCACGAGTTAACCCGACAATCGCTCCTCTGGCATATTGGTCCCAATGCGGGGCTCCCAATCCGGTTAGTGCCGGAACCAGATAAACTCCACCATTATCGGGAACGCAGCTAGCCAGTTCTTCAATTTCATCGGACGAGGAAACCAGACCGATCTCGTCACGCAGCCATTGCACAATTGCACCGCCTACGAAAATACTGCCTTCCAGGGCATAGGTTGTTTTACCGTTGATTTGCCAGGCAATTGTTGCCAACATGTTGTTGTTTGACTTTACCACCTCGCTACCTGTATTGCAAAGCATAAAACATCCGGTTCCATAAGTGTTCTTCACACTTCCAATATCTACACACATTTGTCCGAATGCAGCTGCCTGCTGATCACCGGCTACCCCTGCAATTGGAATCTCAAATCCAAACAAATCTTTCGAAGTGTAACCGTAAATTTCGGATGATGACCTTACTTCTGGTAATATTTCCCGCGGTATTCCGAAAAGCTCAAGCAACTCTTCATCCCATGATAGCGTGCGGATATTGTAAATCATGGTACGGCTGGCATTGCTCACGTCGGTAACATGCTGTTTCCCGTTCGTCAGTTTCCAAATGAGCCAGCTATCAATCGTGCCAAAAGCCAGTTTCCCTGCTTTGGCTTTCTCCATGACACCTTTCACATTTTTTAGAATCCAACGAAGTTTTGTTGCCGAAAAATAGGAATCTATTACCAACCCCGTTTTATCTTGTATGGTTTCAGCCCATCCTTCGGTTTTCAGTTTATCGCAATATTTTGAGGTTCTCCGGTCTTGCCACACAATGGCATTATAAACTGGCAATCCGGTTTCCCTATCCCAAACAACAGTTGTCTCCCGCTGATTGGTAATTCCAATTCCGGCAATCTCTGCTTGAGGTTTTTTATGAATAACGTAACGAGCTGTTAAAATTTGTGTATTCCAAATATCGAATGGATCGTGTTCTACCCATCCCGGTTTGGGATAAATCTGTTCAAATTCCTTTTGGCTTGATAACACAATTTGTCCCAGATTATCAAATAGAATTGACCTCGAACTTGTAGTTCCCTGATCGAGAGCCAAGATAAGTTTGCCTGACATAAAATTTTGGTTATTAGTTTAGTTACATTTTACTTGTCCCGTTTGGTCTATCAGAATATAATTCCCATCGGGTTTGTGATATTAAACAATTGACAGCAAGCCTACTGAAGAATATAATTTTTTGCTACTTCGTTATATTCTGTCAGTTGGTTCTTCGTCCAACTATCGTCTTTGTGCAGTTCGCCAGCCATTATTTTAGCCACCAGAGGTGCAATTCGTACACTTTCTTTTGCATTCAGGAACAAAGCTCTTGTCCGGCGGGCAAGGAAATCTTCAACCGTACGGGCCATTTCTTCCCTCACGCTCCAAACGACCTGTGCCTTGATTATACTTAAGTCATCGCTGATAATTTCACCAAGTTCCTTATCCTCTTTAACCAGCAGAAGCATTTTCTCTTCATCGCTTCCATAGAAATAATACGGGTTGTTCAAATCCACATTCTCTTTGTACCCGTGTATTTTACAAAAAGTTGTATGCGATTCATCAATTCTGAAGTTGAATTTTTTCTTCAACAAATCAATAACATCCTGTGCCATTTGACGATAAGTTGTCCATTTACCACCGGTTATTGTTACCAGTCCCGAATTTGAAACTTTAATGATATGTCCACGAGATATTTCCTTTGTATTTCTACCCTCTTTCCTCGGAGCGGCCAAAGGTCGTAATCCTGCAAATACACTTCGTACATCTGAACGCAAGGGTGGTTTTATGAGAAATCGTCCTGCCGTTTCAAGGATGAAATCAATTTCTTCATCAAGTGCTAAAGGTTCCATTTCGGTTGATTTTTTTTGAATGTCGGTTGTTCCAATTACCACTTTGTTGTGCCACGGAACAGCAAAAAGTACGCGTCCGTCGCTGGTTTTTGGAATCATAATTGCATAATCTCCCGGCACAAATTCGCGATCGACCACCAAATGCACACCCTGGCTTGCCCTGACAAGTTTGGGTGCATTCGGGTCATCCATTTTCAGGATATCGTCAACAAAAACACCGGTTGCATTTAATATCGACCTGGAAGCAATTTCATAGGTTTTCCCACTTTCCTGATCGACAGTTTTTACGCCACAAACCTGTCCGTCATTTTTTATCAATCCTTTAACTTTCATGTAATTAATAGCCACACCGCCTATTTCAGCAAAAGTCTGAACCATGTTGATTGCCATTCTTGAGTCATCGAACTGTCCATCGTGATAAATTACCCCTCCATACAATTTCTGAGATATCAGGGTAGGAATCATTTTCAACGTTTTGGCTTTTGAAAATGGTCTCGATTTACCGAGGCTTAGGCGGCCTGCAAGTAAATCATAAAGGACCAAACCTATGGTGTAAAACGGAACTCCCCACCAAACGTAATTTGGAATAATAAAAGACTGGTCTTTCACCAAATGCGGTGCATTTTTTTTCATGTGCCCACGTTCCCTCAATGCCTCCTTCACCAAAGCTACATTTCCCTGTGCCAGGTAGCGAACTCCGCCATGTACCAATTTTGTACTTCGGCTCGAAGTTCCTTTCGCAAAGTCGAATTGTTCTACCAGCAAGGTTTTTAATCCTCTGCTTCGTGCTTCAATTGCGGCGCCTATTCCGGTGGCACCCCCGCCAATGATCACCAAGTCCCAGCCGTCGGGATGGTTTTCAAGCTCCTGTATCATTTCTTCCCTCTGCATTGCTCAATTGTTTATTCGTATTATTGTATGTATGGTTTTAATAGCATGTATTAATTTATATATAATACATTGCATTACGATGTATTAAAATCCAAAAAAAGGCAGATAAAAAATCTACCCTGATTTCAAGGTAATATCCATTAATCTGCTGGATCAAGCCAGTTCAGTGATTTATTAACAGCTTTATTCCAATATTTAATAAAAGAATCCACTTTCTCTTTTTTCATTTTAGGATTAAACGTTTTGGCAATTTGATGCTGTATTTTTAATTCCTCTTTATTTTTCCAGAAACCTACAGCCATTCCGGCAAGATAGGCTGCACCAATCGATGGCATTTCGGTCCTTATCGGTTGAACCACTGGCAGATTCAATATATCGGACTGAAACTGAAGCATGGTATCATTTAAGATTGTGCCTCCGACTCGTACTTCAGGAATTGTCATTTCGATATCCGCCTCCATCGCTTTGATAACATCAGCCGAACGCATAGCAATAGATTCCAGGGCCGCACGGGCGATATGTCCTGGCATAGTTCCCAGGTTCATCCCCCAGAATGTTCCCCGGGCATACTGATCCCAGTATGGAGCTCCCAACCCGGTGAATGAAGGAACAATAAGCACACCACCACTATCCGCTTCCGATAAAGCCAATTCTTCTATTTCCTCCAACGAATCGATCAGGTCTAATCCATCCCTTAGCCATTGAATAATAGTACCTGCATTAAATACGCTTCCTTCAAGGGCATAAGTCACTTCATCACCTATTTGCCAGGCGACTGTTGTAATTAAATTGTGATTGGAATAGACTGGTTCATTGCCGGTATTCATTAAAATAAAGCAACCGGTATTGTATGTATTCTTTACCATACCTTTTTCAAAACATTGCTGCCCAAACAGGGCCGCTTGCTGATCACCAATCACAGCGGCTAATGGTATGGCATGACCAAATATTGAGGGGACTGTATATCCGTAAATTTCACTCGACGACCGGACTTCGGGCAAAATGCTTTCCGGAATATTCATTATTCTCAGTAATTCTTTGTCCCATTGTAGGGTTTTTATATTGAAAAGCATAGTCCGGCTGGCATTGGATACGTCAATAATATGACAGGCTCCTTTGGTAAATTTCCAAACCACCCATGAATCTACGGTTCCAAAAGCCAGTTTCCCTTGATCTGCGAGATCTTTGGCTCCCGGGATATGGTCGAGCATCCACATAATTTTTGTAGCAGAGAAATAGGCATCAATCTGAAGCCCGGTTTTTTCCTTGATAACTCCTTCAAGTCCCTGCTCTTTCAGGTGATCGCAAATTCTGGATGTTCGTCTGTCTTGCCACACTATTGCATTCCCCAATGGCTTACCGGTTTCTTTATTCCATAAAATAGTGGTTTCCCGCTGGTTTGTAATCCCAATGCCGACAATATTCTTTCCTGTTAGTGCAACTTTCAATATAGCTTCCTGCGCAACTGAAACGATGGAGAACCATAATTCTTCAGCATCCTGTTCAATCCATCCCGGCTTAGGAAATGATTGTTCAAATTCTTTGGAAGCTTCAGAGAAAATTTCCCCTTCATGATTAAAAATAATCGCACTTGCAACCGAAGTTCCAAGATCAAGAGCCAAAATGTATTTTCCAGGTTCAGCACTCATGTAAGACGTATTATTAGTATTACTTCATATTGATTAACTGAGTAATCGATTCGTTTATGGATTCGATATATTGTTGCATGATCTCAAGTTGTGTGATTCCTTCAGTTGTCAGTTGATAATATTTTCGTGGTATACCTACTTCTTTTTCAATCCATTCTGATTTTAACAAGTTCTCCTTTTTCAACCGGTTCAATAGCGGATAGATCGTCCCCTCTGCTATTTCCATTCCGGCTAAATGGTTAATATCTGCAATCAACTCATACCCATAACACGGCTTCGATTTCAGAATCAGCATGATCATGTATTCTAACAGTCCTTTTTTTATTTGTGATTTCCACTTCGATATGAAATATGTATCCATCTGCAATATTTAATTGCAACAAACTTAAATAAAACACCTAGTATTACAAAGTAATTATCGCCCTACCCATCAAATCTAAAAGTAAAAATCAAAGATGACTTTCAAGGTCAATCTAAACGACCTCTTTACATCTTCTGAAGTTGTGTTTTCAACCATGCCGGACGGTTGGTGGTAATACTTTTCACTCCCAAATTAATCAGTCGTTCTGCTTCTGCCGGGTCGTCAAATCTAATAAATATACATAGCAATACAAAGTATATCACATTAAAACTTAGCTGTTTTTATTACATTTTATTCATTTACTCCTACTCTCTTAAGGCACAAAATTCTTCCACACCTCTTTTACCAATTGCGGATGTGGCACAAACAAAAATTTCTCCTGATCTTCCTCAAACTGCGTGTAGATGGGCTTCTCCTGACTAATTCCAAGGTGCGCATAGATTTCAGGAATTTTGACAATCAACTCACATTCCTGGTAATTTGGATTTTTTTCCCATTCGATTTCTCCTAAAGAACTAATTACCGGGAACCAGGCCAAGCCTTTGTGGACCCGCACTCCATCGTATTCGAAGCCGTATTCGCGGTCGCACCAGGCGCCAAAAGTGAGCGGTTGCTCAGGGTCGGCACTGATGGTGGCATGAGCCCAATAAGGCGGAACAATCACTACATTGCCTGGACCGGCAATCACGGCAAAGCAACGCCCGGGCTTATCTTCCGCCGTTTCCTGCATGTAAATAATTGCTTTACCCGACCAAATTTCATACACTTCAGGAGTGGACCAGCCGGATAAAGGTGAAACTTTATGAATATGCCCCTGACTACGAACAGGTTCATTACCTAATCGACCAGCAGCATAAGTCACCGCACCATACAGTAAGTGAAGTTGCTTTAGTTGGTGGAGATGTTCCTTTTTACCTACATCCATAGCAATGGAATAGACTGGATCAGGTCCGGCACATTGCTGATCCCGCAGACTTTTCCGAATTGAATCGAGTGTGCGATTTTCAACTTCAGGGCCAAAAACCTCCGGTCCGTATTCAAAACCCATTGGCTGGGTTGTTGGTCGGATTTCAAATCCTGGATAAAAATTCATGATTCTTCGTTTTAGCCGCCCGATCGGGCGGCTCTACATTTTTAAAACCTCACATATCCTTTTAAAGTGCCGCATTTCTGTCCCTCGCCGGCCCCGTATGGGCGAATGGTGTAGGCTCCCACTTTCGCCGGTACAATAAACACTTCGGCATAATGAACGACAAAAGGCTCAAAAGCATTATCCGGACTTTCAACCAGCACTTCATCGCCTTCTACCAGGCAAATTACCTGAACTCCGCCGTTGGTATGGTGCTTCACCTTTTTGGTAAACCAATGACGACGTGTTTCAATGAATTCGCGTTCGTGCAAACCGGTTCGTTCTTCCACCCAACCATCACCTTCATCCACTTTCTCAATTCGGTTCACCAAATTCCGGCGGGTCCATTCAGTAGTGCGATTCCATTGAATATTCTTTTTTCCATGTTCGATGTTTATTGGCCGTGGTTTCCCATCCATTCCTAATCGTCCCCAATCCCACAGTTTAAAAGTAAAAATGAAAGGAGTAGCGCTGATTTCGAGCACCATGCTGTTTTTCCCGGAACAATGAATTGTTCCTGCCGGAATCAACACATGATCGTGCTTTTTCATTGGCCAGATCTGCACATGTTTTTCAGCTTTGAATGGTTTCCCGCCAGCCTGGGCTTCCTCCAGATCGGCCAGCATTTCTTCAGGATTTACCCCTTCGCGCAGACCGAGATAAACAATGGCATCATCTTCAGTGTCCATCATGTAATAGCTTTCGTCCTGAGTATAATGCAAACCGAATTTCTCCTGAATGTATTCGGTCAAAGGATGAACCTGCAGGCTCAAATGACCGCCGTCCATGGTGTCGAGAAAATCGAACCGGATGGGAAATTCATCGCCAAAACGTCCATGAACCGGATCTCCCAGTAATTCACGCGGATGGCGGAATACCAAATTGATAGAGGGTATTTCGATCACATCTTTGCCGAATTTCAGCAAGAGACTGTTCTCTTCGGGAACACAGTTGAAACACCATGCGTAATTTTGAGCTGATTTATCCAGGTTACACACTTCCTTCATCCACTGCCCGCCCCAGGGGCCTGGATCGAAAAAAGGCACCACGCTGAATGGCTGGTTGGCGGCCAGCCCCAACCCTTCAAAAATGGCTTTGGCTTCAACCATTTTTGGTTGACCAATTTTGTTGGTATCGAGTAGAAAATCCCATTGATCAAACAGCTTCTTTTTCAATCGGTCGCACACACGCCAATCTACAAAAAAGCCTTGTTTGTAAAGAAGCATCCAGTCGGCAGTGTCGCGGTTTCTTACGCCCAGATTGTCAACCAAATGCTGGCGCATCCGTAACTGAATTTCCCAGCGCGCCATATCGGCATAAACCAGCAAAGTCTCCCCTGAATCCCCTCCACAAGAGGGGGCTTTTGGACAGAGCGATGATGCACCACTTCCATAGATGATGATCGTTCCACTTTCTATCGAATCAATTTCAGATTGGATGGCATTAACTTTTCCCGAATCGAAAAAAGCATCCATTGTCAAACGTGTCAGGAAACCAAAAATGCGGTCGTTGGTTACATCCTGAAAAACCAGCTTTTTAATTTCTTCTTCCGGAAACATGAAATCGGCGGCCTGAATAAATCGGGTATGTTTCACTCCTTGCTTCAGATTTGAAATCAATTCTTCGTGAATAACGCCCTGATAGGTTTCAATCACTACCAGTTTCTTCTTTCCTTTCAGATTTGTTATTTCCCTGTTTAACCGGGCGCAAATGTCGTCCCAACCATTTTCGACCTTCCATCCGGCAGTTTTTACTTCAACTACCGGAAGATTATTGAATTTTGAAGGTTTGTTTAAATATCTTTTCTTCATTTCCTACTTTTTATCATTAAACAGCCACAGATTTGCACAATAAGTATGACTTTGTGTTATTATAATTTATTAGTTATTTATCGATGAACGCACCAGATAATCAGCTCCGTACAATGCTGCAGAATCAGGGAATTTAGCTTCAATCAATTTTACTTTTCCCCAGGGAGTCCAGGCCAGGTGGTTTACTTTTTCCTGAAGTGCCGGTAAAATAATAGCCGAACTCTTCATAATTCCGCCACTCAGGACAATCATTTCCGGGTCGAAGGCATGAATCATGCTGATAATTCCGGCGGCCCATGCAGAAAGGCAATGATCAAGTACCTCTTTAGCAACCCGATCGTGATTTCCGGCGTGATGAAAAAGGGCCCTGAAATCCAGAACTGTTTCATTTTTAATTGCACTTTCAGCAAACCCCGGATGGCCGGTCAACAGCGTTGGCAAACGCCACGTTGACGCTTCGGATTCCACACAACCAACATTTCCGCAAGTGCAAACCGTTCCATGGTGGTTTACTACGAAATGTCCCCCCAGGTTTCCGGCCTGAAAATGCTTTCCAATAAGCAATTTCCCGCCAATCAAAACTGCAGACCCAATGCCGGTGCCCAAAGTTACCATCACCAGTTCCGTGCAGCCCTGTCCAGCGCCATGCTGCCATTCGCCCAGCAATGCCATTCGCGCATCATTCATGGCAAACAGCGGCCAGTTCCATTTTTCCTTTGCCCAACGAACCAGATCGGTATCCGGACCATCATCGTATTTCTGATTGGTCGATAGAATTCTATTTTCTTCTGAATCAACCAGACCGGCAAATGAGAAGCCAATACCCAAAACATTTTCCACCCTTAACTGATTGGATTGCAGCAATCGGTCGATTTCGGTTTCCAGTTCAGGAAGCTGCGATTTCAATCCCGAAGCAGATTGAGCAACAATTTCTTTTCTGTCAATAAGCTGACCTTCTTTCAACAGGCCAATCTTAATAATCGTTCCACCTAAATCGATGGCAATGGTGTATTTCATAGTTTAAAATTTTAAGCTCCGAGCCGGATCAATGATCAACGATTCGGATGTTGTGAATTGATTATTTATCATCGGATATTTTTCACTTTGCAAATTGCTTTTCCAGTTCTTCGAGCGTTTTGCCTTTGGTTTCAGGAACGTATCTTAATACATAGGCCAGATTAGCCAAACAAATAAGCGCAAAAATGAGGAAAGTAATCCCTCCGCTCAGTTTTTCAAGCATAATCGGGAAAGCTATGGAGACTACGGTACAGGCAATCCAAAGTGAAACAATGGCAATCGACATTCCTTTGCTGCGCATGCGATTCGGGAACAATTCTGTAGCTACCACCCAAAGTACCGGTCCCAATGAAGCGGCAAAAAAAGCGATACAACCAAGAATAAGAACCAAAATCAGGACTCCGGCAGCATGGTTCGTAAAGTATAATATAGAGAGCCCGCCGAGCATCAGCATCATTCCGGTCGAACCAATAATGATTAACAATTTTCGCCCAAACCGGTCGATTAAAACCATGGCAACCAAAGTAAATACAAGATTTGTTCCACCAATCAGAATGGTTTGCAAGAGGGCCAAATCGTTACTCTGACCCACATTGGCAAATATTTTTGGTGCGTAATACATGATGGTATTTATTCCGGTAATCTGCTGAAATACGGCAAGTATAATTCCGATGAACAAAAGCGGTTTTATTTTAGGCGCCAGCAAATCGCTGAACGACGATTCTTCCTGATTTTTCAGCGTTTCTTCTATTTCCTTTAATTCGACACGTGCAAAATCTTTTCCTGAAGTTTTCATCAAAACCGTCAGTGCTTCGCTATTTCTGTTCCGGGCAACCAACCAACGCGGACTTTCAGGAACAAAAAACAGATTAAAAAATAATAAAACAGCAGGAGCCGCTATTACCAGTAACATCCATCGCCAGTTGTTTTCTCCTGTGCCCACCAATAAATAATTACTGAAGAAAGCGACCAAAATTCCAACAACAATTGCCAGTTGGCTCAATGAAATCAGTGTCCCACGGTATTTGGCCGGAGCCAGTTCGGCAATGTACATGGGCGAAAGAATGGAGGCTATACCCACTGCAACGCCACCTAAAATCCGCGCCACCAAAAAGAAGTAGAGTGAATGGGCTAAAGCACTTCCCATGGCTGAAAGAAAAAACAGGAAAGCTGCCAACATCAACACCTTTTTGCGGCCATATTGATCACCGGTCTTTCCGGCCATAAAAACCCCGGCAATACAACCAAACAGCAAACTGCTAACAGTCCATCCCAAACCTGCTTCTGACAAACCAAAATATGGCTGAATAAAGTTGATCGTTCCGGAAATAACTGCGATATCGAAGCCGAAAAGCAGACCTCCTAGAGCAGCGACCACTGATATTACGATGACATAAGATTTCATTAAAAAAATTTAGATTTTAGATTTTTGACATTCGTCCAACTTAGGTTTTCCATCCACTTCCAGTAACCTTGCAGAAAAGCCATTCGCTGCTATTTCTTCGTAATCATGGCCTGCATCCGAAGGCCAGCAGGCACCGACGATCAGTTTTTCATCGCCTGTATTGGCTAGCCGATGTGCAATTTCGCCACCGATATAGTGCAAACTTCCGGAATAAACTTCTTCGGCCCAGGTATTACGGTTACGATCCATCAAAATCAACATCCCTTTTCCCTGAACGCCCCAGTAAAATTCGGCCCGGTCGCCCAACGAATGAAAATGTCCTTTGGTCATGAAATACTCATTGCCCACCTTGCCCGGATAGATTGTCGAAGCGCCAAAGAAAAGTCCGCCTGTGGTTCCTTCGGCAACCGGAAACCAAGCTTGCACAGTGTATGCCAGCTGTTCCTGATCCATTTTTGAATAGGCTTTTTCATCCTGAAAGATTCCGGGAATATCTTTGATTTTGCGGATTTGGTTGACGATTGGATCACCGTTCATCTCGTATTGATCAAGCTTCATCTCTACCGAAGATTTCCCGATTTCTAAATGCTTCATTTTGTATCTGGATTTAATTTGTAATATGAATATTCGGCCAGTTTACCTACCCTAATAAAACGACGACTGATCACGGGCTTCCTGTTTTCAGGAGTAAACTCAGCTACCAGCACATAGCCGCCGGCTTCATTGGGCAAGATCACAGAAACAGGAACATCGGTCCGCAGGAATGATTCCAGTTTCACTGGAAAATTTTGTTCCGCTGTAACTTTTCCCCCGGCATTGATCAGGTTTACCTTCACCATTCCAGTAGCTGTTTTGTTAAGATTGTTGATCCCGGACAGATTAAACAGTAATGTTGATCCCGGCTGATGAGGCTCAGTAAATTTGGTGTACCGTTCGTCGGTCAGATTGATAAATGTGGCAACCGGGGCAAAGGCGTGATGAAACCAATCGAGCGTGGGTGTTGGGTTTAAGTCTTTTATATTTCCCAGAAACCAGTCGCCGGTGTACCCGTAGTTATTTGCCAGATAGCAAAATGCCAGTACTCCGGCAATGGAAGTTTCGCTGCGGAGCCACTCGGTTTCCAACTGCATCCAGTAAGCCTGTAGCTCCCGGTTTTGGTCAGGGGTTGAATTTTTTCCCAAATAATATTCATAAACCTCGACGGTTAACTTGCTGGGCATTCCATTGCGCCACAGCCAAACCCATCCATACTCGTTTACCAGCTGGGCCGAACTTGATTCCTGAATGTTTCGAAGAATACCAGGTTTAAAATCCAGATTACCAAGTGGATAAAAGTTACTGCTCGAGCCCGGTTGTTTTTTATTGATGCGTCCCTGATAAGGGTGCGGTTCGTCCATCTCGTCCAGAGCCATCTGATCGCCGGTCATGTATCCGGCATCCCAGATTCGGGTCGGATCCAGTTTTTTCAATTCAGGAATAAGTTGCCCGCCGATATAGTTATCCCAGTTTTCGTTAATGGCATCCCAAATGGCAATACTCGGATGACTTCCATCAGTCCAAACCCAATCGGTGTATTCCTTGCGTATCTGGTCATCCCACCCATGATTTTGCCAGTATAACCATTCATTTTGAAACATCAGTCCGTATTCGTCAGCCAAGTCATACCAAAAATCAGGAGCAATGCCCACACAGATGCGCATCATGTTCCAGTTGAGCTGTTTTGGATAATCGACCAGCAATTTTTTCACCCATTCCCTGTTCCAAACCAGATTCGAACAATCCGGATCTTCAAAAAAACGTTGAAGCGTAACATTGGTTCCCCGCAAAATAAATTTTTCGCCATTGAGGTAAAAAAACTTCCCTTTCCGTGTAAAATCGCGCATTCCGAACTGTTTGACCAACTCATCGGAAGTGCCTTTGGCTGTTTTCAAGGTAACTTTTGCCACATATAAAAAAGGTTTATCCGGCGACCAGTTAGTAAATTCATGAAGCGAAATTTCGAATATCGCTTCCGACAAGTTATCTCGTTTGGTATTGAACCGGCTGCTCTTGCTTGTAATCACCTTACCTGACAATTTTTCGGCAACCGAAATGTCGAGGGTTACCGAATCGTTCATGGCATCGCCATAAAAAATCTGCGCCGGACTTAAATTACGAAGCTGCGCCTTTACAGTAATCTTTTTACCGGCTACCGACGGCAAAACCAACAACCGGTTAACCCGAATTTTTCCGGTGAACGAAATTAACACATCGTCCCAGATACCGGGTAAATAATGTTCTTTTTCCTTATCAGTTCCGCCGGCAGCTTCACTGGGCAGCCATACACGGTCGCCCACTTTAATCAGTATCTCGTTTTCGGCGCCAAATTTCAGGGCATTGGTTATCGGAAATTCAACCGGAGTATAGCAGGCCATCGAAGTACCCATGTCAATGCCATTCACATAAACCTGAGTGACATACTGGCTTTTTTTGATGGTAATCATTCCTTCTTTGCCTTCCATTTCTTTGGGCACAAAAACCGACTTCCGGTACCAGCTGTACCTCGGCGTATAATCAATGTTGTACAGGTTGTGCTGAAATTTAGCTTCAACCTTGTCAGCCCGTTTAAAGAATTTATCGTAATCGTCAATTTTAGGCTCGGCCAGATGTACTAAGCCCGGAACAGGTATCGTCCGGGTAAATTTTGCCGGAGGAAAAGCATTGACCGTCTGATCAAATTGCCATGTTCCATTTAAATTGATAACGATACGTCCACCATCGTCGGCCGAATAGGCCAGGAACGGGAAACACAAAAGCAGGAAGAAAAAGATTCGTTTCATGGTTAGATGGGTTTTATTGATTTATTGATTATTAGTTATTGATTGTTTTTCCCTTTTCCATTAAAACGAATTCCGTCTGTTCATCAGGAAAGGATTATCCAGTTTTAGTTTTTGATGGTTCAGAATCATGTCGGCCATGCTTTTCCCCATCCGGGCAAAATCAGTCGAAATGGTCGTAATCCCGGAGGCAATAATGCCTTTCAGCGGAGTTTCATTGTAAGAAACAATTCCCATGTCTGTTCCCAGTTGTAACTGATGATCGATGGAATAACGAACCAGAAATTCCAGATCGCGGTCGTCAACCACCACAAATGCGTCATGAGGTCTGATTTCGAATGTTTTCAGGTCATTCACAACTTCAGCAGCAACAGGGTGTTGCTTGCAAAAGTCACGGAACCCGGTGACAATATCACGAAAATGTGATTTTTGATGCCGGATAACCAAAACCAGTCGCTGATATTTGTTTACCAACGGAGCATTTTTTTTCAGGATTTGGTAGATATCTCGTTCGAAGTCCTGGCAAACATACGGATATAGGCTTTTGTACTGTTTTCGTCCCTGATCGAGAATAAACACCTTATTGGAAGGTAGTTTTCCAATCAAGGCAAAAGCATCCGGATGATCGATGGGCATAATTACATATTCGGAGTAATCACCAATTGAACTTTCAATGATGGTTTGAAACATCTTCAGATTGTTGTGATGGAAGAAGATTTGCTCGCTGCCATCCTTCTTGAGCAAATCTTTAAACGAGTCGTATAACTCTTCCTTATAAGCAGTCAGCCGGTCGAAAACCAGCAAAACCTTATGCTTAAAATCTGTATTTTCACTCTGGATAAAATACCCCTTTCCTACCTGCGAGGTAATAATTCCTTTTGCTTTCAGCTCATTATAAGCCATCAAAACAGTATCCTGCGACAGGCCATATTGCTGGCAAAACATATTTAACGACGGAATTTTATCGCCTTTTTTCAGCTCGCCGGCCTTAATCTTTTGCTGAATGGCATCAATAATTTGCCGGTATTTTGGAACCGAAAGATTATCTTCAAACTGAATATCAATGTTTTTTCGCATAGCCAAACCTCTGGGTAGTACTATGCAATAATAGTAAATATATTTACACTACATATCAATACATTAAAATATTTATAACCTATTGATATATCTACAAACTATATGCTTTTACAACTTTTGATCCTGCATGAAACAATCAGTCTTGCTTTTGCTATTTCAGTCTTATTTCTTCGGTTTCGTTGTTCCCAAATTGTAATTCTGAATCTTGGGTAATTTCGGATTCCCGGTGCCTTTTTGCATCAGCTGTTTTAAATCTTCCAAATGATTAGTGTAAACGCCACGCGGGTCGGTGTTGTATTTTTTGCAAACCGAAGCAGCCATACCAATCACTTCGCCCATCATTCCGGTCGTGCGCATCACCCGAACGGTTCCCAATGCCACGTGCGAAACACTGATGTTGCGCCCAGCCATCATCAGGTTGGGCACATTCACCGAATACAGGCAGCGGAACGGAATCGGGTAAGGATAAATCGGGGTATGTTTGGCAATCGACTTAAATTCTTTCCCCGGAAACTGTTTGGTATTCTCCGGATCGGGATAATGCAGGTCGATGGTCCAGGATGTTGGCGCAGTTCCATCGGGATATACATTGTGCTCTACCAGATCAGATTCGCGAAGAATGTAATCGCCGATCAGCCGTTTTGATTCGCGTTTTCCGGCAATAAAAGCAACCCATTTCAACTGACGCTTTTCAAATTTTCCTTTGTCGATTGAATGGTTTTTCAGGAACGACCAGTTGGAATAAACTACCAGCAAACCATAGTCGCGGATACGCTCAAATTCATTCACCTGATCGATTCCCATGCCCGTCTCCCAGTTCCAGTCGCCACGAATCAGGTTCTCCGCTTTATCTTCGTCCCAGGGTAAGCCCCATTGGATATCCGGGAATGGAACCACATTCGATTTATCTTCAGCAAACCATTGAACGGATGACCCCATCGTCAGCTTATCAGCTTCTTCGGGAGCAGTCTTTTCTCCAAACTCTTCTGAACTTTCCCTTCCGGTCAGGTATTTGGCGCCAGCCAGCATCCCAATGGTAGCATCGCCTGTACAATCAGCAAAGAGTGGTGCCATAAATGAAAGTTTTTCTCCGGTTTCAGTATTGGTGGCCAGAACCTTTTCAATGCGACCATCTTTCATGTTGACCTCGTTGGCGTGATAGTTCAGAAACAGCAAAATGTTTTTCTCGTTTTTAACCGCACTCATCTTTTTATCGTCTTCGTAGTTCTCATACGGGCGGGCATTTCCTTCTTTTGCCGGGCCAATTTCGTTCACCAGGTTTCCCAAATTCGGATATGGCCCGAGATTAATTCTCCCTCCCAAATGAACCCGTACTTCCGAACTGTTATTTCCTCCGAGCACCGGACGATCTTGTACCAGAGCTACTTTAATACCCAGTCGTGCAGCCGAAATAGCAGCACAGGTTCCGGCCATTCCGCCACCAATTACCACAAAGTCAAATGATCCTGCGTCTTTCACCTGAACGGTCAATAGATTCAACTTTCCACGAAGCTCAGCCAACTGCTGAACATCTGAAGGCGGTGTATAATTCAAGTCTGAAGTGAATAGAACAGCATCACAATGTCCGTTGAATCCGGTTAAATCTTTTAGTGCGAGTGTTACTTTGGTTTTGCTGATGTCGAGTACTCCCCCATCCTGCCAGCTCCATTCCGCTGATTCAGTTCCAAAAACGGGACCGACAACTTTACCATTAATCAAAACCTGAAATTTTCCGGGGGCTTCTTTATCCGTCCAGCGAGCCGCCCAGTTTCGGGTGCGCACAAACATCCGGTATTTACCAGTTTCAGAAAACTGAACTTGAGTACTTGCATCTTTTACCGGAATACCCATTCCATGAGCCATCAGAAATGGCGAGCCCATTTGATCCATGAACTGCTGATCGACCACCCAACCACCCTTACTGGCAAAGCTTTCAGCTTCCAGCAGGACAGTTTTCTGTGATTTGGCAGATATGCTTAAAATGGTCAGTAAAATCAGTATAAAAAGTCTATTCATTTCGATTAAGTTAGTTTTTCAATAATGATTCACCGATTTGCTGTTTACTCTTCCCTTTAATCCATTTACCGGAAGCTTCAATGATGATGAGCACCACACAAATCAGTATAATACCAGTTAACACCGTATTTATTGAGCCCTGAACGCGGGTTTTCTCTTCGAGCATTTGTGGAATATAAATATTAATCATATTCATTAGCCCGCCGGTTATCGTGGTTATCCCGACAAAGGTCATCGGCAACACCGTAATCCAGATGTACTTTCGCTTTCCGTTATTGATCAGGAACGAGGTTCCTACGGCCAGGGCAAGTGTTGCCAGTAACTGATTCGCAACGCCAAACATGGGCCAGATCGTGGAAACACTTCCTGTGTAAATAAAGTATCCCCAGGCAAAAACCACCAGGGAACTGGTGATTAAATTTCCGGGCAACCAGTTGGTTTTTCCAAACGGCGCATACACTTTTCCGAGCGCTTCCTGCATAATAAAACGGGCAATACGCGTACCGGCGTCGATCGTGGTAAGAATAAACAATGCCTCGAACATAATGGCAAAATGATACCAATACGACATTAGACTGGCCAATCCGGGTATTGCAGAGAATATTTGAGCCATACCAACAGCGAGCGAAACAGCGCCGCCGGGTCGTCCGGCAATTGTTTCACCAACTTCGTGAGAAAGCTCAAGCAGATTGGTTTGGGTAAAACCTAAAGCCTGTAACTGCGGCAAAATCTGGGCAAACTTTTCAGGAGAAACGTTGATCTGAAAATAATCAAGCGGGAAAAGACTGGTTGCAGCGATTAATGCCAGAATACTTACCATCGATTCGGCCAGCATGGAACCCACTGCAATCGGTTTAATATGCGATTCCTTCATTATCATTTTGGGAGTGGTTCCTGAACTGACCAACGCATGGAATCCGGAAATAGCCCCACAGGCAATGGTGATGAACAAATATGGGAACAGGGTTCCGGGGATAACGGGGCCTCCACCCTTTATAAACACCGTGAATGATGGCATTTGAATGGTCGGACTAACTGCAATTACGCCAATAGCCAGCATGGCAATTACGCCGAGTTTCATAATCGAGCTCAAATAATCGCGGGGCGAAAGCAACAACCAAACCGGCAAAACAGAGGCAAAGAAGCCGTATCCTGCCAGTAAAATAGTGAGTGTTTTCCGATCGAAAGTAAACCACGATTCAAAAGGCGATCCGGGTATATGTTTTCCATAGATAACTGCCAGAGATAGCAGGACAACTCCAATAATCGTTGCCTCAACGGTTTTGCCTTTGCGAAATTTAAACATCCATAAACCCATAAAAATTGCAATGGGTATGGTCGCTGCAATCGTAAAAGTTCCCCACGAACTTTCGGCCAAAGCATTTACCACAACCACACCCAGGCCGGCCAAAGCGATAACCAAAATAATCAGAACGGCTATCGAAGTAATTACTCCACTGTATGAGCTGATTTCAGTTTTGGCTATTTCTGCCAGCGATTTTCCATCATGCCGAACTGAAGCCGTGAGAATAACCACATCATGAACTGCACCGGCCATCACTGCGCCAACGAGCATCCAGATAAACCCGGGCATAAAGCCGAATTGTGCTGCCAGCACCGGGCCAACCAATGGTCCGGCCCCGGCAATCGCGGCAAAATGATGTCCGAAAACAACCCATTTTGACATCGGATAATAATTGTGCTTATCAAACAAGCGAATTGACGGCGCTTCGATACCATCGTTCAGCATTAAAACTTTCGTCACAATAAAACTGTAGTAAAACCGGTAAGCTAAAGCCAAAATCGCCAAAGCACCAATAACAAAAGGCATTGCATTCATAAGCCAAGCGGATTTATTCCTGACTTTTTTAAGTCAACTGTCAGGTTCTAAAATTTACTTCTGTTACTATCTTAAAATTCCTCTTTTCCTCATGTCAGACAGCGAGGAAAAGAGGAATAAAATAAAAGAAAAGTATCCTTAAAATTTATCCGAGCGCTAAATTTAATTTCAGCTATTGTATTTTGATGGTGTATGAAAATGAAGTTGGCCCGGCAAAAACCTGGTACTGATCGAGTGGTTTGGGTCCACAACCAGCAGAACCTACACCTAAAGTTTTATGACTGATACATAAAACGGTGGCACTGCTTTGCGGCAGATCTATCTTGTATTCCGGTTTTTCCATTTCCTCATCAGTGTATGGAAGTGCGGTAATCTGCATCAGGTCTTTATCGCTGGTAATATTAATACCGGCTCCGCCTTTTTGAGAAATAGTTACCCATCTTACATCTTCGTGGTTTCCGCAATCCATAGGCTTTTCATAAGGTGTCATTTGCTCCTTAACAGAACTGCTGTAAAGACCTACATCAAAACCTCTTTTACGATCGCTGTAATTTTCCATCGGACCTCTTCCAAAATATGAAATCTGATTGAGTTGCTTATTCAGCATCAGCCGAACTCCCATTCGTCCCACTACCAGTTTTGGATTATTGGAGTCTACTTTGTTTTTGACTGTAATTACGCCGTTTCCGGCCACCAAATAGGCAGCTTCATGAGTAACTTCAAAACCATTATTACCTTCGGCTTTCAGTTTTACCCAAATCTGAACGTTATTGGCATCAGCCTGATTGGCTTTTACTTCAGCAACAGTCCATTTCAGTTCTTTCAAACCGTTTTTAACCCAGTCGCGATCGGCCCACATATCATCGTTTTTATGCGGAGCACGCCACAAATGCAGACGAGGTCCACCTTTGCCGGTTAATAATTCCTGAGTTCCTTTTTTAATGCTGATAAAAGTTCCCAGCATTTTATCAAATACAAGGTTAAAGTCATTCCCTTTTACCGAGATTTCTTTTTCGTTTTGGGTTAAAGCAATTGGCATTTTAGCTTCAGCAACAGGTTTTTCAGCAACTTTAACAGGCACCTGAAACTGTTGTGATGCAACTTCAAATCCCTTTCCGGCCCATAATTCGTCGTTGTTTTGAATAAATGAAATGCGCAAAAAATATTCGGCGCCTGGTTGCGGGTTCGCAACCTTGTATGGCAGGCTAATTTCTTTCTCCGTTCCGGGTTTCATTTCCGGAAGGTTCAGTTTTCCTCCTGAAATTACTTTCCCGTTTTCAGTAAGACTCCATGAACCGGAAAAGCCATTCAGGTCAATAAACTGGTAACGATTACGAATTTTGATGATTCCCTTTTCAGCATCTTCGACCGAAATACCAATCCACTGATAGGCTTTTTTCATTTCCGGGTAGTGCGGTTTGGGCGAACGATCGGAGAATACCGTTCCTTTGTGGATAAAATAATGGTCGTTGGGGAATTCGCCAAAACCACCGCCATAAGCAATGATCGGGTGGTTAGGATCTCTTCTGTTCCACAGTCCCTGATCCTGGTATTCCCAAATTGCACCACCTAAAAGAGTTGGATATTTGTCGAATAAATCGTTGTATTCGCCAATGGCTCCCATTGAATTAAACATGGCATGGGCATATTCACAAAGGTAGAACGGCTTGCTATAACTGGTGTCAGTAGCAATTTTTTCGACTTGCGCCGGATTGGTGTACATGCGTGAATCGATATCGGCAGGATTATTCTTTTTAATTCCAAAACGTTCGTAATGAACATAGCGGGTTGGATCAATGGCTTTAATTGCATTCAAAGCAGCCACGAAGTTTGAACCAATTCCACCGTTTTCGTTTCCAAGTGACCACAGAATAACCGATGGATGATTTTTAAAATTTTCGGCATTGGCCACGTTACGATCGACAATTTGTGCCTTGATTGTGGGTTCTTCGTCGAACTTTCCATCGTAACCATGACATTCCACATTGGCTTCGGCAACAAGCCAAATACCATATTCGTCGCACAATTCGTACCAGCGGGGATCATCGGAGTAGTGACAGGTACGCACATGGTTACAATTTCCTTGCTTAATCACTTCCAGGTCGCGGATCATTTGAGCCTCGGTAATGGCATGACCAACTTCGGGCCAATGCTCGTGACGGTTTACCCCTTTCAGTTTGATTGGAGTTCCATTCACCAGAAAAAGACGTCCTTTGATTTCAATTTCGCGGAAACCCGTTCTGGACGATAAAATCTCAGTCGTTTTGCTTCCTTCATTCAGTGATAGTATTGTCGTGTATAGTTTTGGCGTTTCAGCAGTCCATTTTGCAGGACTAGTTACCGGAAATTTCAGAGTAACCACCTGTTCTTCCCCGGGATTCAGTGCCGGAACAGCTACTTCAGCCTTTGCTCCTTTAACTTCTTTGCTTCCATCAAAAAGCCTGGCAACCAATTTCTGAGCAACACCTTTTGAAGAACCATAGTTTTTAACTTTGGCGGTTACATCGACAGTTGCATTTGTGTATTTCGAATCAAGGTCGGTTTTAATGAAATAGTCGCGAACATGAGTTTCCGGAGCACTCCAGAGTGTCACATTCCGGAAAATACCACTCAATCGCCACATATCCTGATCTTCGAGGAAACTACCTGCAGTAAAGCGATAAACCTCAACAGCAACCATATTTTTGCCCGGTTTCACATATTTGGTTACATCAAATTCAGCAGCGTTGCGGCTATTGATGCTATAACCAACTTTTTCGCCATTGATCCAAAGGAAGAAACCAGCGTCAACACCATCAAAGGTTAAAAATAACCGGCGACCATTCCAGTTCTGGGGAACTTCAAATTCACGACGGTAACTTCCAACCGGATTTCTTTCTTTATAAGCCGTATAGGTTTTGGGTGGTTCGCTCATCACATGAGGATAATCTTTCTTGAAGATGTAACCCATATTTTTGTAATACGGTGTGCCATAGCCCAACACCTGCCAGTTTGATGGTACCGGAATTTCTTTCCAGCCTGAAACATCAAACGATGGTTTATAGAAATCGACCGGACGTTCCTGTGGCCAGGCTACCCAATTAAACTTCCACATACCATTCAGGCTTTTACAAAAAGAGGAAGCATGGCGGGTTGCTTTAAGTGCTTCGGACTGATTGCCATAAACCATTAACGTGACATGAGCAGGTTCTTTGTTAATACCCAGTAATTCGGGATTTTCAATTTCGGGCGGAACCGGTGCTCCAACAACCACGGTATCGGTGCTGGCCGTGATATTCGGAATCGGAACAGCATTCTGTGTGTTATTTTTTGCCAAAATTCCTGATTCGCTGCGAAATCCAGGAGCTGCGAAAAAGGTGATTAAAGCCAGACTTGCAAATATTGATTTCTTCATTTTTAAATTGGTTTAATTGGTTTTTTGCCGCACGGAATGTATAAATAAAATTCGAAATGACCTTCCTTTTTCGTGTGACTTATAATCCTGTCATATCTGTTTTTTTGAAAAGCATAACCAATTTTCACGAACATTTACGGGTTGACAGAAAAATACAGAAGACAGAACTAACCCTCATGTTAGCCTGACAGAACTTTTCTATATTTACCAACAAAGTTTCCGTTGGAGTACAAGCATTGAAAACTGCTAGTTGAACCATTTTATTTCTACTATGTCACACGAGAATTCTTCGGTCAAATCAATTCTATTTGCTTTACTGGCAAATCTTGGAATAGCTATTACCAAAACCATTGCAGCAGTCATTACAGGATCGGGGGCAATGCTGGCTGAATCGATCCACTCGTTTGCCGACTGCGGAAACCAGGGGCTACTATTTATAGGTTTAAAAGCTTCTAAAAAAGAACCTACGCCTGATCATCCGCTGGGTTTTGGGAAAGCCATCTTTTTCTGGTCGTTTATTGTTGCCCTAATTTTATTCAGCATGGGCGGATTGTTTTCGATTTATGAAGGAATTCACAAACTTGGTTCTCACGAAGGATTGTCAAATCCGTACATTGCAATCATCGTTTTATCAGTCAGTGCAATTCTGGAAGGTACTTCGCTTTGGGGGTGTATCAGCCAGATTAATAAAATAAAACATGACCGGAGTTTATGGAAATGGTTTATAAATAGTCGCCAGAGTGAATTGGTGGTGGTGATGGGTGAAGACGTTGCGGCCCTGCTCGGATTGTTATTTGCACTTGGATCGGTGGTGCTGTCGATGATTACCGGGAATCCGATTTTTGATGCCATTGGCAGCATTGGAATTGGCGTTCTCCTGATCGTGATTTCACTGTTTATGGCAGTAAAAATCGAAGGGCTGTTGATTGGTCAAAGTGTCGATCAGGAAGTCAGGGATGAGATCATCCGGTTTTTGGAAAACCGCGAAGAAATCGAATCCGTCTTAAACCTGATTACGTTACAGCTCGGGGCCCAGATTATGGTAGCAGTCAAGACAAAAATGAAGCCGGTTGAGACGACCGATCAGTTAATTCAGAATATAAACCGCTGCGAAGCTGCCCTGAAAAAGCACAATCCCCAGATAAAATGGAGTTTCTTTGAACCTGATGTTGAATAACTGTCCGAAATGAAAAATCCCGCAACAAACCATTGCAGGATTTTGAGTATGAAAATGATGTATTGCAAGTTGTTTCCTTTATTTGCTGCCGGTGTTAATATTGAGTGATCCGGTAATTTTACCAATGTCTTCCGGATTAATTACCCCGCGAATGCTAATCAGCGTATTGTCGTCACCACCTACTACCAGCAGCAGTTCTGAGAGTTTTCCGTTTGCACCGTTTCGTCCGTAAAATCTGACAACCTCATTTTTTTCGGTCACTTCCATCAGTGCCTCGTAATTGTTGTTTTTGAAAAATCCATCAGCTTCCAGTTCCTTATAAAAATTCAGGCCTTTGTTAAGTTCTTTATTTTCAACCGAAAGAATTCGGATTCCGCTGATTTTTTCCATCATTTCAGCATCTTTACTTTTTGAGTCGTCCATTTTACTGGCCAACCCCAGCAGTTTGCCGCTGATGTTCACCGTGGTGAACCCTTCTTTATTGGCATACTTGTTAAAAAGCTTGTCAATCGGGCTTGTTTCCTGAGCCAACCCAATCAAAGGGATCAGCATGACCAGCATAATAATTAATCGTTTCATTTTATTTGCTTTTAATTGTTTTGTCTTCGATTACTTTGAGTTGTTCAAATCCTTTGTTCAGTTTGCTGATGCCTGAATGAAGCGGATTTGTGGCTTCTTCCAGTTTTCTGACAGGTGTTAGCGAGGCCAGTCCTTTGTTGTATTTGCCGGCAACAAATTCAAGGGTTTTGCTTGCCTCAGCGTAAGCCTGTTGCGGATCAGTAAATGTATCGCTCCATTGGTTTCGGCTACTGTAGTAATTCACGGCAAGCATCACCACCATCACAGAAGCTGCGACTCCGGTAACAACCTGCCACATGCGGCGGTATTTCACCTTTTCCTGATGCTCCGATTCAAGGATGTGATTCATCAATTCTTCGCCCAGGTCAGCGTTTTCGTCAGCCGAAAGTTCCTTCATTCCCGAAAACATGGGAACATACATTTTCAGGTTTTCATCAACCTCTCCGGAAGTAAAATAAGTGATCAGTTCATTTTCTTCTTCAAGGCTGGTTTCGGCTTCAAAGTACTTCTGAAGCAATATGTTTATTTTCTGTGATTCCATAGTTTTGAATTTTTAAAATTTCATCACGCACTTTTTTTCGTGCCCTTGACAAATTTACCCGGATCGCATTCACGTTTAACTGTGTAGCTTCGGCTATTTCTTCGTATTCGAGCTGTTCAATGTCGCGCAGATGAATGATGGTGCGCTGCAAATCGGGCAGGTCAGCAATAATCCGTTTCACCAAACTGGCTGAATCTGCCAACTCCACGTGATCGGTATCCGAACGTTCTTCATCAGGCAGACTGACTTTTTTAACCAATTCCATCGAAACGGTGCGCCGGGCACGGATCATGTCGAGACAACGATTTCGTGTCATCCGCATGGCAAAAGCCTCTACATTTTCAATCAGTGATAGTTCATCTCGTTTTTGCCAGAGTTTCAGAAAAACATCCTGAAGTACATCTTTTGCTTCCTCTTCATTCTGAAGAATCTGAAGCGCAAATCGCAACAATTTGTTGCTGATCGGAAGTACATCGGATTTGAAATCTCTGGCCAACATTTGCATTCGTTTCTGCTTGTTTTCAAAGTTAAGACGAACCAGTCAGGAATTCATTACATGCAAAAAAATAAATGAAATTAACCACAGAGTACACAGATTAATACAGAGAAAGAATATTTATTCCTATCTGTTACTATAGTCAGAGTGCAAAAGCATACCTCAATGAGCATTACGATAACTTGGAATTTGAAGTTTGGAATTTGAAACTTCTTAATAAAGTTCAGCTTCCAGTGCATCCTTAATTTCCATCAGGTTATTTTCGAGGATGAGCATGTTGTGGATAAAAAAATTGAAAATATCGGGCCACTGATTTTGACGGTGGAAATCAACATGAGGTAATTCTATATAAATACGGCATACTTCCTGGCCACTTTCCCGGGTAAAGCAGAAATCCCAAATCAATAGTTCTGAAAAGCCATCTTCTAGCAACAGCCTGTATTTCTGCAAAGTTTCAAAGATTTCAAGACGACGGGTTTCGAGACGGCTGTTCACTTCAATCATCACAAGGGCTTCACTGCGGGTTACTTCAAATTTCAGATCGATGCCACTTAAACCGGTATCGTACAACACCCACTTTTTCTTTTTATGCCTCAATTCAGGAACGATTTCGCAACGTCTTGCAAATACAATCCAAAATTCTTTTCGCAAAAGTTTAGCTTCGTCTTTGCTGTACATGTTCGGAAAAATTAAGGCGCAAATATAATGATCTGTAAGAAATGCACAGGTTGCTACCATTCCTGTATATCTCAAAAAAAAGATCTTTTCTCTTCTAGCGAAGAAAAAAGATCTCCTGTTTATATGATCTCTCAGCAGACCTGAGAAAGGTGCATTTACTGAATCAAATCACAAACCACCTGACTGAACTGAACATCGGTGGTAATGGTAACCGAGGTATCGTTAGTTATAATTGAAAGGTTTCTGAATTTAAAATCCAGGCTGGTATCATCTTCCAGGTAAGCCTTCACTTTATCAGGATTGGTAGGTACAGTGTAGTAGTAATATTCTCCGTCGATGTTAACCCTGAAATCGTAATCGGCATCAGCTACCAACTGCAACTCACAAACACCTTCAATAAATTTGAAGGAAGTCCAGGAGTCAGTTGCACCTTTTTTCCTGAATTCTCCAATGATCGACAAACCCATTCCAACGGCCGATTCCGGACAACTATACCTAGTGATAAGTTTATACGTTTTCAAGCCACTTTTAGGCGTGGCAACAAAACTGGCCGTTCCACAAGCAGAATTTAAATTGACTGCCGGAGAAAAACTATACTGGGCATCGCCAAACAACTCAACTTTTACAGCCGGATTCAATGTTGGGTAGTACACCTGTTCAATGAGATTATTGGATGGAAACGAACAGGAAATCTTTCCTGTTTTGGTTTTACCGTCCGAGAAAGTAATCCGGTAATCAAAAACGCCAGAACCTCCAGCATTGTTGGCCCTATCAACATGAATGGTCAGACCGTTATCACATTTAGCTACGCCTGATCTTAGCACAGCAGAATACACATAATCACCCGACAAAAGGTCTTTCTGTTTCAACGGAAGCGAAGGCGGAAGCAAGCTAAATCCGCCTGACGGACTATAAATGTAAGCGCCGTAATCAGAATATGAAATTTGGTCTTTCAGGTTGTCCAACTTCAATGTTCCTGAAGAAGTGGTGGTGTATAAATTGATGTATTCCCAGGCAGTTCCGGTAGGAGAACTGCTCAAATCAACGAGATATTGAAGATTTGGTGATTGCAGTTGTCCTTTAAAATAAATATCGTAAGGTTCGCCATAAGGACCTGCAAATGCAGCCTTAAGAGTTGACTTACGATACATCTTTATCTCAACATTTTTAATTCCTTTGGTGGTATAACTTAAATACAGTGGCGCCGAAATGTAATTGGCGCTGCTGGCTACAACCGTCAGCTCAATTGGATTCTGTGAACTAATTTCGATATTGGGATCATAGCCAACCTCAACAAGTCCGGTACTGGTCGTAAAAATTGTTTGTTTGTTTCCCCCAAAAGTGATCAGATTGGAAGCGTCATTCCCAGTAAATTTCATTTCGACCTGTTCATTTTCAATGGTCTGCTGGGTCGCCATGTCCTGCAAATGAACTACCAGTTTGGTATCAATAAAATTACGGTCTATCAGCAAGAGAGTGATATCTTCCCCGGTTTCCTTGTCCACCAAAGGATCTTTGAACATGTCCTTACATCCGGAGAGGGCAGCAAATAAGGCAATTATTCCAGCAAATACGATTATTCTGTGAAGTTTTTTCGAAATCATGTCGTTAATTTTAAAGATCAATTCAGCATTCAGAATTTAGCAATCTTGTACGAGAGTGAAAATTTCAGAACCGGATAAATGGTGTATTGACTGACTTGTCTCTCCAGCCGCGCTTCATGGTCCTGATCCGGATTTGAAGTTGGGGACAGCAAACCTGTGGAGGCAATGGTAAAATCAGGTGATCCCTGATAAAAACCACCCATTTCAAAAGAAAATCCCACTCGGTTTTTAAACCCAAGTGTTCGGCCAAAACCAATTCCGGCATAGGGCGATATTTGCATCGTCGGATCAATCTGGAAATCAAAATTTCCTATTTTATCTTTCGAAATCTGGATATCGCCATACTGCATAGCACTGGCCGCTTTACCATCGATAACTGCATGAAACAAATTATAACCCGCACCTGCGGTAAGAAATAAATGTCGGGCCAGATAGAAGTCGAACAGCAGCGACATGCTTCCGGTTTCATAATTCACATTGGCATCATATTCAACCGATTCTTCTTCAAAGTTAAAACTAGTTGCCAAAGCCATTTTTTCATAGCCCAGGCGAAGGCTCATCCGCCTGTGAAAATTAAAGACCGCATCTCCGCCAAAACCGTTCGTTGAGCTTTTTACAGCCAAGCCAAGCCCGGGAGCAAATTCGTCCTGTGCTGATAAATCTGCATTCCAGCCAATCAAAAGCAGCAGGCACAACAATCCTATTAATTTTAGTTTCATCCGAATATAATTTGTTTTTTGAAGGCCGGATGGAACTCGCATGTGAATATTCATCCGTGTTTGTGTTTGTACCGAACATGCTCGTTTCATAAGTTAACTTTTGATTTTATACAAACAAATTTAAGTGAAAATATGTCTGAAATTCAAATTAATCCGAATTTAATTAATCCTGAATAACAATAATAGAAAAACATTGAAATTCAATAGCCTGAAGCAATCATAAAAAAGGCCGGAATCCACTCGGACCCGGCCTTTTCATTATCGCTTGTTCAGCTTATTTTTTTACTACTTTTTTGTATCCGTAGATGGCTGAGGCACCCAATTCTTCTTCAATACGGAGTAACTGGTTGTATTTGGCCATACGGTCAGAGCGGCTCAACGAACCGGTCTTAATCTGACCAGCGTTGGTTGCAACTGCGATGTCGGCAATGGTTGAATCTTCGGTCTCGCCTGAACGGTGAGATGTTACGGAAGTGTAACCGGCACGGTGAGCCATTTCAATGGCGTCTAAAGTTTCGGTCAATGTTCCAATCTGGTTTACTTTGATCAGGATTGAGTTGGCTGCGCCCAGTTCAATACCTTTCTTCAGGTATTCAACATTAGTTACAAACACATCGTCACCAACCAACTGACATTTATCGCCCAATTTTTTGGTTAAAGCAACCCATCCATCCCAGTCGTTTTCGCACATACCGTCTTCAATTGAATCAATCGGGAAGTTAGCAACCAAACCTGCAAGAAATTCTACCTGTTCAGCAGACGTACGTTTTGCTCCGTTCGCACCTTCGAATTTTGAATAATCGTAGATACCGTCCTTGTAGAATTCAGATGCAGCACAGTCCAAACCTATTGAAACATCACCGCCATCTTCAGCGCGACCTGGTTTATAACCGGCGTTTTTGATAGCCTGGATAATGCTGTTCAAAGCATCTTCTGTCCCTTTTAAAGCCGGGGCAAAACCACCTTCGTCACCAACTGCAGTGCTTAAACCACGGTCGTGAAGAACTTTTTTGAGGTGATGGAATACTTCGGCGCCCATGCGTAACCCTTCACGGAAGGAAGTTGCGCCAATTGGGCGAATCATGAATTCCTGAAATGCGATTGGAGCGTCAGAATGTGAACCACCATTGATGATATTCATCATCGGAACAGGTAAAGTTTTAGCATTGGTTCCGCCAATGTAGCGATACAGTGGCATATCCAGCGCGTCGGCTGCAGCGCGGGCAACAGCTAAAGAAACGCCCAGCATGGCATTGGCGCCTAGTTTTGATTTGGTTTTAGTGCCGTCAAGAGCTAACAACTTTTTGTCGATAGCTACCTGATTTGAGGCATCCATCCCCATAATTTCTTTGGCAATCACAGTGTTTACATTGGCAACCGCTTTTAAAACACCTTTACCTAAATAACGGCCTTTATCACCATCGCGCAATTCAAGCGCTTCGTTTTCTCCGGTCGATGCACCTGATGGAACAGCAGCGCGACCAACTGCGCCACATTCGAGGGTGATTTCAACTTCAACGGTTGGATTTCCACGTGAATCCAGAATTTCTCTTCCAACTACTTTATCAATAAACATTGTGTTATGGTTTAGAATTAAACTTAAATATAATAATATCGTCTAAATTACTGATTTTGAATATATTTTCCAACAAAACCGGACAAATATAATAAAAGCTGCTGAATTATATTTGAATTTTCTGAAGGCATAACCTTAATTTAAGACTAATTGTTCCGCTTGTTCTGATTAACTTGCGATCATAAAATAAGCAACCCATGGTTCGAACTATTCATTCCCTGATTTTACTTTCGGCATTACTGATTTCCGGAATTTGTCCCGCACAGAAAATTTCGTCTGTTCAACAACAAATATCAGCATGGCGAAACTTTCCCGGATTAGCCAATGCCTGTATTTGCCTGAATGTAATTGACAATCAAAATGGCGAAACCTTGTTTCGCTCGGATCCGCAAATCAGTCTGGTTCCTGCCTCAATCATGAAAGTGGTAACTACGGCCACAGCACTAGAAGTTTTTGGTCCCGATTACCGGTTTAAAACCACTCTCTCCTACTTCGGAGCAATACGAAATGACACCCTTTTCGGCGATCTCCAAATTGTTGGCGGCGGCGATCCGACTTTAGGTTCGATGTATTTCCCTGAAACCCGAAACTTTCAGGACGAATGGATAAAAGCGCTTCAGCAAAAAAACATCTGGGTTATTAGCGGAAATCTGATTTTGGATGCCAGCATTTACGAGTCTCAAATGATTCCCGGAAGCTGGGTATGGGACGACCTGGGCAATTATTACGGCGCAGGAGCTTCGGGAATTTCGGTTTATGACAATATGTATGAAATTCATCTAAAATCGCCTGCTCCAGCCGATCAGCCAACCCAGGTTCTGAAGATTGTTCCTGAAATTCCGGATTTTGAACTTCAAAACGAAGTGCTTTCATCGGATATTAACAGTGATCAGTCGTATATCACCGGAAACCCGGAAGACAGCCGCCGGGTAATCCGCGGAACTATTCCGAAAGGAAAAAGCGATTTTGTCGTCAGTGGCTCGATGCCCAACCCCCCGGTGCTTTTAGCCGGCGAATTCAGGAATAAACTGAAGTTAAACGGCATTACCCTTCAAGGATCGGCCAACTTTGAAAAGTCGAAAGCCAACTCTGAGATAATCATTGAAACGATTTCGCCTCCTTTGCGCGACATCATCCGGGTGACTAACCACGAAAGCATCAACCTGTTTGCCGAGCATTTCCTAAAACATCTGGCCTGGCAAAAAACCGGGCAGGGAACAACCAAAGATGGCTGTAAATTCGTCGTTCAATTCTGGAAAGAAAAAGGAATTGACCTGAATGGGTTCTTCATGAGCGACGGAAGTGGCTTATCGCGTTTTGACGCCCTGACAGCTCAACACATGACCGGAATTTTGAACTATATGAAGACCAAAAGCCAGTATACCGAAGATTTTTACCAATCATTGGCCTCTCCCGGCAACGGCACTTTAACTGTTTTTAATCCGGAGAACTTTCCGGATAACAGCCTTCATGCCAAAAGCGGCTCGATGACCCGGGTTCGTTGCTATGCCGGATATCTGACTACTCAATCAGGTAAAGACTTGTCCTTCACCATCATGTTCAATAATTTCTCGTGCAGCCAATCAGAAGCAGTGAAAAAAATTCAGGAATTGCTGGTTGAATTGCGAAAAATATGAATCAGGCAATAAAAACAACAAAGCCCCGCATTTCAGCGAGGCTTCAATATAATTTGTCAGGGAAAAACTATTCTACAATTGGTTTCATAGCTTCCATAGCACTGCGCAGTTCTGCGCCAACAATTTCAACTTCGTGGTAACGAATTTCTTCGTTAACGGCAATCAGGTACAGGTTGTCAACGTGTCCATCTCTGCCTGCATTGAAGTTTTCACCAATCACATTGGTGTCAATTTTGCTCATAAAATCGGCCAACAATGGTTTGCAGGCATGATCGAACAGGTAACAGCCATATTCAGCAGTATCAGAAATTACCCGGTTCATTTCGAACAGTTTTTTGCGGGCAATGGTGTTTGCTATCAGCGGAGTTTCATGCAATGACTCGTAATAAGCAGATTCTGCTTTGATTCCGGTTTCAGTCATCACTTCGAAGGCCAGTTCTACACCAGCTTTTATGAAAGCAACCATCAGTGTTGCATTATCAAAATATTCCTGTTCAGCAATTTTCATATCACCAGCCGGAGTTTTCTCGAAAGCAGTTTCGCCTGTTTCAGCCCGCCATGCCAATAGATTTTTATCACCGGCTTTCCAGTCTTCCATCATAGTTGATGAAAATTTACCGCTCATGATATCGTCCATGTGTTTTTCGTACAATGGGCGCATAATTCGTTTCAATTCGGCAGCCAAACGGAAAGCTTCAATTTTAGCCGGATTGCTCAAACGGTCCATCATGTGGGTGATCCCACCTAGTTTCAAGGCTTCAGTAATCACTTCCCATCCATACTGAACTAATCTGGAAGCGTATCCTGGATTAATTCCTTTTTCGATCATTTTATTGAAGCAAAGAATAGAGCCAGTTTGAAGCACACCACAAAGGATGGTCTGCTCACCCATCAGGTCAGATTTCACTTCGGCAACAAATGAAGAATGAAGTACGCCTGCTTTATGGCCACCTGTACCAACACAATACGCTTTTGCAATTTCAAGACCATCGCCATTTGGATCATTTTCACGGTGGACAGCGATCAAAGTGGGAACACCGAAACCACGAAGAAACTCAGCACGAACTTCGGAAGCCGGTGATTTTGGAGCTACCATAATTACGGTAAGATCTGGACGAATCTGGATACCTTCTTCAACAATATTGAACCCGTGTGAATACGACAAGCAAGCGTCTTTTTTCATCAGTGGCATGGCCGCCTTTACTACCGGGGTGTGGTATTTGTCCGGGGTAAGGTTGAGTACCAGATCAGCAGCAGGAACCATTTCTTCAAATGTTCCCACTTTAAATCCGTTATCGGTTGCGTTGACATACGAAATGTGTTTTTCGTCAATTTCGACTTTACGCAAAGCATAGGAAATGTCCAGGCCACTGTCGCGCATGTTTAAACCCTGCGCTAAACCCTGTGCGCCACAACCTAAAATCACAATTTTTTTCCCAATCAGTTTTGCAACACCATTGCTGAATTCTGATTCTTCCATGAAATCACATTTTCCCAACTGTTCCAACTGAACACGTAATGGGATTGAATTAAAATAATTTGCCATTTTTTGTATGATTTTATTGTGTTAAAAAATTCAGTCTGCTTACAGATGATACAAAGCAAAAGAATATTCGCCGGAATTGCGAGTAAAAAAGTGATTTATTTAGGTACTTTTCATGGATTCTTGTTTTCAATTATCAGAATAATTCAAAATAAAAACTTTATTCCAGCAAGTTACACCAGAAAACATGATGGTACTTTTGCCAATCACAGTAAAGCATTGTTTCGAAACTGAAGTGGTGTTATCCCCGTTTCGCGCTTAAAGAATTTCGTAAAATACGACTGATCTTCAAAATTCAACAGGTTGGCAATCTCCGAAACAGTCAGATTGGTATGAACCAGCAACCGCTTAATTTCGAGCAATTGCTTGGCTTTAATGATCTGCGACGAAGTTTTGCCAGTCAGTGTTTTAACTGTTTGAGTCAGATGATTGGGCGTTACCCCAATCATTTCGGCATAGTTACTCAACGAAAGGTTTTTCAGATGGTTTTCTTCGAGCAGATGGAAAAACTGTTTCACCAAAATCAGTCCTTTTCCCTTGTGAAACAGGTTCTCATTTTCCTGGTAACGTGCAGCACAGGTGGTTAGGATCAAATCAAGAACAGAACGTAGCAATTCAACCGTATAATTTCCTGTTTGCCTCATTTCTGCAATGCCCTGCCTGAACAAACTTTCAAGGAAACAAATATCATTCTCGCTTTCAAGCAGCAAGGGAGGGTTGTCCTGATGGATGGTGTAAAAAAACGGAAACTCAATCAGGCTATTCTGATTGCTCCGGTTGAGCAGATAGAAATCGGCAGTAAAAATGAAAATATAGCCTTCAATATCATGTGACAGTTCAAGTTTGTGAGCCTGACCTGGCGACATAAAAAAGACACAGGGCGGCTTAATTTCGTAGTTATTGCTATCAATCACATGGTAGCCGGAGCCTCTATGCAGGTACAGCACTTCAAAAAAATCATGCCGATGCGGATATTTCACGCTGAAATGCCGGTTGGCATCAAACACTTCTACCTGAAACTGCTGACTTCTCCGTTCAGGAGAACTGAAATTATGCAGACTGTAAACCGGGATTTGTTCTGTCGGATTCTTCATTGGGCGCCAAGGATTGAACACGAAAATAATAATTATTTTTGGCTGTCTCCAATAAACCTTCTTCTCATGCAAAAACACACCATCCGGCTGCACCCGTTAGGAAAAGAAATTCAGGTCAATCACCAAACCCCATTGATTGACGTGCTGCACGAATTCGGGATCGAATTTCCATGCGGAGGTAACGGCACTTGCGGGAAATGCAAAGTCAGACTGCTGGACGGGGAAATCAACATCACCGAAAGCCACCATCAAAAACTCAATCAACTAAGTCTTGCTGATGATTGGCGACTGGCTTGCTACAGTCAGTGTATAAGTGATATTACCCTCGAAATTGAACAATTTAACCACCTGATACTGGCGGATGAGAGCGAATTTGATTTCCTGCCACAGGATGGTTTCGGAATTGCAGTTGATTTGGGAACCACAACGGTTGTATCCCAATTGATCGACTTGTCAACGTCAAAGGTGATAGCGGTGGAAACCATGCTAAATCCGCAGGTTAAATTCGGGGCCGATTTGATTTCCCGGATTCAGGCTTGCCTGGATGGACATGCGGACGAAATGACCCGGATCATCCGGAATGCTGTTGGCACCATGATTGACCTGATGCTGAAAAAACAGGAGGTCGATGTACAGAAAGTAGTACTGGTTGGCAATACGGCTATGCAACTGATCTTTAGCAATTGTGACGTTTCACCGCTTTCGGCTTATCCTTTTCACACCAATAATCTGGGAATAAAAACTTTTCAGGCTAAAGAACTGGGATGGACGTTTCGGGTAAACGGGCCCATTCAATTTTATCCGTCGATTGGAAGTTTTGTAGGGAGTGATATTCTGGCCGGAATCACAGCGACCGGGCTGCATCAAAAAGAAAAGTATACGGCCCTGATTGATTTGGGAACCAACGGCGAAATTGTGATTGGCAATAAGAATCAGATTGTGTGCGCCTCAACCGCTGCAGGACCGGCCTTCGAGGGGGCCAACATTTCAATGGGGATGCGCGCCGTTACCGGGGCAATTTCTTCGCTGTACTTGTCGGACGGGAAAATAGAATCTGTCGTGATCGGGAATACTTCGGCCAAGGGTATTTGTGGCAGCGCCCTGATTGATGCAGTGGCTATTCTCCGCAAGCTCGATTTGATTGGAATGTTTGGGGAAATTAATTCGGGAGACCCCCTGATTAATCTTGCAGGCAAAGTGAACCTGACCCAAAAAGACATTAACGAATTTCAACTGGCGAAAGCCGCCCTTGCTGCCGGGATGACAATCCTGTCCACCAATCTATCCATCCACCCAGATGAAATTGAAACCATTTACATTGCAGGCGGATTTGGTAATTACATCAGTATTGAAAACGTTGTGGCCACCGGGATGATTGAAGTTCAGGAAGAAAAGATTCACAAAATGGGCAATACCGCCCTCATCGGGGCAAAAATGTTTTTGTTTTCTGATCCCGGAATTACTCACGAAATTCTTTCAAAAATACGACACATCAACCTGGAAGGCGATTCCAACTTTCAGGATATTTATGTGGATAAGATGCTTTTCTAAAAGTTCGGAGTGCCTGGAGTGAACTAAAGTGCCTAAAATTGCTTATCACGATCAATTTTAGGCACTTCGAATTTTAGGCACTCCGGACTTTTTACTAGTCTACCTGCTCCAGTATCGCATCGCGTTCCCTCAAAAATTCGGAAAGCCTTTCGATGGTGCTGCGGGTAATGGCTACCCTTCCGGAACGGTTAAACTGAGTTACGCCATACGTGGAATTTAACTTTTCAAACAATTGCTGGGTCTCATTCGATTGTCCGGTTTTTTCAATGACCACATAATCGCGGGTAATTTCGAGTATCCGGGCGCCCGAATTGCGAACGATTTTCTCCACGTCATTGGATTCGAACAAAAATTCCGTCGATACTTTATACAGGGCGATTTCCTGATAAATCATTTCTTCGTTCGTATTGTAATACGCTTTCATTACATCCACCACTTTTTCAAGCTGCCCGACCACCTTCTGAACACGGTCAGGGGTTTCGTTGATCACGATGGTAAACTTGAAAATACCGGGAATGGCCGATGCCGAAACCGTTAAACTGTCGATATTGATTTTCCGACGGGTAAAAATGATCGTAATCCGACTCAGCAACCCGATATGGTCTTCCGAAAAAACAGTTATAATATATTCTTGTTTCATTGATGTGATTTTTAAGATTCGAGTATGATATCAGAAACGGAAGCGCCGGTCGGAACCATCGGGAAAACATTGTCTTCCTTTTCAACAACCACTTCAAGTACATAAGGACCTTGATGGTCGATCATTTCCTGAATAGCGGTTCCCAACTGATCACGCGAGGTAACTTTCTGCGAAGCCAGGCCATAAGCTTTGGCAATACCCACAAAGTCAGGATTCTTCATTTCGGTAAACGAATAACGTTTCTCAAAAAACAATTGCTGCCATTGACGCACCATTCCCAGAAAATTGTTATTAAGAACAATGATTTTCAAATCAATTCCGTATTGCGAAATTGTTCCCAACTCCTGAATAGTCATCTGGAACCCACCGTCGCCTGCCATGGCAAACACAACTCGGTTGGGTTGACCAATTTTTGCGCCCATTGCTGCAGGCAAAGCGTATCCCATGGTTCCCAAACCCCCTGAAGTTACATTACTTCTCGATTGTTTAAATTTAAAATAACGGGAAGCGATCATTTGCTGCTGACCAACATCGGTTACCAAAATCGCTTCATGGTTCGTTTTTTCGGAAGCAATCCGTACAACTTCGCCCATGGTTAATCCAGCTTTTTTAGGGTAAATATCATGAGAAATCACTTTTTCATATTCAATCTTATCGCAGGCCTTAAATTCATCAATCCATTCCTGGTGTGAATTGGAATTCACATTGTCAATCAGCATCCGAAGCGATTTTTTGGCATTCCCTAAAACCGGAGCATCAGCCTTGACGATTTTGTTGATTTCAGCGGGGTCAATTTCAAGGTGAATAATTTTCGCCTGACGGGCATAAGAAGTAACCTTTCCGGTTACGCGGTCGTCGAAACGCATACCAACAGCAATCACCACGTCGGCTTCATTGGTCTTAATATTCGGACCATAATTCCCGTGCATACCCAGCATTCCAACATTCAACGGGTGATCGCTCGAAAGGGCTGATAAGCCCAGCAAGGTCCATGCTGCCGGGATTCCTGTTTTTTCGATGAACTCTTTCAATTCGGCTTCGGCATTGGCAATGATTACCCCATGCCCAAACAACAGCAACGGTTTTTTAGCTTCGTTGATGATGTCGACTGCAGCTTTTACCTGGAAAGGATCGACAGGATATTCAGGTAAATAACTACGAATTTTGGTGCACTTTTTATATTCAAAATCGATTTGAGCAAACTGTGCATCTTTGGCAATATCAAGAAGCACAGGTCCCGGACGACCGGTAAGGGCAATATGAAAAGCCTTTGCAATAGCTTCCGGAATTTCTTCAGCTGATGTAACCTGAAAATTCCACTTGGTTACCGGCATCGATATACCCACCACATCCGATTCCTGAAAAGCGTCGGTTCCCAGCAAGGGAGAAGCAACCTGACCGGTGATACAGACCACCGGGATAGAATCAATCTGTGCATCGGCCAAACCAGTGATCAGGTTCGTAGCACCAGGCCCTGATGTAGCAAAACAAACACCAACCCGGCCTGTCACTTTGGCGTAACCTTCGGCCGCATGAATTGCTCCCTGTTCGTGACGGGTTAAATAATGTGTAACTTGTTGATCGTAATCGTACAGTGCGTCATAAATGGGCATGATCGCACCTCCAGGATACCCAAAAATGGTATCAACTCCTTCCGCAAGAAGAGATAGTATTACAGCTTCTGAGCCGCTTACCCGTTGTGTTGCCATATTTGTGTTCTTTTTATATTTTATTCTATTAGTTAATAAGTTCGGAATTCGGAGTGTCTGGAGTTCGGAGTTGAAAATAACTTTAGGCACTCTAGCGCACTTTAGGCACTCCAAACTCCTTTAATCTATAATCCTTATTGCGCCGCGGTCAGCGGAGGAAACCATGCTGGCATAAGCTTTCAGTGCTTTGCTAACCTGACGTTCACGGCCCGAAGGAGTGAAAGCATCTTTGCCTTTTGCAACTTCTGCAGCACGCCGTGCTTCCAGTTCTTCGTTGCTGATCAGCACATCGATTTTTCGCGATGGAATATTTATCTCAATCCAATCACCATCCTGAACCAGGGCAATTTCACCACCGGCAGCAGCCTCAGGAGAAATATGACCGATGGACAAACCGGAAGTTCCGCCTGAAAAACGCCCATCGGTAATCAGGGCACAGGCTTTCCCGAGGTTCATCGATTTGATGTATGAGGTTGGATAAAGCATTTCCTGCATCCCCGGACCGCCTTTTGGGCCTTCGTACCGGATCACCACCACATCACCGGCCTGCACTTTGTCGCCAAGAATTCCGTTGCAGGCATCATCCTGCGATTGGAATACCTTGGCAGTCCCTTTAAAATGGTAAACAGACGGGTCAACTCCGGCAGTTTTAACAATACAGCCATTCCGGGCAATGTTGCCGTAGAGAACAGCCAATCCGCCATCTTTGTTGTAGGCATGATCGTAATCGCGGATACAGCCGTTTGCCCGGTCGGTATCCAGTTCTTTAAAGTAATTTTCCTGAGATCCCATAACCAGATTGCGGCCTCCGCCCGGCGCTGATTTATATCTCCGGAAAGCGTCTTCAACAACGGTCGACGCCATTACATCATATTTGGCAATTGCTTCACCAAGGTTGTTTCCGTCAGCACGGGGCACCGAGAGGTCAAGCATGCCGACCCGTGCGAGTTCAGCCAGAATACCAAGAATACCGCCAGCCCGGTTCACATCCTGCACATGATAGGTTCCGTTTGGAGCTACTTTACAAAGGTTGGGAGTTATACGCGACAATTGGTCGATATCTTTCATCGTAAAATCAACCTCGCCTTCGGCAGCAATGGCCAAAATATGCAATACGGTGTTGGTCGAGCCGCCCATCGCAATATCCAGTTTCATGGCGTTTTCAAAAGCTGCTTTGGTGGCAATATTTCGGGGCAATACGTTTTCGTTCCCATTCTGGTAATAATCGTAAGTCATTTCAACAATTCGCGAAGCAGCCTCTTCAAACAAACGTTTGCGGTTAACGTGAGTTGCCAAAATAGTTCCATTGCCCGGAAGAGCCAGACCAAGCGCTTCAGCCAGGCAGTTCATCGAGTTGGCAGTAAACATTCCGGAGCAAGAGCCGCAGGTCGGACAGGCATCGCGCTCAACTTTTGACATTTGTTCGTCAGAAACTGAATTATCGGCAGCCATCACCATAGCATCGACCAAATCATATTTTTTCCCGTCAACCACACCGGCTTCCATCGGGCCGCCCGACACAAAAATGGTAGGAATATTCAGGCGCATGGCAGCCATCATCATTCCGGGAGTAATCTTGTCGCAGTTCGAAATACAAACCATCGCATCGGCCCGGTGAGCGTTGCACACATATTCCACACTGTCGGCAATCACATCGCGCGAAGGAAGCGAATATAACATTCCGTCGTGTCCCATGGCAATTCCATCGTCGATGGCAATGGTATTAAACTCGGCAGCGAAACAACCTTTTTGCTCGATAATGCCTTTAATGTACTGACCAATTTCGTGGAGATGCACATGCCCCGGGACAAACTGGGTAAATGAATTGACGATGGCAATTACCGGTCGTCCAAAATGTTCTTCCTTCATTCCGTTTGCCCTCCAGAGGCTTCTTGCTCCTGCCATACGTCGTCCTTCCGTCGTAGTAGCTGATCTTAATCGTTTTTGCATACCTTTTTGTCTGAAATTATTCTTTATTAAAAAAAAGCCTTTCTCAATTGAATGAGAAAGGCTTCTGTGTCTTATCGGTTACATTATACCATTCTCATTCAGCACGAAGGAGGACCACCACGCTGACAATGACTAGAGATATAATGCTGATATTTTTCATCTGTTCTTCTGTATTACGTGGGCAAATGTAGAAATTAATTTGAACTTGCAAAATTAATTTGAAAGCAAATTCTGGTTTTACCTGAAAAATTATAAGCAAACAACTGAAATTTAGATTATAAAATCTTTCGAGGACAATATTAAACGACGATTATTTATTCAGGACATTATTGTTTCCGAAAAGATTTTCTGCTTTCATCCCGGGTTTGTTAACAAATTCAAATCACGGGCGAAGTTTTTTCAGTTTTAATATCTTTGAAACTTTCCTAAACAAAAATCAATTTTTGAACATGCAAACAACACGGCTCATTTTAGTTGGCGGATTCCTCGGGGCAGGAAAAACAACATTGCTGTGGGAAGCAGCCCAACGGGTCATGGCCCGGGGAAACAGAGTCGGATTGATTACCAACGACCAAGCTCCGGAGCTGGTGGATACAGCCATTCTGTCGCGTAACGACATGAAAGTGGCCGAAGTGAGCGGCAGTTGCTTTTGCTGTAACTTTAACGGATTCATTAGTGCCATGCAGCAAATGCGCCAGGAAGCCAATGCCGACGTCATTATTGCCGAACCTGTTGGAAGTTGTACCGATCTTTCGGCCACCATTCTGCAGCCACTCAAGGAAAATATGAAAGTTGACTTGCTGGTCAGTCCGTTATCGGTAATGGCCGATCCGCTTCGTCTGGCCGATATTCTCGACGGTGGAAATGCCGGGCTACACCCCAGCGCTGCCTATATTTTTCGTAAACAATTAGAAGAAAGCGATATCATTCTGATCAGTAAATCAGATTTACTTGCTCCAATCGATTTGGAAAAATTGAAAGAGCGGGTGAAGTTGAATTTCCCGGATTCGGAGGTAATGGCAATCAGTTCAAAGGACGGTTTTGGAATGGACGAATGGCTGAACGAGGTAATGCACCGAAATGATTCAGGCCAACGGCTGGTTCAGGTTGATTACGATGTTTATGCCGAGGGTGAAGCAGTGTTAGGCTGGCTGAATGGAACAGTCGGTCTAACCGGAGAATTGACCGATTGGGATAGTTTTGCCCAACAGTTTATGAGCGCATTAAGTTCTCAATTCGATCGTTCCGGCATTTCAGTAGGTCATATAAAAATTATGCTCGAAACCGGCAACAGTTACCTCGCCGGAAATCTGACCGGAAAGCTGGATACACTGAATTTTCGGGGATCAGCCGGTCAGTCAGCCGAAGCACGTCTGACGATTAACGCCCGTGTGGAAATGAGTCCCGAACAGCTCGATCAACTGGTGCAAAAAATTTTGAATGTAACCGCGGGACAATCGATTAAAACCAGGCAATTAGCCTGGAGGTGCCTCAGCCCCGGGCGCCCCTCTCCTACTTTCCGTTACGACCATGTTGTACCTTTATTCGGATAATTAAATCTGAATCATATCCTAAAAAGTTCGCATCCGGATAGCTTGATATTTGACATCCGGACAACAAATTGCATTGCTTATTTTCATCTCAAAATAAATAAAAGATAAAATTATCTTTTATTTTGAACAAACTGATTTATTGTGTGTTTGCACCAATGAAAACAATTTTATTATTCATTTAATTCTCAAAGCCCATGAAAACAAATTTTACCTTTAAAACTTCGGGGATTTGTATCCTGGTCACTGCCTTGGCGTTTGTATCTTTGAATCTGAACGGACAGACTACATACAATGTATCGGTGTCTAATTATGTCTTTAGTCCTTCACAATTAACTATCACGGCAGGTGATAAAGTTGTCTGGACAAATAATGGAGGTTCACACAATGTCGATGGGAATAAATCAACATTCCCGGGAAACCCGGAATCGTTTGGCAACAATGTAGGTACAGGCTGGACTTATGAATATACATTCAATACCGCCGGAACTTACGATTATCAATGCGATCCGCATGCCGGAATGGGGATGGTTGGAAAAGTTGTTGTTAACCCCAAAGTCTCAACCGGTCCATTTGTACTGACAGTTAATTTTACCGGAATGACCCCGCATATCGGTCAAACACTTTGGCTGGCGGTGATTGATCAGGCAACAAAAAAAGAAATCGGAAGGGTTAAAAAAAGTGTAACCACTGCCGCATTTGGCATCGACGTTAGCGGAATTGAATCAGGAAAATCTTACAATGTCGATTTTTATGCCGATCTCAACAAGAACGGAGTATATAACGCTCCGCCTACTGATCATGCCTGGCGTTTACAAGCCAACAATATTACCGGCAACGCGAGCCTCAATTTTGCGCACAATACTACATTCACCGATATCGCCTGGAAAAACAAGCTGACCGTCAGTTTTACTGCCATGACACCTCATATCGGACAAAAATTTAGTCTTTATCTCCGCAACGCGACCACTGGTTTGTACCTGGATACCGTCATCATTGCCTCAATTGCTACGGCAGCATTCGAAGTTAATTCGTGGAAGATCGTTCCCGGGAATTCATACAAAATTGATTTCTGGGCCGACCTCAACAAAAACGGATCATATAATCCCCCGCCCATCGATCACGCATGGAGAATTTTATTGAACAATGTCAAAAGCGATACTGTGATTGGTTTTGTGCACAACACCACGTTTACCGACATTTTCAATACAACATCCAGTCAAACTCTGGCCGACGGGACTGAAAATTTTCAATTGTATCCCAATCCTGCCAAACAGTTTATTGAGCTGAAAGTACCAAAAAGCACGATGGGCGTCCGTACGCTGAAAGTTTATTCCGTTGCCGGCGTTTTAATTGACGAGCAAATAGCTCCGGCCTATACCGACGCACTCCGGTTAGACGTCAGCCGGTATAAAAACGGTATTTATTTGATGGAAATAAATGCTGTTTCACGTAAAGCAGTATTGAAATTTATAAAGCAGTAATGATTTGATTTACACAGAATAAAAGAAGGCTGGTTCAAAATCTTTGAACCAGCTTTCTTTCATATTCCGGCTATTTTTGTAACCGAAATTTCATTTCAATCGGATTATGATCCGAATTCCTAAATTCGAGGTCGTAGGTTTGGTTCTGAACAACCTGAATATTTGGCGATACCAGAAAAAAATCGATCAGGCACCGGAAGGTCTTTCCCTGACGGTAAATTTCATTCAGGTAGCGATTGGTCGGCAATTGAGGGTCGAAAGCCCAAATCCATCCGGCAGGCATAAAATCAGGAGCAATGTTACTCAGAATGAACGAGTCTGATTGATAATTCTCGCCAAAGCGGGTCAACGGAAATTCCGGGGGCGTTTGATTCCAGTCACCGCCAACCAGCACAAAATTGCCTTTCGCATATTCAGCCAGTGCAAAATCATGCAAAAATCTCATTTCCTGTTTTTTCAGACTTCCGTCATCAAATGCCGATAAATGTGAGTTGATCAGCACCAATTGTTTTCCAATATCAGCCGGATAGCGGTTAACCAACATGCACCGCCGAAGATTGAACAGGCGGCTGGGCCAGCCAAACATTCCCGGATAACCGTAACGGACGGAGCTTTCGGGTTGATAACGGCTCATACTCAGCACCCCGGAATTTACTTTTCCCATGGGCGACGATGGCGGAACAGGAACAAAACCAACCACATAATTCGGTGCAAGTGCCGCATGACAGGCAAGATGACTGACTAAAGTATCCTTTTCATTAAAATAATAACTGCGCCTGGAAGACAAGTCAACTTCCTGCAACAACATAAACGGAGCAACTGATTTTCGCCTCAGGAAATGGCTGATTGAATCAAGGTTCAGAGCTGTCCGTTCATACGAACCACGAACTTTCTTGCCGCCATCGTAAAAAAAATCCATATCATCGCCCAACCCGGCATAGCCTATGTTCCACGACAAAATACTCAGCGTTGAGTCGCAGCGAATGGTGTCGGGGAAACTGTTATCGGCCAGATTGATCTTTTGTGGCGGATTGTACCAGGTAAGAGTGGAATAGAGGAGGAATGCGCCGAACAGCAGGATGGCTGTCAATATAATTAATCCGAGTACTTTGAGTATCTTCATTTGAAAAAGGGAAAGTTGATTTGCTCTAAGTTACGGATAAATTTTATTTTTTACCTTATTTTGATGTTTCATCACCTGCCAAACATCATTTCTTTGACGCTTAATTTTTTGGTAATTTTCGATCTTCATTTATACACCAAACCTGCAAACGATATGACCAAAAATTACCTTTTCATTTTAGCCTGTTTTGTTATGATTTCAGCTTGTCAGCCAACCGAAAAGAAACAGAAAAGCACACCATCCGGAATTTCCGAAGCTACAGTTGCTGCTGCTGTAAAAACAGTCAGTGATAAAAATCCGGGAACTGATGCTGCTTTGCTGGAAAAAGGAGTGAAACACGCAGCATCGCTGTGGCGCGATGCCGATGGCACTTCCGAAGATTTTACGAAATTCTGTGCTGACAACTTCATTGCCGACCCGACTCTGAAAGAAGCCACTTTCAAAAGATTCAGCGAATATTTTGAATCGTTGTACGGTCATTTCAACAAGCTGACACTCGATCTTCAGGAAAACGTACAGCTACTGAAAGGCGAAGTGTTGCCCATCGATCCAATGTTTGCTGCCTACAGTCCCGGCGCTCACCTGACCAACGATTTATACGATAACAAAATTGCTTTCATCGTGGCGCTCAATTTCCCATATTTTTCTACCGAAGAAAAAAACCAGCTCGGTGCAAACTGGACTCCGCTGCAATGGGGATATGCCAGACTGGGTGACGTGTTTAGCTCGCGGGTTCCGTCAGAGCTGAATCTTCAGGCCGGGAAAGTTTCGGCTGAAGGTGATGCCTACATTGCCGATTACAACATTTACATGGGACATTTACTCAATAAAGACGGGCAGAAGCTTTTCCCTCAGGATATGGTTTTACTGAGCCACTGGAACCTGCGCGACGAAATCAAAGCTGACTATGCCAACAAGGAAACCGGCTTCAAAAAACAGGGCCTGATTTACCAGGTGATGCAACGTATCATCGACCAATCGATCCCGAAAGCGGTGATCAACTCCGGCAAACAGGACTGGAACCCCGAAAGTAACGAAGTGTTCGTTTCAGGAGCAAAAACCGAAAGTCCGGCTGAAACCGATGGCCGCTACCAGCAAATTCTGAATAATTTCCACGTTTATCAGGCCTTCGATCAGTATAATCCGGCCATGCCAACAGCTATTCAGCGTGCTTTTTCAGCAGGTATGCAAATTCCGCAGCCCGAAGTTGAAAAACTGTTTACCGAATTCCTCAGCTCGCCTCAGGTTCAGGAAGTAGCTGCCATCATTAAAAAACGGTTGGGGCGCGACCTTCAGCCCTGGGACATCTGGTACGACGGTTTCAAAGCCCGCAGCTCGATTAACGAAGAAAGTCTGAATGCGATCACCCAAAAGAAATACCCGAATGCCAAGGCTCTGGAAGCCGATCTGGACAACCTGTTGCTGAAACTGGGCTTCACCAAAGAGAAAGCCGGATTTATTGCCTCGCGCATTTCGGTCGATCCGGCACGCGGCTCTGGCCATGCCTGGGGCGCTTCGATGAAAGCAGAAAAAGCTCACCTGCGCACCCGCATTCCGGCAACCGGCATGAACTACAAAGGCTACAACATTGCCGTTCACGAGTTCGGACACAATGTGGAACAAACCATTTCGATGAATGACGTGCCCAACTACATGATCAACGGTGTACCAAATACTGCGTTTACCGAAGCGCTGGCCTTTGTTTTCCAGGAACGCGACCTGTTTTTACTGAACATGAAAGATTCGAATCCAGAGAAAGAAACCCTGAAAACACTGGATATTTTCTGGTCACTTTACGAAATTATGGGCGTATCGATGGTGGATATGAAGATGTGGCAATGGCTGTATGCCAACCCAAATGCCACCGCTGTTCAGCTGCGCGATGCCGTGCTGCAAATTACCAAAGACATCTGGAACGCTTATTATGCAACGGTTTTTGGCACGAAAGACCAAACCATACTGGGCATTTATTCGCACATGATCAACTCGCCGATGTACCTGCCGAACTATGCATTTGGTCACCTCATTCATTTCCAGTTGGAAGAACATTTTAAAACGCACGAGTTTGCATCTGAAGTGCTGCGCATTTATGCACTCGGGCAACTCACCCCGAACGAATGGATGAAACAGGCTGTTGGTACTCCGCTCTCGAACGAAGCCATTTTGAAAGCTACCGATGCAGCCATTGCCAGAATGAAATAGGAAGCCTGGTAACCACAAAGAACACGAAGTAGCACAAAAATTAAAAGGTCAGAGCATTCTCTGGCCTTTGCTTTTTATTCCATTCTTCTCATGAAGATAATTCCTGCTGAAAACCGCTAACTTTTGGTTATGACCGACATGCACAGCAAAGAAATACGGAGTTACAACATGAGCCGGATAAAAGGCAAAAATTCTAAATTAATTCCTGATATTTATGGTCAATTAAATTGTTCATTATGAAACGACGACTTTGGACCAGAGAAGAATTAATTCTTGCATTCAACCTTTACTTGAAACTCCCGTTTGGAAAACTTCATCATCGAACTCCGGAAATCATTCATTTAGCAAGTATCTTAGATCGTACGCCAAACTCAATAGCTATGCGATTAAGTAATTTTACTAGTGTTGATCCTTACCATCAACAGAGAGGTGTCAAAGGTCTGACCGGTGGAATCAGACAAGTTGAACCAATCTGGAATGAGTTCATCCAAAATAAAGAAGAACTGCTCTTTGAAAGCGAACGTATTTTAGCCAATCTGGAAAAACAAACAATTGAATCCAAGTTTGCAGAAATTTTATCAGGAACTGAAAGCTTAAAAGGTGAAACCAAAGTCAGAGAAGTTAGGACACGGATCAATCAAAATGCATTTCGGCAGATTGTTCTTGCCAATTACAATCGAAAATGCGCTATTACTGGCATTGACATTCCCGATTTGCTGATCGCCAGCCATATCATACCTTGGTCTCAAAACGAGGAAGAACGACTGAATCCCGAAAATGGAATTTGCCTTTCAGCCTTATATGATCGGGCTTATGACAAAGGACTCATCGGAATTACGGAAAAGTATCAAATAACTCGTTGTGCGATTGAAAATAAATAATAAAATATTGTTTAAAAAGTTGTGCATTATATTGGTATTCAATATATTAGTAGAAAATAAACGCCAATTCATTATTCTACTTATGCACAACCTGAAGGCAAATTTCGACAAGTTTATTGGTTTAACCAAATCGTTCTTTTCTGATCGGATTAATGAGTTCGACAACTTTCAAAGCTACCCAAGAAATCCAAAAATGTCAGATTGTCAAATAATTGCATTAGCTCTGACTGCAGAATCTATTGGCATTGACTCTGAAAGTTACTTCTTTGGTAAACTTAAATCAGATTATACCAGCGATTTTCCAAACCTCATTGACCGTTCCAATTTTAATCGCAGACATAAGCGGCTTTATCCGTGGATCGCAGCTTTTAATCAAGGCTTATCAAACATTCTAAACCACGGAGAAGATACTTACATCGTTGATTCTATTCCCGTTCCTGTTTGTCAAATAGCCCGAGAAAAGCGAAGCAGAATATGTAGGGAGAACTTTGGAACAGCACCTGATAAAGGTTATTCTGCTGTTAGCAAGGCCTATTATTATGGCTACAAATTGCACCTGGTGACTTCAGTTCGAGGTGTATTTGCAAGTATGGATATGAGCAAGGCAAGCGTTCACGATGTTTATTATTTGACCGACATTAAACATTCTCACTTAAGCAATTGCAGGCTCATTGGAGACAAAGGATATCTGTCAAAAGAACATCAATTGGACTTGTTTTCATCGTGCAATATCCGGTTGGAAACACCCAAAAGAAGCAATCAAAAAGACAAAGAACCTTTTGCGTACATTTTTAAAAAGTCAAGAAAACGAATCGAAACTCTATTCTCTCAACTATGCGATCAATTTATGCTCAAGCGTAACTATGCAAAATCAAACCTGGGCATTTCGGTTCGCATTTTATCAAAAATTACAGCAGTGACAGTGCTTCAATATTTTAACTTTTTAAACAACAAACCCCTGAATAAACTTAAATATGCTCTCGCATTTTAATCGCACAACGGGTATCAAATAATTATTTCTTCAGAATTAAAAATCAAGGAAAGAAAAGAGTATTATCCACTGATTTTTGGCAATTTAAATGGTTTATTATTAAATCTTCCTCAGAAATATTTGCCCAAAAAGGAGTTTTTGCAGTTTCATTTGGATACCGTTTTTAAAGGATAAGAAATTAAAACGTGACTCATAGTCCGTTGACTCTATTTCCTACCTCACTTCCTTTGGCTGAAAAAGCCATGAATGAAGTAATCCGCTTTAATTACCTGCATCGCGATTCTGAAAATTGGAAAAAGTTTGGAAGCAAATTATTTTCAAATCCTGAGCAACTTTCCCTTGATGTCATCGAGCAAGCGATTCGTGAACACCTGATTGACCAAGAATATTTCTACCCTGATCAAGTCGGCATTAAAAAATTCAAGTTTCACCGATATTTGGATGACAACTCATGGTACGAATTTCAATCGGTTGAAATAATTGAAAACTCAGAGACTGTTTAAATTTTAATTTTTGATTCTATTAAGCATTAATCTTATCATTGCAATCTGAATCATTACCTCGCTGGTGTTGGTCAGGTATTCGAAGTCTTTACTGAGTCTTCGGTAACTTTCAAACCAGGCAAACGTTCTTTCAACAACCCATCTTTTGGGAATAACGGTAAATTTACTGGAATGGTCTGATCTTAAAACGATTTCAAGTATCCAGCCGAATGTGGTTTTGGTCTTCTCTATGAGTTCTCCACGATAACCCCCATCAGCAACGATCTTGACCAGCCTTTCGAACCGACCTTTCAGTAAGGCAATTACATCACTTGCGCCTTTGCTGTCATGCACATTTGCAGCGTGTACAACAACGGCCAGCAGCAAACCCATTGTATCTGTAACGATATGGCGTTTGCGACCTTTGATCATTTTGCCACCATCAAAACCGCGAGATTCGCCGCCCAATCTGGTTGTCTTAATAGACTGGCTATCAATACAAGCCAAACTGGGAGATTCATATTTCCCTGCTTTCTTGCGTATTTTGTCGCGAAGCAGTTCATGTACTTGTTCTATGACACCGTTGTTCTTCCATCTAGTGAAATAGTAGTAAACTAGTTCCCAATTGGGAAAACAGCCAGGTATCATACGCCATTGACAGCCTGTTTTAATCAAATAGAAAATGGCATTGAAAATATCCCGTAAAGAATGTTTTCTCTTACGGTTGTCGTTTAAAATGCCACTTAATAGCATCCATTGGCTATCGGTCAGGTTGGTTGGATAGTGTTTCATGTGTTCTTAACAGTTTGGTAACCATTAAGATAGTAAAACAAAATCAATCAATCAACTGATAGTCAGTGTTTTATTTGTAAATATTCTAAATTTAAACAGTCGCTCAGATTCTACAAATAATAGAATTGAATCTATCAATAGTCTTTTAGTACAATTACGAAAGATGAAATACGTTTAGGCATCTTCTCTATCAATCTTTTCCATTATCTTTCGCCCTTCAAAATTCAACTTTATGATTTGGCAAAACACTCGTTTCAATTCGCCATTTTGCTGTTGCTACCTTTGTATGGGGCAGTTTGCAAAAGAAATAAGGTAAATAAGGTTGGATATTCGATACATTTATTGTGCTACTAAGGTGAAAATAAAAGACTAAGGTTTAAAAAACTCGGGCAACATATTTAATTCTTATTGCAATTAAATTTCTTTTTCTCTCCGTGAAACTTCGTGTTCTCTGTGGTTAAACTTCTTCCTCCCAAACTTTTCCCTTATCTTTCGCCCTTCAAAAAATCCTGTTATGATCTGGGAAAAACGCTGGTTTCAGTTGACTGTACTGATGGCGCTGGCCTTTATCTGGGGCAGCTCGTTCATCCTGATGAAAATCGGGTTGAAAAGTTTTACGCCCGAGCAGGCCGGAGCGTTGCGCATTGTGCTGGCATCGCTGGTGCTGCTGCCGGTTTCGCTGAAACAATTGAAAAATTTGCAGCGAAAAGATTTGCCAAGCCTGCTGATTGCCGGGTTCATCGGAAGTTTCTTCCCGGCCTTTCTGTTTATGATCGCCGAAACACGCATCGACAGTTCGCTGGCCGGAATGCTCAATTCGCTTACACCGGTTTTTACGCTTATTGTGGGTTTGCTTTTCCATAAAACAGCATTCCGCTGGTTGCAGGCAGCAGGACTGTCGCTCGGTCTGGCTGGCGCCACCGGACTGATATTGGCAGGCGAAGGTTTTCACCTTGGTACAATCAACGGGTATGCATTCTTCATTGTGCTGGCCACTTGTTTTTATGCCATCAGCATCAACCAGATTAAAGCTAAACTGCCCCACCTTTCCGGCGTTCAGGTTACGTCGCTGTCGTTTTTATTTATTGGCCCGGTGGCGCTCATTTATCTTTTGACCACCGATTTTGCTCCGGTTGTGGCCAATCCCGGCTGGCCGTTGCATTTGCTGGCGCTGGCTGCATTGGGCATGATTGGCACCGCGTTGGCCATGCTGCTCATGAACAGCCTGATCCGTCATTCGTCGGCAGTTGCTGCTTCATCGGTCACCTACATCATCCCGGTTTTTGCCATTTTGTGGGGAGTACTCGACGGCGAAAAAGTCACCCTCATCCATTTGGCAGGTATGGGTTTCATCCTGTCAGGTGTATACCTGATCAGCCGTAAAAGTTAAAAACGGACCAATTGGATTGAGCTTTTGAAATCTCGTAAAAAATATTTTTTCGAAATAGTTTACAGGGTAACCGGTTTCAGTTTCGAACGTTTTTTGTTCGTGTACACATTGGAATATTTCAGGTTCCTGAATTTTACTTTTCCATCCGGAGTTTGGAAAACAGTAACCCTGGCAATATAAAAATTGCGCTTTCCGTTGTAAATTGTAATGGGATGATCGACATCGCCAAGCTCAAGTTCGGAATCAAAAAAATGATTAAAAATATTATCGACTGAATCTTTTGATTCAACGACATATTTGTGGTAAGTGCGGTCAGTAAAGTCTTCAACATAGATATAAAATCCGGGGCGGGTACTGCTGACTGCCTTTTCCGTAGAAGGAGTTGGGTAGAACGACATGCAAAACATAGATACCAGTAAAACCGACAGAATTCTCATATCATATAAATTAAAGATTTTCCTCCCTTATTTTGCGATAGTTTTAGATTACACAAATTCAATAAAACTAAAGCATCTCACTTTTGATGTCGGGTACAGAATACGATGTTCGTTGAGTTTCGGATTTGGGAATGGAATTGGGGAATCAGACAAACCTGCAAGTTTCATTCGGCCTGTAAAAACAAACTTTGTGTGGGGAAAAGCTCAACCAAATTTTTAATATCGCATCATTTTCAGATTTGATCCCGCTTTTGACCTGGGCAACAACAAAGAACAATTAATGGATCAAATCTAGCAAATACTTAGTCTGGAATAGATTATAAAAATTCACTTTATCAACAATTTTTAAAAACTTATTAACAATTAAAAACAAAAGTGGATAAAATTGCTTATAGTAAGCTTACTTAAAATTTACCTGCATCCACAGTATGTTTTTATCTTTCCGCTTTTCACTGCCCATCATTTCATTACCACAAAAAGCCCATTTATAGCACGAATGATTCAGACCCTCGATTTAACGATTCTTTCCCGATAGATTTGCTGCGGTTATTTCGTTTGCAGGAGTGGCAGTCCGACCCTGAATTTTCCAACTCCTTAATTTTAGCTATTTCAAAAAACACGATGAACAAACAGATTTTTCGCATTTCAGGTATCATTTCCATGCTTATCCTGACTGGCTTTTTAAGCCTAAAAGCCCAGCAGGCCAAACCATTTTATATGGACGAAAATAACCCGCTGGAAGAACGGGTTAAAAATGCCTTGTCGCTGATGACCCTTGAGGAAAAAGTAGCAATTTGCCATGCTCAGTCAAAATTCAGCAGCAAAGGTGTGCCCCGGCTGGGTATTCCCGAAGTGTGGATGAGCGACGGCCCGCATGGCGTCCGCGAAGAAATTCTGTGGGATAGCTGGAGCGAAGCTAAATGGACCAACGACTCATGCACGGCTTTTCCGGCGCTGACGTGTCTGGCAGCAACCTGGAATCCGCAAATATCGGCCATTTATGGCAAAGCTATTGGCGAAGAAGCCCGCTACCGAAATAAATCGGTGTTGCTGGGGCCGGGTGTCAACATCTATCGTACTCCGATGAACGGGCGCAATTTCGAATACCTGGGCGAAGACCCTTACCTCGCTTCGCGCATGGTGGTTCCCTACATTCAGGAAGTTCAAAAGAATGGAGTTGCCGCCTGTGTCAAGCATTTTGCACTCAACAACCAGGAGCTTTGGCGCGACCATATCAACGTTGAACTGAGCGATCGTGCCCTGCGCGAAATTTACCTTCCGGCCTTTAAAGCCGCAGTTACCGAAGCCAAAGTATGGTCGGTGATGGGTTCGTACAACCAGCTTCGCGGCGAACATTGCTGCCACAACGATTTACTCCTGAATAAAATTCTGAAACAAGAATGGCGCTTCGATGGAGCCGTGATTAACGACTGGGGTGGCGCGCACAACACCATGCAGGCAGCCCTCAACGGCCTCGACATCGAAATGGGAACCGGCACCGACGGCATGACCCGCTCGCTTAAAAATGCCTACGATAATTACTACCTGGCCCTCCCCTTCCTCAACGAGATCAAAAAAGGGACTGTTCCTGAAAGTGTACTGAACGACAAAGCCAGCCGCGTACTTCGCATGATTTTTCGTACGGTCATGAATTCGAAACGTCCGATTGGCAGTTTTGCTTCGCCCGAACACGACCAGGTAGCCCGCAAAGTTGCCCAAGAAGGTATTGTGCTCCTGAAAAACTCCGGAAACCTGTTGCCGCTCGACGCTTCAAAATACGGCAAAATAGCCGTGATTGGCGAAAATGCCATCCGCAAAATGACTGTCGGCGGCGGAAGCTCAAACCTGAAAACACACCTCGAAGTATCTCCGTTGAAAGGACTACAAACCAGGTACGGCAGCAAAATAAGCTATGCGATGGGTTATGCTTCGGGTCCTCCGGCCTACGGAAGGGCAATTCCATCCAAATTAAACGCTGATTCACTGCGTACCGAAGCCGTTAAACTGGCACAGTCGTCAGAACTGGTCATTTTCGTGGGCGGATTGAATAAAAATCATTTTCAGGATTGTGAAGGTGGCGACCGCCAGTCGTACAACCTGCCTTTCGGACAAGACCAGTTGCTTAGTGAAATTCTGAAGGTGAACAAAAACGTAGTGGTCGTTCTGGTTACCGGAAACGCGGTAGCCATGCCATGGATCAATCAGGTAACAGCAATTGTTCAGGCCTGGTATCTGGGCTCCGAAGCCGGAAATGCCATTGCATCGGTACTTTCGGGCGAAGTAAATCCCTCCGGAAAACTTCCGTTTACCTTTCCGGTTAAACTGACCGACAACGGCGCTCATTCGTTCGATAAACTGTGCTACCCCGGAGACAGCATCCGAGAGGTGTACAAAGAAGACATTCTGGTAGGATACCGCTGGCAGGACACCAAAAACATTGCACCTTTGTTTGCGTTCGGCCATGGCCTGAGCTACACCGGATTTTCACTTTCGGCTGCCCAAACCGACAAAAAAAGCTACGACAAATCGGGAACCGTGAAGTTGAGCTTTACCCTTCAGAATACAGGAAAACTTGACGGAGCCGAAGTTGCACAGGTTTACGTGACCCAAAAAAATGCGCCGGTTTTACGTCCGGTCAAAGAACTGAAAGGCTTCAAAAAAGTATTTCTGAAAGCCGGAAAACAGCAAACAGTTACTATTCCGGTAAAGGTGGAAGATATGGCTTACTGGGATGAAGAAACCAGCAACTGGAAACTGGATCCGGGAGAATATCAGCTGCATTTGGGAACTTCCTCGCGCGATGTAAAATACACACTGGCAGTTCAGGTACAATAAAAAATTACGATCATTTGATGATTAGGTCAGGATATAATCCTGGCCTTTTTTATTTTTAAATCATGCCTAATCAGGTTAAAAAAAGACCTCCTTTCTATACAGTTAAGTAATGGAAAAGATTAAATGTAACAGTTCTGTTTCATGACTCACCCCGAGTTTGCTTTGCTCACTCCACCTCTCTCACGAGAGAGAGGGGAAAAGTCACCGGAAGATGGCTTGGAGTGCGTGAATTTAAAATACAACAATAAATACTTCCCATTACTCATCCATGAATACCACCTCGATTTGAAGGGCTCCCTGCATTTTGTTTCCCAATTTTACTAATTTTAGGGGCTACCGAATAGTTGAATTTTAAACGCTAACCCAATACTAAACACAATGACAACAAACACACGAAGAGATTTTCTGAAAAAAACAGTAGCTGCATCCGCTGTTTTGGTTGCTGGAGGAGTCTTACCCGGATTTAACGCCCGCAGTTATAGCCGTATTTTGGGATCGAATGGAAAAATCAGGATTTCAGTTATGGGAGTCAACTCGCGGGGGAAGGCCCTTGCCGATAATTATGCCAGCCAGCCCAACAGCGAAGTTCTTCATATTTGCGATGTTGACAGTCGAGCCAGGGAAAAGTGCATTGCTTCAGTCAATAAAATTCAGGGACGGCAACCGCAGGGCGTTGGCGATTTTCGCCGTTCGCTCGAAAGTAAAAACATTGATGTTATGGTTATTGCAGCGCCCGACCACTGGCATGCTCCGGCAGCTCTTTTGGCTTTGCAGGCCGGAAAGCATGTGTATGTCGAGAAACCGTGCAGTCATAACCCGGCCGAGGGCGAAATGCTCATCAAAGCTGCCGGAATATACGGGAAAGTTATCCAGATGGGAAATCAGCGCCGTTCCTACCCGAATGTAATTAAGGCTATTCAGGAATTGAGAGACGGCACCATTGGACGTCCGTACCTTGGCAAAGGCTGGTACACCAATAACCGCGGGCCAATCGGCATTGGCAAGGAAGTTCCCGTTCCCGAATGGCTCGACTGGAACCTGTGGCAGGGGCCTGCTCCCCGGAAAGCCTACAAAGACAATATTGTGCATTACAACTGGCACTGGTTCTGGCACTGGGGAACCGGCGAAGCGCTGAACAACGGAACCCACATGGTCGACCTGCTCCGCCTGGGTCTTGATGTCGATTATCCGACCAAAGTCAGCTCTTCGGGCGGACGTTACCGCTACCACGACGATTGGGAAACGCCCGATACTCAAGTGATCAACTTCGAATTTGGAAACAATCTGGCCATGACCTGGGAAGGACGCAGCTGCAATGGGAAAACCATTGAAGGAAATACGGTTGGTGCACTATTTTACGGCGAAAACGGCAGCCTGCTGATCGACGGGAACGCTTACACGGTATTCGATCTTCAAAGCAAAGTAGTGAAAGAAGTAAAAAATGAAAAAGTGATTGATTCCCGTAACCTGTCAAATCCGGCGGGTGATTTGGATAGCCTGCACATTCAGAATTTTTTTGCAGCCATTACCAGTGGCGGAAAGCTGAATTCCGATATTGACTCGGGCCACAAAAGTACGTTGCTCGTGCAGCTGGGAAATATCTCCCAGCGCGTCGGACGGACTTTAAATATCGATGCCCGGAACGGACATATCCTGAACGACCAGGAAGCCATGCAATTCTGGTCGCGCAGTTACGAAAAAGGTTGGGAAATGAAATTGTAGAAGAACGATGAACACACGAAGATCATTTATAAAAACAGTGGGAACAGGCACAGCCCTTTCTGCACTGTCATTTTCAGGAATTGGGGCAACGGTTTCGCAACTGATTCCGGAGGAAAGCAATCGGGAAAAGCCAATCAGGATAGGTATTATCGGCGCCGAAAACTCGCATACCGTCGGTTTCGGAAAGCTATTCAACATCGACAAAAAATTTCCGGGCGTTGAAGTGAAGTACGTTTGGGGCGAAACCGAAGAATTTGCCAAAGCAGCCATGACCAAGGGACAAATTCCCAACATGGTGAAAGATCCGATGGAAATGATGGGAAAAATCGATGCGCTGATTGTCGACCACCGGCACGCCAAATACCATTTGAAAGCCGCCGAACCATTTGTAAAAGCTGGCATTCCGGCCTTTATCGACAAACCTTTCTGCTACCGGATTGATGAAGGAAAAGAATTCCTGCAAATGGCTCGCGAAGTCGGAACACCAGTCACATCTTACAGCACCATTGCCCAAAGTGATTCAACTTTCGATATCGCTGAACAGATCAAATCACTGGGCGAATACAACAATGTGACACGCTATGGTCCGGCCGATATTGAATCGCCTTACGGAGGAATCTTTTTCTACGGTATTCACTTGGTTCAGCCGCTCATGTACATGTTTGGCGACGATATCAAAGTTGTCAAAATCAACAAATACGGGGAAAAGGCCGGTGCGACCCTGATTTTCGAAAGCGGATTGCAGACCAATCTGGTGTTCAGCACGCTGCATTATGGCTGGGAAACATTTGTTGAAACCAAAAAAGGAATTGTCGAACTGAAATCCAGGGTTCAGGAAACCAGTCCTGAAAGATGTTACCGCGATCTGGTTGAAATGTTCCGCACCGGGAAAGAGCCCGTGCCACACGAACGTATTCTGAAATGTATTGCGGTAATGGAGGCTTTGGAGCGTTCGTCGCAAAACGAGCAATGGGAAAAAGTTAAGATGTAACCTAAAAACCGGAACATGAACAACATGCTCAACAAAAAAACTCAATTCGTCCTCATTTTAATCCTGATGCTGATCATGAACACGACGTATGCCCAAACCAAAATTGAAGGTTTGCTGTACCTAACCGGCAAACCGGTTTCCGTCGAAATCAGGGACGGGAAAATTGTCAGTGTCCAGCCAATTGACAAGCTGACCGACGAAAGCAACCCGTTTTTTATTGCTCCCGGCCTGATCGACAACCAGGTGAATGGTTTTGCCGGAGTTTCCTTTTGCCTGGCAGGAGGTGAATTGACTGGCGAAGGTATTCTGAAAGCCACGCAGGAGCTTTGGAAGAAAGGGGTGACTACCTATTTACCAACACTCACTACCAACAGTCAGGAAGTATTGCTGAAAAATCTGGCAACACTTGCGGCCACTAAAAACAAGGAAGCGATTCATGGTTCCATTGCCGGCTTTCATCTGGAAGGGCCCTATATTTCGCCTGACGATGGCTACCGGGGCGCTCATCCGCTAAAATATGTGCGCAAACCCGACTGGAAAGAATTCATGCAGCTTTACGAAGCTTCGGGACGAAATATCCTGACGGTCACGGTTGCTCCGGAAGTGGATGATGCGATGGAGTTTATCCGTCAGTGCACCGGTCTGGGAATCCAGGTTGCCATCGGACACCACAATGCCACCATGAACATTGTTGATTTGGCAGTGCTGAACGGTGCCAAAATTGCCACGCATCTGGGCAACGGCTGTGCCAACATGATCAACCGGCATGTCAATCCTTTGTGGCCCCAGCTGGCTAACGACCAACTGATGGCCAGTATCATCTGCGACGGCTTCCATCTGCGCGATGAAGAAATTAGGGTATTTTACAAAGTAAAGGGACCCGAAAAAACAATCATCACTTCGGATGTGACCAGTTTTGCCGGTCTTCCACCGGGAGAATACAAGAACGAAGATGGTGAAACCATTGAACTGACCAAAGGAGGAATGCTCCGCTATCCGGTTCAAAACGTGCTGTATGGTTCTGCCTCACCTATTTCTATTGGGGTAGTTCACATCATGAACGTAACCGGATGCAGTTTGGGTGATGCCATCCGGATGGGCAGCACCAATCCGGCACGGCTCTATGATTTAAATGACCGTGGCAGCATCGATCCCGGAAAGCGTGCTGATCTCATCCTTTTCACCATCGGAGAGCATGAGCTAAACATCCGAAGAACTTATGTAGCCGGAAAACTGGTGTATAACGCTCCCCAATGATGACAACTCAGAAAATCGGCAATTACCGCTACCGGATTCTTGCATTGGTCTTTATGGCCACTACCATTAACTATTTCGACCGCAGCATTGTTGGCGTCATGGCCCCGACTTTGCAAAAGCTCTTCGACTGGTCAAACAAAGATTATGCGGCCATCATGGTTTCTTTCAAAATTGCCTACGGAATAGGATTGCTGTTCATGGGTAGCATCATCGACCGGCTTGGCACCAAGATCGGGTATACTTTATCGATCGCAATATGGAGTGTTTTTGGGATGTTGCATGCAGTAATCAGGCCAGCCTTCAGTTTAATCGGGTTTATCGCGGCCCGGTTCGGATTGGGTATCGGCGAGTCGGGGAATTTCCCGGCGGCTATAAAAACAGTGGCTGAGTGGTTCCCCAAAAAAGACCGTGCTTTTGCCACCGGTATTTTTGATGCTTCAACCAGCGTCGGGGCAATTCTGGCTCCTTTCATTGTGGGCGCTATTGTTTCTGCAGAAGGCGATAACTGGCAAATACCATTTCTTTTGACCGGAGCGCTTAGTTCCCTGTGGGTGTTTTTATGGTTCAGAACTTACACGAAGCCCGAAGTTCACCCAAAGTTGTCAAAAGAAGAGTTGGCTTATATCAACAGCGATTCAGAGGAAGAAAATGCAGAAAAGATTCCCTGGTTAAAACTGTTGCCGAAACGCGAAACCTGGGCCTTTTCATTAACAACCATAACGGACGGGGTTTGGTGGTTTTACCTTTTCTGGGGAGCCAAATTCCTGACCGAGCGGTTTGGATTCGATATTGTAAATATGGGCGTTCCTTTCCTGATTATTTTTGTCATGGCTGACGCCGGAAGTCTTCTCGGGGGGTATGCCTCAGGCGCGTTGATCAGGAAAGGCTGGTCGATAAACAGGGCCAGAAAAATAACCATGCTCGTTTGTGCCATCATTATTATTCCGGTGTCCTTTGTTCCTGTAATTGCGAATAAATGGCTGGCAGTCTTCCTGATTGGTCTTGGTTCTGCAGGGCATCAATCCTGGTCCATCAATGGTTACACGCTGGTTCCGGATGTATTCCCCAGGAAAGCTACTGCATCGGTTATCGGAATCGGAAAAATGATTGGAGTAGCCGTTGCAATTATTGCCGATATTGCTTTGGGAGCCGTTCTGGATACGGCGAACAATTCGGGCTATTTCTGGGCCTTTATGATTGCAGGGTTCTCTTATATTGCCATTTTAGGTTTTGTGCACCTGTTGATGCCAAGAATGACTCCGCTGGACGATAATTTGAATTACATACACTAATCGTAACAACAAGATAATATGGAAATCATAATTTCAGAAACAAAACAGGAACTTGGAAAGAAAGCTGCTCAACGGGGCGCTGCGTTAATCCGAAAAGCCATACACGAAAGAGGTGAAGCAAACATCATTGTTGCTACCGGAGCCTCGCAGTTCGAAATGCTTGGCGAGCTGGTCAACGAAGATGTTGACTGGTCGTTAGTGACAGCTTTTCACCTCGATGAATACATCGGGATACCGGATACACACCCGGCATCGTTTCGTAAATACCTCAGGGAGCGGTTTGCTGATTTGGTGTCGCTCAAAGAATTCCATTACGTGAATGGCAGTACCGATCCTTATGAAGAATGCATCCGGCTGAGAAAGATAATCAGCCGGCATCCGGTCGATGTGGCTTTTGTGGGCATTGGAGAAAATGGCCATTTGGCCTTCAACGATCCTCCCGCTGATTTCGAGACGGAAGAACCTTATTTGGTGGTTAACCTGGATGAAGGCTGTCGCCGTCAGCAGTTGGGCGAAGGTTGGTTTCCCACTTTTGCTGATGTCCCTGGCCAGGCCATCAGCATGTCGATCAGGCAGATTATGAAATCAAAAGCGATTATTTGCAGTGTTCCCGATGAACGGAAATCGACGGCTGTTTACAATACGCTGAAAGGTGATATTTCGCCTGAATGTCCGGCAAGCATTTTACGGAATCACCCGGATGCCGTACTTTACCTGGATAAAGCTGCAGCTTCAAAAATCTGATTTTGCAGAGGTAGGATTAGCACAGATCTGCTGAAATAAGAAACTGTTTAAATTTTTTTAGAATACTATTGTCGTTTTTTTGACTCACCCCAAGCCACCTTACGGTGACTTTGCCCCTCTCTATCGAGAGAGGGGCGGAGCGAGTATTGCGAGCTCGGGGTGAGTTATAAAACAGAAATACAACATTTTAACTTTTTCGATTACATCATCCCTCCCGGAATCAAAAAAATAATTTTAACAGTATTTAGTAAATGGCATTTACCTTTTGGAGGCGCTAAATCAGATATGGGACGAACCTTTTGCTTCGTTTCATGTAGTCGGCGTACTTATCTCCAAAGTATCGGACACATTCTTTTTCATCGAAAATGGCTGTCAGCCAAAGAAATGCCGTTGACGACAAAGCGACGACGAAAAGAATAACAGTCGCATTTTTCAGGAAAATACCCCAGGTTAAAAAGATCAGCGATGAATAAAGCGGATGTCTGATATATTTAAAGATACCGGTATCAACCAGTTCTGAAGTTTTTTCGAAAGCATAAAGCGCCTTCTCATCACGACTGCCGCTAGGTTTTCCTGCTTTTCTAAGTTGAATTGCACCTGCGGCAGCCGGATAAATGGAAGAAAACAGTAATATCCACGAGAAAATTTGTTTAACGCTGAACGGATCATCAAACCAAAACCTGAAATTGGAAGCCAGAAGCCACAACATACACTCCCAGCTGAAGAAACGGTAAAAACCATGCGACTGAGTATTGAATAAAGTCCTCAAGGAAAGGATGATGGCCGGAATACTTAAAATGGTAAAGATGATTAACGTTTGCATATTCTTCATTGTGATCATCTAAAGTTACGGAATATCTCAGGACTTATTATTTCAATGAACATGTTATGCAGTTTGTCCTGCCAGTAGTGCAGCTTGTCAGTTTATTATTTTAAATTGGATGCCGAAAGGTTTACTTTGACGAAACCTTCAAACAATCCGATTATGAAACGAATTATTTTACTGCTTTTACTATTTGCGAGCTTCCGGTTTTCGTATGGACAAGAATTGACTGCCGAACAACAACAACTAGCCTGGAATTACATCTACCACAATATGTTGTCAGACGATTTTCAGCCAAGTACTTTCAAGCAAGACATTGCAATTAATTTGAAAGGAGGAATAACTTCAGAAGATTCATTATTTACAACGGAACTCATTAAAAGTTTCCAAAAAGCAATTCCTCATTTGAAGATTGAATTGTCAAAAAATCAGGGTAACCTTATTTTGGGACTTAATTATGGAAAAAGGAATACAGTAAACATCAATATGAATGGGGATCATGAGCTTCAAAGTGTTGGAATGTATTTTCCTATCTCTGAAAATCTGAGCAAACATGAAAGAAACCAATTTATATACTCCCAATTATTTCGGGGTTTGACTTTCTTCAGTCAGAGGAAATTGACACGGCCTTTTCCCGAATTAAAAGGTTGTGTTTTTGAAGCAGAAAATATCTCTAATTCGTGTACTTTCTCTCCGTATGATTTGTTTATCCTCGAAAAGCTTTATTCTCCTGATTTTTCAATTCAATTATCGAAAAATTTATCACCAGAATTGCAAAGAAAAGCGTGGGAAGCCATCTGCACTGATGACAATAATCATGGGTCGGGTCCAATAATCTTTGAAAATGAGATTGCAATTGAAGCGAAAGGGATAGTCAACCCAATTGATTCAGTATGTATGAATGAATTGGTCAGTCAGTTGCAAATAGTTATTCCGAACAGGAAAATTTATCTTACCAAAGAGAAGGCAAACCTTATTTTTAGTTTCACTGATTCGTTGGATAATATAGGAACTATTGATACTGAAAATGGTAAGATACGTTATATCAAAAGAGGAGTAAATTTTCCTCCTGGTAAATCGAAAGAGATACGAAAAAAAACATTGTATAAATATCTCTTGCATTCAATTGTATTCTTTAACCCATCTCCCGATTGCAGAATTGATGGCTGTGTTTTTTATGAAAGGGAGACGAAAAACATCACCTACCATCCAATTGATGCATTTATCCTGAATAAGCTCTATGCAGATGATTTTAATGAACAATTCAAAACAAATTGGATTGCAAATTCATCTTTAAGAAGCTATTATACTTTTAAATACTTCATTCAGTTGGAAACTGCCGGGAAAATAACCGGAATTTTATTGGCTATTTTTCTGTTGTCAATCTTAATTAGAAAAGGTGTCTTTAAGTACCATAATTGGAAGTTGAATCGTTTTACCCTCCAAATCATTTGGGCAGCCGTAATTTATGATGTTTACCATATAAGCAGCTTGGTTATTAAAAATTTAGATTTTCAGATCTATCTGTATAAATCGAATTTCATTCATTCATTTGTATTTTTTCACCTTGCTTTGTTTTTTGTACCGTTGCTTTTTTTCTTTATAGAAAGAAAAATCAACAGTGTGAATCTTGCTGTAAGAAACAAACTGCAATTATTGACAGCAAATTCTGCAGTACTTTCTTTTTTGCTGTCGTTCGCCTACTTTCACGTTTATATGAGAAATGATCTGGATGTTAGGCTGATGTTTTCAATTGGGATATCCATTGCATTTGCATCTATTCGCCTCTTGTTGTTTACATTCTCAGAACTTAAAAAGAATGAACTGAGAGCAAAAGACAACGAACTCGCCCTTTTAAAAGAGAAAAACAAACAAGCCGAACTCGAATCGCTTCGGGCCAAAATTAACCCGCACTTTTTATACAATGCACTCAATTCTATTGCCAGCCTTGCCACTACCGATGCCCGAAAAACGGAGCAAATGGCTTTGGCGCTGTCCGATTTTTTCAAATATGCCATCAACCGCGAGCAGAAGCAGTTAAATTCACTTTCCGAAGAGCTGAACGCCATCCGCACTTACCTCGAAATCGAAAAAGTACGTTTTGGCGATCGGCTAAGTTTTGAGATTAATTGCCCGGAGGAGCTTCAAAATATTCAGATTCCACAGCTGCTGATTCAGCCTTTGGTCGAGAATGCCATCAAACACGGGCTGTCTCAAATCACCGAAAACGGGAAAATTGGCATCTCAGTATTCAAAGAAAATTCATTCCTGAAAATTCGAATATCTGACAATGGACCTGCGTTTCCTGAAGGTCCGCTTTCTGGTTTTGGAATCCGGAATACGCAGGAACGAATTTCGCTGATATACGGAGAAAAAGCTTCGGTTAACTGGCAAAACGGGAAGGAAAAGTTTATCGAACTCTGCCTGCCTGTTGGAATTTGACTTGTTAATAAATATTAAATATTGAAATCTATTATGGTAATTTTAGTTGAATTGATTATATTGTATCAAAAATCCAAATAGCCTTCAATTAACCAATCATCAACGCTTTAAACGCCCAAAATGAGAACAATTCTGATATCAACCTTTGCATTGTTTTTATCCGTTTTTACCTATTCGCAGACCCAATCAGTGAATCCGAAAGTAATTGTCAATCCTTCGTATGAAGTAAAAAGTAGCGGTATTTATAACATCGCTAAAATTGAACTAAGTGACACCGAAACCCGGTTAACCATTCATTGTACTTTTATCCCTGGCTGGTGGGTATCGTTTTCGAAAGAGGATGATTTTATACGCGATCCTGAATTCGGGAAAACTTACCAAATAACTGGTATTGAGGGAGGCGAGCTGGATAAACATATTTCGATGCCAGCTTCAGGCGACAGTACCGTTGTATTGATCTATCCTCCCTTGGATAAATCGGTTAAGAAAATTGATTTCGGAAAATCGGTTTATGGCATTTCGCTCGATGAAAGCAAAGCAGGTAAAAAAGGGCCATCGGTTATTCCAGCTCAAGTCACAAAATGTTTGGGCCAGGAGTTGGCAAAGGTGAAAAACAAAGTCCCTATTGATTATAGTTCGCCTAAGTTTTTCAGTAAAGGGACAGGCCGACTGGTAGGGTACATCAAAGGATACGATCGCCGGTTGGGCTTTAATACCGCACTTGTATATTCAAGCAACGAATTGACCAGGGAAGATTTTCCAACAGTAGTGAAAATTTATCCCGATGGTCGTTTCGAAGCCGATTTGCCGTTTGATTACCCGAAATACAAGTATTTGGTAATCGAAAATACATTGATTAACTTTTATCTTGAACCGGGACAAACACTTTCAATGATTATCGATTGGGAAGAGTTTTTAACTGCCGACCGAAAGCGCAATATCAGGTATCAGTTTCAGAATATTGTATATCAAGGGCCTTTGGCAAAAATAAACACCGATTTGGCAGGTTATACACCAGAACAATACAATTATGAGGCGTTTCAAAAGAAACAGACAACCATGTTGCCTGAAGATTTTAAACGCGGGCAAATGCTGGTATTAAAAGCTGACATGCAAAAAGTCGAAGAGTACATTAACAGCAAAACACTGACTCCACAGGCAACAGCCATTCTCCGAAGTAAAACCTTGCTCGAAAGTGCCGACCATCTGTTCGATTTCGTTATGAACCGGACTTATTATTCTATGCAAGATACCGCTAATAAAATTCTGAAGGTACCAGTCGTAATTTCCTATTATGATTTTCTGAAAGCAATACCCTTCAATGACAAAAGCCTTTTGGTCACATCTGAATTCTCAACTTTCGTAAACAGGTTTGAGTTTTGTGAGCCGTTGAATGCGACCCCATCTAAAAAATCCAATAAATTTCTAAACCCGAAAAAAGATTTTTTCACCTATCTCATCGAAGAAAATGCGAAGATTTCTGATGAGGATAAGGAACTTATCGGGTTAATTCAAAAGAAGGAAAAAACGGCAGACGAAAAGCGTGTGCTGGAAAGTAAGAAAGATCAGGTCAATACTTTATATGAAAGAAACAAAGATCTGGCACAAGCTTATTCTGAAAAGTACATTAAACCGATACAAAGATCGAGCCTGGCAGCTTTTTATAAAGAAAATTGGCGATTGAAAGATTCAATCTTGCGCAGCGATCTTGGCTTGGAATCCAGCTTGGTTTATGAGATTACTAAAGTCAGATCGCTTAAATTTATCTTCGATGCATCGTCGCGCGAAGCAGCCAGTAGTTTCTGGGAATACCTAAAACCAGGAATTGCAAATCCCTTTTTAATCGAAACAGGAACCCATTTGTTTACGCAGTCATTTCCTGAAAAGAAATTGTTAGCTTATCCTTTACCCAAAGGCACTGCAACAGATGTTTTCAGAAAAATTACTGACCCGTTTAAAGGAAAAATTCTTTTTATTGACTTTTGGGCAACTACATGTGGCCCATGTGTCGCTGGCATAAAAAATATGAAACCGAACCGTGAGAAATACAAGGACAACAAGGATTTTGATTTCATTTTTATAACCGATGAACGGAGTTCTCCAAAAGCTGATTATGACAAATTTGTGGCAGAGCAAGGCATGAAAAATATTTACCGGCTGCCGGTTGATGATTACAATTATCTTCGTCAGCTATTCAAGTTCAACGGAATCCCGCATTATACCGTAATCGACAGGCAAGGAAATGTGTTGAGTAATAATTTTTCGATGCACAATTTTGAAAGTGAGCTAAAAAGAATACTGTCAGAGAACTAAAACAATTTAAAGGATGATGAATTTGCCTTCATCAAAATACCGCACCCTGATTGCCGACGACGAACAGCCCGCCCGCGATCGCCTGAAAAAACTGTTAGCCGAACATGCCGATCAGATTGAGTTGATTGGCGAAGCGCAAAACGGTTTGGAATGTCGTGAAATGATCGACCGGTTGAAACCCGACCTGGTGTTTCTCGATATTCAGATGCCCGGGCTCAACGGATTTGAAGTATTGCAGCAAACCAGTCATTCGCCGGTAGTAATTTTTTGTACGGCCTACGACGAGTTTGCGCTTCAGGCATTCGAAACCAACAGCATTGATTACATCGTGAAACCCGTCAAGGCCGGGCGCATCCAAAAATCAATCGACAAACTCGATTCGTTGAAACACCATTCGGACAAGCAGGAATTGCTTCGGATTATCGAAAGTTACATCAGCCTAACCCCGAAAAAAGAAATCACCAGCATTCCGGTCAAACTAGGCGACCGGATGCTTTTTGTGCGGATCGAGGATGTTTCGTATTTCTCGGCTGAAGAAAAGTATGTGACGATTCATACCAAAGACGGTAAAACCTACCTCAGTGATTTCCCACTGAAAAATCTGGAAGAAAAGCTGGGCAAAGGATTCCTGCGCATCCACCGGTCAATGCTGGTCAATGTCAAACGCATTAAAGAAATCAACAAGCATTACGGAAGCCGGTTTGTGGTCAAAATGGAAGACACCTCCCAATCCAAACTGATAACCGGTCGGGGCTATTGCGAACAAGTGAAGGGATTGATGGAGATTTAGCTAATCGATTTTCGTATTTTAATAAATTCAATCCGAAACTTTCAGCCTCGCTGAACAATCTTCTGAATTTCTTGTTTTTAACAATCAAAATCAAAACGAAATTCAAAATTTTAATTTTAAGACAACCTTATCTTTTTATTTGCATTCCGAATAAAAAAGTCAGTTTTATTTTCATTTTAAAAAATTAGTTCCATATTTGCATCAAATTATTCAGAAATGACAGGTTTTAATAACATTTCCCTACTAGGCCTTATTCTCGGTATTCTAATTTGGATGCGCGATTGAGGATGGTATGGGTAAAACTATAAAGAGCTTTTAAAAGGCCATTCTCAATTCAGGGGATGGCCTTTTTAATTAAAACAGCCCCTCTAAATCTCCCCGAAGGGGGAGACTTAAAAAGGCAGGAACAGATATAAAGTAAAAAAAATAATAACAGAAACCTTTCGCTTGCTGGAAACAGCTCCCCTCCTTTGGAGGGGTTGGGGGAGGCTAAAATTTTTCATTATGAGCGACAGATTGTACATTTTTGACACCACCTTGCGCGATGGCGAGCAGGTTCCCGGGTGTCAGTTGAACACCGTTGAGAAAATCGAAGTTGCACGTGCTTTGGAAGAACTTGGAGTCGATGTGATCGAAGCCGGATTCCCGATTTCAAGCCCCGGCGATTTTAATTCTGTAGTTGAAATATCAAAAGCTGTTACCTGGCCAACCATTTGTGCCCTCACCCGCGCAGTCGAAAAAGATATTGATGTAGCTGCAGAAGCGCTCAAATTCGCCAAGAAAGGCCGTATTCACACCGGCATTGGAACCTCGTTTTACCATATTCATTACAAGCTCAACTCCAGTCAGGATGAAATTGTTGAACGGGCTGTTGCTGCGGTTAAATATGCCAAAAAGTATGTGGAAGATGTGGAATTCTATGCTGAAGATGCCGGTCGTACCGAAAACGAATACCTGGCCCGGGTGGTTGAGGCCGTTATTAAAGCCGGAGCTACCGTAGTTAATATTCCTGACACAACCGGGTACACACTTCCGATAGAGTTTGGTGCGAAAATCAAATATTTGTTCGACAACGTATCAAATATTCATAAAGCTACCATTTCGACACATTGCCACAACGATTTGGGAATGGCCACCGCCAATACCATCGCCGGAATCATGAACGGAGCCCGGCAGGCTGAAGTAACGATCAACGGAATTGGCGAACGTGCCGGAAACACTTCGCTCGAAGAAGTGGTGATGATCCTGAAAAGCCGCTACGCAGTATTGAACATCGACACCAACATCAACACCAAAAATATTTATAAAACCAGCCGTTTGGTTTCGAACCTCATGAACATGCCGGTTCAGCCGAACAAGGCAATTGTTGGTCGCAACGCTTTTGCTCATTCCTCAGGAATTCATCAGGATGGAGTGTTGAAAAACCGTGAAAATTACGAGATTATTGACCCAACAGAAGTTGGAATCAACGAATCGAGTATAGTACTGACAGCCCGAAGCGGACGCGCCGCCTTGAAACACCGGTTAGAAATTATGGGTTTCGAGCTCGATAAAGAAAAACTGGATGATATTTATGAGAAATTTCTGAAGCTGGCTGATAAGAAAAAAGATGTGAAAGACGACGATGTAGCTGCCTTGTTAGGTGATGTCACTCAAAAAGAACGCCGGGTTAAACTTGATTTCCTTCAGGTTGTTACTGGTAAAGGTTTGGTACCAATTGCCAACGTCCGTCTGAACATTGCCGGTGAAATTTTGGATGCCACCGCCTCCGGAAACGGTCCGGTTGACGCTGCACTGAAAGCTGTCAAGAAAATTATTCACCGTAAAGTGGTATTGGAAGAATTTCTGATTCAGGCCATTAACCGTGGCAGTGACGATTTGGGGAAAGTGCACATGCAGGTGAAACACGAAGACGCTATCTTCCACGGATTTGGTGCCAACACTGACATTATCACTGCATCCGTTGAGGCTTTTCTGGATGCTATCAACAAAATTCCTGGAGCAACGAAAGCTGTTCAGGAGTAAAAAGTCGTAGTCGCAGTTTTTAGTCGCAATTAACGCGAAATATCCTTTGCCGTCTGCTTTAGCTGACGGACACGATTAAAATATTAAAAATCAATTTTTGCTCAACTCAACGCCCCTCTCCCTCGGAGAGGGGCTGGGGGTGAGGCTCAAAATAAAAATAATGGAAGCAAAAACTTTATTTGACAAAATTTGGGATTCGCACGTCGTAAAACAAGTTGAAGGCGGCCCAAGTGTGTTATACATCGACCGTCATTTCATTCACGAAGTGACCAGTCCGGTTGCATTTTTGGGTCTGGAAAAACGCGGACTGAAAGTGCTTCGTCCAGAGCAAACCGTTGCAACGCCCGATCACAATGTGCCAACCATCAATCAGAACCTGAGCATCAAGGATGAATTATCCCGCAATCAGGTTGAAATGCTGAAGAAAAATTGTGTCACCCACGACATTGTCTATCATGGTTTGGGAACCGCAGGACATGGGGTGGTTCACATCATTGGTCCGGAAATGGGTATTACCCAACCAGGAATGACCATCGTTTGCGGTGACAGCCACACTTCTACGCACGGCGCTTTCGGAGCAATTGCCTTCGGAATCGGAACTAGTGAGGTGGAAATGGTGTTTGCCAGTCAGTGCATCATGCAGCCAAAACCAAAGAAAATGCGCATTACCGTTAACGGAACGTTGAGCAAAGGTGTAACTGCAAAAGACATTGCACTTTATATTATTTCGAAAATTTCGACTTCAGGCGGAACTGGCCATTTTATCGAATACGCCGGATCGGCTATTACCAGCCTAAGCATGGAAGCCCGCATGACCTTGTGTAACCTGAGTATCGAGTCGGGTGCACGTGGCGGTATGATTGCTCCGGATGATACAACGATCAATTATGTGAAAGGCCGTCAGTTTGCCCCGAAAGGTGAAGATTGGGACAAGGCTGTTGCCTATTGGAAAACATTGAAAAGCGACGAAGGCGCAGTGTTCGACACCGAACTGGTTTACGATGCTGCTGATATTGAGCCGATGATTACCTACGGAACCAATCCGGGAATGGGAATCGGCGTGTCGAAATCGATTCCAACCAGCGAAGGCCTGACCGGAACCGATAAAACGACCTACGAGAAAGCGCTGAAATACATGGGCTACAACGAAGGCGAAAAGATGATTGGCAAATCAATCGACTACGTTTTCGTTGGAAGCTGCACCAATGGCCGCATCGAAGACTTCCGTGCTTTTGCCGATTTCGTGAAAGGCAAGAAAAAAGCAGACAATGTTACCGCTTGGATTGTTCCCGGATCGCAGGCTGTTGAAAAACAAATTCGTGCCGAAGGTTTGGTTGAAATTCTGGAAGCTGCCGGTTTTGAACTGCGTCAGCCCGGATGTTCAGCTTGTTTGGCTATGAACGACGATAAAATTCCGGAAGGGAAATACTCGGTATCCACCTCGAACCGCAACTTCGAAGGCCGTCAGGGACCCGGCGCCCGCACATTGCTGGCCAGTCCGCTCACTGCTGCTGCCGCTGCGGTTACTGGTGTAATTACTGATCCACGCGAATTTTTGTAAATGATCTGATATCCTTTGCCGTTGGCTTTAGCCAACGGATCGGGGACAGGAGAAATTCGGGCTTTAGCCCAACAGTTGGCTAAAGCCAAAAATCTTAAGATTAATTTATCCGTCAGCTAAAGCAGACGGCAAAGAATAAAACACTTTGATACAATAAAAAATGGCATACGATAAATTCACAACATTAACATCGCCGGCAGTTCCACTGCCCATCGAAAATGTAGATACCGACCAGATTATTCCGGCACGCTTCCTGAAAGCGGTCGAACGCAAAGGTTTTGGCGATAACCTTTTCCGCGACTGGCGGTACGACAAAAGCAACCAACCGATTGCCGACTTTCCGCTGAATCAGGCGAAATATTCAGGCAAAATTCTGGTTGGAGGTAAAAACTTCGGAAGTGGTTCGAGCCGCGAACATGCTGCCTGGGCGATTTACGATCACGGATTCCGTTGCGTGGTTTCAAGCTTCTTTGCCGATATTTTCCAGGGAAATGCCTTGAACAATGGCATCCTTCCGGTGGTTGTATCACCTGAGTTTCTCGAAAAAATATTCGCAGCAATCAAATCGGATAACAATACAACGTTTGAGGTTGATCTGCAGAATCAGAAGTTCACCATATTGGCGACAGGCGAATCAACCGGATTCACAATCAATCCCTACAAGAAACATTGTCTGACTCACGGTCTCGACGACATCGATTATCTGGTTAGCATCAAGGAAGAGATTGCTGCATTCGAAAAATAAGAAACCTCCCCCGACCCCTCCAAAAGAGGAGAGAAAGAAGGTATAGCGCGTGGATTAGATTGAAGAAAATGAATAACAATGCAAATCACTTCTTTCTCCTCACCCTTCGGGGGAGGCAGGGAGGGGGCTTCATTTTTAAATTATGACAGGAAAAGTAGTTGAGGTAGAAAATCAGATGCTTAGCATCATGGATACCACACTGAGAGATGGAGAACAGACCTCGGGTGTTTCGTTTACCGACATGGAAAAGTTGAGCGTTGCCCGGATTTTGCTGGAAGATGTTAAAGTTGACCGTATCGAAGTTGCCTCAGCCCGCGTTTCTGACGGTGAATTTCTGGCAGCCAAACGGGTGATGGAATGGGCAAAGGAAAAAGGTCACTTGCAAAAGGTGGAAATCCTGGGTTTTGTCGATGGAAAAGTATCGCTCGACTGGATTAATCTGGCTGGTGGAAAAGTGCTGAACCTGCTTTGCAAAGGCTCGTACCGGCATGTCACCCAACAATTGCGAAAAACTCCGGAACAGCATATTGAGGATATCAAAAAAACAGTTCAATATGCTGAAGAACTCGGAATTCAGGTGAATGTTTACCTTGAAGACTGGTCGAACGGCATGCGTAATTCAAAAGATTACGTTCACTTTATGGTTTCTGAACTGAAACAACTCAACATCAGCCGAATCATGTTGCCCGATACGCTCGGAATTCTTGACCCGGACGAAACATACGAGTTTTGCCGTGAGATGATCGAAACCTATCCGGATGTTCAGTTCGATTTTCATGCCCATAATGATTATGATCTGGCTATTGCCAATGTATTTCATGCCATCAAAGCCGGAATCCGCTGCGTGCATACTACCGTGAATGGTTTGGGCGAACGTGCAGGAAATGCTCCGCTTTCGAGTGTGATTGCCACAGTAAAAGATCACCTGAAGATGGAAACAAAGGTGAACGAAACCATGCTCAACAAAATTTCGAAGCTGGTTGAATCGTTCTCCGGAGTCCGCATTCCGACTAACAAACCACTGATCGGTGAATTTGTATTTACCCAGTGCAGCGGAATTCATGCCGACGGCGACAGCAAAAATCACCTTTACTTCAATGATCTTCTTCCTGAACGCTTTGGCCGGACACGAGTTTATGCCCTTGGCAAAACTTCAGGAAAGGCCAACATTAAAAATAACCTCGAAGAGTTGGGCATCGAGCTCGATTCCGCCTCACTGAAGCTGGTAACCGATCGTATCATTGAACTGGGCGACCGCAAGGAAACCGTGACACTCGAAGATTTGCCCTACATTGTGGCCGACGTGCTCAATTACGAAGACAACGAACCAGCCATCAGATTAGTTAATTATTCACTGTCTCATGCGATGGGACTACGTCCTTCGGCAACTGTCAGTTTCCTGATCAAAGGTGAAAAATACGAAGCAACGGCTGCAGGCGACGGTCAGTACGATGCGTTTATGAATGCCGTACAGTCGGTTTACCAGAAATTGGGGAAAACTTTCCCGAAACTGCTCGATTATTCTGTGACCATTCCTCCGGGCGGTATGACCGATGCCTTGGTTGAAACCGTCATCCTTTGGGAATTGGATCGCGAATTCAAAACCCGGGGCTTGGATTCTGACCAGACTGCAGCTGCCATCAAAGCAACCATGCGTATGCTGAATTTGATTGAAAAATAAAATAGTTCCAGGTTCTAAGTTTCAAATTCCAAGTTATTTGAGAGTTGGATATTGGTTATTCATTATTGGATATTTTGAATTAGATGTCGTTTCAAAACATAAAATCTTCTCCTGAAGCCATTCGCCGGAATTTCGATCAGCAGGTGGAGCGGTTTTCGAACATCGAAACCGGACAAACCACTGCCATCGATTCGCCTTTGTGCATGGAATTGGTTGCGCGGTCGGCTCAATTGCTGAATCCTGGCGCGAAAAGCATCATGGACTTGGGTTGTGGCGGCGGAAACTACGCGGTGAAAGTAGCCTCATTACTTCCTGATATGGATTTTACGTTGGTCGATATCAGCGCTAATATGCTTGAAAGAGCGGTGGAGCGCGTCAGCGAAATTATTTCAGGAAAAGTTACAGCATTGCACGGCGATTACCACGAACTCGATTTGGGAGAAAACCGTTACGACGTAATCACTGCCGGAACGACGCTGCATCACCTGCGCGGCGATGAGGAATGGGAACTGGTTTTCAGAAAAGTTTACCAGGCTTTGAAGCTCGGCGGAACCTTCTGGATTAACGATATTGTGATAGGCGAAACCGACGAAATTACCCAAATGATGCTGGATGGCTGGGTAAGTATTTTGCAGAAGCAGGTCTCTCAGGAGGAAGTGGACATGTATTTCGAACGGTACGAATCTGAGGATACGCCACGGACTTTGTCATATCAGCTTGATTTATTGAAACAAGTTGGCTTTCAGGAGACATTTGTTTTGCACAAACATTTTAATTTTGCAGCCTTTGGCGCCAGAAAATAAAGAAAAGCCTCCCCTAAATCCCCTCCGAAAGAGGGGACTTAAAGAGCGCTTTGAAAAAGGACTTTGATTCGTTGATAGATAAAAGAGGAACTTAATATGAATGCCTGCTTTTTTAAGCCTCACCCTTCGGGGTGAGGTTTGGAGGGGGCTAATAAATGATAAACAAATGAAGTTAAAATTAGCTGTTCTTCCCGGCGACGGGATCGGTCCTGAGATTGTCGATCAGGCCATGAAGGTGGTGAAGGCTGTTGCCGCCAAGTTCAACCACGAACTCGAATACGAATACGCATTAACCGGCGCCTGCGCCATCGATGAATTGGGCGCTCCATATCCTGACTCAACCCACAAGCTGTGTATGAAATCGGATGCCGTGTTGTTTGGCGCCATTGGCGACCCGAAATACGACAACAACCCGAAAGCTCCTGTTCGTCCCGAACAAGGTCTGTTGCTGATGCGCAAAAAACTTGGTTTGTATGCCAATATTCGTCCGGTAGTCACTTTCCCATCGTTGCTGCACAAATCGCCGCTGCGTCGCGAGTTGATTGAAGGTGCCGATTTTGTGGCCATCCGCGAGTTGACCGGCGGTATCTATTTCGGCGAAAAAGGCCGTTTGGATAATGGAAACACGGCATTCGACACTTGTACTTATACCCGTGCCGAAGTAGAACGTATCCTGAAACTGGGTTATGAGTATGCTATGAAGCGCAACAAAAAACTGACGGTGGTAGATAAAGCCAATGTATTGGAAAGCTCTCGTTTGTGGAGAGAAGTGGCCCAGGAAATGGCTCCTTCATATCCTGAAGTAACAACCGAATATATGTTTGTGGATAATGCTGCCATGCAGATCATCCAGTGGCCAAAAAACTTCGATGTGATGGTGACCGAAAACATGTTCGGCGATATTTTGACCGACGAAGCCTCTGTAATTACCGGATCGCTCGGTTTGTCACCATCGGCTTCCATTGGTATTCACACTTCGGTGTTCGAACCCATTCACGGTTCATATCCGCAGGCCGCCGGAAAGAACATTGCCAACCCGGTTGCGACTATTTTGTCGGCTGCCATGATGTTTGAATATGCTTTCAACCTGATGGACGAAGGCTCCATCATCCGCAAAGCTGTTGATGCTTCGTTGGATGCGAAAGTGGTAACCGTTGATATTTCCAGTGAGAAACCTTACTCAACTTCCGAAGTAGGCGACTGGATTGCTGAATGGGTTAGCAAGAACTAAGAATTTCTGAAATGATATCGAAAGGCTCTTTGCGAAAGCAGGGAGCCTTTTTTGTTCGATCTTTTATTTGCGATATCCGTTATCGTCCAATTGCAGGTTCTTGAACTGCTACCGGTACAGCCGGGTCGGTAGGTTGGGGTTCCGTTTCAGGAGTGATGCTGATTTCATGTGTTCCATCGGGCAAGTACTTCACCGTTGGCGGAATTTTCTTCAGGTTAAAAAGGTCGTAGCTTTTTTTAAGATCTGCCCAAAGACTTACTTTATCCTTGTTTTTGCTGTATCCTGTAATTAACCGGTTGTAGGTTTTATCTTCCAATTTTGCCGGGTAAATGGCAATGTCAATCTCTTGCTGACCCGCATTGTAGGCTTCGATGCAATAGACGAAAAGTTCTTTTATTTTTTCGTCGGTAATGGCAATGCAGCCCGACGATTCGCAATTGCCGTGAATATAAATCAGATTGCCCAGATGGCCGCGAACGCCGCGGATGCTGTCAGACGCATTCGGATAGTTGATCCTCATCGAGAGATAATATTTGCTGTATGGATTTAGTTCGTTGATGCAATAAAATCCTTCCGGAACCTGCAAATCGTAAGAACGTCGTTTCGGACCAATATCACCGGATATTTCACAGATTGGAATTTCCTTGATTAACGTATAAACCGGGTCGCAAATGTTTTTCCCCCATATCTCCACTTTCTTTTCGGTTTTGAAAGCCCGCAGGTAAATCCGCAGGCTGTCGCGCGAAATGGAACGCTCGGCCAGTGCTTTGTCAACGGTTTTTTCTTTGGAAGAGTATGCTTCCCTGACCCGCGCATAATTTAACTGTTTTTCTCTGAATGTCCCCGGTGGTGTTTCCAGGTTCAGCAGGAATAAGGAAAACAGGAACAAAATGTACTTCATGGCTAATTCTAAAAGTCGGGCAAAAATAGTGGAAAACGCTAAAAATGCAGTTCCACACTAACTTTTTCTTCCAATATAAACGAGAAGCTTTGAAGGTTATTGTAGACTCGATGATTTGAAGTCAATAAGATCAGGCATTTAGGTAAAACATGCAACGTTGCATGTCCGAGGTTACCTTCCGTGTTTGAAGTGGAGATGGGTACTTTTAAAGTATCACTCTCCATTTCGGAGTTACCCACTCGGGCAAAAAACTGACGGCCCAAAAGGCCGTCAGTTGCGAAATATTTGTATCGAATGCTCTGCTTTTCCTACTTCTGCATTGGTTTTTCGTTGAAGCTTACCATCCAGTTGATGCCGAATTTGTCGGTAAACATGCCAAAGTAATCGCCCCAGAACGTACTGTTCATGGGCATGGTTACCGTTCCTCCGGCTGAAAGGCCCTTAAATAAGCGGTCAGCTGATTCTTTCGAATCCGTGTTGATGGAAATCGAGAAGTTGTTTCCTGCGCTAAAGTGGGCTGCCCATTCGCCACCGGTATCGCAGCCCATCAACATGGTTTCCTGGCTAATGGGCAGGGAAATATGCATAATCCGGTCTTCTTCGCCGGGCAAAACCGGGTGGCTTTCATCGGCTGGCATGTCTTTGTAATGACCTACATACGGAAATTCGCCGCCAAAAACTGATTTGTAAAAATTGAATGCTTCGAGGCAATTGCCGTTAAACGTGAGATAAACATTAACTGTCGTCATGGTTGTAGTTATTAAATGTTAATAATTTGAATTCATCAGTAAGCTTAACGTCATTCGTTTTCTTTTGTTTTCAGGACAATTGATAATTTTGCCTCAAGCGATCCCGGCTTCCTGATTTATTTTTCAAATAAACACAACAACCTTCTTTGAACAGGATGCCAAAGGATACAAAACCGTTTGCGATTGTCTTTCTTTGTATTGAAATTCAGAAACTACAAAAAGATTTAAAAAATGAATAAACCATCTCCTTTTTCAGACTTTCCGGGCAAACAGGAGTTGCTCTCTCAGTTCAAAGGCAAAAACAAAACTTTGTTGGTGAACGGCCATTTTCATACCCCATTTTCGTTCAGTGCTTTTACCGAAATTGAGCAGGCTTTTACAATGGCTAAGGCCGAAGGCGTGCAGGTTTTGGGTGTGAACGATTTTTACACCACCGATGGCTATCCCGAATTTGCTGAACTGGCCGCCAAATACAAAATTTTCCCCCTGTTCAACATCGAGTTTATGGCTTTGCAGCGCGATTTGCAGGAAGCAGGCGTTCGGGTAAACGATCCGGCCAACCCGGGACGTACCTACATGAGCGGCAAAGGTTTGAGCCACCCGTTTAAAATTGGTGCCGGAGAATTGGCGTTGTTGCAGCAGGTTCAGCACGAGAGCAATGTGCAAACGGCCGAAATGGTGAATAAACTGAATGCTTTTCTGACTGAACTGAATGCCGGAATCAGCTTTACTTTCGATGAACTGAAAGCGAAATATGCCAAAAATATGCTGCGCGAACGCCACATTGCCAAGGCTTTGCGCATTGCCATCGACGAAAAATATACTTCCGAAGAAGAAAAAAAAGCATTTTACCTGAACGTATTCTCCGGAAAAGAAGTGAAATCGAAGCTAGACGATGTGGCCGGACTGGAAAACGAAATCCGCGGAAATCTCCTGAAATCCGGCGGAAAAGCATTTGTGGCTGAAGACCCGAAAGCTTTTCTAAGTCTGGATGAGGTGAAAAAAGTAATCATCAGCGCTGGCGGTATCCCTTGCTACCCGGTGTTGCTCGACGACCCGAAAGGCGTTTGTACCGATTTCGAAGCCGATGCCGAAAAGCTGTATCACATGCTGGTCGATCGCAACATCTACAGTATTGAGCTGATTCCCGGACGAAACGATTTCAACATTCTGAAGAAATTCGTACAATTCTTCCGTTCGAAAAACTTCTTGGTTTCGTTTGGTACCGAGCACAACACGCCACAGCTCGATCCGGTAAAAGTAAGCTGCCGCCATGGTGTTGAACTCGACGAAGAACTCAACCAAATTGGATACGAAGGTGCCTGCATCATTGCTGCACACCAGTACCTGGTTGCCAAAGGCGAAGAAGGCTTCCTCCGTGCCGACGGCTCAGGCAAAACTGCCGAATACGATGCCTTTGTGAAACTGGGCAACGTGGTAATTAAGGACTTTATTAAATAAAAGCCCCTCTAAATCTCCCCGAAGGGGAGACTTTTGGTAACAGAAAGTTCATAAGGTTTCATCAATATTGAAAAAAGTAAAAATGAAAAAAAACAAATCTTCACAAGATAATTCTTTCTCCCCCTCTTTGGGAGGGGGCAGGGGGGAGGCCATTTCTCAATTAATAGAAATATCGCAGTACTACGGCAAACAGAAAGATTTTGTGATTGCCGGCGGGGGAAACACCTCGTACAAAGACGAAAATCATTTGTATGTTAAAGCCAGCGGACATAGTTTGGGCACAATCGGCGAAGACGGTTTTGCGCAACTTGACCGCAAAGCCCTTCAAAAAATAGCCCTGAAAACATATTCCGACGATGTGATGGAACGCGAAAACCAGATCAAGAACGACCTGCTAAGAGCGCGTGTTTATCCCGAAAAAGGACAGCGCCCGTCGGTGGAGACTTCGCTGCACGACCTGCTGGCCCACCGCTTTGTAGTGCACACCCACAGCACCAAAGTCAATGGTTTGATGTGCAGCACTAATGCCGAAAGATTGACCAATGTGTTATTTGGAAATGCAGTGGTTTATGTGCCGTACGTCGATCCGGGGTACATCTTATTTAAGGAAGTGGAAAGCCGCATCAATTCGTACAAAGCGCGCACGGGCAACGAACCTAAAATTATTCTGCTGCAAAACCACGGTATTTTTGTGGCTGCCGATACCATTGAGGAAATCCGCGAAATATATACCGATGTGATCAGCATTTTGGATGGCGCTATTGGCGAAATTGCCCCTGCCGAAGTATTGCCGGTTGATCCGGTTGCTTCCAAAATTGTTCCGGCTATCCGCATGATGCTTTCTGAAAACGGCCTGAAAACCCTGAAAGTAGTAAACAATTCGTACTACGACCGGTTCCTCGCTTCCGAAGCCGAATTTCAGAAAATTGCCCTGCCGTTTATCCCCGATGGCATTGTGTATTGCAATTCATCATTCATTTATGCTGAATTCAGTGGTGATGTTGATGCCTTGCTGAATGACCTTTTCGGAAAAATTAAAACTTACATCGAGACACAGCCAAAGGCTCCGAAAATCATTTGCATTAAAGGCATTGGCTGCATTCTGGCCAACGACAATGCACAGGCGGTTGCCACACTCGAAGATGTGATGATGGACACCTGCCTGATCAGTTTATACTCCGAAAAATTTGGCGGACAAAGCCCGATGACACCCGCACAGGTTCAGTTTATCGATACCTGGGAAGTGGAACAATACCGCAGCGCCATCGCGATGGGCTCAACAGCAGGCCGCGTCGATAAAAAGATTGCTATCGTAACCGGGGGCGCTCAGGGTTTTGGTGCAGGAATCGTAGAAGACCTGATGGCCAACGGTGCAAATGTGGTCATTGCTGACCTGAACGAAGAACTGGGCCGAAAATTTGCCGAATTGCTCAATGCAGGAAAACGTAAAAACAAAGCGCATTTTGTGAAAGCCGACGTGTCGAATGCGGCTTCGGTGGAGAACTTGGTTTTCGAAACCGTTTGCGAGTTTGGCGGACTGGATGTGTTCATCAGCAATGCCGGGATTTTACGTGCTGGCGGACTCGACGAAATGACGCCGGAAACCTTCGAGCTGATGACCAAAGTAAACTATTCGGCTTACTTCCTCTGTGCCAAATATGCGTCGGCAGTGATGAAACTTCAGAATAAATTCAAGCCAGACCACTTTGCCGATATTATCCAGATCAATTCAAAATCAGGATTGAAAGGCTCGAACAAAAATTTTGCTTATGCCGGTGGAAAATTCGGTGGAATCGGCCTGACCCAGTCGTTTGCTATGGAGCTGATGCCATCGAAAATTAAGGTGAATTCGGTGTGTCCGGGTAATTTCTTCGATGGGCCGCTGTGGGCCGATCCGGAGAAAGGATTGTTTGTACAGTACCTTAAGGCAGGCAAGGTTCCGGGAGCTAAAACCATCGACGATGTGAAACGTTTTTATGAAGCACAGGTTCCGGCAGGTCGCGGTTGCACGCCGCTCGACGTGATGCGCGCCGTGTATTACATCATCGAGCAGGAATACGAAACCGGTCAGGCTGTGCCTGTGACTGGTGGGCAAAATATGTTAAATTAAAAGAACGGCCTCCCCCGACCCCTCCGAAGGAGGGGAGAAAGGAAGAAAGCCCCACCCAACCTCCCCTAATGGGAGTGGAGAAAAAGGGAATCAGGGGGTTAACATTTTGAAAAGTATCATTTTAAATTAATAGTAATGGAAAATAAAAAATCTACGCATACCATTTCTTTCACCCCTCCTTCGGAGGGGCAGGGGGAGGCTTTTCCTTTCTCCTCCCCTTCGGGGAGGTCGGGAGGGGCTACTATCACCAAAGCAGTTCGTTTATACGGAAAAGAAGATTTGAGATTGGAAGAGTTTGAACTTCCAGCCATCACGGCCGACGAGATTTTGGCCAAAGTAGTGTCCGACAGTATTTGCATGTCATCCTATAAAGCCGCCAAACAGGCTACCGATCACAAACGTATCCCGCAGGATATCGCCGAAAACCCGATCATCATTGGTCACGAGTTCAGCGGCGAGTTGGTGGAGATTGGCGATAACTGGAAACACAAGTTCAAAGCCGGACAAAAATTCTCCATTCAGCCGGCCATCTATTACGAAGAAGGTCCGGTTGGCGTGTTGAGCGCTCCCGGCTATTCGTACCAATACATTGGAGGCGACGCCACTTACGTGATCATCCCGAAAGATGTGCTGGTTCAGGATTGTTTGCTGGCTTACGACGGTCCGGGTTACTATCCGGCTTCGCTGGCCGAGCCCCTTTCGTGCGTGATTGGCGCCATGCATGCCAACTACCATACCACCCCCGGTTCGTATGTGCACAAAATGGAAATTGTGGAGAATGGCAAAATGGCGATTCTGGCAGGTGTTGGTCCGATGGGTCTGGCCGCTATCAATTACGTGATTCGTCGTGCCGACCGCAAACCAAGCTTGTGCGTGGTGACCGACATCGACCAGACCCGTTTGGATCGCGCAGCTACGATTTATACCGTTGAAGAAGCGGCCAAATGCGGCATCGGACTGGTTTACCTGAACACCAAAATTGACAATCCGGTAGGCAAACTGAAAGAACTTTCGGGCGGAACCGGTTATGACGATGTGTTTGTGTTTGCTCCGGTGGCACCTGTAATTGAGCAGGGCGACGCCATCCTGGCTTTCGACGGCTGTCTGAATTTTTTTGCAGGCCCATCCGATCAAAACCTTCAGGCTAAAATGAATTTTTATAACGTGCATTATGCCTATACCCACATTGTTGGTACTTCAGGCGGAAACACCGACGACATGAAAGAAGCTTTGCAGGTAATGACTGCCGGTCTGGACCCTGCCGGACTGGTGACCCACATCGGCGGATTGAATGCCGTGGCCGAAACTACGCTTGATTTGCCTCACATTCCGGGTGGAAAGAAACTGATTTATACGCACCTCGAACTGCCGCTGACAGCCATTGCCGATTTTACTGAATTGGGTAAAACTGATGCAAAATTTGCGAAGCTGGCCGAAATCTGCGACCGTCATCAGGGACTTTGGTCGGTTGAGGCCGAAGAATATTTGCTGGGAAATTAACGGCCCCCTTCCCGTTCCCCCAACTGGGGGAAAGCTATAGTCGCGAAGGTGTTTGAATTGATGAAACGTCTTCGAGACTCACTACCCAAACTCCCTTCCCAATTTGGGGAAGGGTTGGGGATGGGGCTAGTTAATCTTAAGTCTCCCGTCTAATATCTAAAATCTATTGTCTTTTTATCCTTAGCTTACTGCGCTTGCCGTATCTTTGCATCATAAACAATTAGATACAAAACAATGATTTACATGGCAGACACAGCCGATCTGGACGAACTCCGGAAGCTGTACTTATTTTTTCCTCTTGAAGGTGTAACAACAAATCCAACGATTCTTAAAAATTCAGGATATAAACTTTCAGTTGCCGTCGAAGGAATTCAGGAATTGGTGGGCACCGGAATGATTCACGTGCAAATGATTTCTTCGGAAACCGACGACATGGTTCGCGAAGCAAAAAAATACCGCACTTATTTCGATTTTGGCGATAATTTCTATGCCAAAATACCGGTAACTCCTAATGGCTACAAAGCCATGCGTATCCTGAAAGACGCCGGAATAAACGTGACTGCCACTGCCATTTTCACCCAGCAACAAGCCTTGGTGGCCATGAAAGCCGGTGCTGATTTTGTCGCGCCGTATGTAAGTCGCCTCGACAACATTTCGTCGCACGGCATTGAAGTGGTCGGCGATATTGTGGAAAACATTGCCCTTTATGGACTGAACGGAAAAGTTTTGGCTGCCAGTTTTAAAACCGTTGACCAGATTTACCGGACCAGCATGGCCGGAGCCCATTCGGCAACCATTAGTCCTGAATTATTGTATCAGCTCATCAAACACCCGATGACCGACATTGGCGTGAAACAGTTCGAAATTGACGCTGAAGGCTTATACGATATCGAGTTTTAAAATACCAGAATCAATAACGCCCAGTTCAACACTCAGGAAACACTCTACTCAGGGAGCGGCTCTTTAAAGAACAGCAGCAGTTCACAAAAGCATAAATAGCCAAACGCTCAAAAGGTAAATCTGTCCGCATACTCGCTGTCTGAGCCTGTCGAAGGCGGTTCGCCGATAAGAATTGCCTTCGACAAACTTAGGGAACGGGAACTAATTTCTTTTTGACTGGCAAAAACGATTCGGGCTGTTGTCTAAATTATTGCAATTCAATAAATTTGGGCATGAAAGGTTATCTCTACATTTTGCTTTGTGCCGATGGCAGTTTTTATATTGGCAGCACCAACGATTTGGAACGGCGTCTTGAAGAACACCAGAACGGCGAAGGTGCTAACCATACCCGCAAACGATTACCGGTTGAGTTGGTTTATACCGAAGAATTTGACCGGATTGATGAAGCTTATTACCGGGAAAGGCAAATCCATGGCTGGAGCCGCGACAAAAAGATTGCGCTGATAGAAGGCCGGAATGAGGATTTGCCGGGGCTGGCGAAAAGCTCTTTGCGAAAGAAAAAACGATGAGGATGCTCCCTTCGACACGCTATCCTTCGATACGCTTCGCTACTCAGGGAGCGGTGCTTCGAATAAAGACAATGGTTCATTAAAGCTTAAAAACGGAAACGTTCTAAAAAGTAAATCACTTCGCAAATCGCTGCCTGAGCGTGTCGAAGGCGGTTCCTTGATCAAAGCTCCCTTCGATACACTCCGTTACTCAGGGAGCGGCACTTCGAATTACGCAATCGGATCACAAAAACCCAAGATTCAACCACTCAAAAAAGTGAATGTCTACACATACCCGCTGCCTGAGCCTGTCGAAGGAAATTCTCCCCACTTCCTGTTCATAACTTTTTGACTACAAAAACCTTTCGGGCTATTGTATATAATTCAATATTTGGTTAGCTTAGTACCAAAGATTTTGAAAAATCTATACTAACAAACAAAGTATGGCTACATTTCCATTATATTCAAAAAGACAAAAAATAGTCAGAGGTGAAGTCCCTGATATTTATAGATACGATGAACTTCCTCAAGAATTGAAAGTTCAAATAGTCCATATAATAAGAGATGCAATTGGCTATAATAGGGATCAAGAAAATCATGCATCAAATGTTTATAAAGCAATCAGAGATACCCTATGTAGAGAATATGGAGTTTTTAAACTTAATAAAAATAGCTACTATAGCAGTGAGGTTATTGATTATCTTTTAAGTCCAACTGATATTGAAAAATCATTGGATCTTATTGAGCTTTGTTTCAAACTCATCGATGGATACATTCGCAACGACCCTACGTACCATCGTTGTGTTGAAAGAGAACAGAACCCCGATGATGCTATAAAAGAACTAAATGACCGCTTCAAAGAACATGGAGTTGGTTTTCAATTCGAATCAGGTGAGATTATAAAGTTAGATTCCACTTATATCCATTCCGAAATTGTCAAACCCACCTTAAATCTGCTTCATAATAATAAATTCTCTGGTGCAAATGATGAATATTTAAAAGCACATGAACATTATAGACATGGAAGAAATAAGGAGTGTATAACAGAATGCCTTAAGTCTCTTGAAAGTGTTTTGAAAATTATTTGTCAAGAAAATGGTTGGACTTTTGATTCAAAAGACACCTCAAAGAGATTGATTGAAATTTGTATAAATAATGATTTGATTCCCAAGTATATTCAAAATCAATTTACTTCTTTAAGAAATTTACTTGAAAGTGGCATTTCTACAATAAGAAATAGATTAAGTGCACATGGCCAGGGACAAGACACAGTAGTTGTTGATGATGAGATAGTAAGATATGCTTTAAATCTAACAGGAACCAATATAATTCTATTGATTGAATTAAGCGGTCTGAAATAAACACAACAAGCCCCCGCTATCTTTACGGACAACGAGGGCTTGTTCTATTATGCAGGGTGACTGATATTTTTTAGTCCGGGTCCGACTCAAAGTCGGGCTCGGACTTTTTATTAAAATTATACTCCCAATTTATTCCTTCTGATCTGCTCAGCGCTGGTGAAGTTGTTTTTCACCACATGGCCTTTCAGCGGAACAATCTTTTCGTGGATAGCGTCGATCATCCATTCGGCACAAGGGAAGAATGAGTTTTCGAGTTCGTAAGCCGGGGTAATCCAGTTGCGCGAACCAACCACTACCGGCGGAGCGTCCAGATCGTCGAAAGCCAGTTCCGAAATGGTTTGTGCCATTTCTTTCATGAACGAACCACGGGTTGATGCATCACCAGAAATTACAATGCGACCGGTCTTTTTCACCGAAGCCAAAACTGGCTCGTAGTTAAATGGACTCAAACTGCGGGCATCAATCACTTCAGCCGACATGCCATATTTTTCCTGAAGAATATCAGCAGCTTCCAACGCACGGTACAATGTTGCACCGATGGTCAGGATGGTTACATCTTTCCCTTCGCGTTTAATATCTGGTTCGCCAATGGCAATTTCGTAATAACCTTCAGGAACACCACCTTTGTGGAACTGCTCGCCAATATCGTACAAACGCTGGCTTTCGAAGAATATCACCGGATCGGTTCCCTGTAAGGCTGCATTCATCAAACCTTTGGCATCATAAGGAGTAGCAGGGAAAACAACTTTCAATCCAGGGATTTGAGCGGTTAACGCTGTCCAGTCCTGCGAATGCTGGGCGCCGTATTTCGAACCTACCGAAACACGCAACACCACCGGCATTTTGATCACGTTTCCGCTCATGGCCTGCCATTTGGGAAGCTGGTTGAACACCTGATCGCCACAACGGCCCAGGAAATCGCAATACATGATTTCAGGAACCACGCGACCACCGCACATGGCGTAACCGATGGCTGTCCCTACAATCGAAGCTTCAGAAATCGGTGAGTTGAATAAACGGTGATAAGGCAATGCTTCGGTCAGGCCGCGATACACGGCAAAAGCGCCGCCCCAGTCACGGTTTTCCTCTCCATAAGCAATCAAAGTCGGATCTTTGTAGAAACGGTCGACGATGGCCTCGAAAATTCCGTCGCGGTAGGCGTATGTTTTTATTTTGGAGTGCGCTTTGCCATTTTCGTCAAAAGCAAAACGTTCTTTTTTAGCCAATTGCTGAACACGTGGATTTTCAGTCATCGGATGATTCACATCCGGCGTGCGGTCTTCCATTTTATCAACCGACTCGTTCGAGAACATCATTTCGCCAATCAGATTAGGATATTTCGCCATGTCCATGCGGGGTGAAACCTTGTCGTCAATCGCCAGTTTCATGGTCCATTCCATCAGGCTGATGGTGTCGCCTTTAATTCCGGTCAACTGGTCTTCAGTAGCAACCCCAGCTTTCACCAGTTCGCGGCCAAACCAGGCAATCGAATCCTGTGCTTCCCAGGCTTCCACTTCTTCTTTCGAGCGGTACGACGATGCATCTGAAGGCGAGTGTCCGCTGTAACGATAAGTTAAAACGTCCAATAAAACCGGTCCGCGTTTTTCTTCCAGAATCGCACGTTTGCGTTTGTAAGCGTCAATCACAGCCAACGGATTGTATCCATCAACACGTTCGGCATGAAGCTGATCGGCATTCACACCAGCGCCAATTCGGGCAGCAATGTTGTAACCCATCGTTTCGCCGCAGGTTTGTCCACCCATGCCGTATTGGTTGTTCATAATGTTGATGATCAGCGGAAGTCCGCCTTTCATGTCGCCCTCCCACAATTCGTTGAACTGATCCATGGTGGCAAAAGCCAGACCTTCCCAAACCGGGCCGCAAGCCATTGAGGCATCGCCGATATTTGCAACAACGATTCCTGATTTGCGGTTTACTTTTTTGTATAGCGCAGCACCCACAGCGATGTCGCCCGAACCACCAACGATAGCGTTATTCGGATACACACCAAAAGGTGTAAAGAAAGCGTGCATCGAACCGCCCAATCCTTTATTGAAACCGGTTTCGCGGGCAAAAATTTCGGCCAATGTTCCATAAATCAGGAATTTCACGGCCAGTTCTTTTACTGTTCCTGAATGTCCGTTTTTAACCGGGGCAAAGGTGATTCCGTCGAAATGACTTTCCATCACCTGCATCAGCTGTTCGTCGCTCAATTTAGCGATGGCTGATAAACCTTTAGCCAGAATTTCGCCGTGAGAACGGTGCGATCCGAAGATAAAATCCTCAACACCGAGCGTGTAAGCCATACCAACGGCTGCAGCTTCCTGACCGATTGACAAGTGAGCGGGACCGGGATGATTGTAGGCAATCCCGTTGTAATCGCCACGGATTTTAATCAGGTTGAGCATGGTTTCAAACTCGCGGATCACCACCATTTCGTGGTAAATACGCAGCAAATCTTCGTTCGAGAAGTTTGCTTTTTCTTCTTCAACAGTTTTGTTGTACTGGTTTACAGGAATCGGATTGAATGTAATCTCACCAGCTTTCCTCACTTCTGATGGATCAATAAATTGTGACTTTGGCATATTGTAAATTTAAAAGCCCCCACCAAACCTCCCCCGAAGGGTGAGGCTTTTTGCGCTACCCTTTTCGAATGTTATTTGGATATTGGACATTGGTTATTTTATTTTCGTTTGTTCAATTTCGTCCGAAATCAGAATATTACCCTTTTCAACATTTCCTCCCGGACGATTTTTTCCTCAGCCATTTTTTCCGAGGTTTAAACCCGTGGCTACAAAAGTTTCGCTCCTACGGAGCTGGATCACAATATTTAGCGTTACCCAAAGCTTTCCCCCTTTGGGGGAACGGGAAGGGGGCTTCTATTGGAAGATCGTTTCTTTGATAATCTCACTCACAGTTGGGTGCGGGAAAACGATTTCTTCCACATCCTGAACGCGCAGTTGTGCTTCGATGATGGCACAGGCGCCCCAGATCATTTCGGAACAAGCTCCACCAACTATATGGATTCCGAGAATTTCGCGATATTTTTTGCCGACAATCACCTTACAAAAACCGTCTTTGCCCTCGTTTTCGGCAACAAAACGTCCGGAGTATGCCATTGGCAGTTGTTTTACTTCCACTTCAATGCCTTTTTCTTTGGCCTGAGTTTCGGTTAAACCTACACCGGCAATCTCCGGATGCGTATAAACCACGCCCGGAATAGCTTCGTAGCGCATAAAATCTTTGCGACCAAGGATATGGTTCACTGCCACTTCACCTTCGCGACTGGCCGTGTGTGCCAACAACGAAAATCCGGTAATATCACCTGCTGCATAAACATTGGGAACATTGGTGCGGCAGTTTTGATCGATTTTCACACCTTTGGGCGAAAATTCCACACCAATATTTTCAAGTCCGATTCCAGCCACATTGACTTTGCGTCCAACTGAAAGCAAAACCTGGTCTCCGGTAATTTTCATTTCCTGACCGTCCTTTTCGAACACCACTTCTTTACCATTCAGTTTAGTTACGCGAGCTTTCAGGTGAAATTCTACGCCTTTCTTCACAAATTCTTTGCGAACGAAAGCTGCAATTTCTTCATCAACGCCAGTCAAAATCTCCGGAAGCATTTCGATGACAGTCACCTTGGTTCCCATCGCATTGAAAAAGTCGGCAAATTCAGTCCCGATCACACCACCGCCAATGATGACGAGGCTTTCAGGTTTTTCTTTTAGCTGAAGGATTTCGCGGTTGGTCAGAATTTGTGCTGCATCCAGTCCTGGAATTGGCGGAACGGCAGCTTCCGAACCAGCGCAAACCAACAAGCGGTTGGCCTGGTATTCCTGACCATCGGCTTCGATGCTAATTACTTCGCCACGTTTTTCTTTGATGGTTGCTTTGGCCATTACCACATCGGCTTTGGCATGTTTCATTTTAGCGCCGATTCCGGCCACCAGCTTGCGAACCACCTTGTCTTTACGCAACATGATCTTTTTGAAATCAACTGAAATGTTTTCCACGTTGATTCCATATTTATTGGCTTCATGTGCATATTCGAGCACTTTGGCCGAATTCAGAAGCGTTTTGGTCGGGATGCAACCTTCGTTCAGGCAAACACCACCCAGCGAACGCATATCGAAGACGACCACGCTCAAGCCTTTGGCTCCGGCACGTTCGGCGGCTACATAACCCGCCGGGCCGCCGCCTATAATTGCTAAATCGTATATTTTATTCATAAGTCTATTAAAAGCCCCTCCAAACCTCCCCGAAGGGGAGGCTTAGGTGCTCCCTGATTTCGGCAGTAATTTGGATATTGGGCATTGATTATTCAATATTGGTTATTTTCTATTTTTATCGTTTGTTCTATTTCGTCCGAAAGAAAGATTTCTCCTTTCTCTACATTTGCTCGCGGACGATTTTCTCTTTCCCATTCTTTTCCCCGGGTTGAAACCCGGGGCTACAAATATTCCGCCCCTACCGGGCTGTTTGTTTCAGGTTGCAAATATTTCATTCAGAACGAAATCCATCGCAACCGTATTCTCCCCCCTTTTGGGGAGCTAGAGGGGGCTTTCCAAGTTTTCGATTTGTTCTTTGATTTCTCTCAGGAACAGTGTTGCTTCGCCGCCATCCAAAGCCTGATGATCGTAGGTCAACGACAGTCCCATCATCGGAACGAATCCGTACACGCCATCGCCCAAATCTTTTGGACGTGGAACAATGGTACAAACGCCCAAAATGGCTGTCTGAGGAATGTTGATGACTGGCGTAAACATTTCGACACCGTAGTTTCCGAGGTTGGAAATGGTGAAAGTTGCAGCTTCAGGAGCCAATAATTCCGGGCTTACATTGCCTTTACGGCATTGTCCGGCGATGGCTTGCATCTGTCCGGAAAGACCTTCGAGAGAAAGATCGTCGGCATTTTTAATGGCCGGAACCATCAAGCCGCGATCGGTATCAACGGCCAATCCAAGGTGGACTTTCTTGAACCAACGCATGCTGTCGCCGATAAAATGGGTATTTACCTGCGGGAATTTTTTCAGTGCTTTGATTACCGCGAAACAAACCAAATCGTTGATGGTGATGTTCTGCGAGATTTGTCCTGCATCGAGTGCTTTCTTGTATTTTTTGCGCAAAGCCATGATGGTGCGGGCATCGGCGCTCATGTGGTGAGTTAACTGAGCCGAATTTTGTAGCGAAGTATGCATGGCTTTGGCAATTAACTTACGCATGTTCGTGAGTTTCTTCACTTCGAAATCGTCGCTGTAAACCGGATTGTATGAAATAAGATCTTTTGCAACAGCCTTGCCACCTAATCCGGTTGCAGTTTCACCAGCTTTCATGCCTTCAGCTTTGGCTTTTTCCTGAGCCAGCGGAGTGAGTTTCGGCATCGCCTGAGCCGCAGCTTCAATGTCGCGCTCGATAACACGACCTTCAGGACCGGAACCTGCCAATTGTTGATATGCTACGCCAGACTTTTCAGCCAGATTTTTCGCGCGGGGCGAAATTTTCACTTTCCCTAAAGATTCTGTAACTGTTTTCACTTCAGGAGTAACGGCCTTTTCTGCAACTACATCAGCAACAACAATGTCGGCTACAGCAGCAGATTGTCCACCCGGACGAAACTCTTCGACTGATTCACCGGCAGCGCCGATAACGGCAACATTCACCAATACTGGGACTTCATCGCCTTCAGCAAAAAACACATCAAGCAAAATACCGTCAGCTTTGGCATCTTCTTCGAACGACGCCTTATCTGTTTCATACGAAAAAAGGATGTCGCCTACCTTCACAGCATCACCCTTTTTCTTTACCCATTCACCTAAAATACAGGTCTCAACCGATTGCCCCTGACGAGGCATTAATACTGGAATTGCCATATCTGATTTGTTTTAACAACTTTAGTTTACTTGTAAACACAACTGCATTCGACTATTAAATCTAAATAGCTAATAAATCAGCAGTTACAATACTATCACCTTTCACGCATCAAAACTATATTTTTATACTTGTATTTACAAGTTAAATGTCAAAATTTAATAAATTTTATTACTTTTGGCTCAAATTCATTCGATTATGGCTGAAGAGAATAAAATACCACAGCACAAAAAAATCTACGAAATCCTCCGAAAACACATTTTGACAGGAGTTTACGAAGAAGGAAGTCTTTTGCCATCAGAGAATGAATTGTGTGCTGTACATAACATTACTCGGCCAACTGTTCGCCAGGCACTTGAGGCATTGGTGAAAGATGGTTTCATCTCAAAGAAACAGGGAAAGGGTAGTATCGTCAGAAAGCCACCGCAGGATATTGGTATTCTAAGTATTTCAGGAACCGCATCGGCCATCGGGAATCAATATCTGCAAACCCAAATTTTGCAAAAACCGCAAATTAAGCCCTGGCCCGAGCGTTTTCCATTTGATTTAACTGAAATCGAACGCGAATCGGGATGTATTTACATGGAAAGGCTTCGGCTGGTCGATGCGCAACCTGTATTTTATGACATCAATCGAATCCCAAATATCAATCTGCCCCGCTTTTCGAGCCGATCATTCGAAAATAAATCGCTGTTTGAAACCCTTCGCACACAATACCAGATTGAAATCAAAGGCGGAGAACAGAAACTCAAGGCCATCAAAGCCGATCAATTAATTGGACAATTGCTAAATCTTCCTGTTGGCGAGCCTGTTTTGAGTATCGAACGGAAACTGAACACGAACAGGGAAGGATTCCATATTTACTCAACCATCTTTTTTAATTCGGCTAAGCACTCCATATTCGGAACGTTCTAAGAGCAGTTCCAAATTTCAGGTTTCAAATTTCAAATCTGAAAGAAAAAGAGTTGTCGAAAACCAGGATTAATATTGACAAAAAGAACTTGTCAACTTACAATCCGAAAGCAATTCTGCTAAAACATGCATCAAAAAAGACGAATTCTTAAATAATATCCAATATTTACTTCCAGATCGTAAATCAGACATTCGATTTCAAAAATAATTCTCATCTTTGCATTACTTATAAATATTTACTTAACTCCTTTTAAATAAGAGGTTTTACACTATGAAAGTATTAAAATTTGGAGGAACCTCCGTAGGATCGGTAGAAAACATGCGTGCTGTGATGCAGCTAATTACCGATGGAAATCAGAAATTAGTTGTTTTGTCGGCCATGTCGGGCACGACAAACTCACTGGTTGAAATTGCCAACTACCTTCAGAAGAAAAACAAGGATGGAGCCAGACAGGTGATTAGCCAATTAGAACAGAAGTACTACAAAGTAGTCAACGATTTATATGTTTCTTCGGAAAAGAAGGAAAAGGGTAAAGCTATTGTTTTCGGAATCTTTCAAACGATTAAATCATTCACTTCCGGAGATTTTAATGAAGTGGGGGAAAACACAATTGTTGCTCAGGGTGAATTGCTTTCGACAGCGCTTTTTTCTGAACTGATGGTGGAAAACGGTTTTAAAACCGTCTATCTTTCAGCGCTTGATTTCATGAAAATTGATAGTGACAAAGCTGCCGATTCACATTTTATTCAGGAAAATATCAGCAAAGTACTTCAGCAATCTGAAACTGCTGATTATTACATCACTCAAGGTTTTATCTGTCGCAATGCTGAAGGAGATATTGATAACTTGCAACGCGGCGGAAGTGATTACACAGCAACGTTGATTGGTGCTGCTATCAATTCGGAAGAAGTTGAAATCTGGACTGACATTGATGGTTTCCACAACAACGACCCTCGTTTTGTTGAGAATACAAAAAAAATTGATCAGCTGTCGTTTGACGAAGCTGCTGAGTTGGCTTATTTCGGAGCAAAAATTCTTCATCCGCAAACCGTGCTTCCGGCCAAACTCCAAAATATTCCGGTTCGCTTGAAAAATACTATGAACCCCAGCGATCCGGGAACCTTAATTGCATCTGAATCGAGCGGACATGGCATTAAAGCCGTTGCCGCCAAAGATGGTATCACAGCTATTAAAATCCGTTCATACCGAATGTTGAACGCTTATGGCTTCCTGAAAAACGTATTCGAAATCTTTGAGTTCTTTAAAACTCCGATCGACATGATCTCCACTTCGGAAGTTTCAGTTTCGGTGACTATCGACAACACCAGACACCTGAATGAAATTGTTTCGGAGCTGAAAGAATATGGCGAAGTAGAGGTTGACACTGAACTAACAATTGCCTGTATCGTAGGTGATTTTATTGCGGAAGAAACTGGATTTACTTCAAAAGTATTTTCGGCCCTTAAGGAAATTCCTATCAGGATGATTTCTTATGGTGGCAGCCACCACAACATCTCGGTACTCGTGAAAACAGAACTCAAAAAACAAACATTACAGGCATTGAGCAACAACCTGCTGAACGCATAAAAAGACTTCGGCAAGGAGTCAATCAAAGAAAAAAGTTACCGGTCGCCGGTTACAGCAGTCGGCATTTTGTTTCTCACAGTTGGCTCCTCCTGATCAATCCTGAGATATTTTACTCAAAATCAGCATTTTTTTTGATCAACACCAACGTTTTAATGTAAAATTGGCTATATTTGCAACCATATTACAATATTTTTTTAAATATCATTATGAAAACAGGTAAAGTTAAGTTCTTCAACGAATCAAAAGGATTCGGTTTTATTAAAGACAGTGAATCTGACAAAGAATTCTTCGTACACGTTTCAGGTTTGGTTGATCAAATCAGAGAAAATGACGATGTAACTTTTGAACTTCAAGAAGGAAGAAAAGGATTGAACGCAGTAAATGTTAAACTAGCATAAATAGTCTAATATTTTTAAGATTCAAAGAAAAAGCTCTGTAGAAATACAGGGCTTTTTCTTTTTGTTTAGGTCATGAAATATTATCGGATATAGTTTTAAACACTGAAGCTGAAGTTAAAAATAGCAATCCAAAATGTCAGGGAGTAAAACTTCATCGCAACCTGCAAAATCCGCTGAAAGTACTTCGCGATGTGAGGCTAACTCTAAACCGATCGGACAAAGGTTTGAAACGGGACTCAGCCAATTCAGGACGGTTATTTTCGCCGGAAAGATGGCTCAGAAAAATATGGACCAGTTCGGGCCCGGCATGATCACGGATCAGCTCAAACGCCTGATCGTTTGACAAATGCCCAACCGGGGAAGCCACTCTTCGCTTCAGGATACATGGATAGGAACCCTCCCACAGCATTTTTTCATCATAATTGGTTTCGAGAAACAGCACATGGCATTTTCGCAAATGCTGTTTAAGCCGGTCGCAAGCCTCACCAATGTCGGTAAAAACACCAATGTGCCAATCATCATGCTCAATCCGGAAGGAGCACGGTTCAGCAGCATCATGATTTTTCAGGAACGGATGTATCCTGAAAGAACTAATTAAAAATGATTTGTCCGGACTAAAAATATGGAACCGTTCGGGCCGCTCCGTTTCACGCAGGGCATCGAAAGTTCCCTGGCTAAACCAAGCCGGAATGCCCAAACGTTTGCTCAACACCCGAACGCCGCTCACATGATCAGTATGCTCGTGGCTGACCACAATTCCCCGGATACGCGAGGCATCCAGACCAGCTTCGAGTATCCGGTTCATGATTTGTTTGGCCGAAATTCCGGCGTCAACCAAAACGGCGTCTCTTTCGTTACCAATATAATAGCAGTTGCCGTTGCTTCCCGACGCCAGCGCACAAAGTTCAATCATGTTCGGATTTCTTTTTAATGAAAGCTTGCCATTATGGCTTCAATTCTTACTTTTCACCAGTTCAATAACCTGTTCCGGCAAAATGTCTTTCCCTTTTAGGATATAGTGAGCCTGTTCGTAAAACGGACGACGTTTTTGCATCATTCCCTCAATAAATTTATGCAGTTCTTCAGGAGATTTTCCTTTGATCAGCGGGCGTTCGGTTTTGGCATGAACCAGGCGGTTAACCAACGAGTCGACATCGACATCCAGAAATACACAAAAGCCCGCATTGTTCATCAATTCCATATTATCAAAAAAACATGGTGTGCCGCCTCCGGTTGCCACAACCACATCGTCAAAAGCAACAACTTCTTCCAGTACTTTCCGTTCCTTTTTACGGAAAGCGTCTTCGCCTTCTTCAGCAAAAATCTGGGGAATCGTTCGGAAAAACCGTTCTTCAAGGTAAGTATCCAAATCAACAAACGTCAGGTTTAAGGCTGATGCCAGCGAATGACCAATCGTTGATTTTCCACAGCCCATAAATCCGATCAGGAAAATTTTCATAAATCAAGGAAAAAGTAAAGAATGTAAAAATAAAAGGTTCTGATTATCAAAAGTCAATCGACATTTGATTTGGCGTTTCATCGTTTCCTGAAGGGGGATCAGTTCCAAAAAGCAGATCTTCAATGTCGGGAATAACTATTTCGTCCTTTTTCTCCTCTTCCGGCTGTTCTTCTTCATCGTCTTCTTCATCGGCAACAACAGGTTCAAGCTCATTGACGTTCTGTATTTCGTATATCGACAAACGCTTCCCTTTGGCTTTGTATGATTTGACACCTATAAATTCTTCCACCTCAATCACTTCAGGTTCCCGACCTTCATTTTTGCCGCCAAATTCCAGTTCAAACCGCGGATGCCCTACCCAGGTGAAGCTAACCATCCGGTTTTCGGGGAATTCACCAATAAATCCCACCCTCCGGTTTTGGACATCCTCCAATAGGAACCGTTTGACGTAATAGTAGCCTTGCTCAGCATCAAAATAAACGGTAGTCAGCACCTTCTTCGGGTTGAATTTTTCGATAAGCAAAATCCCGTCATCAAAATGGTTCGACAAGTCGAAATTACACAGCAGGTATTCGCCCGATTTGTATATCACCAGAATCAGGTCGTCGCCACCGAATTCGCCCAGGTATTTGCCCCGGTTGTCGGAATTGAGGCGAAGAACATCCTCGTCAAACCAGATTTTACGGCCACCCAGGGTCGATACGCCCTTTTCTTTCAGAGCTATTTTGTGAATTTCATACTTCGTCAGGATATTACCCATCGATGAACGACCCTTGATTGCTAACTCGCCAAAATCAACTTCAAAAATAAGTTTTTTGATGCGCGGTTTGGGTTTGAGTGTCACACGCAAAACTTCAGCCTCACCATTCGGGTTTTCGCTGAAATATAATATTTTCGAACCCGGCGTTCCCTGGGTCAGGTCGTATTCCTTGTCTCGGGTGACGCCGGTCACCGCCATACGCTTCATATAAATAAAGCCGTTCTTCCCATCGCGGTAAACCACGTTGTAAATGGTCCGGTTATCGTTTTTCTTGAAAATGGACAGGTGCAGAATGTTTTTCCCGATAAAGGCTTTGTCCGAAACTTTGGAAACCAGATAGGTGCCGTCCTTCCTAAAAACAATGACATCGTCGATATCTGAACAATCACACACGTATTCGGCTTTTTTAAGTCCGGTACCCATGAAACCTTCCACGCGGTCGACATATAGTTTTTCGTTGGCAACCACCACTTTGGCAGCTACAATATTTTCGAAATTGCGGATTTCAGTTTTGCGTTCACGCCCCTTTCCATATTTGGATTTTAGTCGTTCAAACCAATCGATTGTATACGGAATGATGTGCTCGATGTGATGAATAAGCTGTTCAATTTCAGCCTCAATAGCCAACAGATGATCGTTCGCTTTATCGGTATTGAATTTCAGGATGCGGGCCATGCGGATCTCCATCAGTTTCAGGATGTCTTCGCGGGTAACCTCACGGTTCAGCTTCGGTTTCCAGGGAATCAAGCGCATGTCGATGTGGGCAACGGCTTCATCCATGTTAGCCGAATCTTCAAACTGCTTGTCTTTATAAATGCGTTCTTCGATGAATATTTTTTCGAGCGACGAGAAATGCCAGGCCTCTTCGAGTTCAGCTTTCTTGATTTCAAGCTCCAGTTTCAGCAAAGCAACTGTTTGATCGGCGTTGATTTTCAGAATTTCGCTGACCCCAATAAATTTCGGCTTATCATTTTCGATGATACAGCTGTTGGGCGAAATAGAAATTTCACAATCGGTGAAAGCAAACAGCGCATCGATGGTTTTATCGGACGACATTCCGGGGACCAAATGAATCAGAATTTCAACTTTATCGGAGGTGTTGTCGTCTATTTTCCGGATTTTTATTTTCCCCTTATCGTTGGCTTTGATTATCGTTTCGATGAGCGAAGCCGTAGTTCTTCCGAACGGAACCTCAGTAATAACAAGCGTTTTACTGTCTTTTTTCTCAATTTTCGCCCTTATTTTAATCGATGCTCCACGAATACCATCGTTGTAACGCGAAAAATCCCCTGATCCGCCCGTTGGAAAGTCAGGGTACAATGTAAAATCTTCGCCACGCAGGTAAGCAATCGAAGCATCAATCAGTTCAACGAAATTGTGTGGCAATATTTTACAGGCCAAACCTACGGCAATCCCCTCAACTCCCTGAGCCAGCAAGAGCGGAAATTTAACCGGAAGGGCAATAGGCTCACGATTACGTCCATCATAAGACAATTTCCAGTTGGTCGTTTTCGGATTGAACACCACATCGAGTGCAAATTTAGACAAGCGTGCCTCGATGTAACGGGGGGCTGCAGCCCCGTCTCCGGTCAAAATATTTCCCCAGTTTCCCTGGCAATCAATAAGCAAATCTTTCTGTCCGAGCTGAACCAAAGCATCGCCAATAGAGGCATCGCCATGCGGATGGTACTGCATGGTTTGTCCGATAATATTAGCCACTTTATTGAATCGGCCGTCGTCCATCATACTCATGGCATGCAGAATTCGGCGCTGAACGGGTTTCAATCCATCTTCGACATACGGAACTGCTCGTTCGAGAATAACATAGGAAGCATAATCAAGGAACCATCGCTGGTACATCCCCGACAAATAATTGATTACTTCCTTTTTATCTTCTTTTGGAGCTTCTTCTTTATTGATATTTTCTTCTATCATTTTTTGACACTTTTCAAACGGTTAGATAGAGATCAGCTTGCTATCTTAAGTTATTAACTTTCATCCTGGTAATTAAACTCAACTTTGCTTTGAACAACAATTTCATCCAGAATACGATTGAGATATCCTTGATTTATAGCTTCAGTAAACCGATCATTTAGCATTGGGATGTTTATAACTTCTTCAATACACGACATATACTTGTCTACAACAGCCTCGATCGAATACGTCTTATTTGCATTCTGCTGTATTCTGGTTTTGAGCTGATCAACACTATCTTCGGATTTAACGACAAAGGTTATTGGATACTTTTGAATTTTATCAATATCCAGAAAATACTTTTTAAAATCAAGTGTTTCCGTAACCTGGAAGAAACGTCCGAGAGGTCTCATAACAAAGTCTATTCCCCCATCGTTGGCATTGGTTCTACCAGTCTTGTATAATTTTAGATTCTCCGTCGTCAGCTGTTCTCGATCAAAGCCCCAGATTATTTCCTGATCATGATAATAATACTTGAGAATGGAGTAACTCACAATTTCAAATAACCGGGCATCTATATTGGGAGCAAGTAACCCGGAAATAAAATCCTGTACTTTTGCCGGTGATTCTTTACCGATTTGCTGAAGTTCATTACATGACGCCACAAAACGGTCAAAAGCTCCCTGTTTTGTTCTCACATATTCCTCAATTATTTCAATTACAGTCTCTGCAATATTGAAATTTGCTTTCCCGATATTGATCCTTAAAAGATTTTCATTGATCCAGTACCTGTTGGTTTCAAGATTTCGTATGATGGGAATGTATTCTGCGTTTGGAAAATATTTTTGAAATTTAGCATTCAGACGATTATTCAATGCGTGGTTCTGCAATTTACTTCCAAAAGGCAATTCTCTTTGACGGGTAAAAAGATTACTAAATTCTGCACCTTCATACTTCGAATAATCTGAATTCCCATTAAATTCTTTGATCAGATAATCCTCCACTACAACATATATTGCATATAAATTAGCAAAACTTGACCGGGCTTTTGACCCTTTGTTTGCAGATCTGGTTTTTTCGTTAATATACTGAATCAACAAACTTTTTTCAAATATCTCATCAGAATGACCTTTGAAATATTTTTCCAGAACGGATTTAATCGTCGCCGTGAAGATATTTTCCATCGGGTTCTTCAAATAAGGTTAAGTTGTAAGTATTTGATATTTTTTCAGATTCAAAAGTACGTATTTCCTTTTCCAGCTTTTCACCTTTAAATTCGGTCGCCAAATGCAATCTTCGTAGACCGATCTTTACATACTCATCCTGTAATTCAATACCGATCGAATCTCGTCCAAGTTGTTTCGCGACAAAACATGTTGTAAATGTTCCTGAGAAGGGATCCATTACCAAGTCTCCTTCATCTGAACTAGCTTTAATAATACGTTCGAGCAGAGCTATTGGCTTTTGGGTTGGGTGGTTTTCGTACTCATCCATACGGTATCGAACCCGTGGAAATTCCCAGACATTGCCAAGAACCTTCTCAGAACGATACACTGTTGGAACGGGTTTCCGGTAATCAATCAGTTTTCGTTTCGCGCCAGTCTTGGCTTCAACCAGAATATTTTTTGTATTGAACGTATAATTACTCTTGTCTTTCACACAAAAAAGAATCGGCTCATACATCGAACCATAATATTTTTTTGCCTGAACACCTGAACTATCATAATACCAAACAATTCGGGAAAGAACGTCGAGCTTTTTTCTAAGATAAATATCAAAAAACGGCATAAACTGGGTTGCCGTCATTACATAAAAACTACCTGTTGGCTTTAACTTCAACACACACAAATCCAACCAGATGTAACACCAATTCAAATAATCCTCGTCGGTTGACCACTTATCTTTATGCCCGTTAAAATTTTTACCGATATTGTATGGAGGATCAGCAAAGATCAAATCGACAGAATTATCCGGGATGCTTTTCAATGCTTCAATCGCATCCCCAAATATTATCTGATGTCTTCCATTTTCGAATATTTCCATTACTAAAATAAATTAATCCCCGATCTAAAAATCATCCTTTTCCACATATAGGTTTTCAATAATAAAGTCCTGTCGTTCATTCGTATTTTTCCCCATGTAGAACTCAAGCATTTGAGCAACCGATTCGTGCTTTTTCATCACGACCGGATCAAGGCGGATTTCAGCACCGATAAAGTTTTTAAACTCATCCGGAGATATTTCGCCCAAACCTTTAAATCGGGTAATCTCAGCGGTCTTGCCCAATTTTTGAATAGCAGACAGTCGTTCTTCATCGGAATAACAGTAATAGGTAACCTTTTTATTCCGAACACGGAAAAGCGGCGTCTGAAAAATAAAGAGATGCCCCTGACGAATTACTTCCGGGAAAAACTGCAAAAAGAAAGTGATCAGCAGCAAGCGGATGTGCATTCCGTCGACATCGGCATCGGTAGCAATAACCACTTTGTTGTATCGCAAATCATCGATACTTTCTTCGATATTCAAAGCGGCCTGCAGAAGATTAAACTCTTCATTTTCGTACACTACTTTCTTTGTCAAACCGAAGGTATTCAATGGTTTACCCCTCAGACTAAATACGGCTTGGGTATTCACATCACGCGACTTGGTAATCGATCCGCTTGCAGAATCCCCTTCGGTAATAAAAATCGAAGAGTTTTCGCGCAACTCATGTTTACTGTCCAGATGTACCCGGCAGTCGCGCAATTTACGGTTATGCAGATCTGCCTTTTTTGAGCGCTGTTTGGCCAGTTTTTTAATGCCTGAGATCGCCTTGCGTTCGCGTTCAGATTCCTGAATCCGGCGCAACAGAACTTCAGAAACATCCGGATTCTTGTGCAGATAATTGTCCAGTTCCTTCAGTATAAAATTGGTCACAAATGTCCTCACAGAAGGGCCTTCGGGCCCGATATCCTTTGATCCGAGTTTGGTTTTGGTTTGCGATTCGAACACGGGCTCTTCAACTTTTATGCTGATGGCTGCCACAATCGAAGCGCGAATATCAGTTGGGTCAAAATCTTTCTTATAGAAATCGCGGATAGTTTTGACAATGGCTTCGCGGAATGCGACCAGATGAGTACCACCCTGCGTGGTATGCTGCCCGTTGACAAATGAATAATAGTCTTCGCCGTATTGGTTTCCATGCGTAATGGCTACTTCAATATCTCCATTCTTCAGATGAATGACCGGATAAAGCGATTCTCCTTCCATGTTATCTTCGAGCAAATCGCGCAACCCATTTTTGGAATGAAACTTTTCTCCGTTGAATTCGAGTACCAGCCCGGCATTCAAAAAAGAATAGTTTTTCATCATATTGATCACATAATCATCAATATAATGATAAGCTTTAAAAACATTTACATCCGGAGTGAAGGCCACATAGGTACCATTAGGCTGATCGGACGGCATCACGTCCATCTCCTCTTTGACGATCCCTTCGCTAAAATGTATTTCTTTAACTTCTCCTTCGCGGAACGACTTGATCAGAAAATGACTCGACAAAGCATTGACTGCTTTGATACCGACACCATTCAATCCAACCGACTTTTTAAATACTTCTGAGTCGTACTTGGCACCTGTATTCATTTTCGAAGCCACATCGAGCAACTTACCAAGTGGTATCCCGCGACCAAAATCGCGAACCGACACCAATTCGTTGCTCACCTTCACTTCGATCCTCTTTCCATTCCCCATCATGAACTCGTCGATGGAGTTATCCATTACTTCTTTTAGCAAAACATAGATCCCATCATCGCTTGCGGAACCGTCGCCCAGTTTGCCGATATACATTCCCGGACGTTTTCGTATATGCTCTTGCCAATCAAGCGTTTTTATTGAACCTTCATCATAATTCGGCATCATATTCCCCTTCCAATTTGCAACAAATATAAAGAAAACAAAAGTGGTATGGTGTTCCGGAAAACCAACATTAACTAACAAACCGCGGTTGAAAACTTATTCAAAAAGATATGAATTTAATTATATTTGCGCCGACATGTTTAGGAAATACATTTACATAGTTATTGCCGCGTTTATGGTCATTTCTCAGGCCAACGCACAACTTCGACCCGGAGGTTCAAGTCTGAACCGGCAACGGAATTCTTCACAGACCAGCCGAGGCACTGATTCGGAAGGGACCGGAGAGGAAGAGCAAAAAAAAGATCAGGAAAAAGACAAAAAGAAAATACCTTCCAGAATCAAAACCTGGTCATTACAAGATTTGGGCTCGACAATCAAAGCAAATGAATTGGACACCACGCTCTGGTTTTATCACAATTATCTTCCGTTTAACCAACTGAGCATCAGCAATACTTTTACAGGAAACAACGGGGGAGCCTACCTGTCGAACGACTTTTTTAAACGCACCTCTATATCCGACTTTTATTTTGCGCGCTCATTCGATGCCTACTGGCTGAGTCCGTCCGAGATCAGTTATTTTAATACAACGACTCCCTATTCGCTGCTCGATTACAGCCAAAGCGAAAACCGGATGACACATAACGAAACCCGTTTCAATGTTTTTTTTGCTCAAAATGTCAACAAAAAGCTGAATTTCGAATTCATCTATAACCAAACCCGATCCACCGGGCAATACATGGACCAGGAAAATAAATTTCACAACATTGCCTTGGTTTCGTCGTACCACGACGATAAGTTTCTGTCGCATTCCAACATTATCTTTAACCGGCTGCAAGGCCAGGAAAACGGAGGAATTGAACCGGGGCAGCCTCTGGGTGGACAACCTGAAACCGATAATTTCACCGTACAATTCGACGACGCCACCAACCGGCTTCAGAACAACAATGTTTATACCGTCAACGAGTACCGGGTGGGGAAAACAATTAAGTCGGAAGCTGATACTGCGGGCGTAGTTATTGAAACATTTATTCCCCGCGTAGGCTTTATCCATGAATTCGAATTATCAGATAATAAGCGTAAATTCACCAAAGACAATGCTTCCGACGACTTCTTCAAGCACACCTACATTAATTCGGTTAATACTGATGACAGCGCGAAGTATACGCGTTTGACCAACCTGTTCCAAATCAAGTTTTATGAAGCACCTGACCGAAAATATACTTTCGGTAAGCGTGTTTATCTAGGACATGACAATTTGTGGTATCATTCGTCGACGCAATGGTATCACATGGCCGTAAGAAACATGGATACGCCGTCGCAATTTTCAAATACGTTTGTCGGAGGAGGAATTTTCAGGAATGAAGGAAAATTCTGGCAATGGGAAGCCCTAGGACGCCTTTACCTGGCTGGCTACCGGGCCGGACAAACCGAACTGACCGGATTCATCAATAAACCTTTGCGAATTGGAAAAGACACTACCAGCCTCCGGATTGAAGGCAGTCTGAAAACTCTGAAACCGGAATATTTTGACTCTTATTTCTATTCGAACCATTTTTACTGGAGAAATAATTTCGACAACATCAATGAAATGACTATTCGGTCGAGTATCCACTCGCAGCAATACAAAACAACTATCGGGGTCAATTACTCCTTACTCGGAAACTACATCTACAATAACAAGGAAGCGCTACCTGCCCAGGCCGGAAGCGAATTGCTGATACTTTCGGCCTACCTGAACAAAGATATTGACAACAGGCACTGGCTGATCCGCACTCAGCTTCTGGTGCAGAAGGCCAGTAACGACAATTACATCCATTTACCGGCTTTTGCAGGATATCTGAGCATGAACTATCGCACAGTGGTTTCCAAAGTTCTTCATACACAACTTGGAATTGACGCGCGATACAACAGTGCATTTTATGCCGATGCTTACGAGCCGGCAACTTCGCGTTTTTATTTGCAGGATGAACAACGGATCGGAAACTACCCTTACATCGATTTGCACGTCAACCTGAAGCTGAAACGCACCCGCTTTTTCTTCATCCTGATGAATGCCGGTTCAGGGCTGGTGGGCAACAATTATTTTGTAGCTCCCGATTATCCCTACTATCGTCGCACATTCCGAATCGGGTTGGCCTGGTCATTTTACGACTAACCTGCAACTAATCTCATCCGAAGATTGATGGAGTGGAGTGCGGATGTTTCTTCAACGCTTTAATATTTCAATCAGCTCGGACAGAATCATGGCCGTAGCTCCCCATACAATTTCATTTTCAAAGGGATAGTATTTTATGCGAAGTATTCCGGTAAAGGTCTCAAGTTCAGTCTCCCAAATCGTTTCCTCAGTAACAAAGTCACTGACTGGAAATAAAATCAGCTGCTCAACTTCTCCTGAATTAACAACAAAATCAGGCTTCCGATCTGTCCAGCCCAAAATAGGCTGAATCGAGAAACGACTCACTTCTACATACAAATCCGACAATTTACCTAAAATCTCAATTTGGGAGGGATTAATTCCAACCTCTTCCTGTGCTTCACGCAAAGCCGTCATCTCGGCCGAAATATCCTCTTTCTCTACCTTCCCTCCGGGAAAACTGATTTGACCGGGGTGATGCTTCATGGTCGACGGGCGCTTCATTAAACAGGTGAAAAGCCGGTCTCCTTCAGGAAAAAGCAATAACAACACACTGCTCAACTTAACCGACGACAATTCATCGCCAAAGTTTTTCAGTCGTCTGCCGGGAGGAAGCATCTTTTCATGGGCCCTTCTGCCAGGCAATTCTTCGCTCAATCTTTCCCTGAGATATGTTTTAACCGATAAATCCATACCATAAATATAACGATTTATGCCGCCTGAACAGATCGGCATTCAGCATTAATTTAGAACTTTCCTGATGTTTTAATGATTAATTGAGATTAATATGGCAGGTCTGAAAAGAACTGTCTTACTCAAACCGGATGGTCTTTTCAGGCGAAACTTTGGTAATCAGGTACGAAGGCAGCACCAGCATGAGGATGGTTATAACAATTGTACCAACATTCAGCAAAATCAGGTGTACAATCGTCAAGTTTACCGGCACATATTCGAGGTAATACGATGTCGGATCGAGTTTCATCAAATGGGTGTATTTCTGGACCAGACAAATACCGATACCCAACAGGTTTCCCCAAAACAAAGCTTTTAAAATCAGCAATGCTGAAAAATAAAGAAAAACCTTTCGGATGCTCCAGTTTCGGGCCCCCATTGCTTTCAGAATTCCGATCATTTGAGTACGTTCCAGAATAACAACCAACAGGCTCGAAACCATGTTGAACCCGGCCACCAGAATGAGCAGAACCAGAATCACCCAAACGTTCATGTCGAGCAGGCTCAACCAGTCGAAAATCTGTCGGTATTTATCGCGAATACTCACCACCTGCAACACCGGCGCATCAGCCGAAGTATGACGCAATAAAATATGGTGGACGGCTCTCTCCTGTTCCTGAAGTTTTTTAAAATCGTTGACTAAAATTTCGAAACCACTAATTTCGTCGTCTTTCCAATTGTTCAGCTTCCGGATGTGGTTGATGTCAACCAGTACAAACATGCGGTCGAACTCTTCAAGGCTGGTTTTGTAAATACCGGCCAGTTCAAATTTGCGTTGCCGCGGAACGGCTTCCGATTCGTTGATGAAAAACATGAAAAGATCGTCACCCAGACTGAGGTGAAGTTGATCGGCCAACTGTTTGGACAGCCATATTTTGTTATTTCGAATCGTATCTTTTACCTGGAAAGGCTCACCGGCAACTTTGTTCTCCAGAAAAAAAGACCAGTCAAAGTCGGGGCCAATGCCTTTGAGTACCACTCCCTGAATTTCGTCGTCGGTACGAATGATGCCCGTTTTGGTGGCAAAAACCTGTATATGTCTGATGCCCTCAAGCTTGCTGATCTCTGAAATAAACGGTTGATTTTCGCTAATCGGAGTGGTTTCGAACGATTGATTGGAGTCGAGGTTCACAATTTGTAAATGCGATCCGAAGCCGATCACCTTCCGGCCAACCTCCTGCTTGTATCCGGTGACGATGGCCACCGACAAAATCAGGACAATTAAGCCCAGTACAATTCCGAACAAAGCAATATTCACAATGCGATGCGAAAGGTTGTTTCGGTTTTCCTTGCCCGAAAAAATTCGGCGTGCTATGTAAAGGTTTACATTCAACGATTTACGATTTTATTATTTACGATTTCTACCTCAGCCTGGCAATGTTGGTATATTTTAATTTCTAATGAACAGCATTTTCTCAGTAAGCTCTCCCTCTTGTGGAGGGTTTGGGTAGTGCTTCTTTTTCTTCTTTCCGTTCATTTACAAAAGGTAACACAAGCAGCGCAATCAGACCGAACACGATCAGCACAATGGTGGTGCTGCCATGAGCCAGCAAAGCAAATATTTTTCCGTCAGCTTTATCCACCCCGTAAAGCGCTAAACCTTCGATTACCATAAAATGCCAGGCGCCAATGCCTCCCTGCACCGGGGCCACCATTCCGAAACTACCCAGTACAAAAACCGTCAGTCCGGCCAGTGGCGACAAATGTGAGGTAAATCCAAACGAAAAAAACACGCAGTACAGCATTGCATAATACAGAAACCAAATGAATAACGAATGAAAAATAAAAGCGCTCTTGCTTTTGATATTCCGAATGCTGCGGAAACCTTCAATAAACTGATTTATAAAACTAAGCGCTTTTTGCATCAGCGAACTTTGGCGAATTTTGTGCCTCGAAAACCAGATAACTGCCAAAACAAAAACCAGTCCGCCAATCAGAAAAGGAGAATAAACAATTTTCTCCAGTTTATCTTTTACTTCTGGATTATTATTCAGGAATTCGACCACCTGCCCGAATTGCGTGAACACCACAATCAGCAGCAGCAGCAGCAAGGTAAGCATATCGATCAGGCGTTCGAGCACAACGGTTCCAACCAGTTTGGTAAATGGTATTTTTTCGTAACGCGACAATACTCCGCATCTCGAAATTTCACCCATCCGCGGAAGCGCCAGATTCATCAGGTAGCCAATCATCACTGCCAGAAATGTATTCAGGGTGCGGGGTTTATGATCCAGCGGTTCAATCATCAGGTTCCAGCGAAGGGTCCGGCTGATGTGACTCAACAGCCCCAGAAAGACGGAAACAAAAATCCAGAAATAGTTGACTTCGTTGGTTAAAATACTTTTGATACGGTTGATGTCCTGATCCTTGTAAACCATCCAAAAAATGAGGATCCCGAGCAGAAAGAAAGAAATAAATTTCAGGGTTTTGTATATCTTTTGCTTCAATTTTCTTTTGGTTTAGTGATGCTCGTTCGATATGAAATTAACTTACTTTTGCCTCAGGAGCCGGAATGCCTTAAAAAGGCAAGCCTCCGGCAGAAGCCTTTGCGGCAAAAATGACAGATTTGTTTTAATTCGGGTTGATTTTTATAAACAATTTAAGGTCGGGCAACTGGCTATCGGAGGAAGAGATGACAACAGTAAGAGCAAAAAAAAAACCTGGGGCAACACTTTTTGAAAGACAAGAACATTGCTCAAAACATTGTAGACAGCCTTCAGGCCACAAATTTGAACAAGGTTCTGGAAATCGGCCCCGGAATGGGTGTGCTTACCCGGTTTTTACTGAACGACAAACCTTATGAAACTTTTGTAGTTGAAATCGACCGCGAGTCGGTGGATTACCTGAACGAACATTTCCCGGAACTAAAAGAGCGCATTATTTCGCACGATTTTCTGCGTCTCAACCTGAATTCGTACTTCGATGAACCGTTTGCCATCATTGGAAACTTCCCGTACAACATTTCGTCTCAGATTTTCTTTAAGGTTTTGGAATATCGCAATCAGATTCCGGAAGTGGTGGGTATGCTGCAAAAGGAAGTAGCCGAGCGATTGGCCGCGCCTCCCGGATCGAAAACCTACGGAATTTTGAGTGTTCTGCTTCAGGCTTATTACAACATCGAATACCTGTTTACGGTGAACGAAGAGGTATTTTCGCCACCCCCAAAAGTCAAATCGGGGGTCATCAGGTTGACCCGCAACCAGACCGAACAGCTCAACTGCGACGAAAAGCTTTTTCACACTGTTGTAAAAGCGGCGTTCAACCAGCGCCGCAAAACCCTGCGAAACTCGTTAAAAGGGCTGATAAATAATGAAGAATCGAAAACGAATCAACTGTTTGACAAGCGTCCCGAACAATTAGGCGTAGCCGAATTTGAACTGATTACCCGAATGGTCGCGGAAAAACCACAGGACACAGTAATTAATAATCAAATCTGAACCCTGAAAATTCTCGCTAAACGCTGTTCATTGCGTCCACCGGGTCGAGCCTGGAGGCCGAAAGTGCAGGAATAAAACCAGCCAGCACACCAATAACGCCCGAAATAGTTAGTCCGAGAATGATGTTGGCCATCGTCAGCGAAATAGTCATGCTCGACACATAGCTAAAAATTGTGGTACCGATAAAAATCAGCAACAATCCGACCAGCCCTCCGAGCATCGACAACACCACAGCTTCGAAAATAAACTGAAGCAGAATGAAATATTTCTTAGCGCCAATGGCTTTTTGTATTCCAATGATTTTGGTCCTTTCTTTTACCGAAACGAACATGATGTTGGCAATACCGAACCCGCCGACCAAAATACTGAAACCGCCAATGATCCAGCCTGCCATGTTAAACACCTTAAAAAAAGCATCAAAACGGTTCGAGATCAGGCTTACTTCGTTGATGGCAAAATCATTTTCCTCCATTGGTTTCAGGCGGTGCAGCGTTCGCATGATTCCTTCAAGTTCTGCTATAAATTCGTCGTGGTCAACATCCGGTTTCGCCTTCACATTGATTGACTGCCCCTGGTCGCGATTACGAACATCGACCATATTCATGGCATAAACCACCGGGATATGAACTTTTTTATCCATGCTCGTTCCGAACATATCTTCCCCTTTTTTTGCATAAACACCAATAATTTGAAACCGATGTCCCTGTATCTTAATCATCTTGCCTACAGGATTTACCTGACCAAAAAGTTTACTGGCAAGTTCACTCCCCAATATAGCCAGGCTGGCCCCGGAATTCGACTCTGACTCAGTAAAATAACGACCCTTCTCAATTTCCAGGCTCCAGGTGTTGATTAATTCATGGGTTGATGCAAGTAATTCGGTATTTTCTGATTTGCTGTTTTCAAACTGAACGGTACGGTTGAAACGAAAGAGATAAACAGCATTTTCTACATTTCTGGATCGGCGCAGCAATTCTTCCGACTCTTCAATTTTAGGAACTGGCCGGTTCAGATATTTCCACCAAGGATATTCAGATTCACCTTCAGGTGGCGTCCATGGCCATTTTTCGATGTAAACCATGTTGCTGCCCAATGAATTCAGACTGTTGCGGATGTAATTTTCGAGCGAATCGATGACCGTGAACACCGAAATGATGGCAAAAATGCCAATAGTAATTCCCAGCAGCGAAAGAAATGTACGCAACTTATTGCCATGAAGCGAATTAAAGGCGAATGAAAAACTCTCCAAGATTAATCTGGTTAACAGCATATCTTCCGATTTGAAAAGTAAATATACAACAATCCTGAACCTGAAAAATTAGTTGCGTTTTTTGGAAATGATTACAGGTTTTCAAAAATATTTGGAGCCGAATGTTACAATAAGCTTAATTAGTCGAATTTGCGGCGGAAAAAATCAAGGTGTTTTATTATCTTTGAGCCCAAATTACAAACGAGTTATAGATGAATGACTTAAAAAAAATTAAATCGGCATTAATTTCAGTTTATTACAAGGATAAATTAGACGAAATCGTCAAGAAGTTAAACGAATTAGATGTTACTCTATATTCCACTGGCGGCACTCAAACATTTATTGAAGGACTGGGCATTAAAGTCGTCCCGGTTGAAGAGCTGACCAGCTATCCTTCCATATTGGGAGGCCGCGTAAAGACCTTACATCCTAAAGTATTTGGCGGGATTCTGAACCGACGGGACAATACCGGCGACCAGCAACAGATTGCCCAATACGAAATTCCGGAGATTGACCTCGTTATTGTTGACCTTTATCCCTTCGAAGCCACAGTTGCTTCAGGAGCACCGGCAGAAGACATTATCGAAAAAATAGATATCGGCGGCATTTCGCTCATTCGCGCTGCGGCCAAAAACTACAACGATGTGGTCATTGTTTCATCGCGTGACCAATACCAGAGCCTGCTCGATCTTTTAATTCAGAACGAAGGAGCAACAACACTCGACGAACGAAAAGAATTTGCCCGTCTGGCATTTGCCACCTCATCGCATTACGACAGCGCCATCTTCAATTATTTCAATCAGGGACAATTCGAAAAAGCGCGCATTAGCGTGAACGACGGACAAGTGCTTCGTTATGGCGAAAACCCTCATCAATCGGCTACATTTTTCAAATTCAACAATACCAATTCCGACGTCACCCTGTCGAATGCCAATGTACTGCAAGGCAAAGCCCTTTCGTACAACAACATGCTCGATGCCGATGCCGCATGGAAATCGGCCAGCGATGCCTATCATTCGATAACACACATTAATAATAAAGTAGCTGTTTCGGTGGTCAAGCACCTGAATCCCTGCGGACTGGCGGTGACCGACAACATCATGAAATCGCTTGAACTGGCTTGGGCAGGCGATCCGGTAAGTGCGTTCGGAGGAATCATCTGCTTTACCGGGGAAGTCGATCAAACCATTGCCGAATGGTTCAATAAACGATTTGTTGAAATCATCATTGCGACGGGTTACACGCCCGAAGCTCTGGAAGTTTTCAGCAAGAAGAAAAACCTTCGCGTTCTGGAAACACCTGTTAAACCTGAAATTACTGGTGAAAAACTTTATCGCTCGATCAGCGGCGGATTACTTATTCAGGACGAAGATGAGGGTTTGGAAACCGAATTTAAAAATGTGACTCAAATTCAATTTGACAGTTCAAAAATGAACCTGTCCAAATTTGGAATCACAGCCTGCAAACATCTGAAAAGCAATGCCATTGCATTGGTAACACAAAATACTGATGGCTCTTTTTGGCTAACTGGTGCTGGCATGGGACAACCCAATCGTCTCGACAGCCTTCGTCAGTTGACCATTCCTCGTTTCAATCTGAAGGAAGGAATCAAAATTGAAGATTCTGTGCTCATTTCAGATGCGTTCTTCCCGTTCCGCGACAGCGTTGAAGCTGCCAACGAATTCGGAATCAAATACATTGTAGAACCGGAGGCAGTATCCGCGACGAAGAAGTAATTACGGCCTGCAACGAATTTGGCATTGCCATGGTATTTACCGGAGTCCGTCATTTCAAACATTAATACTTTGTGGACTTTTTGCACGTTTAATTATTAATTAAAACATAGAAAAACACAGATAATGGGATTATTTTCATTCTTAACCCAGGAAATAGCTATCGACCTTGGCACCGCCAATACCATCATCATCCACAATGACAAGATTGTAGTTGACGAACCGTCGATTGTAACCATCGACCTCAAAACCGAAAAGCTGGTGGCTATTGGCGAAAAAGCCCGCCAAATGCAAGGGAAAACCCACTCCAACCTGAAAACGATCCGCCCGTTGCGCGACGGTGTAATCGCCGACTTTAACGCAGCTGAGCAGATGATCAGGGGAATGATCAGGATGATGAATCCCAAGAACAGGTTTTTTGCACCTTCGCTACGGATGGTTGTTTGCATCCCGTCGGGCTCAACCGAGGTTGAAATCCGTGCGGTACGCGACTCTTCTGAACATGCCGGAGGGTCGCGACGTATACATGATTTACGAGCCCATGGCTGCCGCCATCGGTATTGGGCTGGATGTGGAAGCTCCTGAAGGAAACATGGTGGTCGACATCGGTGGCGGCACAACCGAAATTGCAGTCATTTCTCTGGGCGGTTTGGTAACTAACAAGTCTATCCGCATTGCCGGTGATGATTTAACTGCCGACATCATGGAATACATGCGTCACCAGCACAACATTAAAATTGGCGAACGTACGGCTGAAGAAATTAAAATTAATGTCGGATCTGCTTTGTCGCAACTTGACAATCCGCCTGCCGACTATGTGATACAGGGACCGAACCAGATGACTGCCCTTCCGATAGAAGTTCCGGTTTCGTACCAGGAAATTTCACACTGCCTCGAAAAATCTATCAATAAAATTGAGACAGCTATTTTGAGTGCTTTGGAACAAACACCGCCTGAATTATATGCTGACATCGTTGCCCGGGGAATCTGGTTGGCTGGTGGTGGCGCTTTACTGCGCGGGTTAGCCAAACGATTTACCGATAAGATCAACATTCAGTTTCATGTGGCAGAAGATCCACTGCGTGCAGTGGCCCGCGGAACCGGTATTGCGCTGAAAAATGTAAATAAATTCTCATTCCTGATCAGATAAAATTAACCAACAGTTAAATTACTGCCTGATTGTCAGGCTGGCACGAGAACAGGCAGGTGTTCTATTAATTTATGTAAAGATTTTCTCGTGAAAAGCTTACTACGTTTTTTATTGCGGAATTATTTCCTGATGATGTTTTTGGCGCTTGAATTCATTTCATTTGTCCTCATTGTCAGCTTCAATAATTATCAGCGGGTTGCATTTTTCAACTCCAGCAATAACCTGGCCGGTACTATTTATGAGAAATTCAGCAACCTCGACGATTATTTTACTTTGGGTCGGGTAAATGTCCGACTGGCTGCCGAGAATGCTTCATTACGAAAGCAGCTTCAAGCTAGCATCATGCGACAGGAGCAATATCCCAAAATGCGACCGGATACTGTCGTGACTCCGGAATATGTCTTCACTGCAGCAAAAGTAATCAGTAATTCGACCAACAAAATGTTCAATTACATTACCCTGAACAAAGGTTCAAGAAATGGAATCAAGCAAGATATGGGAATTATCAACGATCAGGGTGTCGTTGGCATCATTACAAACGTATCACCCAATTATTCTACCGGCTTGTCGCTGCTGAACCGAAGACTTTTAATTCCGGCAAAAATTACAAAAAACAATTATTTTGGATCGTTGGTTTGGGATGGTGAACACTACAATACTGCCGATCTGAATGAGATTCCGTTTCATGTCATTGTAAATGTTGGAGACACGGTGGTTACCAGCGGATACTCCAACATCTTCCCTGAAGGAATAATGATAGGGACCATTAAAACATTTGATGTGGTTAGTGGAACCAATTTTTACAACATCAAGGTTGAACTGACAACAAATTTTAAAACTTTAAAATATGTTGAGGTTGTTCAAAACACCAAACGTGCTGAACTGATAAAACTACAATCAAATAACGTCGGCGAATGATCAAAGATTTCGGCAAATATGTAATTATGTTTGTAGCACTGGTGCTGGTGCAGGTTTTAGTCCTGAACAACATCCAGTTTAGCGGATTAATTAATCCGTATATTTATATCCTGTTCATCTTGTTGCTGCCATTCACTATTCCGGGCTATTTTCTGTTACCCATTGCCTTTTTACTCGGAATCACCATCGACATCTTTAATAATACGCTTGGGGTTCATGCCGGAGCAACCGTTTTGCTGGCCTTTTTGAGACCCGGAATCGCACAATTAGTTTCCTCGCGCGAACTCATTGAAAAAGGAAATACTCCCAACTTGTCACAGCTGGGCTTTGCCAGCTTTTTAAAATACACCATCATTGCCGTTTTGATCCATCACCTGTTTCTCTTTTATGCTGAGGCCTTTTCGTTCGGCGGATTTTTTTGAAACATTCCTCCGTTACATTCTCAGCAGTGTATTTTCAATCCTGATCATTTTGGGCAGTCAGTTTATCGTATTTAAAAATTAAACTGGTGGATACTTTTTCAAAACGTAAATTCATCATTGCAGGCATCATGCTTGGCGTTGCGGTATTGTTTATTTTACGGCTGTTTACCATCCAGATTACAAATAAAACTTACAAACAATTTGCCACCCGCAACGTACTCCGGAAAATCATCACTTTCCCGGCTCGTGGGCTTATTTACGACCGAAACAAAGAATTAATGGTTTACAACAAAGCAGCATACGATTTAATGGTTATTCCGCGCGAGGTAAAACCTTTCGACACAATTGATTTGTGCCGGATTTTACAAATTGAAAGGCTCGACTTGAGAGACGCAATAAAAAAAGCAAAGCAATTCTCCTATTATAAGCCATCAATGGTTGTGGGGCAGATTTCGCCCGATATTTATGCCCCATTGCAGGAAAAGCTGTACAAATACCCGGGATTTTTCACTCAATCGCGAACCTTGCGCGAATATCCCAGCAAAAGTGCGGCCCAGGTTCTGGGTTTTGTCGGTGAGGTTAATCAGCGCATCATAGAAAGTGACAGTTATTACCGGTCGGGCGATTACATTGGCGTAAGCGGACTTGAAAAAGCTTATGAAAAAGATTTACGTGGAATTAAGGGGGTGAACAACTACATGGTTGATGTTCACAACCGAATTAAAGGGCGCTTTAACGAAGGAACTTCCGACACTACCGCTATTTTAGGAAACAATTTACTCACTGGACTTGACAAGGATCTGGAGGCCTATGCCGAGTTGCTTATGACAAACAAAAGAGGGGCAGTTGTGGCTATTGAACCGTCAACCGGGGAAATCATTCTAATGGTCAGTGCACCATCGTATGACCCAAATTTACTGGTTGGCCGCCAACGCAGTAAAAATTACAACATTTTTGATCGCGATTCCATCAACAAACCGATGTGGAACAGAGCCATTATTGGGAAATATCCTCCCGGCTCAACATTTAAGCTTGCCAACGCACTGATTGCCCTTGAAGAACATGCCATTACTCCTTTTGATCGGTTTTCATGTTCAGGAAAAGGCTCAAAACCAATTTCATGTACACACAGTCATGTCAGTCCATTAGCAGTACGCGAAGGTATTCGGGAATCGTGTAATTCATTTTTTTGGAATACTTTCAGGCAAATCATGAGCCACAAATCAAATTCAGCAGAAAGCTATCAGGCATGGCGCGATTACATCACCAGTTTTGGATTCGGTCAAAAACTCAATCCCGAATTATCTTCCGAAGTAAAAGGCAATATTCCTGAAGTAGCTCTGTACGATAAGTGGTATACACCGGGACACTGGAACGCAATGACTATCCGGTCACTGGCTATTGGACAGGGGGAAATTGAAGCAACGCCACTCCAAATGGCTAATCTGTGTGCCTTGATTGCCAACCGTGGTTATTATATTGCACCACATGTTGTCAGAGCCATTCAAGATGCCAACAGGCAAGAACACCAACTCGAATACGAAAAAAAAATAGTTAACATAAGCCCTGAACACTTTAATACAGTTATTGAAGGGATGCAGGCTGTGGTTGATGAAACCAGAACACTTGGAGCGACTGTGCGCCTGGAAAATATTATTATTTGCGGGAAAACCGGAACGGTACAAAACCCTCACGGAGCCGACCATTCCGCATTTGTCGGATTTGCTCCACGAGACAATCCGAAAATTGCAGTTGCTGTTTTTATCGAAAATGCCGGATTTGGAGCAACATTCGCTGCACCGATAGCCGGACTGCTCATAGAAAAATATCTAAATGATTCGATCGCCCCAAAACGAAAAGACTTGGAGCAACGATTGATCGAAACCGATTTATTAAATGTAATACAAAGAAAAACACAATAAAGTGCCAAATAGAAACAACGTTTGGGCAAATATCGACTGGATCACAGTCTCCATTTACCTGGCCATGATGCTGATCGGCTGGATAAATATTTATGCTGCCGTGTACAACGAAGAGCATAAAAGTATTTTCGATATGACCCAGCAATATGGCAAACAGCTAATGTGGATTGGTGCAGCTCTTTTTATTGCTATGCTGATGATCAATACCGACTCCAAATTCTTTGTTGCATTTGCCTCCCGATCTATATTTTAATCTTAGTGCTGTTGCTTGTTGTTCCGATTATCGGCACCGAAATTAACGGAGCCAAATCGTGGATCCGGATTGGAAGCTTTTTACTTCAGCCTTCCGAATTTATGAAAATGGGCACTTCGCTGGCGCTGGCCCGATACATCAGTTCCTACAATTTCAAAATGCACAATTATAAATCGTTGCTTATTCTCACCGGAATTATTCTGATTCCCGTCGTGTTGATTTTCCTGCAAAACGATACCGGTTCGGCCATCGTTTTCGGAGTATTTCTGCTGGTACTTTATCGGGAAGGACTGAATGGGATTGTGCTGTTTTTCAGCTTCCTGATCGCCCTGGTTTTCATCCTGACCATGGTTCTGGACCCGATGATAACCGTAATAATATTAACTGTTGCCGCCCTTGTGGTCAATTATCTGATGAAGAAAAAAGTTCAGCGCACTTTGGTGGCTGCCGGCGTCTTTGTTGGAGTTTTCGCAGCGCTGTATTTAATCAATTATCTGCTTAATGGCTCAATAGATCCTTTGTACTTTCTTCTCATTGCCGCAGTTGTAACTTCGTCCTTATCTTTCATTTGGGCGTATGTTCTCCGGAAAAGAAGCCTGATGATCATGATAGCCATTTACTTCGGGAGTGTCCTATTTGCCGTGTCGGTTGATTACGTTTTCGACAACATCATGGAACAACACCAGCGCGACCGTATTAATGAGCTACTTGGCATTCAGTCTGATATTCATGGCGCCGGGTATCATGTGAACCAATCGAAAATTGCCATTGGATCAGGAGGTCTGTTTGGAAAAGGCTTTTTGCAGGGCACGCAAACCAAATTCGATTTTGTACCCGAACAAAGTACCGACTTTATTTTCTGTACAGTTGGGGAGGAATGGGGATTTTTGGGAACAGTAACTGTAATTGGACTTTTTATGGGGTTGCTGATGCGATTAATTTTTCTGGCCGAGCGCAACCGATCACGATTCAGCCGGGTTTACGGATATTGTGTGGCGGCTATCCTATTTTTCCACTTTGCCGTCAACATTGGTATGACCATCGGCCTGGCGCCGGTGATTGGAATTCCCCTGCCCTTCTTTAGTTATGGAGGTTCTTCGCTGTGGTCATTTACCTTGCTCCTGTTTGTTTTTGTGCGACTTGACGCCAGTAGGTTCGAGCAGTTGAGTTTCTAGATAACGGATATTTGCGTACATTTGCCCTCTAACACTTTTCGGATGCCTGAAAAACATGATGATCAACACTTAGTGCAATCGCTTCAAAAAGGAAATGTAGCCGCATTTGACTCGCTTTTTGAAATTTACAGCCCGAAACTTTACGGTTTTGCCCTGAAATATTTCAAAAATGAGGAAAATGCAGAAGAACTGGTTCAGGAAGTTTTCGTAAAAGTGTGGGAAAACCGTCAATCGCTGAAATCGGAACATTCGTTTAAATCGTATCTCTTTACCATTGCCCTCAATCAAATCAGAAAGTATTTCAATAAAAAGGCTGTTGCGCTGCGTTATATAGAGAGTCTTCAACACAATCCGGAGTTTTTAGAGCAGAGCTCAACTAACGATTATGAATCTGTTCTGAGTCAAATCTATCTTATCATCGACCGAATGCCGCCTCGTCGCCGCGAAATCTTTATAAAAAGCAAACTGGAAGGTAAAAGCGCCAAAGAAGTCGCAGCCGAATTAAATATTTCAACCGGAACAGTTGACAATCAGGTTTCAGAGGCTCTTCGCTTTATCAGAAGCCAACTTCATCGCGAAAACATTTCGTTGCTTCTCTTTGCCGTGTTGTTTGTATATTGATATGCTGAAATTTTCTGCACGAAGTTCCCAACACACAAAGGGAAACCTTCTTCTTTCTGAAACACAAGTCGAGAGTTGAATCAAAATCATGATGTCTTTAGGCTCCTTTCTGAAATTATTTTAAAAACACCCATGAGAAAATCCACTTCAACGGATATAAGTTCAGAAGCTGGCAAAATACGCTGTTTTAGTTTCTGAAATAAAAAGAAATGTGCAACTTGAGGTGATGAAAATGCAAATTCAACAACTAATTCAAAAATACTCTGAAGGAAAACTAACGCTGAACGAACAGCTTGAACTTTCGGAACAATTGGCTGATGAACAAAACCTCGCTGCCGGGGAAATCCTGAACCAAGACTGGCAAGCACAGCTCGAATCAGAACAGATTCCGGATCATAACCTAAAACCGGTACTTGACCGGTTACATCATCAAATCAGGATGAATGAAACTCTCCCCCAGCCGCAACCTAACTGGTGGACGACTTTTCAGCGCGTGGCCGCCATTCTGATTTTTCCGTTGCTTTTTTCATTTTTGATTTACTATTATCTGCAAAATGAACCCTTTGTCAATCCGGTATCGTATGCCGAAATTCAATGTCCAATGGGTGTTCGCACTAAATTTCAGCTCCCCGACGGATCGACCGGTTACCTCAACAGCGGATCACGATTAAAATTTCCTGCTCAATTTATCGGCGAACGAAAAGTGGAACTTTCAGGCGAAGCCTTTTTCGATGTGGTACACAATTCGGAACTCCCGTTCCATGTCAATACCCACAACCTCGACATTAAAGTATTGGGAACGACGTTTAATGTAATAGCCAATGAAGATGAACAAACCGAAGAAATCGTTTTACAGACCGGGAAAGTGGATGTTTCGTCGAAATGTGGCATCCAACTGGCCGTTTTGCTACCCAACGAACAATTAACACTCAACATTAAGGAACGAACTTTCCTGAAAAATAAAATAGAAGCATCACAATATATCTCATGGAAAGAGGGAAAGCTGGTTTTCCGGAACGAAAATATGCAACAGGTAGCCCGCCGTTTAAGCCGATGGTACAATGCCGAAGTGGTGGTTGACGACCAGCGACTCGACAATTACACCTTTCATGCAACATTCATTGACGAGCCATTGGACGAAGTACTGAAACTACTTTCCATGACTACTCCTTTAAGTTACATAGAGGAAAAGAGAGAAAGCGACCCGGAAGGAGTTTTTCAGAAACGTAAGATAGTGCTAAAGATTAATCACTCTAAAATCAATCAATTTAGATAAAAAAGAAACAGGAAAGTGCTGGAACCACTCTCCTGTCAGATCAAGTAGTATAACGCTCTATTAAATTGTTTAACCACTTAATGATTCAAAAGTATGAAAAAAAACCGAATCAGAGTGCCGGTGCCTATCCGTGCGCTCGCTAAACTATGGAAAATTATGCGCCTAAGTGTATTCTTTCTGTTATTCTTAGTTGCTCAAACCTTTGCAACAGTAACCTACTCTCAACAGACTCGCCTGACGTTTAAAATGCAGGATGCCAAAGTAATCGATGTTCTCAGTAAAATTGAAGATGAAAGTGAATTTTACTTTCTTTTCAATCAGAAACTGGTCGACGTTGAACGTCAGGTCAATGTGGATGTCAAAGATGAGAATGTGGAGAAAATTCTATCCCGGATTTTTGAAAACACCAATGTCAGTTACCTGGTTAAAGATCGTCAGATCATTTTAACTACGGCGATCAACAGTACAAAATCCGGTCAGGGACAGCAAAAATCGGTTTCGGGGAAAGTTACCGACGCAACGGGAACTCCGTTGCCAGGGGTATCTGTGGTGATAAAAGAAACTTCCAATGGGAGTATTACTGACAGTAACGGGAACTTTATGCTGTCCAATGTTCCTGCAGATGCAACGCTACAGTTTTCGTTTGTGGGAATGAAAACTCAGGAAATTTCAGTGGCTGGAAAAACCAGCATTAATATTACAATGAAAGAAGATGCCATTGGAATTGAAGAAGTTATTGCTGTTGGGTATGGAACTCTTCGAAAAAGCGATTTAACCGGAACAATTTCAACGGTGGATAATGATAAACTTAAGGGAACTCCTGCCGTTAATTTTGCAGAAGCTATGGCCGGTCAAGTTGCGGGTGTCCAAGTGCAACAAACCAATGGAGCGCCGGGAGGTGGCAATATTATGGTTCGCATCCGTGGTGGAAATTCAATAACAGCAGGAAACACTCCATTGTATGTACTTGATGGATATCCTTTGGAAAATGGCAATTTAAACATGCTTAATCCCAATGACATACAAAGCATCGAAATTCTTAAAGATGCGTCGGCCAGCGCTATTTATGGTTCACGCGGTGGAAATGGAGTTGTATTGATAACCACAAAAAATGGGAAAGGGAAACAGGGTAGAAATGTTGAACTAAATGTACATACCGGGATTCAGCAGGTAGCCCATCGTCCAGAAATGATGGATACTTATGAATATAGCCAATTTTTTATTGATGCACATAATAATGCCTGGGTTCAGGCAGACCCTGTTACTCACAAAATTACAGACCCAAATAGTGCGAGGGGTGGAAATAAAAACTATGTTATTCCTGATGAATTTTTTCATCCTGAAAATTTACCAAATACCAATTGGGGCGATGTAATTTTTCAAAATGCAGTAATCCAAAATTATCAATTAAACGTGACTAATAGTAATGATCATGGAAATTCACTCATTGGTGGAAGTTATGTGAATCAGGAAGGTACAGTAATTGGAACAGACTATCAAAAGTTCAATCTACATTCTAATTTCTTTTCAAAAATTACAGATAAAATTTCAATCGGTGGAAATATCGACGCATCTTACTCTTTTTCCCATTTAGTTGAAGATGGTAAGTATGGGCCTGTTGAATTATCGCTGGTTGCCATGCCGATCTATCCGGTTTATAATGAAGATGGCTCTTATGGTAATTCGTTTAATAGTAAAATTTATAATGCGAATGCAGATCCAAGCCCACTTGAAACTGCAATTGGGTATGATTGGAATGAAAAACAATTCCGAACACTGGGGAAGCTGTATGCTGAATACAAAATTATCCCCGGGCTTACTTATAATATTTCACTCGGAGGTGTTATGACCAACAACCGTGAATTTAAATTCAAACCTTCCTGGATAGCTACTGACTCCACACCTGCCCCAACACAGGCCAATGGCCGGGCAAGTGCAAATTATTCAGTTAACTGGCTTGTTGAGAATATGTTGAATTATGAAAGAAAAATTGGCGAAGGCCATAGTTTCAAAGGATTACTGGGTTATACCATCCAGAAAAATTCCTACGAGGATAGTTACATATATGCTATCAATTTTCCAAACAATGTTGTACATACCCTGAATGCAGGACAGGTTACCCAAGGTTACACAACCATCAGCGAACATTCATTATTATCTTATCTTGCCCGTTTGAATTATTCGTTCCAAAATAAGTATTTATTTACCGGCTCAGTCCGTACAGACGGATCATCACGTTTTGGAGCAAATAATAAATGGGGATTCTTTCCATCAGGGTCAATAGGCTGGCGTATCTCGGAAGAAGAATTCATGAAAAAACTTAGTTTTATCTCCAACCAAAAAATTCGCGTGAGTTATGGATACACCGGAAATTATTCTATTCCGAATTATGGATCGATAGGTGTACTTGATAACGGATACTATGTGTTTGGATCCGGAAGCGGTGCGTTGGTCAATGCCGTTTTACCCGGAACCATGCCTAATCCTGATCTGGGCTGGGAAAAAACCCAACAGTTAAATATCGGTATGGATTTGGGGTTATTCGATAACCGGATTTATTTCGAAATAGATTATTACAGCAGTAAAACCAATGACCTGTTATTAAATGTCCCTGTCCCGCGTATTACCGGATACGGTTCACAGCTACAGAATATTGGGAAAGTTCGCAACCGGGGTCTGGAATTTTCAGTTTCAACCCATAATACTACTCGAATTTTTAAATGGGATACTGATTTTAATTTCTCATTAAACAGGAACAAGGTATTGGCTTTGGGACCTGATAACCGGCCAATTTACGCCAGTGCGCCAAATGCTTCCAATGCCTTTGTAACAGAAGTTGGGAAACCCATGTCGAACATGTATGGTTACATCTTTGAGGGGGTTTATATGACTCAGGAAGAAATCGATAATCACGCTCATCTTTCCACCGATCAAATTGGTGACCCTATTATCCGCGATGTGAGCCATGATGGTACTATTTCATCAGCCGACCGCACTATTATCGGAAATAACCAGCCTGATTTTATTTTTGGGATGACCAATAGTTTTTCGTACAAAAATTTTGACCTTAAAATATTACTGACAGGTTTATACGGCAATGAAGTTTTGAGGTGTTCATCACGTTTTACCAATTTTTATCACGGCGACAGAAATGGTAAAGCAGAGATGGTTAATCGCTGGCGTTCGCCTGAGCAACCTGGAAACGGCACTTTATTTAAGGCAAATACTTTGTATCGTGGATTGCAAAAAGAGCCATCCTCTTATTGGATTGAGGACGGTTCCTATTTACGGATTAAAGATGTAAATCTGGGATACAATTTTAAGAATAACCAATTGAACAAATTTGGTATTAAGGATGCACGCTTATACTTCTCTATCTCAAATTTGTACACTTTTACCAATTACTGGGGATTTGATCCGGAAGTAAGTACGCAAGGTACAGATCTTGCCAAGGGCGTTGACTATTCAGGATATCCAGTTTCAAGGACATTCCTTTTAGGTATAAACATTAATTTCTAATTACTTAAAAATCAATTGATATGCGCTACAAAAATTTCATTATAATATTAATAGTGCTTCTCCTTCAATCTTGTTCAGAAGGATTTATTGATCTTGCACCGCAATCGGATATTAACTCTTCCAGTTTTTATAAATCAAAGGAAGATATTAATTTGGCCGTTAATGCTGCCTATACAAAGCTTAGAAGTAGCGGCATGTTTAACAGTTCTTTGTTCCTTTTTGGCGAAATGCGGTCCGACAATACCGAGGCTTCCTGGCTCCCTGGAAACTCCTTCGATACAGAAAGTGTTTACCTTTTTACAATGAATTCTGCAAATCCAAACCTCAATAATGTTTGGAATGATATGTACAACATGATTCTGCGCTGCAATGTTATTCTTGATCGCATTGATCCGGTGACCATGGACGAAACCCTGAAAAACAGGTATAAAGGAGAAGTCTCTTTTTTAAGAGGTCTAACTTATTTTTATTTGGTACAACTATTTGGTGGTGTGCCGTTGATTACGCATGAAACAACGGTACAGGAAGCTTATAAATTTGGCAGGGCCAGCGTTGATGAGATATATACGCAAATTATTTCTGACCTCAAAAATGCGGAAGGATGGTTGCTAGACAGCTACAGCGGAAATGACATTGGCCGGGCAACATCAGGATCTGCTCAGGGAATTCTCGGGAAAGTATATCTCACAAAGAAAGATTATCCAAATGCCAAAACGTATCTTGAAAAAGTTATGGCAAAAGGATATAGTCTATTACCAAATTACGCGCATCTTTGGGATTTACAGCACGAAAACAGCAAGGAATCGATTTTCGAAGTTCAGTACAAAAAAGGGGGAACAGGTACGGGCAGTCCTTTTGCCAATACATTTGCCCCCAGGGGATCAGGGAACATTGTTGTAGCAGTAGGTAGCACAGGTTCCAGCAATGCTCCTACAGCGGATATGGAAGGCGCATATGAAGCAGGCGACCTGAGAAAAAATCTCTCAATGAAGTCAGGTTTTACAGATAGCAAAGGCAAATTTGTCGCTATGAGATATACCATAAAGTATATGGATGTTCCCTTTACAGATGGAGATAGCGATAATAACTGGCCGGTTTTAAGGTATGCAGATGTACTCCTTATGTATGCCGAAGTTTTAAATGAACTTGGATTTCAGGCTACTGGACAAGCATTTGACTTATTAAATCAAATTCGCCAACGGGCAGGAATTCCAGCTAAAACAGCCAACAATTTGGATCCAAAATACAGGGTGGCCAACCAGCAGGAATTCCGTTTGGCAATTGAACAGGAACGAAGAGTGGAACTGGCTTTCGAGGATCATCGGTGGTTTGATTTGCTGCGGACCGGCAGAATGATTGCAGTTATGTCATCAAAAGGTTTCACCGTTTCAAATAAAGACTTATTGATACCCATTCCTCTTGAAGTAATCCAGTCTAATCCTGATAAAATAAAACAAAACTCAGGCTACGATTGAATCGAATTTTTTTATTAATGACTATCGGCAATTTGAGCTTAGAATAGTTCTTAAGATTTCATTTTCTTTGGAACTGTTTAGTTCATTCCCGATAGTCATTTTATTCTATTTATCTGAAAATTTTGGGCATCTTTAGATTTCAAATGGATTCTAAATAACTAACGTCATCTAAGTAAATCGTTATGCAGGGGAATAATGCCTTTTAAAAGTTGATCGGGGAGTATGTTATTTCATAGGACTAGCTATAAATAACGGGCAGAGAGATAAAACTATATTAAGCAAATTTTGAACTAATCTAAAAAATTTAATAAATGAACTTTTTCAACAAGCTGTTTATTAGCTATTTATTAGTAGCTAGTCTTGTGGTATCCTCATCAATTGCACATGGTCAAACGAACGATTTTGCCAACATTTTGAGCAAGCAAAAACGAGATTCTTCATTAACCTACGATAAAACTTATACCAATTACCTGGTGCCTGAAGACCACATCGACTTGTGCTGGTACTTCGACTGGCAACGCTGCGTAACCGATATCATGCGGACAGTTAACAATCAGCTTGATAATTGTAAAAATAACCCTGATTATAAATTCATGTTAACCCAGTCGCAGGTTTACCGCTGGCTTCAGGAGTATCGTCCGGATTTGTTTCAGCAGGTAAAAAAGCTCATCGCTGCTGGTCGCTGGGAAATTGCCGGAGGCCAATGGTGTGAACCGGATAATACGCTCCCCTCAGGAGAAACTGCCGCACGTAATTTCTTAATAGGCAAGCGGTATGCGAGAAAAGAACTCGACACAGATATTAAAATTGGATACCTGCCCGACAGCTTTGGACATATCTGGACCTATCCGCAGATACTTAAATTATGCGGAATGGATCTTTTTGTCGAAACAAAACTGGATGCAAACAAAGCTTTCAGGGTACCATATCTATGTAATTGGAGATCGCCCGATGGAACTGATTTCTTTACATGCAACAGCTTTTATTATGGCAGATATGGAGGAATACCTACAAATAGCAACTACATGAATGTGACCATGGACAGGGGTGTTGCTTATGGTTTAAAAAAAGCCCTGAGGACGTTCGGTCCCGGCGATAATGGTGGAGGACCTATGCAGTCATGGATCGATTCCATTCACGTACTTAACACACGGGCCAATTGCCCCACTTTGAAAATTTCCACTTTTAAGGATTTTTATGATGCCATCATCAGCGATCCGAATCTTGCCAAACTTCCGACGTGGAAAGACGAGCTGTATGTAGATTCCCGGCGTGGGGTATGGACCTGCGGGGCCGCAGAAAAATATTACCGGAGAAAGACTGATGTAAAAGTGGAAGAAACCGAGAAATTTGCCTCTATGGCCATGTCGCTCGGCGCAGCAGGCTACCCTGTCGATAAATTAAAGCAAACCTGGGAATACCTTTGTTTGCTTACCAACCACGATCACAGCAACGGTACCTGGTGCAACAACACAGCTTACAACCGGACGCTCCGGACCTTCGGGATAACAACAAACTTTTTGGATACCACCCTGAATTACGTCTGCGAGGCTGTTGCATCAAGGGCAGCAACAGAGGTTGGGAAAGGTAATGTGCCAGTAATTGTTTTTAACCCTTTATCGTGGGAAAGAAATGATGTGGTGGAAACCCAGGTAGTATTTGACAGCAAAGTAAGCTCGGTAAAGGTTTTTGACGCTGCCAATAAAGAAGTGCCTTCCCAGGTCAAAGCGTTGAACGGGAAAACTGCAACCATCGTTTTTGAAGCAAACCATATTCCGGGTACGGGTTTTAAAGTTTTCAAGGTAACTCCCGGTATTTCATCCTCTAAATTTGAAACCGGCTTAAAAATTGGGGGCAACGTAATTGAGAATGGAGCGATTAAAGCAACCCTCAGCAATACAACAGGAAATTTTACCAGTGTCCGTTTAAAAGGCAGTTCATGGGAAGCCATTAAACCCGGATCTGAAGCCAATGAATTGCAGCTTTTGGTCGACAAAAGCAACTCCCGCGATGTTGATCAAAAGGAGATGGAAGCAACCCCGGCGCTGATCAACAACCTGTCCAACCTGAAGATTATTGAATCAGGGCCTGTTAGGGTGGTTTACCGTTTCAACAAATCAACAACGGCAGGGGCTACTCCGGGCTCTGCCATTACCCAGGATATTGTCATGTACTCGAACCTTGAGAGGATAGACATCAAAACAGCTATCGATTGGGACGAGCAGTTTAAAATGTTAAAAGTATCCTTTCCTTTGAACGTAGCGCCGGATTCCTGTACTTATGAAATCCCGTTTGGGAACATCAGCCGTTCGGTAACCAGGAACACCCCGGAGACAGCGGCCAAATTTGAGGTTTACGGGCACAAATGGGCCGATATGTCCAAAGACGGATACGGGGTAAGTATCCTGAATGACAGTAAATACGGTTGGGACGCGCTTAACAACAGGCTCAGGCTCTCGCTGTTTAAATCTTCCAACAACAAGGATACCCGGTTCGAAAAAGGTACTTATACCACCACTTATTCAATCTATCCTCATGCCGGGGATTGGAAAAAAGCACAGACTGTAAAGCAAGCCAATGAGATGAACTACCCGGTTATAGCCAAACAGGTAGCTCCTCACGGCGGGAGTTTGGGCAAGGAATATTCTTTCGTCAGTGTAGACCAGTCCAATGTGATGATAACTGCCATCAAGAAAGCGGAGGACCATCCCACAGACCTGATCGTACGCCTGGTTGAAATCAACGGGGTACCTTCAACAAATTGCAAGGTTGCCTTTCAGGGAAACATAAAAACTGCGACAACGGTCAACCTGATCGAAGATCATTTGGGGACTGCTAACTTCTCAGGCAAACTCCTCAGCACTACACTGCACCAGTATGAAATAAAGAGTTTTCGGGTATCCTTTGAAAATCCAGCCTACCAGGATAGCAAACCGGTACTTACCAAGGTTGATTTGAAGGCCTCCTACAATCTGGATGGGATAAGTTCAAACGGTTTGCGGACAGATGGTAACCTGGATGGCATGGGAAATTCATTTGCAGCAGAGCTGATGCCCCGGATGGTAGAGAGCGAGGACATAGCCTTCGCGGTAGGCGATACGACAAAAGGTTCAAAAAACATGGTCAATTGTGTTGGCCAGGCCATCAATCTTCCGGCAGGGAATTATTCATCCCTGCAGATTTTGGCCGTTGCCGCAGGCGGAGCAACCAGTGAAAAGGGGACATTTAAGGTTGGTTATAAAAACGGGAAAAAGACTTCAGAAACAATTGCAGTCCGCGACTGGATTGCTGAATTCTATGCTTTACAGGGAGATCTCAAAGGATGGGACGGCCCGATCAAGGAAAATATAGCTTCCGTACTGACGCACCGGCATACTTCCAAAGGCGATGATACCTGCCGGACTACTTACCTCTTTAAATATAACATCCATTTAAATCCGTCAAAAACAGTTACGACGCTGCTTTTACCTAAAAATGACAAAATTAAAATCCTGGCTATAACGCTCGTCAACACTCCTATGAATCCGACCAGGCAGACCTCGGGTTTAGAGGGAAATAGGACGGACTCTTTTCAGGAATATTTAGTAAATAAGCCTGATATTGGTGAGTCAATTTTGGAAAATATTTTATGTGCTCCTTTGCAAAAGAGAGTACTTACCGGGGATGGCGATGCTTCTGCTTCACTCGTATCGTCAGTAAATTAATCGATAGTTTTAAATGATAACAATGAATTCAAGAGAAAGGATTTTGGCGAGTATTAACCATCAAAAGATGGATAAAGTGCCTGTGGATTTGGGCGCAACAACAAGTTCCGGTATATCTGCCATTGCGTATTCCAATTTAATAAAATATATAGGCAGAGAAGAGTTGCCTACCTTAATCTACGATGTGGTGCAGCAATTGGCACAGCCCGATGATTTTATCCTGGATCGATTTGGTGTTGATGTAATTGACATCGGCCGAACATTCAATGCCAAGCCATCAGATTGGTATCCAATCGTTATGCCGAACGGTGCATCAGCATATTACCCTATATGGTTTAAGCCGGAGACGCAGGCGGATGGTTCTCATGTTACTTATGACAGTGATGGTGAGCGTATATTGTCAAAAATGCCGATCGGTGCCACATTTTTTGATCAATGCTATTTCCCTTACGAGGATGGTTATCCTGACGATTTCTCCGGTTTGGGTACTCAAATGGGGAAGGTAATGTGGTCAAAGGATGCGCGTAGTCCATGGGATCATGCAGGTGAGGCAGATTTCTACGAGCAGCTTCGTAAAAATGCCATCCGTTTGAGGCAAAGCACTGATAAGGCGATAATTATGGGGTGTGGCTGCAACTTATTTGAGTGGGGGTGCTTTCTTCGCCGGATAGATAATTTTTTAATGGATTTAATGTGTGAGCCGGATAATGTAGAGGCCTTACTTGACAAACTCCTGGAAAAGCATTTAAAAACGCTTGAAAAAGTTTGTGCAGCAGTGGGCGATGTAGTGGACATTATTCGATTTGGTGATGACTTTGGGATGTCGAATGGACCATTTATGAGTCCGGAAACATACCGTCAAATATTCAAACCACGCCTTAAACAACTTTGCGACTATGTGAAGAAAAATAGTCAAATGCACACAATGATTCACTCTTGTGGCTCAATTTATTCGCTTATGCCCGATATGATTGATGCCGGAATAGAAATCTTTAATCCGGTCCAAACCAGTTGTGCCAATATGGATTTCAGAAAATTAAAGCAAGAGTTTGGCAGTTCATGCACTTTTTGGGGCGGAGGCATCGAAACGGTAGGTACACTCAACGTTGGGTCGCCGGAACAGGTACGCGAACAAGTATTGGAACGATTGGAAGTGTTTTCAGAGGGAGGTGGCTTTGTCTTTAATACGATACATAATATTCTTCCTGATGTGCCACCACAAAATATTGTGGCAATGTTTGATGCAGTAAGTGAGTTTAATTCAAAATGAATTGGCTTAAATAAATCATAAAAAACCATTATATTGAAGATAAGAGGATTGCGCTGGTTAATACTAAGCTTGGTTACGCTGGTAATAACGATAAATATACTTGACAGGGGAACCCTTAATTATATGTGGCTTGACGGAACTGACAGCCATACCGGGCAAGTTGTAAGGAAGGGAATAGCTTCGGAACTTGGGCTTACTGATGGATCGTTGAATGCAGAGGAACAACAAAACCGAAGCAAGGAAATATTAGCCTGGATTAATATTGCCTTTATGGCAGCTTACGGAATAAGCAACCTTGTGTCAGGCAGAATTTACGATAAGATTGGGACCCGGAAAGGGTTTTCTATTTCCGCTTTGGTATGGGGTGGGGCAATAGCACTAACCAGCTTTGTATCAGGAATCAAGTCTCTGGCCTTTTTCAGGGTGATGCTTGGTTTAGGAGAAGCGGGTCCGTTCCCCGGAGGGACAAAGGTAAATGCAGAGTGGTTTCCACTCAAGGAGAGAGCCATCGCTCAGGGCTTTTACGGAGCTGCCTCCTCGCTGGGAAATATTCTGGTGCCTGTAATCATACCATTCCTGTTTCTTAGTTTAGGTTGGCGGGTTACTTTTTTAATACTTGGGGGTATATGTGCACTATGGGTAATACCTTGGTACATCATTACTAAAACTTCGCCTAAAAAACATCCGTGGATTACACCTGAAGAGCGGGAATATATACTCGAAGGAATGCCGGTTGTAGAAAAGACAGAGAAACAAACCTGGAGTATTAAGCAGTTGTTGCGCGACAGGCGTAGTTATTCAGTAATCTTAAGTCGGTTATTTCTTGATCCGGTTTGGTGGATGTTTATGACGTGGCTCCCGATTTATTTACATGAGGTGTATCACCTGGACCTGAGAGCGATAGCGTCTGTCGCATGGATCCCCTTCGCTGGTGCAGCTTTGGGGGGGCTGGGCGGTGGATGGATTGCAGGCAAACTCATCGAAAAGGGCTACAGCCCCATTCAGGCGCGTAAGATTACAATTACACTTGGCGGACTAATCATGATCCCGGGAATGATAGGTGCCGCCTTTGCTCCATCGGCAATGGCTGCCACCCTCATGTTAGTCCTTATACTTGGAGGTTTTCTGATTTCCATAACCAATATTCAAACTCTTCCCACCGATTTTCACTCCGGGAAAACAGTGGGATCGCTGGCTGGTTTAGGGGGATTGTCTGCCGTGGTTGGAGTAATTATTTCAACCAGATTAGTTCCCGTCCTGACTCGGTCAGGGAATTGGGTGCCCTTTTTTAGCATGGGATTATTTCTGGTTTTAGCGTCTATGTTTTCTGTGTTCTTGACGCTTAAATCTAATAATGAAAAGACCGAAGTTTAATGACAAAAAATGAAGCTTTAAAATATGGGCTGTTGCCATTAAAGCAAAAGCCTAATAGGGTTTGGCGAACTTATCTTGGTGGTGCTCTAATAGATAAATGGCAGAAAACTGACCTCGATCAGGATGGGAATATGCCGGAAGAGTGGATAATGTCTACAATTGTGGCAAGAGGAAAGGGCAGGCCGATAGAGGAGGGGCTGTCCCGTGTGATTACTCCGGAGGGTAATGTTCTTCTTTCCACAATTATTGCGACAGACCCTACTCTTTTTTTAGGGGAAAGAATTGCGAAGAAGTTTGGTGCAATGGGGATCCTGATAAAAATGCTCGATTCCGCAGAGAGACTCACCATCCAGGTTCACCCCGATAAGGAGTATGCCCGCACGGTGTTCAATTCTCCCTTTGGGAAAACTGAATCTTGGTACATTCTGGGAGGCAGGGAATTGCAAGGCGAGAAGAGTTGTATCTACCTTGGATTTAAGGAAGGAGTGACAAGTGCATATTGGGAGAATCTCTTTCGGACACAGAATATTCAGGGCATGTTAGACTGTTTACATCGCTTTGAGGTAAAAGAAGGTGATGCATTTATGATTTATGGTGGTGTTCCTCATGTGATTGGTTCAGGATGCTTTTTGTTGGAGGTGCAAGAGCCAACAGATTACACCATGCGGGCAGAAAAAGTTACACCTAATGGATTAAAGATAAGCGAAGAGCTTATTCACCAGGGTGTTGGCGAAGAAAAGATGCTACAATGTTTTCACTATGACGGATGCTCTTACGATGAGGCCATAAAAAGATGGAAAATTATACCAAAAGTGCTGGAATCTACAGAAGAATATACCCTAAAAACGGTATTTAATGAAAACCACACGGATTGTTTTGCCCTCAAAGAACTTGAGCTTATTGGGCAGATTGAAATGGAGGGAAATGGTGATTTTTATGTTGCAGTAATATACGCTGGTAACGGAATTGTTTTCTGTAACGGTGAGGCGCATTCGTTCGAGCAAGGAGATAAATTCTTTTTCCCGGCGTCAATAGATAAGGTAATATGGGAAGCAGAAAGTCCTTCAAAAATTCTTCTATGCTATCCTCCTAAGTGAAAAAGATGTTAAACACGAACAAATTAGTCAGAAATTTGAATACCTGATAGATACAATCAATCTTATCCCCTGTTTGAACGGGGAATGCGGCTCGTTCTTGAAAATGAATTCCCCTATCAACGACTTTACCGATCATTGAAAATTGAAATTTCCGAACTGAAGAATAGTGCCGTATTGGGAGCTTCCTCATTGGTCCTTGACGTGTTAACTTAATGAACTCATCTTTAACCCTCGCAGATAAATACTATTTGGAGCTTTAAATTTCTGGCTATTCTTCTGATCTTTTTCCTCCTCTCTCCTGTTCATTCAAGGTTCAAAAGTATCCTGATGGTCCGGAACACGATTTTCAATTTTTTTCTATCTTTCGCCAAATCTTAAAGGATAACCATGCCAAAGAAAATTGCGGCTTTCGGTGAGTTGTTGTGGGACATACTTCCCAATGGGAAAGTACTCGGCGGTGCACCAGCCAATTTTATTTACCGGATCAACTCCTTCGGCGATCAGGGGACACTTCTCAGCAAGGTTGGAAACGACAAAGCAGGAAAAGAAGTCCGCGAGGCCCTTCGCAACCTGGGCGTTTCCGACGAAAATATTCAGACCGACTATGAATTTCCGACCGGATATGTCAAGGTAAAAATTGACAAAGTAGGTAATCCAGATTTTGACATCATTCCCGATGTGGCTTACGATCACATCGAGATTAATTCCGAAATGATGGAAGCGTTCAGTCAGGCCGACTGCGTATGTTTTGGTACTCTGGTTCAGCGCTACGGAATTTCAAAAAATACCTTGCGCGAACTCATCCACGAATCACCCGATGTAGTTAAATTTCTGGACATTAACCTCCGGAAGAAATGCTATACGGCAGCCACCATCGAAGACAGCCTGAAAATGGCCAATATACTAAAAACCAATGATGACGAGCTTTTCATTACCCGCGAATTGCTTGGACTGAAGAGCGAAAACCTTAAAGAACTGGCTCAGGAAACGATTGAAAAATTCAACCTGGATATCCTGCTGTGTACCCTCGGCCCAAACGGGGCATTTTGCCTGACTCAGGAAGATATATTTTATTACGATCCTGGGTACCAGATTAGTCTGGGCGATACCGTCGGCTCAGGCGATGCTTTTTCAGCCGGATTTGTGCACTACTACATGAATGATTATCCGATTGACGAAGCGCTTCGCTTTGGAAATGCTGCCGGAGCAATGGTCGCTACAACAACCGGAGCAACAGCTCCTATCCTGAAAGAAGATATTCTGAACTTCATGATTGTCCCTCACAGCCGGAATTCGGTCAGGTTTCATCAGTAACCGGGAACAATTACTATATTTGCGCGTCAAAAATAGATTGGAATGGTTCACAAAATCAACTTCGACGATATTCGTCCATTCGATGATCTGGAGGTCAATCACTACCTTCAATTACTTCTTCAGGACGAAAATTTTCAGCACATCCTGCAGTTTATTTTCAGAGATCAGGCTAAAATTGAGCAGATTAAACTCATGCTCGCCAATATTCATTCGATAAAGGACCTTCAGTTCAATTTCGTTTACCACCTGGTTGAAGACCTGATTCTGAAGCCGTCAACCGATGGCTTGACTTCCAGCGGACTTGAAAATCTGGATAAGCACACCAGCTACCTGTTCATTTCAAATCACCGCGACATTATTCTCGATTCGGCCATCATGAATTACCTGATTGTGCTTGAAGGAATGAATACCACCGAAATTGCCATCGGGAATAACCTGCTGATCGAAAAATGGATTGAATACACCGTGAAGCTTAACCGAGCCTTTGTCGTTCGCCGCAACCTTCCGGTGCGCGAGTTGCTGATGGCATCCAAGAAGCTTTCGGAATACATTCGCCGCGACATTACCCAGAAAAACACTTCTGTTTGGATTGCCCAACGTGAGGGCCGAACCAAAGACGGAAACGACAAAACCCAGTTGGCCATATTGAAGATGCTGAATCTAAGCAATACCAAGGAGTTTGCTGAAGGCTTTAAAGAGCTTCGGATTGTACCACTTTCGATTTCGTATGAGATTGAACCTTGCGGGATTTCAAAGGTAGACGAGTTATACAAAAAGCAAACTGAAGGGTTCGAAAAAACGCAGGAAGATGATTTACGCAGCATGGGAGAAGGATTGATCCGCCCCAAAGGAAGGGTGCATTTTGGTTTTGGAGAACCTATTGTTGGCGATATTGATTTATTTGCCGCCGAAGAGACCCTTTCTGCCCAAATTGAAAAGCTCGCTGATCACATCGACCAGCAGATTTACGACAACTTTAAACTTTGGCCCAACAATTACATTGCTGACGATATTCTGAACAACACATCAAACAATACCGATCAATATAATCCGGAACAGTATGCCCGTTTTACAGCAATGCTCGATGAGGCAACTGCTCTGATACCGGGCGATACAGAAACAATCCGGACCATGTTTCTGCAGATGTATGTCAATCCCATTCTCAACAAGCAGAAATCACTGGTTTAGAAAATGACCGGCCAAATTAAAGGAATAATCTGGGATTGGAACGGCACCCTACTCAATGATACCGGGCTTGCTGTTGAAACCATGAACGAAATGCTTGTCAAACGTGGCCTGCCATCACTGTCGGTTGATCGTTACAAAGATGTGTTTACATTTCCTGTAAAAGATTATTACCAAAAAATTGGCTTTGATTTCGAGACTGAACCATTCGAAGTTCCGGCCCTCGAATTTATCGATCGTTATAACCAGCTCGTCAGCGGATGCAGCCTTCAAGCCGATTCGGTAAAAGTCCTGAAGCACTTTCAGGCAACCGGTATCCGCCAGTTTATCTTGTCGGCGATGAAGCAGGAGACGTTGGATCAATGCCTCAATCATTACCAAATCAGCCACTTCTTCGAACATGTTTCGGGACTTGGTGACCATTATGCCCACTCCAAAATAGAAAATGGCCATATTCTGATTCAGAAACTAAAGATGAACCCCAACGAGCTTGTCCTGATTGGTGATACCATTCACGATTACGAAGTAGCCACCGAGTTGGGTTGCCTGTGCGTGCTGATAGCCAACGGACATCAATCGCGCGAACTTCTTCAGGCTACCGGTGTTTTGGTAATCAACGAACTGAACCAATTGCTGGATCAGAGATCTTTTGTACTATAAAATGGCCATGAATCCCGAACGCATTCCTGTAACCATCATAACCGGCTTTTTAGGAGCAGGAAAAACCAGTTTGCTGAATCAGCTGATTAGAAAGCATCCGGAGAAAAAATTTGCCATTATTGAGAATGAATTTGGTGAAACCGGAATCGACGGCGGTTTAATCAAAGCTTCGTCGGATGCCATTTTTGAGCTGAGTAGTGGCTGCATTTGCTGTACGCTGGGCAACGACTTCCTGAACACACTCGATAATTTACTGGGCAGTTCACACGAATTTGATCACTTGCTGATTGAAACTACCGGCATTGCCGATCCGACAAGTATTGTGGATGCCTTTGTATCGGAAACGACGATACAGGAGCGTTTCCTCATCGACAGCGTGGTTTGCGTAATTGACGCGGTTAACCTGGAAGACCTGATTGACGAACAGCCCGAAGTGCGTAAACAGCTCGCAATGGCCGACCTGGGTTTGATAAACAAAGCTGATAGCGTGCACTCCGACTACCTCAAAAAGGTAAAAGCGATGACAGAAAGCATTAACCCGATGGCGTCGGTTTATGTCACTTCATTTGGCGCCATTAATGACATTCAGGTGCTTGACACACAGTCATTTTCGGGGGCAGCTGTCGAAAAGTCGGCGCTTGCTTTTTGCGGCATCAGCCTTTCGGGCAACACCTCCGGAAGATCGTTCATCCACAATCCAGTCCGAGAACAGGAGCACCAGCACGACATCACTTCCGTAGGGTTTACCTTCAAGGGAAGTTTTGATGTAAACAAATTTGGACTGTGGATACAAAATTACCTGTATTTCAATCAGGAAAATGTGTTTCGGGTAAAAGGTATCGTGAGCTTCGATCAAACCGAAGACCAGTTTGTGTTTCATGCCGTCAGAGCCTCGTTCATGTTCGAAATCGGCAAACCCTGGGGAACCGAAGAGCGCTTCAGCAAGCTGGTGTTTATCGGCAAAAAGCTTTCGGGAACAGAACTGGAAGCAAACTTGCTGCAATTGCTGGTAAAAGAAGCGAGCTAAATCAACCCGATCTGCATTTTTCACTTGTCAAAAACCGGGTTCCCAGGCCCAAATCATTTCAGTTCTTCCCTGAAACTCAGTTTCCAGCCTCAATCCAATCCTGTTCTGTTCAGCGACCGAGTTTCTGTAATTCATTTTACTAACATATTTTGTGAATATCTAAATTTTGACACCTCCATCAGGTTGCAAAACAATTGTTAATTTCAGCCGGTTTTGAGTGTAACTCAAATCATAAAAAAGAAATTAACTAATCTTTAAACTTGAAGGAGAACTGCCAATGTCGAGACGAATTATCGGTATTCATGAAAAACTACCTGTATTAGAGAGCTTACCGCTCAGTTTTCAACACCTGACGGCCATGTTTGGCGCAACCATCCTGGTTCCTATTCTTCTGGGAGTCGATCCGGCCATTGCTTTGCTGATGAATGGTGTTGGCACCTTGCTTTACACCTGGATAACCAAAGGCGGTATCCCTGCATATCTGGGCTCCAGTTTTGCATTTATTGCTCCGGCCATGCTGGTCATTGCTACTTATGGAGGATTTACACATGCACAGTCGGGATTTATTTTCTTCGGCTTGTTTTTCATCGTCATTTCATTTGTAGTCAAATTCTGGGGAATCAAATGGATTGATATTGTCATGCCTCCTGCAGTTATGGGCGCGGTGGTGGCCATCATCGGTCTCGAACTGGCTCCGGTTGCTGCACAACAGGCTGGTTTGGCTCCCTGGCCTACCAATGTTGGACAAGCTGTTCAGCCATTTGTGATGAACTCCAATGTGGTTATCGTTTCGATGTTTACCCTGATTGTTGGTATTGCCGGATCGGTAATGTTCAGAGGTTTTATGCAGGTAATCCCAATTCTTTTTGCTGTCGTGGCCGGTTATCTGCTGGCCTTGGCCATGGGAATGATTGATACTGCTGCAATCAGCAACGCAGCATGGTTTGCACTTCCAAAGTTTCAAACTCCGGTATTCGACTTCAATGCAATTGTTATAATTGCTCCGGCCTGTATTGTGGTATTGGCCGAACACATCAGCCACCTGATTGTGACCGGAAAAATTACGAATTCTGACCTGATGGAGAATCCGGGATTGCACCGCTCGTTGTTGGGCGACGGGATCAGCAATGTGTTGTCTGGATTTGCCGGGTCGCCACCCAATACCACTTATGGCGAAAACATTGGCGTAATGGCCATCACCCGTGTTTATTCGGTTTGGGTGATTCGTGGCGCCGCTCTTTTGGCTATCGCATTTTCAACCATTGGTAAAATCTCGGCAGCTATTTCTACGATTCCAAGTGCAGTAATGGGCGGCATTACCATGCTGTTATATGGTGTAATTGCCGTACAGGGGTTCCGCATGTTTGTGGAACAAAAAGTTGATTTCAGCAAGAACAGCAACATGGTTCTGGGAGCAGTAACCTTTGTGGTTGGCGTCAGCGGCGCCAGCATCAGTATTGGTTCCGTTCAGCTAAAAGGGATGGCTTTTGCTGCAATTGTTGGCGTAGTTCTTTCGCTGATTTTCTGGATATTAAGCAAACTCAATATTTTGAATAAAGAAGCATAAAGCTGGGGAAAGTCTCTGGACTATTTAAAAGCCTGCTTTTAATTGGCAAACCCAATTGGAGGCAGGTTTTTCATTGCCAAAATCGGAGTCGGCTATTGAATGGAAGTGAATGAAAAATCAATAAACAGAGCCGGTCTGTTAATACATTTTGGTCTTGATGTCGCGGATATAAAGCTGAAGATTGGTTTTGCCCCGGAATTCATTTTCGGCAATGGAATAGCAGATGTCGAAAGGCAACCCTTGATTGATTGCTTCAAAATGATGGGCCTGATTGAAGGCAATTCCGGAAAATTGAGATGAATTGCTGGTAGGTTCTATTAAATCGAGTTTTAAATGTTCCTGATTCTTTCCTACCGGCCGACTGGTTCCGCTGTCAAGCACATTTTCGGTAATGAAAACAGGCAGCATATTGTGAGGCCCAAAGGGGGCAAATTGTTTGAGAAGCCGGTAAAACTTAGGCGTGATATCAGAAAGCAATATTTTAGCGTCGGCATCAATTGACTCGGTTTGTTGTTGATTGGTAATCTGTTTGGTCACGATGTCTTCGAACCGTCGCGAGAACTCGTAAATATTCTCTATTTTCATGGTCAACCCGGCCGCATACATGTGGCCACCATACGATTCAAGTAAATCGCTGCAGGCACCGATAGCTTCATACAGATCAAAATCGCGTACCGAGCGGGCCGATCCGGTTGCCAACCCGTTCGATTCGGTTAACACCACAGTTGGGCGGTAAAAATGTTCGGTCAGGCGCGAGGCCACAATACCAACCACTCCCTTATGCCAGTCTCGGTTATAAAGTACAGTCGAGTTTTTTGCATCATGTTCCGGATCGCGGAGGATCATTTCGAGCGCTTCCTGAGTGATGTCGCGATCGAGCGTTTTCCGGATTTCGTTGTACGAATTAATTTCGTCGCCCAGCAGCAGAGCTTCTTCATCATTGCTGGCTGTCAGGATAGCAACCGACTTCTTCCCATGTTCAATACGTCCCGAAGCATTTAGCCGCGGACCTATTTTAAACACAATATCGCTGATCGAAATTTCCTCAGAATTGATTCCTGAAAATTGCATAATCGTTTTCAGCCCGATACTTGGCGAGGTGTTGAGTTTTTTCAGCCCATAATAAGCAAGCACCCTGTTTTCACCGGTTACCGGAACAATGTCGGAAGCAATACTGACCACCAACAGATCGAGCAATTCGGTTAATTCTGAAAAGGGAATATTATTTCGTTTTGAAAAAGCCTGAAGTAATTTGAAACCCACCCCACAACCCGAAAGTTCTTTGTAGGGATAGTTGCAGTCCAGTCGTTTGGGATCGAGCACTGCAACAGCATCGGGAATAGTTTCGTCAGAATTGTGGTGGTCGCATATAATGAAATCGATACCAAGGTCCTTCGCCATTTTGATCTTTTCGACGGCCTTAATTCCGCAATCGAGAACAATGACCAGTGAAATATTTTGCTCGGCAGCATAAAGAATGCTCGTTTTGGAAATACCGTAACCTTCGGAATAACGATCGGGAATGTAATAATCAAGGTTTTTAAGGCGCGTACGAAGGAACTGATACATCATGGCAACAGAGGTAGTTCCATCCACATCATAATCGCCGTAAATCAATACTTTTTCCTGCTTGTCAATGGCCTGCTCCAGCCGCTCCACGGCCTTATCCATATCTTTCATCAGGAAAGGGTCGTGGAGATCAGTTAATTTTGGACGGAAAAAAGCCTGTGCTTCGGCATAGTTGGTGATGCCTCTTTGAGCCAAAAGATTGGCAATAATCATATTAACATTTAACGCTGCCGATAAATGTTTAATGATATTAAGATCGCCCTCTTTTTTAATATTCCAGACCTTATCCATTCGGTGTACCTCAAGCCATTTTTTGCACAAAAATTTCTCAAAGATAAAAAATGAACTCAGATATAGAAAGTAATTCAATCACATTAATTCACATTTTGTTAACAAAAAATAAGCTCCTGCGAACTAAGCTTCACCTTGTCAAAAGTTTAGCCTGACAAATATTTTCTGAGTGACAACGATAGTTTTTTGGTGGCAACGAAATGAGCGTGGATACCCAAATGCAATAGTTTACTATCTTTGCGGAAAAATTTTTTTGAATTTTTAATCTGAATCACGAAATGAGCATATCTGAATTAAGCGAACAGGAATTGGTTAGAAGAAATTCGATGCTGAAAATGAAGGAAATGGGATTGGATCCCTACCCTGCTGCTGAATTTCCTATAAACGTTTCCACTGCCAAAATCAAAGAAAACTACAAACCTGAACTGAATAACTACCAGGATGTTGTGCTGGCAGGTCGTGTCATGAGCCGCCGTATCATGGGAAAAGCTTCGTTCGCCGAAATACAGGATGCAACGGGCCGGATTCAGTTATACATCAATCGCGACGAAATTTGTCCGGACGAAGACAAATCGTTGTACAACGATGTATTTAAAAAACTACTGGACATCGGTGATATCATTGGGATTAAAGGCTTTGCTTTTATCACACAGGTTGGCGAATTATCTGTTCATGTGAAAGAAATGTTGGTTCTGAGTAAATCATTGCGTCCGTTACCAATAGTTAAGGAAAAAGACGGTCAAACATTTGATGCGGTAACTGATGCTGAGTTCCGCTACCGTCAGCGTTACGTCGATCTGATTGTCAATCCGCAGGTAAAAGACACCTTCCTGAAAAGGACCAAAATTATCAACACCATGCGCCAGTTTTTCAACGAACAAGGCTACCTTGAAGTTGAAACACCCATTCTTCAATCTATTCCCGGAGGTGCAACTGCCCGTCCGTTTATCACCCATCACAATGCTTTAAATATCCCGCTATACCTGCGTATTGCCAACGAACTTTACCTGAAACGCCTGATCGTGGGTGGATTTGACGGCGTTTACGAATTTGCCAAGGACTTCCGCAACGAAGGAATGGACCGCACACACAATCCGGAGTTTACCGTAATGGAAATTTATGTAGCCTACAAAGACTACAAATGGATGATGAATTTCACTGAAGAAATGATTGAGCGGGTTGCTCTTGCACTGCATGGAACAACCAAAGTGCAGCTTGGCGATGTGGAAATCGATTTCAGACGTCCATTCAAGCGAGTGACCATGTATGAAGCGATTAAAAAGCATACGGGTTACGATATCTCCGGAAAGTCAGAAGAAGAACTTCGGGATATTTGCAAACAGCTTGGACTGGAAATCGATCCGACGATGGGCAAAGGCAAACTGATTGATGAAATCTTTGGCGAAAAATGCGAACACCATTACGTTCAGCCAACCTTTATTATTGATTATCCGGTTGAAATGTCGCCACTGACTAAAAAACATCGCTCAGTTCCCGGATTAACCGAACGTTTTGAACTGATGGTAAACGGAAAAGAGCTGGCGAATGCCTATTCGGAACTGAACGACCCGATTGAACAGCGCGAACGCTTTGAAGACCAGATGAAATTATCAGAAAAAGGAGATGACGAAGCCATGTTTATCGATCAGGATTTCCTGCGTGCACTCGAATACGGAATGCCGCCAACTTCAGGTATGGGTATCGGAATCGACCGTTTGACGATGTTTATGACCAATAATCTGTCGATTCAGGATGTGCTTTTCTTCCCGCAAATGAAACCTGAAAAAACTGCCGAAACCTCCGATCCGGATGAAAAATTTCTGGAATTAGGCATACCAGCCGAATGGATTGAAGTGATCCGGAAAATAGGGTTAAAAAAAGTTAAAGATTTGAAAGAAGTTAAAGCAGGTAAATTTTTTAACGACATTTGTGGTTTCAATAAAAAAAATAAACTGGGTTTAGGCAACCCATCTATGGATGAGGTAAATAAATGGTTGTCTTAATTCAGACGCGGAAAGAATGTTTGCAAACTCAAAAATAGCAATACTCGGAAGTGGCAGTTGGGCTACTGCATTGGCTAAAATTCTTTTGCACAATGTTGATAGCATCAATTGGTATTTCAGAAATCCCGAAAACATTGAACTTTTTACCCGTTTTAGTCATAACCCCAATTACCTTCGTGGCGTTGAGTTTGAAGTTGGCCGGATTAATTTTTTTACCGATATTAATGAGGCCGTTCAGGATGTCGACGTTGTTATAGTGGCCATTCCATCAGCTTTCCTGAAAGATGCCATGAGAGAATTAACTGTTGACCTGAACCAGAAGTTTGTAGTATCGGCTATTAAAGGTATTGTTCCGGAAGACAATCTGATTGTTGGCCAGTATTTACATCAGTATTTCAGTATTCCTTATGAGCGGATCGGTGTCATTGCAGGTCCGTGTCATGCCGAAGAAGTAGCGCTGGAACGCTTGTCATACCTCACCATTGCCTGCCCGGATGTAAAAAAAGCACGAGCTTTTGCTTTTCGGCTCGAATGTCCATACATCCGCACCCATGTTTCCGACGATATTTATGGCACTGAATACGCTTCGGTATTGAAAAACATTGTGGCTATTGCTTCCGGAATTGTTAATGGGTTACGTTATGGTGATAATTTTCAGGCTGTTTTAATCTCGAATGCCATTCAGGAAATCAAGCGATTTGTCGATAAAGTTCACCCGATCACCCGCGACATCAAGAGTTCAGCCTACCTGGGCGACTTGCTGGTAACAGCCTATTCACAATTTTCGCGTAACCGCACCTTTGGAACAATGATCGGCAAAGGCTATTCGGTAAGGTCGGCCCAGCTCGAAATGCACATGGTAGCCGAGGGTTATTACGCTGCCAAATCGATCAAGGAAATTAATGAAGAATTCCGCGTCAACATGCCCATTGCCGAAGCCGTTTACAATATTCTGTACGAAAATATTTCACCAGCAATCGAAATTCGATTGTTAACTGAAAACCTTAGATAAAACCCCTTAGTTTAAGTAAAATGGAAAATATTTCTTTAAATTTTAATAAGACTTTTGATTTTATTTCAAAAGACTCGGTCTTCTCATATAAAGCGGAGATTGAGAATCACAACCGCGCCCTTTTCGAAAAAACAGGAAAAGGTAACGACTTCTTGGGTTGGACCACTTTGCCCGCTTCAATTTCGGAAACAGAATTAGCCGATTATGAAGCTACAGCTGCAAAGCTGGTTGCCAAAAACATCGATATTTTTGTGGTGATCGGCATTGGCGGCTCGTACCTTGGCGCCAAAGCAGTGGTTGATGCCCTGTCTGACAGTTTCGCACATCTGAAGGAACGCAAAAGTCCATTTATCCTGTTTGCCGGACAAAACATCAGCGAAGATTACCTGTTCGAATTGCGCGAGCTGCTGAAAAACAAAGAATATGCAATGGCAGTGATTTCCAAATCGGGAACGACAACTGAACCTGCACTGGCCTTTCGTCTGCTAAAACAAGATATTGAAGATAAATACGGCAAAGTCGAAGCAGTTGACCGCATCGTGGCCATTACTGATGTCAGCAAAGGTGCGCTGCGTTCGCTTGCCACCACCGAAGGCTACAAAACCTTCGTAATCCCCGATGATGTGGGTGGTCGTTACTCGGTACTTACTCCGGTTGGTCTGCTGGCTATTGCCGTTGCCGGGTTCGATATCCGTGCTTTGGTAAAAGGGGCAGTAGATATGCAAAATACTTCAGGAGTGAATGTTCCCTTTGAGCAAAACCTTCCGGCTCAATATGCTGCCGTTCGCAACGAATTGTATAAAAAAGGTAAAAAAGTGGAAATTTTGGTCAATTATAATCCGAAACTTCATTTTCTGGCCGAATGGTGGAAACAGCTTTATGGCGAAAGTGAGGGCAAGGATGGGTTAGGTATTTTCCCTGCTGCTGTCGATTTCTCATCTGATCTACATTCGATGGGGCAATACATTCAGGAAGGTGAGCGCACCTTATTCGAAACCGTTATTTCGGTAGCGAGTCCTGATCGTGAAGTTCGTATCCCGACCGATACCGAAAATCTGGATGGACTGAATTTCCTGGCTGGAAAACGGGTGGACGAAGTGAATAAAATGGCCGAACTTGGCACCATGCTCGCTCATGTAGATGGCGGCGTCCCAAACATTCAGATCGTTATGCCCAAACTGAACGAATATTACCTCGGTCAGCTGATTTATTTCTTTGAACTGGCCTGCGGCTTGAGTGGATATACCCTCGGAGTTAATCCGTTCGACCAGCCTGGCGTAGAGGCTTATAAAAAGAACATGTTTGCCTTGCTCGAGAAACCTGGCTTCGAAGAAGCAACAAAAGCAATAAAAAAGCGCCTGTAATTTAAAAAATCCATAACTTGTCAAAGAGAAACTTCCCTATTGAAGTTTCTCTTTTTTATTTCAAAAATGACAGCAACCAAATCAGAGGAGTGGAAAGGATACGTTTATGCACTGACGGGCACCATTGCCTTTTCAAGTTTATATGTATTTAGCAAAGCAGGACTGAATCAGGTGGAACTGGCTCAGTTTGGACTGTACTATTTCGGCATGGGCTTTCTCCTGAATCTGATTTTTATTCTGGCCACCGGAAAATCCAGGCAAATTCCGGGCATTCCGAAGAAAGTTATCGGGTTGCTGGTATTGCTTGGTGCAATTGATATTATTTCCAACATTACTTTTTTCATGGCCATTCGTGCCATTCCCGATCCTTCAGTCACTTCTTTTCTTGGAAATCTGTTTCCCGTCTTTCTAAGCCTTCTGGGAATTGTTTTCCTGAAAGAACGTTTCTCGCTGATTGAATCGCTCGGGGCCTTGATGGCTATTGCCGGGGCATTTATAATCAGCTACACTGGAGAGTTCAACTGGCAAAAAATGCTGATTCCCGGAACTGGGTTCGTCGTTGTCAATACGTTCTTTGCAGCATCTGTATCGGTCATTGTGAAGAAAAATGTTAGGAAAGCCAGTCCCGAAGTTTTTAACCTGAACTCAAACGGATGGATATTCTTGTTTTTTCTGGGCTATTTTATCTGGAGCGGGCAATCGCTTGCAATTCCGGCAAGAGCCTTTCAAAACATCGCTTTGGGTTCATTTTTCGGTTCATTCGTCGGACTGTTATCCTTCTTTTATTCCTATCGCTACATAACAGCTTCGAGGTCATCCATTATCCAGAGTTTAAAGGGAATCTTTGTATTGATCATTGCCTTTTTCTATCTGGGTAATTTCCCGCTATCCGTCCAGTTATGGGGTGGAGCAATTACAGTTACCGGAGTACTGACAATGACCATGTCTCAGGCCGGATTGATCAGATTCGGGAAGAAAAAACTTTAGAACTGATATCTGAGCTGCATTTTTACTTCCGACCGGGTTATTGCATCCACCGTCTGTCCTTCATCGGCGTCGGCAAATTGCCTGGTTGCTGCCAGCTTTAGCCAAAACGTCAGATGTTCACCTAATTTTTGCTGAAAATTAAAGTAACCGCGTACCCCTTTTCCATAATATGCTGGTATTGAAAAGGTGTAAAGCAAGTCATTTTCATAAGCATACAAACGTGAATTGTATCCGTCAGTCTTGAAAAAAGCAACACGACCATTCAAAGCAAACGACTTTTGCTCCGGATGAAAAAAAACATCCTGATAAACCATCACCCCTTTTTCGCTGCTTTGCTTCGAATAAAACGACAATTCCGCCCTACTCTTCAGACTCAACCGCTCATTCACCTGGCGCGAGAAATTTAATCGTACCCGGTTGATTAATTGTCGCTCGTTGTATCGTGCTGCAACAGCAGTCACTTTTTGTCCCTTGTCTTCCTGAAAATAGCGCAGATAGAAATTTGTAGAACGCGATGGATTGAACGACAACTGGGTAAAGAATTCAGTTCCGGATGATGGCCCCGCCGTGAGGTATTTAAACCACTGATGCTTAAAAAAATCACCATAAGCCTGAAATATCCAATGCGCTGCCGGAAATACCTTCAGTCCAAGATAGAGCCCTTGTTCATCATTTATCTTCGACGACTCGGTAAAAGCGCTGGCAAAATAACTAAAATAGGTTTTATTAATGTTTCGGTAAACCAGTGAAAGTTCTGCATTCTGAGCTGGTTTCAGCGTAAAACCAGTCAACAAAGCTCTTCCCGAGTTTCGGCTTGCACCCACTTCTCCAAACATGAATATTTTTCTAATTGATCCCTTCCAGTCGAGGCTCATTGCCAAATGATCCTTCCCTTCGGGCAGAAATTGGTTATACGGTTCATTATCCCGTTTCATCATTGCGCTGAATTGGGTAAATACACTTGTAAATCCGAATGACCAGCTTCCGGTGGAATAAGCGACATGACCGCCTGCAGCCAGTTGCCGGACGGCATTTTCTCCTTTAATTTCTGAAGCAGTCCGATGATAACCGCTGGTTTGAAAGGCTCCAAAATAAGGACTTCCATCCAGCGTATCGAGATGAGCATCCAGCCGGTTTAAAGCCAGAAATGGAGAAACAGTGAAACGGTCAAAATGGAGGTGTGCGGCCAATCCGCGAAAAAACTGGTTCTCATCGGTCGATGAATACGATCGAATTCCGGCATTCGACCGAAATATCTGGGTTGTTTCGGCTGACTTCCCCATCGAAAAACCTTGCCAGGCAACCAATCCCTGACCAAACCGAACATGATAATCGCCTGCATAAATCCGGTTCCCAGACTTCCCCAGTCCAACATTGACAAACGCGCTGTAATAGTCAAAACCTTGTTTATTCGACTGCCCGAAAAAAGCTTCACCCGGATCTTTCTCTGCAACCAAACCATATTCCAAATCAGAAGAAGTATGCTTCATCCGAAAATAAAGCCGTTCCGGCGAACCTTCATTTTTCGAATCATCGGTTTTCACCGAGGTGAATGACTGGTTAGTCCGAAGAAACACATCAGTATCCGGCCTTTTCCTGACAGGTTGTGCTTCCGTTTCGAAACTGATAAATGGTTCCAGCTTCTGCAAAATATCCGGGGTAAATCCATCAATCGTGGCCAGTTCGTAAATAGTGAAAATGGTGCCGTTTTTTTCGCGGTACCCAAGCAGTTTATAAATCTGGAGTTCTGACAACAAATGCAACTTCTTTAATTCTTCCACTCCCGAAGAATTAATCCGCAGCGGATTTTGCCTGAACTGCTCCAGATCATCCAGAATTTCCTGAATATCGGTATCGTCGCTTAGGGTCTCACCCACCGATTCAAGTAAATCTTCAATCGTTTGCTGCGATTGAGGTTCCTGCGGCCAGGCCCGAAAGGTGGCAACACAGAGCATCAGTAATATGGCAAGTTTCCTGACCATCAAAATAGGTATTGAAAGGAAACCGCGGGTGAGTTCCCCAGATACTGATCGTAGGAAACCGCCAGATCAAAAGTCAGCCTGGTCAGATTGAATCCCATCCCACCAGATAATCGATATGGTTTTCCGGAAACACCACCCCGCAGGTGCAGCTTTTCAAGAATATGGTATTCTACCCCGGCAATAGCCATCAGGTGCCGATCAAAACCGTTAACCAATTCTGAGGTCAGACTAAAATCATCAGACAAGGCATACCAAACTCCCAACCGGATGCGAGACGGGAAATAATAACTTCCTGAGCTTAGTGAAATGCCAGTCTGATAGGGATTTTGTATATGAAGTCCGAATACCAGTTTCTCTGAAGACAAAAACTGGCACCCAAGATCCAGACCTGCCGAACCTGAAGAACGATTTTCTTCGGCCAAGAACAAACGGTAATAATTAAATTGCATTCCGAAGTTCAGTCGCGAAGTTAACCGCCGGGCATAAGCCATTCCTACTTTTTCGCGGCGAAATGGAACCTGCCCAAACTGGCTGAATGAAACGGCGAAAACCGATGATTGTACCGGTAATATCACAAATGCCGAACGGGTTGATAATTCGCGGACCAGAAAACGATTTTGAAACGAACCTCCCACTTCAATCCGTTCAATTCCTGCCAACCCGGCCTGATTGCCAAAAACCGACCAGCAATCAGTTACTGCTGCCGAAGCACCAGCCAATGCTTGTTGCCGGGCTCCTTCCCCGAATTCATCCTGAGCTAGGAGTGTGGAGGGAAGAAAAGAACAAAAAAAGAGTCCGATAACAACGGTTAACAATTTCATAACCTTGAACGAAAAAAGTTCCTGAAAAACATTTTTAGGAACCATTTTATGCAACAAGTTACAATTATTTTGTTAACGAGTCAAGTCTAATTCGTTTTAAATCTGAATTTTATTTCAGAAAGGTCCTGATTGGCTTTTTCAATTTTTGATTTCAGGCTAATTTTAAATGCTTCAAGTTTAACAGCCAGTTCGGCATCGCCCAGCGCCATCATCTGAACCGCAAGAATACCGGCGTTTTGTGCTCCGTTAACTGCTACTGTGGCAACCGGAATTCCCGGGGGCATCTGCACAATAGCCAGCAGTGAGTCAAGTCCGTTCAGCGAAGCATTAATTGGCACTCCAATAACTGGTAGGGTTGTCATAGCAGCAATTACGCCAGGCAGATGGGCCGCCATTCCAGCAGCAGCAATAATCACCTGTATGCCACGGGCTTTTGCTGCTTTGGCAAATGTTTCAACTGCATCAGGAGTCCGGTGAGCCGACAAAGCATTGATTTCAAACGGGATCTCAAATTCGTCCAAAATTTTGGCGGCAGCTTCCATCACTCCTAAATCGGAGGTACTTCCCATGATAATACTAACTTTTGGTTCCATCTTTTCAAAATTTAATTTTTTCAATAGAAATTAGTTTCGTTACTTTGTCGCTTCATTTTTCGATCCAAAAATAATTGAAAAATACTGAGAAAAAAATCATCCGTAATCCGCTACGCTAAATGAAAAACGTAACAATTCACGACAAGAACTTTGAGCTTTTTATCCCTTATGAGAAAATTCGCTCTATTGTTGAAGAAATGGCAGAACAAATGAACAATGATTTTAAAGACAAAAATCCATTGTTCCTCTGTATCCTGAACGGTTCATTCATGTTCGCTGCCGAAATATTTAAGCGTATTTCATTGCTCGACGCTGAAATTTCTTTCATTAAACTGGCTTCCTACTCGGGTACTCACACAACAGGTTCGGTGAAACAACTCATCGGATTAAACGAGGATCTGACCGGACGCATGGTTGTCGTTTTGGAAGATATTGTTGATTCGGGGATTACAATTGCCAACACCATCGAACAAATCAAATCCAAAAATCCCGCAGAAATTAAGATTGCGACCTTGCTTTTGAAACCAGATGCCCTTCAGACCAAAGTTCAGCTCGATTATATCGGAATTGAAATCCCGAACGATTTCATTGTTGGTTATGGACTGGATTATGACGGACGGGGACGCAATTTGATCGATATTTACAAAGTAACCGAAAAGTAACTCCTATTTCAACCAGAAATGTTAAACCTTGTTTTATTTGGTCCTCCCGGTGCAGGCAAAGGCACCCAGGCTGATTTTCTCATTGAAAAGTTCAAATTGATTCACCTTTCAACAGGCGACTTATTACGTAGTCAGATTGCCAGCGAAACAACTCTTGGTGTCGAAGCTAAAAGTTATATGGACAAAGGGTTTCTGGTTCCTGATTCAATTGTCATTGGTATGATCCGATCCAAACTTCAGGAAAACGAAGACGCCAATGGATATATTTTTGATGGTTTCCCGAGAACCGTTGAACAGGCCAAAGCACTTGATGAATTATTACACGAGCGCAACACAGCCATCTCGGGTATGGTGTGCCTGTTAGTTGAGCAGGAAGAGTTGATTAACCGCCTGATGTGCCGTGGAAAAACTTCAGGACGACCAGATGATCAGGATGTTTCGATCATTGAAAACCGGATACAGATATACCATGAAAAAACCGAGCCCTTGAGAGATTATTACAAAGCACAAAACAAATATTATAAAATTGATGGTATGGGTTCGGTCGATGAAATAGCCGAACGGTTAATCAAAACAGCATCTGAATTATAAGATTCTGATAATAAATACAAAAGACGAATGGTTATCTGACCATTCGTCTTTTTTTGCTTAACTTGGTCACCTCAAAACATACAATGACAGAATTGTCCGGCAGGAAGGATCCATGACTGACACTTCGATTGATCAGAAATACAATCTGAAACTTTGAACTTGAAACTATTTTCGATGGCAGATACGAATTTTGTTGATTACGTTAAAATATATTGCAGATCAGGGAACGGTGGCCCGGGATCGACACATTTCCGGCGGGAAAAAGGCGAACCAATGGGAGGCCCTGATGGTGGAAATGGCGGACGTGGTGGACATGTTATCCTGAGAGGAAATGCCCAGATGTGGACATTGCTTCATCTAAAATACCAGCGGCACATCTTTGCCGGTCATGGAGAATCAGGAAGTAAACAAGTTTCGACGGGTGCTGATGGCACTGATGTCTTTTTGGATGTTCCACTTGGAACAGTTGCAAAAGACGCTGAAACAGGTGAGTTTCTGTTTGAAATCACACAGGATCAGGAAACAAAAATCTTAGTTCAGGGGGGGCGTGGCGGCTTGGGAAATACGCATTTCAAATCGTCAACAATGCAGGCTCCGCGCTTTGCACAACCTGGCGAACCTTTCATTGAAGGCTGGTTTACACTCGAACTGAAAATTCTGGCTGATGTCGGTCTGGTTGGGTTCCCCAGCGCCGGAAAATCGACTTTACTTTCGGTAGTTTCAGCCGCAAAACCCAAAATCGGGGATTATCCATTCACAACACTGGTTCCTAATCTGGGAATCGTTGCCTACCGCGATAACCAATCGTTTGTGATGGCCGATATTCCCGGAATTATTGAAGGGGCTCATGAAGGGAAAGGACTTGGATTACGGTTTTTGCGCCACATCGAACGCAACTCCATGTTGCTGTTCATGGTTCCGGCCGACACCAAAGATTACAGAAAAGAATACAATATCCTGATTAACGAACTTCAGGAATATAACCCGGAATTACTGGATAAAGAACGTTTTTTAGTGATCAGCAAGAGCGATTTTCTGGACGAGGAACTGAAAACTGAAATCGGCGAGGAATTGAAAGACATTCCGCACCTGTTTATTTCATCGGTAACCGGACAGGGCATTGTGGCTTTAAAAGATAAAATCTGGCAGATTCTAAATAAATAGTTCGGAATGCCTAAAGTTCGAAGTGCCTAAAGGAATTGTGATACTTCGAACTTCAGACACTTTAGGCTCTTTTTATGGAAGTATTCAAACAAATAGACCAATCGCTGTTTTTGCTTCTGAACGACATTCACAGCATTTTCTGGGACAAAGCCATGTTCTTGTTTTCCAGTCGCGAAATCTGGATACCGTTTTATCTGCTGATTGTTTATGTCATCATCAAAACCTACAAAAAGAATTCGATTTATATTTTATTCCTGATCGGTTTGTCGATTGTAGTCAGTGATCAGTTTTCCGGTCTGATCAAAAATCTGGTCGAGCGACTGCGTCCCTCCAACGATCCGGCACTCATCAACCTGGTTCATATCGTCAACAATTATAAAGGAGGTGCTTACGGCTTTTTTTCATCACACGCCTCAAACACCTTTACTGTTGCTGTGATTGCTACGCTGTTATTTAAAAATCGTACATTTTCAATCCTGATTTTTGCATGGGCCATCGTGGTTTCGTACACCCGGATCTATCTCGGACTGCATTATCCGGGCGACATTCTGGCGGGATGGTTGTGGGGAGCCCTTGTTGGCTTTGGTTTTTACCTGCTCACGATTTTCATTCAGCAGCGTTATTTCAAATCAAACTTTCCTGAAATCCGAAAAACTGCCATTACCCGCGAAAACTCAATCCAATTGCTTTTGTTTGTAATGATCTACGTGGCAACGATACTTGTTACCATAAACAGGTTAACCAAATATCAGTTTTTCGGTTCATGAACACAGAAATTCATTCAGGCTACCAATCACTGGCCAATCAGTATCAATCCAACTATCTCGCTGAAAAGAGCAAGTTAAAGCTCATTTCCGCTGCCCGACTGATTAGTTTCCTCGGCATTGTCCCGGCTTATTATTATCTCCATCCCTTTCACAAATTACTAGCCTTTTTAGCAGCGTTCTTTTGCCTGGCAATATTTCTTTTTCTGGTCCGGAAATTTATCAAAACCGAAAAACAACTTCATTTTTTCTATCGGCTAGTACAGATCAACAAGCACGAAGCAGGAGCATTAGAGCGTGATTTTAGTCCATTTGATTCGGGAAGTGAGTTTATCGACGCTCATCATGATTACAGTTTCGACCTCGATTTATTCGGACATAGCTCCTTCTTTCAATACCTGAACCGGACGGCAACTTCTGCCGGAAAAAAAAGATTGGCAATGCTACTAAATAGCAGTCAACGACCTGTCAGCGAAATTCAGGAAAGACAGAAAGCAATTGCAGAACTGGCCGGGGAGCTGACCTGGCGCCAGCATTTTATAGCCAAAGGAAGAGAAAGTGAAGATCAATCATCTGCCAATCAAATCGATTCGGTGATCAATCATCCCATAGCGCTAAAAAACAAGACTTTTATCCGCTATTTATTGCTCATACTTCCGTTGGTTACTGTGCTTCTGCTTTTGGTCTACATTGCCGGAATTACAGACAGACAGGTATTCCTTCCGGCTGTATTTATCCAGTGGATTCTGTTCCTGATTTTCACTAAAAAAGTTTCGGCCTTTTACAAACAATCTGAAAAGCAGTCCAAACTTTTGGGCCGTTATGCCGAGATGCTTCAGATGATTGAAAGAAAAGTATTCCAAAGCAACTACCTGACCGAATTACAAAACAGGCTACTGTGCAATCACAAACGGGCAAGCGAGATTACTGCCGAACTTCGAAAAATACTGAATGAGTTGGAATACCGTCAAAATTTATTGGTTGGTTTTGTTTTGGAGTCAGTTTTTCTGTGGGATATCCGATGTTTGTTCCTGCTAAATCGGTGGCAGGAAAAATACGCACAGGAGTTACCAAAATGGCTTGAAGTGATTGCCGAATTCGACGCTTTAACAAGCCTGTCCAATTGCAATTACAACCATCCGGAATGGGCTGTTCCTGAAATTGAGCATTCTGGCTTCAGCTTAGACACAATAAATTTGGGACATCCGCTAATTGACGAAATCCGCTGTGTAAGAAATGATTTTTATTTGAACAGGCAAGAACAGATTGCAATAATTACAGGCGCCAATATGGCCGGGAAAAGTACCTTTTTGCGAACCATTGGAGTTAATCTGATACTTGCGGCCAATGGGTGCAAAGTATACGCTTCGAAGTTCAAATTCACGCCTGTTCGTATTTTCACCAACATGCGGACATCAGACAACCTGATGAACGACGAATCGTATTTTTATGCTGAACTCCTCCGCCTGCAAACAATGCTTAATCTCATTCGGAATGGCGAAAATTTGTTTGTCATTGTTGACGAAATGCTCAAAGGGACCAACTCAGTAGATAAATTAAACGGATCGAAAGAGCTAATCCGTCAGCTGATAAGCCTGAATACACATGGAATTGTGGCCACCCACGATTTAAGTCTCACAGAGTTAGTTCAGATTTATCCGGAAGCCATCAAAAATCAGTGCTTCGAGGTTCAATTACAAAATGATGAACTGACTTTCAACTACCAGCTGACCGAAGGCGTAACCCGAACAATGAATGCAACATTCCTGATGAAAAAGATGGGAATTATTCCGGCTTAATTAATTCAGAAGAACATATTTTTATAAAGCTACCTGCGGTTTTACCCCAACTGACACATTTATTCCAAATGCAGCTGACAACCGATAGGCTTGCCGATAATTGAAAGACTGCAGTAAATTATCAGTAACGAAAAACAAATCTGCACCAGGAAGGAATCGCATCCGGAGGCCAAGTCCGATATTATTGAATTTATATCCTGCGGTATAACTCACTGAAGTTGAAAGCATCTTTCCAACATAACCGTTTAGAGATATCGTTCCGGAAGCTCTTGAACCCCAATTGTAATAAGTGTTGTTCAAAACAAGTCCATAATTCCACTTGGGGGTAAATTGACGACTAACGCCAATGTAAATCTTTGTTGGAATTCCAAATTTCATTTTGTCAACTTCTTTTACCAAGATTTTTTCATCTGCCCCGTTGAGTTGATAGCTGTTTGTTTTAAAGCTTGAAGAACCAATATTAAGAATACTGGCCGAGAACATCCACTTTTGCAACGAATAAGTAGCGCCAATATTCAATGTTAAACTTTTATCCCTCATTAAATCCGAAATACCTAAATCGTCCTCCCAGTTATCCGGAAGAAAGCCCTGATCTAAATCAAATTCATTGCCATTAATTGCATCTGGGTTAATCTCTACCGGCAATCCCAACAGAACTTCTCCTGAAACCGTTTGATTGTATTCTCTATCCTCAGACTGAGAATTCTCAATATCTACAATATAGCTCAATTTGTTAGCCTTAATGCCAATAAGACCGAAATTGATAGTGGGGCTAATCCCTATGGTCAGATGTTCGTTTAATTTGCGAGAATACGCAAAGTTCAACGCAAAGTAATTGTTAGTCAGAAAGTCAATGCCATCTACCGTAAGTGGAAAATCATTTAGCGACAGATCATCAAAATCAGACAAGAGATAGGCAATCTTAGAGTCTGCTTTAACTGAAAGCAGGCTATTCATGCTTAATCCAAAAGACAAATACCCTTTTTCTTTTAGCTTGAAACCCAATGCAAAAATAGATGCATTTATTTCTGAAGTAAAGGTGTTGTAATCCCCTATTGATTTGATAAATTCATCGGGACTGTAGCCCGGCCTATCAATATTGTCAAGGAACTCCTCAAGTTCGTTATAATTAAATCCCGAATTATATGCATTTGCAGATACACCTCCAATGCCAGGTAACCCCAGATAAAACTTCACATTGGGAACAAAAGCAGGGTTAAAGGAGATATTCTGAGGTAATCGGTCCATAAAATACATGGTATTCTGTGCATCGAGAAACAATGGCATAATAAGCACTAAAAAGCTAATAAATCGCTTCATGATATTGGTTTTTTTTAGGATTTGGAAGTTCTATTTTCGTAAATCAGGAATACAACAAACAAACTAAAAACATATCCGACACTCGCTATCTACCTGAACCTTAAATATAATGCTTTTCAGATTATTCGAAAATTATTTTTTACAAACCTGTTAAATAGTATATTCTTGAAACGAAGGACTAACAATCAGATATTGACTGACAATTACCCTTTGTGAAAAAGCCGTAATCCAACAATGCCAATTACAATCAGCAGAATACAAATCGCTTTAATTACATCAACCGGCTCCTTAAAGAAAAATATACCAAAAATAACCGTGCCAACGGTTCCAATACCTGTCCAAACTGCATAAGCTGTGCCAAGCGGCAATGTTTTAACAGCAAGCGAAAGAAAATAAAATCCAATAATCATGGAAACAATCGTGAAAATACTTGGGTAAAGTTTGGTCCACCCTTCAGAATATTTCATCCCGACAGCCCACACCACTTCCAGAATTCCGGCAATTAACAAATAAAACCAAGCCATTACTAAATATCCCTATTATTTAATCAGTTTCACCTGGGTTGCTGAAGGTCCTTTTAGTCCCTTTTCAATGACAAAACTAACCAGATTACCCTCTTTGATAGGTTCGAGCAATTGGTTAACGTGAACAAAAACACTCATTTGGGTATCAGCATCACGGATAAATCCATAGCCTTTTGAGTCATTGTAAAAGCTTACAGTTCCTTTCCGAAGAGGATCGAAAGGAATATTTTCCTGTTTAGGACTACTGATTTCAATATCTTCGGTATTTATAACGACTTTCTTTTCAGGATCAGGCGGAGTGGAACTAATCATGCCATTTTCGTCAACATAGGCAATCATATCTTCCAGCCGTCCGGTTTTTTCATTATCCTTCCGGTCTAATCGTTTTTTTTCTTTTTCCTTACGCTTTTTTTCTTTTTTATTCCTGATTTCCTTTTTATTGTACGTTTCCTGCGATCGACCCATAATTTACCTTTTAAAATATATATAATTTGTATTCGTAACTGCATTCCGACAAAAAAGAGAATCGGTAAAAGGATGACTAATTAATCCTATTTAGATTACAATTTTATATCGTATTCAAAAGTAACGTATTACCGGAGATTATCGGGCATAAACAACCCGAAACAAGTTAATTTCTCCTGAAATTTTATAATTCGCACCATCACCGCCAAGTTAAATAAAAAAGATTAATTCCAATTTCCTTTAAAATTCCTTATCCTAGCCTTGTCTCCCGGTGATTTTACCGTTTTGATTTAGCAGATAGGGATGGTAGCACAAAAAAATAAAAAAAAACCTCCGGTTCAATAAAGAACCGGAGGTTAGAAAAAATGGCGACGACCTACTCTCCCACAAGTAAATGCAGTACCATCGGCGCTGGCGGTCTTAACTTCTCTGTTCGGAATGGGAAGAGGTGGAACCCCGCCGCAATAGTCACCTTAAGCTTTCATGGTGGCTTACGTATTTGCAACACCAAAATATTTTTAACACATCGGGAATAAACAGAAGCGACAATCAACCTGTAAACATTAGCGAAAGTCTTCGGGCAATTAGTACTACTCGGCTATGACGTCACCGCCTTTACACCTGTAGCCTATCAACGTCGTGGTCTACGACGACCCTCAAAGGAAATCTCATCTTGAGGTAAGCTTCGCGCTTAGATGCTTTCAGCGCTTATCTCGTCCACACTTAGCTACTCTGCAATGCAGCTGGCGCCACAACAGATTCACCAGAGGTGTGTCCACCGCGGTCCTCTCGTACTAGCAGCAGGTCCTCTCAAATTTCCAACGCCCACAACAGATAGGGACCGAACTGTCTCACGACGTTCTGAACCCAGCTCGCGTGCCACTTTAATGGGCGAACAGCCCAACCCTTGGGACCTTCTCCAGCCCCAGGATGTGACGAGCCGACATCGAGGTGCCAAACCGCTCCGTCGATATGAGCTCTTGGGAGCGATCAGCCTGTTATCCCCGGCGTACCTTTTATCCTTTGAGCGATGGCCCTTCCATGCGGAACCACCGGATCACTATGCCCTACTTTCGTACCTGATCGACTTGTCAGTCTCACAGTCAAGCTCCCTTGTGCCATTGCACTCTACAGACGGTTACCAATCGTCCTGAGGGAACCTTTGGAAGCCTCCGTTACTCTTTTGGAGGCGACCACCCCAGTCAAACTACCCACCACACATTGTCCCCCGGTTTCCCGGGGTTAGGTTCCAGATAAGCAAAGGGACGTATTTCAAGGATGGCTCCACGATTCCTGGCGAAACCGCTTCATAGCCTCCGTCCTATCCTACACATCACTTACCCAGAATCAATGTGAAGTTGCAGTAAAGGTGCACGGGGTCTTTCCGTCCCGTTGCGGGTACTCGGCATCTTCACCGAGACTACAATTTCACCGAGCTCATGGCTGAGACAGTGCCCAGATCGTTACACCATTCGTGCAGGTCGGAACTTACCCGACAAGGAATTTCGCTACCTTAGGACCGTTATAGTTACGGCCGCCGTTTACTGGGGCTTCGATTCAATGCTTCTCTTGCGATGACATCCCCTCTTAACCTTCCAGCACCGGGCAGGTGTCAGGCCATATACATCATCTTGCGATTTAGCATAGCCATGTGTTTGTGATAAACAGTCGCCTGGGCCTCTTCACTGCGGCTGACTTGCGTCAGCGCCCCTTCTCCCGAAGTTACGGGGCTATTTTGCCTAGTTCCTTAGCCATGGATCACTCGAGCGCCTTAGGATTCTCTCCTTGACTACCTGTGTCGGTTTGTGGTACGGGTCTTCGATACCTGAAGCTTAGAGGTTTTTCTTGGAAGCCTTTAGGATCACTATCCGATTGCCCGAAGGCTCTCGGTACTGTCAGGTTTCAGCTCTGCCGGCGGATTTACCTACCAGCTTCAACACTTACGCCCTTTAACGTACTATTCCGTCAGTACGCGGATCTTTCATTACTTCGTCACCCCAATCGCAGTATCAAAAAGTATCGGAATATTAACCGATTATCCATCGAATACGCCTTTCGGCTTTTCCTTAGGTCCCGACTAACCCTGATCCGATTAACGTTGATCAGGAAACCTTAGTCTATCGGCGAGGGGGTTTCCCACCCCCTTTGTCGTTACTTATGCCTACATTTGCTTTTCCAAACACTCCACCGCTCCTTACGAAACGGCTTCAACGCGGTTTGGAATGCTCCCCTACCAGTGTCATTGCTGACAATTCATAGCTTCGGTGATATACTTAATGCCCGATTATTATCCATGCCCGATCGCTCGACTAGTGAGCTGTTACGCACTCTTTAAATGAATGGCTGCTTCCAAGCCAACATCCTAGCTGTCTAAGCAATCAGACCTCGTTAACTCAACTTAGTATATACTTGGGGACCTTAGCTGATGATCTGGGTTCTTTCCCTTTTGGACGTGGACCTTAGCACCCGCGCCCTCACTCCCGGTAAGCATCTTGCAGCATTCGGAGTTTGTCTGGATTTGATAGGCGGTGAAGCCCTCGCATCCAATCAGTAGCTCTACCTCTGCAAGACTCGTAACCGAGGCTGCACCTAAATGCATTTCGGGGAGTACGAGCTATTTCCCAGTTTGATTGGCCTTTCACCCCTACCCACAGTTCATCCAAGAACTTTTCAACGTTAACTGGTTCGGTCCTCCATCCCGTGTTACCGGGACTTCAACCTGACCATGGGTAGATCACAAGGTTTCGCGTCTAGCGCCACTGACTTTACGCCCTATTCAGACTCGCTTTCGCTTCGACTCCGGGACTTAATCCCTTAATCTCGCCAGTGACGACTAACTCGTAGGCTCATTATGCAAAAGGCACGCAGTCACCCCACGAAGGGGCTCCTACAGCTTGTAAGCGCACGGTTTCAGGTACTATTTCACTCCGCTGTTCGCGGTTCTTTTCACCTTTCCCTCACGGTACTAGTTCACTATCGGTCTCTCAGGAGTATTTAGCCTTACCGGATGGTCCCGGCAGATTCAGACAGGATTCCTCGTGTCCCGCCCTACTCAGGATACTGCTAGACTTTTAACTCGTTACGTGTACAGGACTTTCACCGTTCTATAGTCGATCTTTCCAAATCGTTCCACTTAAAATTAATTATCATATCGCAGTCCTACAACCCCAACATTGCCGAAACAACATTGGTTTAGGCTGTTCCCTGTTCGCTCGCCACTACTGGGGAATCACTTTTGTTTTCTTTTCCTCCGCTTACTTAGATGTTTCAGTTCAGCGGGTTGACCTCCGACATAATCGGATACCTGTTGCCAGGTGGGTTGTCCCATTCGGATATTTGCGGATCAAAGGTTATTTGCACCTCCCCGCAACTTTTCGCAGCTTATCACGTCCTTCATCGTCTCTGAGAGCCAAGGCATCCTCCGTACGCTCTTACTAACTTTCTTCTATTTATTATACTTACAGGTTAATTATAACTTCTATTTATTTTTCCCAATATGTCAAAGAACTTTATAACTCTTCTTTTCACTTCCAGATCACCGAACCGGCCTTCCTTTCTGCTTCCAGATTTTCTGAGTTAAACGTGGATATTTCATGGACTCGAACCACTTTTATATGCGCCACCGCATATCCTTGTTATTCCAATACTTTAAGAACTTCTTATGCTATTAGTTTTCTTATTCTCCGGCTTCCGATTGAAAACCTCTCTTTTGGTGGAGAATAAGGGAGTCGAACCCTTGACCCTCTGCGTGCAAGGCAGATGCTCTAGCCAACTGAGCTAATCCCCCGGGTTTTAGTTTCAGGTTCAGGTTTCAAGTTGCTTTCACACTTGGAACTTTGAACTTGGAACTGATTTGTGTAGTCCCGCCCAGAGTTGAACTGGGAGACCTCTACATTATCAGTGTAGCGCTCTAACCAACTGAGCTACGAGACTGTTTTTGCTTTGTCAGCGATCTTGCTGTAATAACTTAAGCATTTTCGCTCCCGGCTAACAGCTCTTCGCTTTTCGCTGCACTCAATATTTTAATAAAAAAGGTAAACAAGGCGTTTTCAACAATTTAAACCCTTGTAACGTCGGCTCCAGAAAGGAGGTGTTCCAGCCACACCTTCCGGTACGGCTACCTTGTTACGACTTAACACCAGTTACTGGTTTTACCCTAGGCCGCTCCTCGCGGTTACAGACTTCAGGTCCCCCCAGCTTCCATTGTTTGACGGGCGGTGTGTACAAGGCCCGGGAACGTATTCACCGCGCCATGGCTGATGCGCGATTACTAGCGAATCCAGCTTCACGAAGTCGGGTTGCAGACTTCGATCCGAACTGAGACCAACTTTAGAGATTAGCATCTTGTCACCAAGTAGCTGCCCTTTGTATTGGCCATTGTAACACGTGTGTAGCCCTGGACATAAGGGCCGTGCTGATTTGACGTCATCCCCACCTTCCTCACACCTTACGGTGGCAGTCTCGCTAGAGTCCCCGGCTTGACCCGCTGGCAACTAACGATAAGGGTTGCGCTCGTTATGGGACTTAACCCGACACCTCACGGCACGAGCTGACGACAACCATGCAGCACCTTGTAAAACGTCCGAAGAAGGACTGCTTTCACAATCTGTCGTTCTACATTTAAGCCCAGGTAAGGTTCCTCGCGTATCATCGAATTAAACCACATGTTCCTCCGCTTGTGCGGGCCCCCGTCAATTCCTTTGAGTTTCAACCTTGCGATCGTACTCCCCAGGTGGTTCACTTAATGCTTTCGCTTGGCCGCTTGCTGTGTATCGCAAACAGCGAGTGAACATCGTTTACGGCGTGGACTACCAGGGTATCTAATCCTGTTCGCTCCCCACGCTTTCGTGCATCAGCGTCAGTGTCAGTTTAGTAAGCTGCCTTCGCAATTGGTGTTCTGTGTAATATCTAAGCATTTCACCGCTACACTACACATTCCGCTTACCTCAACTGAACTCAAGCCTTTCAGTATCAATGGCAATTCTACCGTTAAGCGGCAGGATTTCACCACTGACTTAAAAAGCCGCCTACGCACCCTTTAAACCCAATGAATCCGGATAACGCTTGCATCCTCCGTATTACCGCGGCTGCTGGCACGGAGTTAGCCGATGCTTATTCATACACTACCGTCAGACCAGGACACGTCCTGTTTTTTCTTGGTGTACAAAAGCAGTTTACAACCCATAGGGCCGTCATCCTGCACGCGGGATGGCTGGTTCAGGCTTGCGCCCATTGACCAATATTCCTCACTGCTGCCTCCCGTAGGAGTCTGGTCCGTGTCTCAGTACCAGTGTGGGGGATCATCCTCTCAGAACCCCTAGACATCGTCGCCTTGGTGAGCCGTTACCTCACCAACTAGCTAATGTCACGCATGCCCATCTTTAACCGCCGGAGCTTTATCTTATCCCCCATGCAGGGGTTAAGAACTATGAGGTATTAATCCACATTTCTATGGGCTATCCCTCAGTTAAAGGCAGGTTGCATACGCGTTACTCACCCGTGCGCCACTCTCAGGGTATTGCTACCCTTCCCGTTCGACTTGCATGTGTTAGGCCTCCCGCTAGCGTTCATCCTGAGCCAGGATCAAACTCTTCGTTGTAATTAAAAGTTTAAATATTTTTCCTTGCCCTTCGGATATTAACGTTAACAAATAATTTAAATAATTCTTTGCGTAACCTTCCTTGTTTTTTTCTTTTTCAGTATTTTCAATGAACTTTCATTCGTTTGGCCCTTACCTTAAGTAAGAAACCTCTTATATTTTCTTTCCCCCCTTCCCGGCCTTTGAACTATCACCTCTTTTCGAAGCAGTCCCGGCTTACAGTCGGTTGTAAAAAATTATCATCTTTTGTTTGAACTTTCCCCTTATCTAACGTTAAGAAATTCAAGATCTTATCGTTGTTTCGGGGCTGCAAAGGTAAGAGAAGTTTTTTAACTTCCAAATGTTTTTAAAACATTTTTCTTTATTTTCTTTTCTCTTAAAATCCCTTTCATCATGTTCAGAACTTTTTGCCTTTTTAAAGGGCTTTTCGTTTTTAGCGGCTGCAAAGGTAAAGGCTTTTTTTTAACTTCCAAATGTTTTTAAAACATTTTTTATTTTTTTCTTTCCCTTGTTACAGTAAGCTTTGAACGTCTTTGCTCTTTTTATTTTAGCGGCTGCAAAGGTAAGTGAAGTTTTTAAACTACCAAACGTTTTTAAAACATTTTTCATTTTTTTTAAACCCCGGTTTCCCTTTTCCAATCCCCGCTTTTCTTTTAAAGCGGCTGCAAAGAAAAAACCTTTTTCTTAATCTGCCAAATGTTTTTGAAAATATTCCAAAATAATCTGCAAATACCTGCCTGCCAACCATTTAAAGAACCATTCGCCTTACTCTATCACCCGTGGGCGTTTCCTTTAAAGCGGCTGCAAAGATACTCCCCTTTTTATACTATCCAAATAAAAATGGATAAAAAAGCACATTTAAATTCAACAAAAACTCTTACTTTTTAATTAACAACAGGTTACAGATTCACTTTTTTAGTGTACAATTCATCAATGTATACTGTATCCAATAAAAAAGGTTAGAACTCGGCAAGCTATTCTATTTAAAGAAGCCTCAAAAACTGGTTGTACATTTCATATGGACAGTAATAATGATCCCTAAAGTTACCTAAATGCATATATTTCCCTTTTCCAACATAGGACTCATCATGATTGCTGGGGGTATTAGTCATTATAGAAATAGTATCCAATAAAAAAGGCCACCTTTAGGCAGCCTTTTCATATTATAGAGGGTATAAACCTTCTTATTGCATTTCGTATTTATACATTCCAAGATCACTTAATTCTGATGAACGCACAAATTCAGCATTAGCTCTAACCTGGGCTTTAGCGAAATTGATATAGTTTTTCGTCGATTTAAGGAAGGAAGGTTCTCTATTGGTATCTAGTAACAAAAGATAACTCATAATGATGTGACCGGCCATTTCCACTAGTCTACGGGCATGGAAATCGATAAACTCATTATCCTCTTTGCTCACTACCTTCTTAACGGCTTGTTCATAGTCATCAGTCAGAATAATCAGAGTCCTTCTGAAATATTCTAATTCCGGAGAAACTTTGATTGCTTCATAGGCTCTTATCTGATTTAGATAGGCACCTGTGGTCACTCCTCTGATGGCCGCAACTACCTGTAATTGGGTTGTGCCTTCATATATTGAAGTGATACGGGCATCGCGATAAATCCTTTCAACCGGATAATCTTTCATGAAACCGGATCCCCCGTGAATCTGAATCGCATCATATGCCAATTGATTGCTGTATTCGCTTGCCATGCCTTTTACAAGAGGAGTATATATATCGGCTAACTTTTGATACATTTTCATTTCATCCCTTTCCTCTTTTTCAAGCTTACGTTCTTCTGAAATATGCATGTAAGTTTTATACATATCCACGAAACGTGCTGTTTCATACAAAAGTGTACGAGAGGCATCCAGTTTTGCTTTCATTGTGGATAACATTTCATACACGGCAGGAAACTTAATAATAGCTTTTCCAAATTGCATACGTTCTTTGGCATAAGATAAGGCTTCACGATAAGCGGCTTCAGAAACGCCTACCGATTGGGCAGCGATACCAAGACGAGCACCGTTCATCAGGGCCATTACATATTTAACCAAACCCATTTTGCGGTCGCCCACCAATTCTCCGGGTGCATTTTTGAATACCAGTTCACAAGTTGGAGAACCGATAATACCCATTTTATGTTCTATACGACGTACGGTAACTCCACCATTGCGCTTATCGTAGATAAACATGGATAATCCACGGCCATCCTTAGTTCCTGCTTCTGAACGTGCCAATACCAATGAAATATCACCATCACCGTTGGTAATAAAACGTTTTACACCGTTCAATAACCATACCTGCTTCTTTTCATCCCAGGTAGCTTTTAATTGTACTGCCTGCAAGTCGGAACCAGCATCCGGCTCAGTTAAATCCATAGCCATGGTCTCGCCACTGCAAACACGGGGTAAATACTTGGCTTTTTGTTCTTCAGATGCAAATTCATTAATTGTCTCAGCACAATCCTGCAGTCCCCAAATATTAACAAATCCGGCATCAGCCCTGGAAACAATGTCAGCAGCCATGATATAAGGAACAATCGGAAAATTCAAGCCATCATATTTACGAGGAAGTGACATTCCCATCAGCCCGGCATTACGCAAAGCATGAATGTTAACTTCAGTACCACGGGCATATACAACACGACCGTCTACAACAGATGGACCTTCAGCATCGATGCTTTCAGCATTTGGGGCAATGATGTCGCCGCAAATTTCTCCTACTACTTCCAATACTTTGTCAAAGCTGTCGAAAGCATCCTCATAATCCATAGGAGCATAATCATATTTTCCCTTTTCAGTAAAATTCCGTTCCTTCAAGCGAACGATTTTCTCCATTAATGGATGTTGAAGGTGAAATTTCAGGTCTTTATTATCGTTATAAAAATTTGCCATTATTCAAAAGTTTAATTATTCAAGGATTACTTGGAGTTCTTTTTATAAAACTTGATCATTTTGGGAATGATTTCACTAACATCACCATTGATCACATAATCAGCCACCATATTAATTGGAGCTTCTGGATCTGTATTAATGGCAATTACCTGTGCCGATTCTTCCATCCCTGCACGGTGCTGTATCTGTCCTGAAATACCGCAGGCAATATAAAGTTTAGGACGAACGGTTATCCCTGTTTGGCCAATCTGTCTTTCATGTTCAACATATCCGGCATCAACAGCGGCCCGGGAAGCTCCAACTTCACCTCCCAGTACTTCGGCCAATTCATAAAGTAATCGGAAATTTTCCTTGGAGCCCATTCCATAACCACCTGCCACGATGATCCCAGCGCCCTTAATATTTACTTTACTTTTTTCCATATGACGCTCAATAATGTCAACAACAAAATCAGCATCACTTACATAATTGGCAACATCAATTTTTACTATTTGACCCTGGTACTCCGGATCAAGGATTTCTTTTTTCATTACCCCTTCACGAACAGTAGCCATCTGAGGACGGCAATCAGGGTTAATAATCGTTGCTATAATATTTCCACCAAAAGCAGGACGTATCTGGTAGAGGAGATCTTCATAAACTTTACCTTGCTTTTTGTCTTCATGATTTCCGATGACAAGACTTGTACAGTCGGCAGTTAAACCGCTATGTAATGCCGAGGAAACCCTAGGGCCCAGGTCGCGGCCAATAGAAGAAGCCCCCATCAAAGCAACCTGAGGTTTCAGTTCTTCAAATAATTTTACAACAATTGAAGTATGAGGTAAAGTAGTATAAGGTGCCAGACGTTGATCATCGGCAATATATAACACGTCGACTCCGTAGGGGAATATATTTTTTTCAATTCCATCCAGCTGATAGCCGATGGCTATTGCTTCCAGGTTACATTTCAGTTCATTTGCCAGATTTCTTCCTTTGGTCAGCAATTCCTGACTAACTTCGGCAATCTGCCCGTCTTCTATTTCGCAATAAACAAAAACACTATTCATATTTTACACCTTTTAATGTTAACCAATCGTATGACTACCAATTAAATCTTTGATCAAATCTTCAATATCATCATCAGAAGACGAGATCACCTTTGCTCCTTTTGATTGTAAAACAACATTTTCAATTGTTTTCACTTTTGTAGGAGAACCGGTTAAACCTAATTGCTCTGGATCAGATTCGATATCATTGACAGTCCATTCCTGAATATTTAAGTAAGGCCTGTCATTATAAAGATGTAAATAGTCTTCATTTGAATTCTGAAGTTCGGATACTGTTTTGGCATGTTTATATTTCATGATCAATTTGGCATTACGAGCCCGGCAATCAGGAGCAGATCCATTGACAGTAATGACCAAAGGCATGGGGCATTTAACAACTTCCACACCACGTTCCAAACGACGTTTAGCGGTAATCGTGCCATTATCGATTGCTTGAATTTCTTCAACATAGGTGATTTGTGGTAAACCAAGTTTCTCAGCTACCTGGGGTCCAACCTGAGCGGTATCTCCATCAATGGCCTGTCTTCCTGCAATAATGATATCAAAATCATTCAATTTCTTTAACGTTTGGCCAATTGCATAGGAGGTTGCCAAGGTATCGGAACCGGCAAATGCACGGTCGGTAAGCAAGATTCCACCATCGGCTCCACGGAACATGCCTTCACGGATAATTTCGGCAGCACGTCCTGGTCCCATGGTTAAAATAGTAATGCTTGATCCGGCGAACTGATCCTTAATTCTGAGTGCCTGCTCCAAAGCATTCAAATCCTCCGGATTGAAAATTGCAGCAAGGGCAGCCCGATTGACCGTCCCATCAGCTTTCATTGCATCTTTGCCTACATTTCTGGTATCAGGTACCTGTTTGGCAAGTACGATAATTTTGTAACCTTTCATTCCTAACTATTTGAGTTAATTAATTTAATATTCTGGTTGAATTCTATCCCACTCCTTCTTCCTTACTCACTATCAATAAGGCTTGATTTTTAAAAGTTAGCAAATATAGATATTCGCACCTTAGAAATCAAGCTAATAGGATATTCAAAAAACACATTTTTGCACGATTTTCCAACAATAATAAAATAGGAGTAAAAATTGCTGTAAGCCGCAGTCTGAAAGGGTTGAAGCCAAAGAGTTTAAAACAATCAACCTATATTTTCAAATAATCTTTACCTTTCAATTCTTACTCAATTTAAAATGATTTTAATTAATAACTTAGCTCGTCAAGTGAAGAAATTAGGTTACCTCAATTACCAAAATATTTGGTTTTGAAGTTGTCGCTCTGTTTTGATTCTGGATTTCTATCCTCCTATCCTTACTATAGGTCGCTATCATCTGTAACTCATTAGTAACCCATCTGTAACCTTTCTGTAACATCAGTTACAGAAAGGTTACAGATGGGTTACTAATGAGTATCTAATGAAAAGATTCTCCTGGCGCTCGTAAGAGAAAGAAATTAGAAAGCAATCCAATGGATTGTTTATTTTTATCATACAAATTGAAATATCAATTGATCCTGGATACTTTCTAAACTTTTAGGCAAAAAAAAGAGGGTATCAAAAATGATACCCTCTTAAATATTATCTGTAACCCAAATTAAGCAATCGGGGTCGGACCTCCAAAAGCCATCGGGGGAAGCATCGGATCATGACCTCTTACATTTTTAATGGCACCATTGACACTTTCAAATTTTTGAATATTGTCCTGTAAGGCCATTAATAATCTTTTTGCATGTTCAGGAGTCAGGATAATTCTTGATTTCACATTTGCTTTTGGAATACCCGGCATTACCCGAATAAAATCAAGAACAAATTCAGAACTTGAGTGTGTAATAACTGCAAGGTTTGAATAAATACCCTGAGCTACTTCTTCGGTTAATTCAATCTGTAATTGATTATTATTTTTTGAGTCTTCCATGATTAATCTCTAGAATTTCTATCCGATTCTTTTAATTCTGTCATTTTATCGTATTCGTCCTTTGATCCGACGATCAGGTTTCTGTATTCTTTCAAACCAGTACCAGCGGGGATCAGATGGCCGCAGATGACGTTTTCTTTCAATCCATCCAGGTAATCCACTTTACCGTGAATTGCAGCTTCATTCAGAACCTTTGTAGTTTCCTGGAATGAGGCAGCCGACAACCAACTACGAGTTTGCAATGAAGCCCTGGTGATACCCTGAAGGATCTGGCTGGATGTTGCAGGAATGGCATCTCTTCCTTCGACCAAACGTTTGTCACGGCGGCGAAGTGTAGAGTTTTCATCCCTTAAACGACGGGAAGTAATGATCTGACCAGGTTTCAGACTGTCTGAATCTCCGGCATCTACTACCACTTTCTTGTTATAAATCCAGTCATTTTCATGAAGGAACTCGTGTTTATCCACGATTTGTTTTTCGAGGAATCTGGTATCACCCGGATCATCAATTTCCACTTTACGCATCATCTGGCGGATGATCACTTCATAGTGTTTATCATTGATTTTTACCCCCTGCATCCGGTAAACGTCCTGAACTTCATTCAGAATATATTCCTGAACAGCAGTTGGACCTTTAATGGCAAGGATATCTGATGGAGTAATAGCACCGTCAGACAATGGAATACCGGCACGGATATAGTCATTTTCCTGTACAAGAATCTGACGTGACAGTGGTACCAAATAGCGTTTTACTTCTCCTGTTTTAGAAGTAACCACGATTTCACGGTTACCACGTTTAATCTTACCTAAAGAGATTTCACCATCGATTTCAGAAACAATAGCTGGGTTAGAAGGATTCCTGGCTTCGAACAACTCGGTTACGCGAGGCAAACCACCGGTGATATCACCTGCTTTACCAGCTGCACGAGGAATTTTCACCAAAACAGCACCCGCTTCAACAACCTGACCATCTTCAACAGCCATGTGGCCTCCCACTGGTAAGTTGTAAGTACGGATAGTATCTCCCTGTTCATCTAAGATTCTAAGAGATGGGTTTTTAGTTTTATCCCTTGTTTCAATGATTACTTTTTCCTTGTAACCTGTTTGCTCATCGGATTCTTCACGATAAGTGATACCATCGATTACCTGTTCGAAGGATACTTTTCCTTTAAACTCAGTAATGATAACACCATTATAAGGGTCCCATTCGCAAATCCTCATTCCTTTTTTCACTTCCTGTCCATTTTCAATGAACAACTTGGATCCGTAAGGAATGTTATGAGTTGAAAGTGGAATCTTTGTATTTTTATCAATGATTCTCAGTTCAGACAGACGGCTAACTACAATGTCCGTTTTGACACCCGTTTCATTGTAACTGCCCACGACGCGCAGTTCATCAATTTCTGCAATACCATCGTATTTGGATTCAACAGCTGATTGAGTGGAAATGTTACCTGCGATACCCCCTACGTGGAATGTACGCAAAGTAAGCTGGGTTCCTGGTTCACCAATTGACTGGGCAGCGATTACACCGACAGCCTCTCCTCTTTGAACCATGGTACTTCCTGCCAGGTTTAATCCGTAACATTTAGCACATACCCCCACTTTTGATTCGCAAGTCAATACTGAACGAATTTCAACTGATTCAATGGGCGATTCTTCAATCTTACGGGCAATATCATCAGTAACAATTTCTCCAGAACCAACGATCAATTCACCTGTCAGCGGGTTGAAAATATCGTGAACAGTGGTACGTCCAATGATTCTTTCTACCAAAGAAGCCACGATTTCTTCGTTATTCTTAATAGCAGTAGCAATCAAACCGCGCAATGTTCCGCAATCTTCTTCCTGAATGATAACATCCTGGGCCACGTCCACCAACCTACGGGTCAGATAACCGGCATCAGCTGTTTTCAGAGCGGTATCGGCCAAACCTTTACGGGCACCGTGAGTTGAAATAAAGTACTCCAAAACCGATAGTCCTTCTTTAAAGTTGGCAAGGATTGGGTTCTCGATAATCTGTGAACCAGTAGATCCTGATTTCTGAGGTTTAGCCATCAAACCACGCATCCCGCAAAGCTGACGAATCTGTTCCTTAGAACCACGGGCTCCGGAGTCAAGCATCATGTATACAGAGTTGAAACCCTGGCGGTCACTGCTCAATGTTTTCATTACCGAATTGGTAAGTTTGGCATTGGCATGTGTCCAGATATCAATGACCTGGTTGTAACGTTCGTTGTTGGTAATGAACCCCATATTATAGTTGGACATTACTTCTTCAACTTCACTGTAACCAGCTTCCACAATTTCTTTTTTATCTTCTGGTATAACAACATCGCTAAGGTTGAAAGACAGACCCCCACGGTAAGCCATTGAATAACCTAAATCTTTTATGTCATCGAGGAACTTAACAGTTACAGCGTTGCCTGTTTTCTTGTATATATCAGAGATGATCGTACGCAGTGATTTCTTAGTCAACAATTCATTGAGGTAACCAGCCTGTTTGGGAACGCATTGATTAAAAATTATACGTCCAACAGTAGTTTCAATGATATGTTTAAACATTTCACCATTTTCATCTATATCTTCTATTTTCACCTTGACAATGGCGTGCAGGTCAACTACTCCTTCGTTGTAAGCGATAATCACTTCTTCGGTAGAATAGAAAGTCATGCCTTCACCTCTCGCACCCGGTCTTGGTTTAGTCATATAATACAGACCAAGAACCATGTCCTGTGAAGGAACAGTGATAGGGGCACCATTGGCTGGGTTCAATAAGTTGTGCGATGCCAGCATTAACATCTGAGCTTCCAAAACGGCAGCATTACCCAGTGGTACGTGAACGGCCATCTGGTCACCGTCGAAGTCAGCATTAAATCCGGTACAAGACAGTGGGTGTAACTGAATAGCTTTACCTTCGACCATCACAGGCTGGAAGGCCTGGATTGATAAACGGTGAAGTGTGGGAGCACGGTTCAGTAAAACAGGATGTCCTTTCAAAACATTTTCAAGAATATCCCATACAACCGGGTCTTTACGATCCACGATTTTCTTTGCCGATTTAACCGTCTTAACGATTCCGCGTTCTATAAGCTTGCGGATAATAAAAGGTTTGAAAAGTTCGGCAGCCATGTCTTTAGGCAATCCGCATTCATGGAGTTTCAGTTTAGGCCCGATAACAATTACCGAACGAGCTGAATAATCCACACGTTTACCTAATAAGTTCTGGCGGAAACGACCTTGTTTACCTTTTAAACTATCAGAGAGTGATTTTAAAGCACGGTTGTTTTCAGTTTTAACAGCATTTGATTTTCTTGAATTATCAAACAATGAATCCACTGCTTCCTGAAGCATACGTTTTTCATTACGTAAGATTACTTCAGGTGCTTTAATTTCAATCAATCTTTTTAGACGGTTATTTCTAATGATCACCCTGCGGTATAAATCATTTAAGTCAGAAGTCGCGAACCTACCACCATCCAGCGGGACCAAAGGTCTCAGATCTGGTGGAATAACAGGAACTACTTTAACAATCATCCATTCCGGGCGATTGATATTTTTGCTGGCACGGAAAGCTTCCACAACCTGAAGACGTTTAAGGGCTTCATTTTTACGTTGCTGAGAGGTTTCTGTGTTTGCTTTATGACGAAGATCGAATGACATTTCATCCAATTCGAGACGCTGTAATAAGGTATACAACGCTTCAGCACCCATGCGGGCAATGAATTTATTTGGATCGCTGTCATCCAGGTATTGATTTTCCTTTGGCAGAGAGTCCAAAATATCAAGATATTCTTCTTCAGAGAGGAAATCTAGGTATTTAACGCCATCCTGTCCTTTTATACCAGGTTGAATAACAACATATCTTTCGTAATAAATAATTACATCCAATTTTTTGGTTGGCAAACCCAAAAGGTAGCCTATTTTGTTAGGCAACGATTTAAAATACCAAATATGTGCCACTGGTACCACCAGGGAGATATGCCCCATACGTTCGCGGCGCACTTTCTTTTCAGTAACTTCCACACCACAACGGTCGCAAACAATTCCTTTGTAACGAATGCGTTTGTATTTTCCGCAATGGCACTCATAATCCTTCACTGGGCCGAAGATTCGTTCACAGAACAAACCATCGCGTTCAGGTTTATAGGTCCGGTAATTTATCGTTTCAGGTTTCAATACTTCACCATGGGACCTTTCAAGGATTTCCTCGGGCGAAGCCAGACTGATACCAATTTTGGTAAAGCTACTTTTAACTTTATTGTCTTTTCTGAATGCCATATATCGATGGTTATTTTTTCAAGTTTATATCAGGGAAATCAAAACTGATTTCCCGTAAATTAATCCAGGTTTACACTCAAGCCAAGTCCACGTAATTCATGAAGCAATACATTCAGGGATTCCGGTATACCTGGTGCAGGCATTGGTTCTCCTTTGACAATCGCCTCATAAGCTTTAGCCCTACCTAAAACATCATCGGATTTAACAGTGAGGATTTCCTGAAGAATATTGGATGCACCGAATGCTTCCAGTGCCCAAACTTCCATTTCCCCAAACCTTTGACCTCCAAATTGTGCTTTACCTCCTAAAGGCTGTTGTGTGATTAAAGAATAGGGTCCAATAGAACGGGCATGCATCTTGTCTTCGACCATGTGTCCTAATTTGAGCATATAAATCACACCAACCGTTGCAGGCTGGTCAAAAGGTTCCCCTGTACCACCGTCACTTAAATAGGTCTTGCCATATCTAGGAACTCCGGCTTTATCAGTAAACTCGGTAACTTCTTCTAAGGTTGCACCATCAAAAATAGGGGTCGCAAATTTTAACCCTAATTCCTTTCCTGCCCAACCTAAAACAGTCTCGTAAATCTGCCCCAGGTTCATTCGGGAAGGTACACCTAATGGATTCAGTACTATATCAACAACGGTTCCGTCGGAAAGGAATGGCATATCTTCATCTCGTACAATACGAGAGACGATACCTTTATTCCCATGTCGACCTGCCATTTTATCACCAATCTGAAGTTTACGTTTTTTAGCAACATAAACCTTAGCAAGCTGAATAATTCCAGCTGGAAGTTCATCCCCGATAGTCACATTGTAACGCTTACGTTTTGAAACAGCTTCCAGTTCTTTGTACTTCATGATATAATTGTTGATAAGAGCAAAAATCATGTCGTTCTTATCTTTATCTGTCGTCCATTTGCCTGGATTAATCGTCAGATAATCAATTTCCTGAAGTTGTTTTAAGGGTAAATTTGTTTCCTTTGGCAATGATGTCGCCACCGTAATAATCTTTCACTCCCTGGCTGGTTTTCCCGTTTACAAGCTGTGAACAATTTATCTTCCAACCGGGCGCGAAGAGCCCGATAGCATGACGGTCAAACTCTTCATCGATCGAATCGAGTAAAGGTTTGGTTGCCTATTTTCCCTTTTTTATCTTTGACAACGCGCGAGAATAATTTTTTATCAATGATGGTTCCGTTGAGTGATGGCGAAGCTTTCAATGAAGCATCTTTCACATCACCGGCTTTATCACCAAAAATAGCGCGAAGCAATTTTTCTTCCGGAGATGGATCAGACTCACCTTTTGGAGTAATCTTTCCGATCAGGATATCGCCTGGTTTTACCACAGCTCCAACCCTGAATCAAACCATTTTCATCGAGGTTTTTAGTTGCTTCTTCACTCACGTTCGGAATATCCGAAGTAAATTCTTCAACACCACGTTTGGTGTCACGAACTTCCAATGAATATTCGTCTACGTGAATAGAGGTGAATACGTCTTCACGAACAACCCGTTCCGAAATCACAATAGCATCCTCATAGTTGTAACCCTGCCAAGGCATGAATGCAACTTTCAAGGTTACGTCCCAAGAGCAAGTTCACCTCCTTGCGTAGCATATCCTTCAGTCAAGAACCTGACCTTTGCGTAACCCGGTCACCTTTTTGACACAATTGGTTTCAGGTCAACTACAGTACCCTGATTGGTCTTTCTGAAATTTGGAAATTTTATAAGTTACGATTTCAGAATCGAAACTAACAAAACGTTCTTCTTCCGTTTTGTCGTAACGAATCTGATATTTCATCAGCATCAACAAATTCAATAACTCCATTATCTTCGGCTACAATCAAGAACGCGTGAGTCAACTGCAGCTGAACTTTGCTTCCAATCCGGTTCCAACAATCGGAGCTTCCGGACGAAGCAGCGGCACAGCCTGCCTCATCATGTTTGATCCCATCAAAGCACGGTTAGCATCATCGTGTTCTAAGGAAGGTGATTAATGAAGCAGCGACTGAAGCAATCTGGTTCGGTCCAACATCCATTAAATTCACATCTTCTTTTAGGCTACAATTGGGTAGTCACCATCCAGACGTGCTTTAACACGTATTATTGATGAAATCTACCATCATTATCAATCGGTGCATTGGCCTGAGCAATGATTTTACCTTCTTCCTCTTCAGCAGTCAGGTAAACAACCCCATTTTCTGATAAATCTACCTTCCCATTCTTCAACCTTGCGGTAAGGCGTGGAAATGAATCCCAAGGTCAGTAACCTTGGCAAAAACGCAAAGCGACGAGATCAAACCGATATTCGGTCCTTCAGGAGTTTCAATCGGACACAAGACGCCCGTAGTGAGTATAGTGAACGTCGCGTACTTCGAAACCAGCTCTTTCGCGGGAAAGACCGCCTGGCCCCAAAGCCGACATACGGCGTTTATGTGTCATTTCAGCCAACGGATTGGTTTGATCCATGAACTGAGACAAGGCATTCGTTCCGAAGAATGAATTGATTACAGAGGATAAAGTTTTTGAATTGATCAGATCAATTGGGGTGAAAACTTCATTGTCGCGCACATTCATACGTCTCGCGTATGGTACGGGCCATACGGGCTAAACCAACTCCAAACTGATTGTACATTTGTTCGCCAACGGTACGGACACGACGGTTGCTCAAGTGGTCAATATCGTCAACATCAGTTTTCGAATTAACCAGCTTAATCAGGTATTTAATAATTTCAATGATATCTTCTTTCGTTAATACCTGAACCCCCATGTCAATGTTAAGGTTCAGTTTTTTGTTGATCCGGTAACGACCAACTTCACCGAGGTCATATCTTTTCTCCGAGAAGAAAAGTTTATCGATGACATCACGTGCAGTAGCATCATCTGGCGGTTCTGCATTACGCAACTGACGATAGATATGCAAAACAGCTTCCTTCTCTGAATTACAAGGATCTTTCTGTAAAGTATTGTAGATAATTGCAAAATCCTGAAGATTCTGGTCTTCTTTATGCAACAAGATAGTTTTTGCTCCTGAATCAATGATTTCGTCAATGTGGTCATTATCGATGAAAGTTTCGCGATCAATAACAACTTCGTTACGTTCTATGGATACTACCTCACCGGTATCTTCATCAACGAAGTCTTCCACCCAGGTTTTGAGGACACGGGCGGCCAGTTTGCGACCAACGATTTTTTTCAAACCAGATTTCGATACCTTAATTTCATCAGCAAGGTCGAAAATTTCAAGGATGTCCTTGTCACTTTCAAATCCGATAGCACGAAGCAAGGTGGTTACCGGTAATTTCTTTTTACGATCGATGTAGGCATACATCACACTGTTGATGTCTGTTGCAAACTCGATCCATGATCCTTTGAATGGAATAATCCTGGCTGAGTAAAGTTTTGTACCGTTAGCATGCATACTTTGTCCGAAGAAAACTCCGGGAGAACGATGTAACTGGGAAACAACCACGCGTTCGGCACCGTTAATCACAAATGTACCTCTGGGGGTCATGTATGGAACTGTCCCCAAATAGACATCCTGAACTACGGTATCAAAATCTTCGTGTTCCGGATCGGTACAGTACAATTTCAATTTAGCTTTTAACGGAACGCTATAGGTAAGGCCACGTTCGATACACTCCTCAATGGAGTAACGCGGCGGGTCGACTGAATAATCGACATATTCGAGTACGAAATTATTTCTGGTATCGCTAATAGGGAAATTCTCTTCAAAAACTTTGTATAACCCTTCTTCCTTACGCTGATCAGGCGTAGTTCCTAACTGGAAAAATTCGATGAAGGATTTAATTTGGACTTCAAGAAAATCGGGATAATCAAATACGGTTTTTGTTGAAGAAAAGCTAATCCTCTGGTTTTCAATTTTTACTGACATCGATGTATATTAATTAATTGAACTTAAAAGACAAATATACAAAAAGGCATAGAACCCCACTACTGTGAGGTTCTAAACCATATCAACCTAGAAATAAGGTCGTAAGACTTTTATTTAAGTTCAACTTCAGCTCCAGCTTCTTCTAATTGAGATTTTAATGCTTCAGCTTCGTCTTTTGATACTTTTTCCTTAATTGCTTTTGGAGCGGCATCAACTACTTCTTTAGCCTCTTTCAAACCCAGACCAGTTAATTCTTTAACTAATTTTACTACAGCAAGCTTAGATTGACCAGCTGATTTCAGAATAACATCGAATTCGGTTTGAACTTTTTCTTCAGCTTCTTCACCTGAAGCAGCTGGACCAGCAGCAACGGCTACCGCAGCAGCAGCAGGTTCAATACCATATTCCGATTTTAAAATTCCGGCTAATTCATTTACTTCTTTTACAGTTAAGTTTACTAACTCTTCCGCAAGCTTTTTTAAATCTGCCATTTCGATAATAATTTTTAATATAATTTTTATAACTAACTTTATTCTCTTTCTCCCAATGTCTTCAAAACTCCATGAATGATGTTTCCTCCGGATTGTAAACCTCCCAATACGTTTTTGATTGGGGATTGCAACAAGCCGATAACTTCACCAATAAGTTCATTCTTAGACTTAATAGAAACTAATACATCTAATTGGTTTTCGCCAACGTAAACTGATTCCTGCACATAAGCACCTTTTAAAATCGGTTTTTTATGTTTTTTCTTGAAGTCTTTAATCAATTTAGCAGGAGTGTTTGCATTTTCGCAAAACATGACAGATGTATTACCTTTCAGTACGTCGTAAAGCTCTTTTGCATCTTTATTTGATGCTTCCATCGCTTTACGCAAGAGGGTATTCTTCACTACAACCAGTTTCACTTCCTGCTTATTGCACAAGCGGCGCAGGCTGCTTGTATCAGCAGCATCCAGACTTTCAATATCAGTAAGGTAAAAATGAGTTGAAGAGTTTATCTGCTCTGTCAGATTTTCAATAATTTTAAATTTTTCTGATTTTTTCATATCAATACGATTATTTTTCAGAGACAGACTTTGGTTCAACTTGTATTCCAGGACTCATCGTACTCGACAGGTAAATACTTTTCACATAAGTACCTTTTGCTGCTGATGGTTTCAGTTTAATCAACGTGTTGACGAATTCGGTGGCATTTTCAATAATCTTCTCAGGGGCAAATGAAACTTTCCCAATAGAAGTATGAACAATACCAAATTTATCAACTTTAAAGTCGATCTTACCAGCTTTTACTTCAGCAACAGCTTTTCCAATTTCCATGGTAACTGTACCACTTTTGGGGTTAGGCATTAATCCACGAGGACCTAAAATACGTCCAAGTGCACCTACTTTACCCATCACCGGTGGCATAGTGATAATCACATCAACATCGGTCCAACCTCCTTTGATTTTTTCAACAAAGTCGTCCAGACCAACATAATCAGCTCCGGCATCTTTGGCTTCCTGTACTTTGTCAGGAGTAACCAGGGCCAATACGCGCACTTCTTTCCCAGTACCATTAGGCAAAGTAACCACGCCTCTAACCATTTGATTAGCTTTTCTCGGATCAACTCCCAGGCGAACATCAATATCCACGGAAGCGTCAAACTTGGCAAAAGTAATGTCTTTCACCAGTGAAGCAGCTTCTTTCAAGGAATAGATTTTCCCTTTTTCAAGTTTCTCCAGAGCAAGCTTTGTATTCTTTGTAATTCTGCCCATTTTAGTAATTTTAATTAGTTTTTGAATGGGCGTTCACCTTCAATGGTGATTCCCATACTTCTGGCAGTACCAGCAACCATGCTCATAGCTGCATCAAGTGAGAAACAATTCAGGTCTTCCATTTTGATTTCAGCAATCGCCTTCACTTGTTCCCAGCTCACAGAACCTACTTTGCTTACATGAGGTTCAGCTGAACCTTTTTTCACCTTAGCAGCTTCTATAAGTTGCACGGCTACCGGGGGTTGTTTTATTACAAAATCAAACGATTTGTCTGCGTAAACAGTAATTACAACGGGCAAAACCTTACCTGCAAGGTCTTGGGTTCTACCGTTAAATTGTTTGCAGAACTGCATGATATTTACCCCTTTAGAACCTAATGCTGGGCCTATGGGAGGTGAAGGGTTAGCAGCACCCCCCTTTACTTGCAATTTAATTAATCCAGCAATTTCTTTAGCCATAATAAAATCGATAAATGATTTATTACTCCTTCTCTACCTGCATAAAGCTTAGTTCAAGAGGAGTTTTTCGTCCAAAAATTTTGACCATTACTTCAAGCTTTTTCTTTTCCTCATTAATTTTCTCAATGATTCCATTAAAACCGTTGAATGGCCCATCAATTACTTTCACAGTTTCACCAACCACAAAAGGAATATTCATTTCTTCACCTGATTCAGCCAGTTCATCAACCCGACCTAAAATCCGGTAAACTTCAGACTGACGCATCGGAACAGGTTCTCCACTTTTTGTATCCCCAAGGAAGCCGATAACGTTAGGAATATTTTTCAACATGTGAGGAACTTCGCCGACCAGGCAGGCTTCGACCAAAACATAACCAGGAAATAGATTTCGTTCTTTACTGATCTTTTTCCCGTTACGAATCTGGTAAACCTTCTCTATTGGTAAAAGTACCTGTGAAACAAACTCCTGGAGACCAGCATTTGCAATCTCGTTTTCAATATATTCCTTGACTTTTTTTTCTTTTCCGCCAATAGCCCGAAGAACATACCACTTTTTTACGTTTTCGCTCATGTTGTGCTCCTAAAGGAATTAATAAAATAAACTGTACACAAAGCTCATAATGTTTTCAAAAGAGAAATCCATTACGAAAACTATTAGTGCTATAATTAAGGAAGCAACCATTACGATGAAAGCACTACTTTGCAATTCTTTTCGTGTAGGCCAGGAAACTTTATGAACAAGCTCAGTATAAGCTTCTTCTAAATAAATTTTAAGTTTCATTTGTATAATGTATTATTTGTACGGATGGTAAGGTTCGAACTTACTTGGATTAAAAACAAAAAAACTCCCCACCGAGTAACATCCGTAAAAAGTCCCGGAGAATAAGTCCGGGACTTTTTATCAGAATATTTAGGCAGGAAATTATTGTAAAATCTCAGTAATCTGTCCAGCACCAACGGTACGACCACCTTCGCGAATTGCGAATTGAAGACCTACGTTAAGAGCAACCGGATAGATCAATTGTACTTCGATTGAAACGTTATCACCTGGCATTACCATTTCACGTCCTTCGGGCAAATGGATTTCACCAGTTACGTCAAGGGTGCGCAAATAGAATTGAGGACGATATTTATTGTGGAATGGAGTGTGCCGTCCACCTTCTTCTTTTTTCAGGATATAAACCTCAGCTTTGAAAGTTGTATGAGGGGTAATTGAACCTGGTTTAGCAAGAATTTGTCCACGTTTGACTTCTTTTTTATCAACACCACGCAACAGCAAACCTACGTTGTCGCCAGCTTGACCATCATCCAGAATTTTACGGAACATTTCAACTCCGGTACATACCGTCTTACGACCTTCTGCTCCAAGACCAATGATCTGAAGTTCATCGCCTGTGTGAACCAGACCAGTTTCGATACGACCTGTAGCAACAGTACCACGACCGGTAATTGAGAATACGTCTTCAACCGGCATCAGGAATGGTTTGTCAACAGCACGTGGAGGTAATTGAATCCATGTATCGCAAGCATTCATCAGTTCCATAACTTTTTCTTCCCACTGTGCTTCGCCATTCAATGCACCAAGAGCAGAACCCATGATAACAGGAGTATTGTCTCCATCGAATTTATAGAAAGTTAACAATTCACGAACTTCCATTTCAACAAGTTCAAGAATTTCAGGATCGTCAACCATATCAACTTTATTCATGAAAACAACCAAACGTGGAACGTTTACCTGACGTGCGAGCAGGATATGTTCGCGAGTCTGAGGCATTGGACCATCAGTAGCAGCAACTACGATAATAGCACCGTCCATCTGAGCAGCACCAGTAACCATGTTTTTCACATAGTCAGCGTGACCAGGACAGTCAACGTGAGCATAGTGACGGGTTGCTGTTTCGTATTCAACGTGAGCAGTGTTAATAGTAATACCACGCTCTTTTTCTTCAGGAGCACTGTCGATAGATTCGAATGATTTAACTTCACAAAGACCCTTCTTTGCTAAAACCATAGTAATAGCAGCAGTTAAAGTAGTCTTGCCGTGGTCAACGTGGCCAATTGTACCAATGTTGACATGGTCTTTTGACCTGTTAAAATGTTCTTTAGCCATAACTTGTGTAATTTTAATTATTTTTTAAACTTTCATCAGAGCTGAGGGCGAGAATTGAACTCGCGACCTCTTCCTTACCAAGGAAGCGCTCTACCCCTGAGCTACATCAGCAACTATTTCTATTCTGAGCGGGAGACGAGATTCAAACTCGCGACCCTTAGCTTGGAAGGCTAATGCTCTATCGACTGAGCTACTCCCGCATTTCAGGATTAGAGCTTCGAATAGCAGAGGATAAGAATTCATTCTAATCTTCAACATCTCAATTACTCCAATCTCCAATATTGTATTCGTGGGGAGAGCAGGATTCGAACCTACGAAGACGTACGTCATCTGAGTTACAGTCAGACCCAGTTGGCCACTTTGGTATCTCCCCTTTTAAACTTCAGAACTTCATCTGGCGAGCCGAATCACAGATTCGAACTGTGGACCCCGAGATTACAAATCACGTGCTCTGGCCAACTGAGCTAATTCGGCAAATTTATACATCATGTCAAAACCCTATAAACATTAACGAACCTGCTTACAGGGAATACTTTTTAGCTTAAAATTTACCCATAGATAAACTTGTCCCGAAAAAGGTTTGCAAATGTATAAATATTTTGTTGAAATTTACAAGGAAATCCTTTTTTTTCAATTTTATTTCTCTTTCAGTTTTTCTTTAAACTTGGACAGTTGACGACGAATTGCCTCGATAGCCAAATCGATTGCTTCTTCAAAAGAATCGGCTTGCTTCTCTGCAAACAGGTAGTCAGAGCCGGGAATGGAAAGTTTAATTTCAGCAACCTTATTGTTTGCTGCTTCAGGCTTTGCAACCTTCATTATTATTTCAGCACCGATAATACCTTCAAAATAGGTATCAAGCTTTGCAACTTTTTTATTCACAAAATCAATCAATTTTTGATCGGCTGTAAAGTGTACAGTGTTTACCTGAATGTTCATAATTAATCCTCCTATGTTTATGATCGTGGATGTGCTTGTTTATATACTCTCTGAATCTTGTCCAATGAAGTATGAGTATAAATTTGCGTAGCCGAAAGATTGGCGTGACCGAGCATTTCCTTCACTGCATTCAGATCGGCTCCCCGATTGAGCAAGTGAGTTGCAAATGTATGTCGCAGCACATGCGGACTTTTTTTATCGATTGTTGTTACCAAAGCCAAATTTCGGTTTACCACACGGTAAATGAACTTTTCGTAAACCGGCTTCCCTTTTGATGTCAATAATAATTTCTGAACAGGGATCCCGAATAGGACCGTTCGTTCAGCTTTGTATTGTTCGATCAGCGGGTTTAAGCTTCGCGGGTAAGGGATTATTCGTTCTTTGTTTCGCTTACCCAGTACTTTCAACAGAAATTCCGTTTGAGAAATGTCTGAATCCTTTAAATTCATGAGCTCTGACAAACGAATTCCGGTACCATACAACAAACTCACGATTAATTTGTCGCGAAGTGCATTAAAGTCTTTTCCAAAAAAACCGTCATCCAGCAAATGATTCAGGTTTTTTTCTTCCACAAACGGAGGTAGTTTTTTCCGAAGTTTGGGCAAAATCACATTGACCAAATTGTTTTGTTTAACTACCTCCAATCTCAACAAATACTTATAAAAGGACTTTAGGGCAGAGACTTTTTTATTTACAGTGCGGGCTGAAAAGCCATCGTCCATCAATTGAATAATCCATTGGCGGACGACTTTATCATTTATCCCTTCAACATTAAAATCCCCGACCGTTTTGATAAAAAACTCTTCAAACTGATCGAGGTCTTTTTTATAGGCAATAGCAGTTAAATGCGAATACCTTTTTTCGTATTTAAGGTAATTGATAAATGATTCCTGATGCGACATTTGTAAATAATTTACATCTTATGCAGGAACCTTCCAGATACTTCTAGTCGTCCTGACGCAGTAAATTCTCAATATAAACGGCCTTTTTAATTTCAGCCCTTCTCTCAACAGAAGGTTTGGTAAAAGCCTGCCTTTCACGCAGTTCTTTTACTACACCTGTTTTCTCGAACTTTCTTTTAAATCTTTTTAGCGCTCTTTCGATATTTTCGCCTTCTTTAACTGGAATAACGATCATACAAATTAATTTTTTCTGGTTAAAATTTGAGCCGCAAATTTATGAATTAAACATTACTAATCAAATTTATACCAAAAAATTTATTTTTTGAATTTATTAGCTGTTTTTTCATTCAATATTTAAACAGCAAATGTCAATTTTTGTTTTAAAAATAAGGCTTTAATCGGGTATATTCGTCCATGTTTAAAATCATACTATCTCTTAAAACAGACAAATCGCGAATACTTCCATTTTTAGCCCTGAACTTGATAATTTTTCCGGCAAGGTTCTTTTTCAAATACGGATGAATGGATAATTCATTCATATCGGCAAAATTCAAATCCAGTTTTCTGATTTTCTTGTCGTCCACGACCACCTTTCCTGAAATTAGTTTTAGTGTCTCATCTGTTAAGCCATAAACTTCCTTCAACTGACTAACCGAATAAAAACCTCCCAGCAAATCCCGATACCTGACAATCCGCTTTGAAAGCTTATCCCCGATTCCCGGTAATAGCTTAAGCTGAATTGAATCAGCAGCATTTAATTCAATCAAAACTTCATCTTTCATGTTATTTTCGGCAGTCTTGGGTTCCGCCGCCACATCAATTACCACAAAATCATTCAATCTTTGTTTTTGAGACTCACTAAGTCCGTAAATTTTGAAAAAATCAGCTTTACTGCGAAAAGAACCTCCTTTATCCTGATACTTACGGATGGTTCTAATCAATTTATCAGACAAACCCAAGCGACGAAAATCATTATCGGTAGCAGTATTGGGATCGAATACAAATAGTTCGGGGTCCGCCGAAGAATTTTTTGTTTCAGAAGCAAAAATTAAATATGGTTCTATTGAAGTGAAGAGATCATCAGTGACTCCATAAATTTTCCTGAAATCAGCCTTGCAATAAAATTTTCCACCCTTGTTTCTGAATTTCAAAATATTCTGTTTGACTGAATAAGGTAAATCGAGACTATCGAGTGTCATTGGATTGATGGTATTCGGATTAAACCGGAACAGTCGTTGGGGAAAAATCTGTTGATTGACCGAATCATTAAACGCGCCCAACTCATGTCGTGCCGAATCGAGTAACGCCGCATCAATTTCAGGAGGTTTTTCAAAATAAAAAATGAATTTATTGGCTACCGCAAAAAGGAAGATAAGAATCACCAAGATGATTACTCCCCGGCGTTCGCTGCGACTGAATGTAAAATAATCACGGATTAATTGTTTAAAGTTCATAAGGAGAACTGTTTCTGACTAATTTACTTCATTTTTATGAAATAAAAAAACCGGCACTCAGTCCGGTTTTAAAAAATCTATAATCCATAAAATTAACTTCGGTCAATGTTGTTCAAATCGTTGAATGCAATTTTTAATCTTTCTATCATCGTTTCCTGTCCCTTGCGCAACCACACTCTCGGATCGTAATACTTTTTATTAGGCTTATCCTCACCATCAGGATTTCCAATCTGACCTTGCAAATAGGCTCTGTTTTGAGCTTCATATTTCCGAACTCCGTCCCAGGTCGCCCATTGCGTATCGGTATCAATATTCATTTTAATAACTCCATAAGAAATCGCCTCCCGAATTTCTTCCAATGTTGAACCTGATCCTCCGTGAAAAACAAAATTGACAGGTTTTTCACCCAAGCCATGCCTAGCTGAAACATATTTCTGAGAGTTATCCAAAATTTTGGGCGTAAGCTTCACATTCCCTGGTTTATATACTCCATGAACATTTCCGAATGAGGCAGCAATCGTGAAATTTGGACTAATCTTGCTCAGTTCCTCGTATGCGAAATTTACATCTTCGGGTTGCGTGTAAAGCAACGAATTATCTATTCCGCTGTTATCAACACCGTCTTCTTCACCACCGGTCACGCCCAATTCAATTTCGAGAGTCATCCCGATTTTGCTCATGCGTTCGAGGTATCTTTTACAGATTTCGATATTTTCCTGAATGGGTTCTTCTGAAAGATCGAGCATGTGCGAACTGAACAGCGGTTTCCCGGTTTCGGTGAAATGTTTCTCTCCGGCATCGAGGAGTCCGTCGATCCAGGGTAATAACTTTTTTGCAGCATGATCGGTATGAATGATCGCATGCACTCCATAAAGTTCGGCCAAATGATGGATCGCTTTGGCTCCAATAATTGCACCGGCAACCTGAGCCTTTTGACCTTCAAGTTTCAGTCCTTTTCCTGCATAAAACTGAGCTCCACCATTCGAGAACTGAATGATGACCGGAGAATTCACCAATTTGGCTGCTTCAAGCACGGCATTTACTGAATCGGAACCGACCACATTAACCGCAGGAAGGGCAAACTCATTTTCCTTTGCAATTCTAAATACGGTCTGCAAATCTTTCCCGGCAACCACTCCACGTTTTACGTGTTCTGATATTTTTGTCATGATATTAAAATTTAGAAATATTCAATGCAGATGATCAAGTATATTTTCTGCATGCACTATAACTGAATTTCATCCAGATTGTTCAACTCAATAAATACTTTTAATTTCAGCAAACTGATTAGCCGAAACTTATAATCACCTTGCAAATTTCAGCCGAACTATAAAAACAAATTGTACCAATAACTCAAAATTGTGTTAAGATTTCTTTAAACCAGCAATTGGAATCTCTTAAATTGACTGATTTTTAGTGATAAATCATTATCATTGCAAAGCTTTAAAAAAACATAAAAATTCAATTAATAATAACTTTAAACATCACAAAATGAGTACTAGCTATAAAGATTTAGGCTTGGTGAACACGAAAGAAATGTTTGCAAAAGCTGTTGCCGGCGGATATGCAATTCCAGCCTACAATTTCAATAACCTTGAACAACTTCAGGCAATTATTCAGGCATGTGTTGAAACAAAATCGCCGGTTATTCTTCAGGTTTCATCAGGAGCACGCAAATATGCCAATTCCAATTTGCTTCGTAACATGGCAAAAGGAGCAGTTGAATATGCAAAAGAGCTGGGATGCGAAATCCCGATCACGCTGCACCTTGACCATGGTGATACATTTGAACTTTGCAAAGACTGTATTGACAGTGGCTTCTCTTCAGTAATGATTGATGGTTCACACCACTCTTTCGAAGACAACATTGCTTTAACTAAAAAAGTTGTTGAATATGCTCATGCTCACGGTGTAACTGTTGAAGGCGAGCTTGGCGTTTTGGCCGGTGTTGAAGATGATGTGGTTGCTGAAAAATCGCACTACACCAAACCTGAAGAAGTAATTGAATTCGTTACCCGCACCGGTGTTGATTCGCTGGCCATTTCAATCGGAACCTCTCACGGAGCAAACAAATTCACTCCGGCACAGTGTACCCGTAATGAAAACGGCGTATTAATTCCGCCACCATTGCGTTTCGACATTCTGGAAGAAATTGAACAAAAACTTCCCGGATTCCCGATTGTACTTCACGGATCTTCTTCTGTTCCACAAGAAGATGTTGATACAATCAATAAATATGGCGGCGCGCTGAAAGACTCTGTGGGTATTCCCGAAGAACAACTTCGCAGGGCTGCTAAATCAGCAGTTTGCAAAATCAATATTGACTCTGATGGCCGTTTGGCTATGACTGCTGCCATCCGCAAGGTACTTGCTGAAAAACCGGGTGAATTCGACCCACGCAAATACTTAGGACCAGCCCGCGATGCGTTGAAAGAATTATACAAACATAAAAACGAAAGCGTTTTGGGTTCAGCAGGGAAAGCTTAATTCAATTCGGAAAATCATAATCAAGAAGCTGTCTTAAAAGTCAAAATTCCCGAGCATCCGGTCATCCCGAATTTATTTCGGGATCTGACATGCAATAGTTGAGATCCTGAAACAAGTTCAGGATGACTGGGTCAATGACTTTTGAGACAGCTTCTTTTTTGTTTGGCCCCGGAAAAATGTCCGGAGAGGAGCAAGCATTGCAGGAAGACATTCAAGCATTGGCCGAAGAGGAGCAAGCATAAGGCGGAGACGGGCAAACATTAGCCGGAGAGGAGCAAGCATGAGGCGGAGACAGGCAAACATTGACCGGAGAGGAGTAAGCATGAGGCGGAGACGGGTAAACATTGGCCGGAGAGGAGCAAACATTACAGGAAGACCATTAAACATTGCAGGGAGACAGGCAAACATAGCCCGAAGATCGTTGAGCATAGCCGGATGACATCTCAGCTAGAACGGATAGCCAATAGCGAATGACAAATTAAAATGATCGCTGCTGATCGGATAATTACCCGGGATAAAACGTTCACCTGCATCCAGCGAAGGATCACGCAACTTCATCCCCAAATCGAGCCTAAAAAGAAAGTAGGTAAAATCGAATCGCAGACCGAAGCCGGTTCCAACAGCAATTTGCTTATAAAACGAGTCAAGTTTAAAAACGGCTCCCTGGCGATTGTCCTTGTAGTTAATTGCCCAGATGTTTCCTGCATCCAGAAACAAAGCCCCTTCCATAAGCCATATCAGTTTAAACCGGTATTCCAGATTGGCTTCGAGCTTAATATCCGACGACTGATTGGGGTAAACAAGTGTGTCGGCTTTATAGGCGCCCGGACCAAGCGACCGAACCTGCCAGGCCCGGATACCATTTGCTCCGCCCGTAAAATATTTCTTTTCGAAAGGTAATGCATCGAAATTTCCAAACGGCACGCCGATACCAAAAAACCCTCTTCCAACCACCGAGCTAAACTTATTGATGAAGTGCCCATACCGGTATTCAAAATCACCTTTCAGGTACTGTGCAAACCGTGTATTCAGAATTTTGTAGTATGAACTTACTTTGTTTGTAATGGTATCCTTTTCTTCTGTCTGACTTTTATTTATTAACCTGGAGTAGAGCGAAAGCAGATTTCCCGCCGATTCAAGATTTACCTTATAATACTTGTAATCTTCCCGTTTATTGACATTCTGGGTATTGTACATCCAGCTGTAATTCGATGCAAAGATCAGATGGTCTGTAAAACTGCTCTTGATATATAAATCTTCAATCGAGTTTATAAATGCCTGATTAAACTTATACAAGTTAACGTAGTTGAGATCGACCAGATTCAGCGTATGCGAGTGAAAAGCCGATGTTTTCCAGTTGTATCCAAACTTCAGGTTGGTAATGGTGCGGGTATAATCCGGTCGGTTCTGATAATTATATCCTAAAGTCAGCTTTGTTTCGGGTATCTGAAATCCAAACATGTGCTTCCATTCAATAAAACTTAGAAATTTGGGAATTGTCAGACTGGTTTCAATACCCAGTTCCTGAGTGTTAAAATCGAGACTGCTGTTGTTTATCAAAGCCTGCTGCCTTTCACGGGCGCCTCTCAGCTGGATGTCGAAAACCTCAGCTCCGCCAAAAACATTGCGGTGTTGTAAATTCAAAGTTCCTGCCACACCCAGGTTGCCCGATGAGTTGGTGCCTTCCACGTCAACCGAAAAGTTTTGCCGGGGGAAAGGGGTTAGCTGCATTTTACAATCCAGCTGGGGAATGGTGTCATCAGCGAAAGTGCCGGTTTCGGAAAAACCGATATTAATGACTTTGAACTGCTTTAACCGGCTTAAAGCCCGATAGGTTTTTTCAGCATTCGACAAGCTAAAGTATGTGCTGTCTTTCATCCGGTTCAGGTTATAAAACAGACTGGGTTTGTACTTTAATTTTCCGGAGTAAATAATCGTGTAATCGTTATTAACGAGCGAATCCATTATTGTTTCCGTAGTATTTTCTGATAGAGTTGGCGATGTCGATGACGGGTTAATTTCATAGTTCCTGATTTTATATTTCTGATGTGGAACAGTTTCATTTGCTTCATTTCGCAGTGAAGCATCGTCTACATTAACCGTCAGATCGACCTGATGACTGTAAAGATTGGTATCGGCCTGAAAACTGATGTATTCTTCCTGAAACTTATAATAGCCCCTGTCCTTCAGAAATTTGACGATTCTGCTTCGTTCAGCATTCAGCACATCCAGATCGAAAATATCATTCCGTTTCAACAATTGACTGACCGAGTCTTTTAAAATCAGGCTGCTCAGGTTCATATCTTTAATGGAATAGCTGTAATTCCGGATACGATATGGTTGCCTGGCCTGAATATCGAATACCAGGTTGAGTTTCCGCTTGCTCTCATTCTTAAGCAATGAGTCCCGGACTACGGCAGTGTAATAACCTTTATTCTTCAAATAAATCTGCAGTTGCTCTTTGCTTCGCTGAGTCTGAAATTCGTCATATAAAACCGGAGCCTCTCCGATCCGTTTCAGCCAGTCGTTTTCTTTGCTGGCCGACGACAAATTATAAACACCTAAATGAAACTTAATGATTCCTAATATCCTCAGGTTCTCCTTCTGACGGATATGGGTTTTCAACTCTTCCCGCTTGATATTTTTATCATCAACCTTTACCGTGATTTTATTCAGCAGATATTTACCTTCCGGCACAAATCTGGTTGAATTGCAGGCGCTCAGGAACAGGATTCCCGAAAAAAGAATAAGGTTTCCGACAGAGAAAAAACGGTAACGGCGGATCAACGTCATGAAATTGAGTTTTTACAAAAATAAACAGAGCAATCGGTTCCTAAATCGTTCGGACCTTTTTATTTTATACTTTTAGAACGAAAAAAAATAAAATATGTTGAGCAAGAACAAGATAAAACTCATTCAGTCGCTGAACCGGAAAAAAGACCGCGATGAAACCGGCTTTTTTTTGGTTGAAGGAAATAAAATGGTTGAAGAAGCCATTAACTCCAATTTCAACATTGCGTTGATTGCCTGCACTTCAGAGTTTCTGGCTCAACATCTGGAACTTAAACAACGAGCTGAAGAATGGATTGAAACCGACAAGGAATCGATCCATAAAGCCAGTCTGCTTCAAAATCCGCAGGATGCTCTGGCCATCGTTCACCAACCAGAGCACAAAATCTTCGAGTTAAACCTCCAGCAGGAACTTTGTCTGGCACTTGATTTCATACAAGATCCCGGTAACCTTGGAACTATCCTTCGAATTGCAGATTGGTTTGGAATAAACACGCTGATTTGCTCGGAAAACACCGTTGATGTTTACAATCCGAAAGTTGTGCAAGCCAGTATGGGCGCTATTTTTCGGGTGAAGACCATCTACACCAACCTCGAAGAATTTATAAAGATCAGCGCAAAAAATCAGGTCCCGGTTTATGGTGCATTTCCCGAAGGAAGAAATATTTATACTGAATCGCTTTCAGCCAATGGTATCCTGATTATGGGAAACGAAGGGAATGGTATTTCGCCGGAAATAGCCCGACTGGTCGGCCAACGAATTTCCATTCCGTCATTTTCTTCCGGGAAAGGTTCCGAATCGCTGAATGTGGCAGTAGCTACCGCAATCTGCTGCTCCGAATTCAGAAGAAGATAAATAACAGGAAAATCAGGATAATCAATCAGCAATTGCTATTTTCTGGAATAACTTTCGGCAAAAGCTTCGGCACAACGCTCTCCATCCATTGCTGATGAAACAATTCCTCCGGCATAACCAGCTCCTTCGCCGCAAGGATAAAGTCCTTTGGTTTTGACATGCTCCATGGTGTCATCGTGTCGGGGAATGCGGATGGGCGAAGAAGTACGCGACTCAACACCAACAATTATTGCTTCATTGGTCAAATAACCGTGTGCCTTTTTATCAATCAGCACAAACGCCTCCTGCAGGCGGGCCCGAATTCGTTTGGGAAGTTTTTCATGCAACGGGGCCGACACCAATCCGGGATGATACGAAGACTCGGGTAAATCCTGTGAAAAACGATTATTCACAAAATCGCCCATTCGCTGGGCCGGGGCGAACTGTGTGTTTCCGTTCAACGCGAAACACAAACGTTCAATTTTCCGTTGAAATTCCAGACCGGCAAACACACCCAGGTGACGAAATTCATTCAAATCTTCAGGACGAATTTCAACTACCATTCCGGAATTGGCAAAGCGGGTATTGCGTTTGGTCGGCGACATGCCATTAACGACCATTTCGCCCGGAGCCGTTGCTGCTGGAACCATGATTCCTCCCGGACACATGCAAAAAGAATAAACTCCACGCTGATCAACCTGTTCAACAAACGAATAAGTCGCCGGTGGCAGATATGGACCGCACTCGGGTTGGTTGTACTGGATGGAATCGATCAGTGTTTGGGGATGCTCGGCCCTTACCCCAACGGCAAAAGTTTTGGCCTCAATCGAAATGCCTTTTTCATAAAGCAGCTCATAAATTTCGCGGGCCGAATGACCGGTTGCGAGAATGACTGCCTCCGCTTCAACAATCGTTGTATCTGAAAGCATGATGCCGGTACAACGATCGTTTTCAATAATCAGATCGGCAACCCGGCTATTGAAATGAATTTCACCGCCAGCCTGAATAATCTTGTTTCGAATGTTGGTAATGATCCCCGGAAGCATGTTCGTGCCGATGTGCGGATGGGCATCAATCAGAATTTCAGGCAAAGCACCGTTGGCATAAAAAACTTCGAGGATTTTGCGGATATTGCCTCGCTTTTTAGACCTGGTATATAATTTCCCGTCAGAAAATGTGCCTGCCCCACCCTCGCCAAATCCGTAATTCGAATCCGGATCGACCAAGTGCTCCCGATGAATCCGGGCAATATCGCGCTTGCGATCGCTGACATTTTTACCCCGCTCAAAAATGATTGGTTTGAATCCCAGTTCGATCAGCCGCAGAGCAGCAAAAAGCCCGGCAGGTCCAGCACCCACAATAGCCACCGGTGGCTTTTGATTGACCATTTCATAGCGGAATTCTATCTTTTCTTCAACCGGAAGCTCATCGATAAAAACTTCAACGCCCAAATTTATACGAATGGCCCGTTGACGAGCGTCAATTGACCTCCTCCTGACATTAATTAGCCTGATCCGACTTTCATCAACATGAAGTTTATCGGCTAAAATGGGTTTGTAGAATTGTTCGTCAGAGGCCTGTTTCGGCGAAAGCGATAAGTTAAATTCCTGTTTCAAGCTTATTCGAAATGAAAACTGAGAACAAACATATTGGACGAAATTCGTGAAAAAGCATTGGTATAAACCTGTGCCTGAGTATTTTTTGGACCATCATCCAGAATATTATCCAACCCAAAGCTAAACTTCAATTCAGTCGAGAGTCGGAAAAACTGCAGGTAAGTGTCCCAGCCAACTCCGGCTTCGAGCGATGCGCTAAAAGGTTTCAAACGAACCAGATCTTCCTGTCCGGTTTTCGAAATATCAATCTGGTAGGCTCCCCCTGCAATCACATACGGACGCTGGTCATTTATTCTCCGAGCTTTATACTTGAGTAGTAAAGGAAAATCCAGAAAAGTTGATTTAATGGAATAGTAGTCTTTATTTTCAACATTATTCACATCCACCACAGGAAATCCTTCATACTTCTCAGTAGTACTCATGATCACATATTTCAGTTTCCTTTCGCCAAAAGACATCCCGGGAAGAAAACGCAGGTCAAAACTTTCGGATAAACGAAGATTGGTAACGATTCCAACCGTAAATCCGGGAGTTAAAGAAGCAACATCGGCCCTGATTATTTCATTTCCGGTTAACTGAACCCCATTAACATTTTCAGGTGTAAACTTTGGATTTTCAGATAAAACAGAATAGTGCTCAATGCTAAAGTCAGTTGCATTGATTCCCAACGTAAAGCCAAAATGAATACGCTTTTCATCAAAAGTAGTAAGGTTCTTCAAGTAAATGCGCTGCGACATGGACGAAAAACCTGCAAGTAAAAATATCAGGATATAGAAATATCTCTTCACGGCAAAACTGTTATTGTCATCATTCAAACAACAATATTACGAAATTATTGTATGCTGGGTCATTTTTGGGCAACGTAAATGGTGGCAATCCCAAAAGTTAATCTCCTTTGAGAAGTGGTAGAAAACCCAATCTTTTGTAAAATGGACAGAAACTCAAATCCGTCAGGAAAAGCCATCACAGATTCGGGCAAATAAGAATACGCCGAGTGGTCTTTCGAAACCAGCCGCCCGACAAAAGGCAATATCCTAAAAAAATAAAAAGAATACAATTGCTTCATCGGAAAGTACCGGGGTTTCGAAAATTCCAAAATAATAGCGACACCGCCCGGCTTCAGAACCCGGTGAAATTCGGAAAGTCCTTTCTCCAGATTTTCAAAATTCCGGACACCAAAAGCCACGGTAATGGCATCAAAGTGGTCTTCGGGGAAAGGCATGGCTTCCGAATCACCTTTCGTGAATTCAATGATATGATCCAGACCCAACCGTTTGACTTTTGTTCGCCCAACATTCAGCATTTGTTCTGAAATGTCGAAACCAATAATTTTCCAGGATTTAAGCCGGGAGGCTGCAACCGCAAAATCACCAGTGCCGGTAGCCACATCAAGCAACATGTCCGATTTGTAATGCGAGAGTATCCGGATTGCTTTTCTGCGCCAAAGCTTATCGATTCCCAACGACAAAAAATGGTTCAGAAAATCGTATTTGGGGGCAATGTTATCGAACATTTGCTCCACCTGCTGCTTCTTCTGCTGTTCGGAATCTTTGTAGGGAGTAACCTGCATGTTAAACGGTTTTGTCGGAAAAGCCTGTGAAGAGTTGTCCAATGTATTGCAAAATTCTGTATGCGATCAATTTTTAGTTTGCAGGCGACATCTTATCGATATAACCGAATGACTCATCATCGATCCGGATTTCGCCTTTGGTAACATGGCCCAACGCAAAAAACGGAACCTTCAGGCTGCTCATCAGGTCGACAAACTCATCTGCCTTTTTCGGATCAACGCCAACAATAATGCGGCCCATTGCTTCACCAAACAGGAAAGAATCTTTGCGGATTTCGGCATCCGAAGTAATATCAAAACCAAATCCGAAAGGCATTCCGGCACGCAAAAGCGAGAAAAACAACCCTCCTTTGCCAACCGGGCTGGCTGAACTCAGCAAACCCGACTCAATCAGACGTTTCATGACCGAATGCAGTTTGGTTTCAACGTCAATATCAAAAGCTGGCAATGCCGACTCCGAAATTTCATGATAAAATTCAAGATATTCCGAAGAATTGATATCATCATACGATCTGCCGATCATGAAAATGTTATTGCCCTTTTGCTTGAAGCTGTGTGTAACCAGCTTATCCTTATTGGGTATCGATGCCATGATGCTAATAATGATCGTCGGATAAACCGGACCATGAGCCGAAAAATAATCGAACCTGATTTTCCGGTCAGTCAGTTTGATATTAAATTTCTTACAGGCATTTTCCAGCCCTTTTTTTGCACCGGCAGCGATGAACTGTCCGTTGGGGTCGGCGATATTGATATGATACAAAAATGAACTGATGGCTTCGGGTACAGCGCCAAAACAAATCATTTTCCTGACAGCCTTCGAAACGAGTATTTCAGTAGCCTGCTTCGGATCAATTTCCAGATGATGATGAAGTGCATGGGTAGAAATAGCCATCATCTGGCCGTTTTCAGAACAAAACATACCGGTTTCATCATTTTCATCGTTAGCTAATGTGGTCAGATCAACTGATTCTTCGCTGAAATCGTTGAAATAATTTATGGCAGCGAGGTTCGGATTGGCCATCAGGTTAAACACGACATCCTGGATATCCTGTTCTTCCGGAATTTGGTCAATGGTGAATTCCTGAATTTCGTTCTTTTGCTCGATCATGATATTTTAATTTAGCTTGAAATACAGCAACAAAAATAATTAAATAGTTTGACGACGCTCACATGTTTGCATTTTTACTCATATTTGCATCATAAGAATAAGATGATACTCCAATTAATAATCAATGCAAATGAATAAAAGATTAGCCCTCATAACCGGAGCCACATCTGGAATTGGTTACGAAACGGCAACCCTACTTGTCCAGAATAATTACAATTTAGTGTTGACCGGTCGCAGAAAAGAACGTTTAGAGCAACTCAAAATCAAACTTGAAGCGGAATTCGGATGCCTGGTATATTTACTAAACTTTGATATTCGGGTCAGAGAAGAAGTGGAAAAGGCACTAAATAATCTTCCGGAAGAATGGAAAAACATCGATGTATTAATTAACAATGCCGGACTGGCTGCCGGTTTTGCCCCGGTTCATTTAGCCGATGTGGAAGACTGGGAAGCAATGATTGACACCAATGTAAAAGGGCTGCTATACGTATCGCGCATGGTAACGTCCTGGATGATTGAGCGGAAATCCGGACATATTATCAATATTTCGTCGAATGCCGGGAAAGAAGCTTACCCCAACGGATCAGTTTATTGCGGCACCAAACACGCTGTTTCAGCCATTTCGAAAGCTATGCGAATCGAATTACTTCCGTTTGGCATCAAGGTAAGCGCCATTGCTCCCGGATCTGTAGAAACCGAATTTTCGCTGGTCCGGTTCCACGGCGACGAAGGGAAAGCGTCACAGGTATATCAAGGTTTCACTCCGCTTTCAGGAAAAGATATTGCCGAAACCATCCTATTTATTTTGAACCGCCCGCCACATGTCTGTATCGACGATATCCTGATTATGCCCACAAGTCAGGCTTCGGCCCGCGATTTTTACAAGAAATAGTAGTAACACTATGATTGTTTTTAACTCAGCATATTTAAAGGAATTTACGACCAGCGTATTCGGCCGCATGGGTTGTCCGGAAGATCAGGCCCGAATTGCAGCTGACTGTTTAAATCAGGCTGATTTACGCGGCGTTGATTCGCATGGAGTAGCTCGCTTAATCGGATATGTCCGGCTATGGGAACTCAAAAGGCTAAATGCTGCTCCCAATATGAAAATCGTTCATGAAACGCCAAGTACGGCAGTTCTGGATGGTGATTTGGGATTGGGTCTGGTCACTGCACCTCGTGCCATGCAAATTGCTATCGAAAAAGCAAAAATCGCTGGAACGGGATGGGTAGCCGTTCAAAACTCCAATCATTTCGGGATTGCCGGTTATCATGCCATGATGGCTTTGGAGCAGGACATGATTGGAATTTCGATGACTAATGCCAGCCCATTGGTTGCGCCTGTATTTTCGAAAAGCCGGCTGCTTGGCACCAATCCGATTGCAGTGGCAATTCCGGCTCAGAACCAGCCACCAGTGGTTATCGACATGGCTACCACAACGGTTGCGAACGGGAAGTTGGAAGTTTTGCAGCGAAAAGGGCAAGACGCTCCGTTGGGCTGGACCCAGGACAAAGATGGGAATCCGACCACCGATGCGTATTCACTTAAGAAGGGAGGCTCTATGCTTCCGTTAGGTGGCGACCGCGAGCACGGGGGGCACAAAGGCTATTGTTTGGGAGCTATGGTCGATATATTTTCTGCAGTTCTGTCCGGAGCCAACTATGGTCCCTGGGTACCACCATTTGTCAGTTTCCTTGATCCACCATCCAATCAGGTAGGTAACGGTATCGGACACTTCCTGGGAGCTATGAGAATTGACGCTTTCCGCCCGGCCCGGGATTTTAAAAATCACATGGATAACTGGATTGAAACCTTCCGGAATGCTGAAACATCGGTTGGGCAAAAACGGGTTTTAATTCCCGGAGATCCGGAAAGAGAATTAACAGCGGAACGTCAGAAAAATGGCATACCTTTGCATGAAAAGGTTGTGGAAGATTTAAGAGAACTTGGAAAAAAATTCAACCTTCAGTTTAAGGTTAACCAATAAAAAACATCAACAGAAAGACAAACGAGCAATGTACGAAGCACTTGTCATAACGCCGGTAAAAGATTCGGTACAAACCACCTCCGAAACTATTCAATCAATCACAAATTCAACCGGAAGCTTTTATTACTGCATATTCAACGATTTCAGTACGGAAGAAACAACGAATACGTTAAAATCACTGAGCCTTCAGCATAACCTTGAGCTCATCAACCTAGCTGAAATTACCAATACACCATCGCCAAACTATCGACTGGTATTGCAAATGGCCCAGAAAAAAGCATTAGACCTTGGCTTACCTTTGATTATTGTGGAGTCGGATGTGGAAGTTCGCCCCAATACCTTGCAGGAGTTGGTCAAACAATCTCAGAATCTTGAAAAATGCGGAATGATCGGATCAATTACCCGTGACCGTGAGGGAAAGATCAATTTCCCGTATCTGAACTTCAGATCAACGAAGAAAGAAATCATAAAAACCCGGCACAGCCTGAGCTTTTGTTGCACCCTGTTGACTCCTGCCTTACTGAAAAAATATGATTTTGCTGAACTTTCGACCGAAAAACACTGGTATGATGTTTCCATCTCACGCAAATCAATTCATTTGGGGCTGAACAATTACCTGCTGGTTACTGAAGGAGTATTACATAAGCCACACAGCAGCAGGCCCTGGAAACAATTGAAGTATAAAAACCCAATCAAATATTATTATCAAAAACTGATCAAACGGCTCGACCGCATCTAAAAATGCCATTGTTAAAGAGTTATAGCAAATTTAAAGTTCTCGGACACATTCTTTTCTGGACGTGCAGCTTAATTTTTGCCATATCGGCCTTTTATGTGGCTTCTGATCACAAACTGGTTTTAAACAGCCACGTATTTCTCCGCGCGTTAATTCCCAATATTGGTTTCGCACTGGCGGTCTATTTCAACCTGTATTTGCTTATTCCAAAATTTCTCAAGAACAAGAACTATGTTTTTTACACATTTTGGCTGGTTTTACTGCTGACCTGCTGCTCTATCCTTATTCAGTTTATATTTGTTTACCTTTTGAAAAACAAAAGCTTTGCGGATCAGTTCACCGGCATGTTTTCGTCCCACTTTTTTACAGCTGCATTTTATGTAGGAACTACCTCCTTGTTTAAGTTTGTGAAAGACTGGTTTCAGCTACAGGAAATGAAATTCAGATTCAACCAAATAGAACGTGAAAAACTGGAAGCCGAATTAAATACGCTGAAATCACAGCTCAATCCACATTTTCTCTTCAATTGCCTGAATAACATTTATTCATTAGCATTGACCAATTCGCCACGTACCCCGGAAATCATCTTGAAATTATCAGATTTGATGCGACATGTGCTTTATGAGTCCAGAGAAAATTTTATACCCGTGAAAAAAGAACTGGATTTTATGGCCAATTTCATCGAACTCCAAAAAATCAGACTCAACAACAAAATTGATATCCGCTATACTGTTGAAGGAATAATTCCGGATTTGAAAGTAATTCCCCTGATTTTTGAGCCATTTATCGATAACGCCTTCAAGCATGGATTAAAAAATCCGGCACCCGACCCGTTTATTTATGTGAGTGTCTCATTTCAGGAAAGAAAGATGGAGTTTAAAATTCAGAATAATTTTCTGTTAACCGGACCTCCAAAATCGGCAAAAAATTCGGGAATAGGCTTGAAAAACATAGAAAAGCGATTGAATTACCTTTACGCAAAGAGCGATTTCAATTTAGAAGTAACCAGGGAAGCAAATACCTGTTTAGTCCGGCTAGAAGTTCAATTAAAAGAATAAACGCTAAAACACCAGACTATGACCATTAAAGCGCTTGTTATCGATGATGAACCATTGGCCCAGAAAATAATCAGGACTTATGCCGGAAACATTAAATCGCTTGAAATTAAAGCTTATTGCAGCGATGCACTGGAAGCGCTGGATATCCTGAAACAAGAACATATTGACTTGATCTTTTTGGATATAAACATGCCCAAATTGACAGGCATCGAGTTTCTCAAAACGCTCAGGAATCCTCCCATGGTCATTCTCACAACAGCCTATACTGAATATGCACTGGAAGGATACGAACTCAATGTTCTGGATTATCTCACGAAGCCTTTCTCACTGTCCCGGTTTTTAAAAGCAATACAAAAAGCAGAAGCGTTACTTCTCCTCCAAAATCCGCATGACACAGAAAAACCAGCAGAATCCATCTTTATCAAATCAAACAAAAAAACTTATCAGGTTCGGTTCAACGAGATTGTTTACATCGAAGGGTTGGGCGATTACATTAAACTTTATACCGAAAAGACCCATTTGGTAACCAATATCCCGATGAAAAAAATGGAAGAACTGCTACCTCAAGACCAGTTTTCTCGGATCCACAAATCGTTTATTATAAACCTGAAGAAGATTATCGCAATTGAAGGAAACATGGTAGAGATTTCGACTCAAAAACTGGTCATCGGGAACAACTACCGGACTGAATTCTTTGAACGAATCAACAGAATGATGGTCTAAACTTCACGGTTTGCTAAAGAACAAACCCTTGTTCAATCAGCATTTCATGTAACTTTGCAGAGAAATAACTACTATCTGCTGTTTTATAGCGTACTTCAGCATACACCTGCGCCAAATTGTCTTTTCCATTTTCATTTACAAAGTTCTTCGAAGTCTCCAGCTCTTCCTTCTCCGAATAAAATCCAGCAACCTGTTCATCGGAATAATCAGAATATTCTTCAAAATGAATGACAGCTTCCGTTGGGAGACGATCAGTCAAGTCTGGAATTATTTCAGGATAACCAATTGTTAAGGTAGTAATGGGGATAACTCCGGAAGGCAGGCACAAAACCTGACTAATTTCGGGAGCATTATACAATGTCGTGCCCAGATAACAAATACCCAATCCACTGTTTTCAGCGGCTACACAGATATTTTGAGCCAATATCGATGTATCAATGGTTCCATTTAAAAGCCACAACAGATTTGAGAAATCGGTATGGGTATGATTAATTTCACACCATTTCGCAAACCGGTTTAAATCAAAGCAGATTGTCAATAATACAGGAGCCTCCCTGACCATGGGCTGATTAAAATGAAAAGGAGCCATCAACAGCTTTTTAGAACTACTCTGAGTAATGATGATGCTGTACAACTGCATATTTCCCGTATTCGAGGTATGAATGCCACAATTAATGATCTCCTGAAGAACATCTTCGGCAATAGCAAGTGACTTATATTTTCGTACAGTACGGTGAGATTTTAATAATTCCATAATCAGAAATCGGATTGATCAAAGTTGTATAAAATAAAAAAGGGAAGCCCGCAGGCTTCCCCTTTTTAATCAATCAATTCGGTATTACCTTTTAACAATCTTAGCAGTTCCAATTACAGTATCTCTGTTATACATAGAGATAAAGTAAACACCACTGCGCAGTCCACTTAACTGAATTGTGTTAGTAGGATTAACAACTTCTTTCACAACCTGTCCGGCAATGTTGGTAACAACAACCTTCGAAAGTTGAGAAGTAGTAACTACATTAACATAGTCAACAAATGGATTTGGATAAACCTTGAGAGAACCATTTACGGGTTCGAGAACCGGAGTTGCTAATTTGTTACCTGTCTTGAATGTCCAGGCAGCAGGATCAACGACACCGTCAATTGTATTACCAGCATTATCTTTCAAAGCACCAGCATCAACCAATACATAGTATCTTGAATCTTTATCAAGACCTTGTTGAGTTGCTGCATAAGTTACAGTGACAGTTTTTCCACTAACCATTGCGGCAGTAACCGGAATAGTTAAAACTGGAGTTGTTGTAGCAACTTTGTAAACTTTCAATGAACCAGTACCCACAACAACATTTTCATCAAATGTCATAGTGAAAGTAGGATGATTATCAATTGTAACTACATCGTTGCTAGGAGCAAAGCTTACTAATTGTGGCTTAGTAAAGTCACCAGTAGTGTATGACAAAGTCTGACCAGCAAACTTATTGACATTTGCTGATAAATCTGCAATCACATTAGTCAAGGTAACAGTAACAGCAGTTTGTTCTTTTGCAGAAACAGTTACGGTATAAGTACTACCCATACCAGTGACATCCTCTATTTTACCACCACTAACTGTTACACCAGTACCAGCCAAAACTCCGGAAACAGGTTCACTGAATTTCAACCCAATGTTGAATACCGTAGTAACTGGCGTTGCAGGAGGAGTAACAATTACAGTTGGAGCAACGTGGTCACCAATCTTATAAGTGAAAGTAGTAGTAGTCAATGTATTCGAAGCAGCATCAGAAATAGTGTTGGCTAAAGTAAGCACAACAGTAGCTAAATCGTCAGCCATAATTGAAACAGTATAAACTTTACCAGATCCAGTTACAGTAAAAGTAGAAGTAGCTGTTCCGCTGGTTACCGTTGTAGCACTGGCCACACCAGTTACATCGCGGTTAAATGTAAGCTTAACATCGAATGCATTTACCTGGTTGATACCAGTTGCAGGTTCAGCAGTTACAGTAACAGGAGAAACAGTAACAGACTGTGCAACAAAACATCCATGAGCATCAGTAACTGTAATAGTCGTTTGACCAGCTTTCAGGTTAACTACCTGGAATACATCTCCGGCAGCTGGCAAAGTTACAGCAGCAGCAGTTCCAATTTGATAGGTATATGGAGTAATACCACCGGAAATGGTAACTGAACCATTCAAATCATTAGTATTAGCATAAGTAGCCTGAAGTGGATGCTGCGTTGGAACAAAGGCTTTCTTAGTTTCCTCAGTCATACAACCTTGATCATCTTTAACCTGGAAGTAATAGAAGTTTTCAGTTTCAGTTACGTTTGCAAATTCAAGATTGCCAACAGCAATTGAACTATCAAAATAACTACTCCAAGCGCCATAAGTTGCAGTAGTATTTAACCGGTAGCGTACAGCAAACTGACGACCTTCTTGACCAGTAGCACTAACAACCACAGAGGCTTTTCCATCTCCGTAGCAAGTGGTTTCCTTTAAAGTAGCAACAACTGGCTTAGGTTGATCAATAATTTTTGTATCCGAATCAGAACAACTCTTAGCATCAATTACCTCAACTTTCCAGGTATGCCCAACCTGAACCAAGAATAAAGGATTGTCAACCGGAACAGCAGTGTAAAGACTACCATCCTTGTACAAATTATAAGTGTAAGGAGCAGTACCACCTGTAACTACAGCATTAATAGTTCCATTAACGTCACCAGGACATACAAAAGCTCCATTAGCCAGAGCAATCTTCACATCCAATTCAGCAGGCTGATTTAATGTTGATGGAAGATTAACAGCTTTAGCACATCCATTCTTATCTTTTACAGTTAATGTAATAGTAGAAGTAGCTCCAGAAGTACCTGTTCTAACAGCAGGTAGATTATCAATCACAAAACTACCTGTACCAGTGAAGGTACCGCTTTGATTTACAGCAAGGCCATTAATACTGGTACCAACTAAAGTCCAGGTATAAGGCTGTCCGGCGCCACCGTCAACAGCAACCGAAACCTTACCATTACTACTGCCATAACACGATGGTGTTGCAGTAACAGATGTAGTAACTGTAATAGTATTTGCATCCAAAATCCTCACTCTATATTTATCCAATAACGGTTGTTCACCACCTACGATACAACCATTGGCATCTTTAACCCAAATCACATAGGTACCGGCAGCTTTCATGAATACATTACTATCCTGATAATCTGCAGCAACCGGAGGAGTAGTGTAGGTTGGGTATGTTGATAATTTAGCAGCATATTTATATCCTGCAATACCACCAGAAGCAGTAACAGTAAATTTACCATTGCTTTCACCTTTACAAACTACATCATTGTTCCAGGTTACAGTAGCCGATAAGGTTTCCGAAGGTTCATTAACTTCCCAAGATGCAACTTTATGATATACTGCATCGGTTGGAGTCTCAGTACCCGTAGGTAATATACATACACCACTACCAGAAACAATAGCATTATCAGCATTTGACAGCCATACGCTATAATGGCCATGAGCCAAACCAGTGAAGGTATAAGTCTGATTTGTAGTTCGTTTCCAATCAGTCGTAGTTAATGTAGGAGTTGCAGATCCAGTTAACTGAACGTAGTATTCACTACCAGTTGTAGTAACAGTAGCAGCTTTACCAGCCAAAACATTAACCGTTAAGGAACCATTAGCATCGCCTTTACATTTAACCATTTGAGGAGTAGCAGTGTAAGCCCATTCGAAAGGTTGACCTATTGTTACAGATGTTTTATACTCACAAGCTATAGTTGGATAAGTAGTTGTGCTACCAGTTCCAGCCACAACAGGAATAGTAGTATCTTTTACCGTAACAGTGTAAGTTCCAGCTGCTAAACCAGTAAAATCACCAGTTACACTAGTTGCAGTACCGACAGTATAAAGGTATTGTGCAACTGTTGGAGAAATAGTAGACCCCCAACCGCCAGTAACAGTAATCTTAACAGAGCCATCATTACCTCCAGCACAAGTTACATCAGTAACAGTGCCAACAACAGGAGTTAAAACAGCTGGTTCAGTAACAGTAACTGAAACAACGCCACCGGTACAACCATTAGCATCTTTCACATACAAATAATACACACCGACTTCGGTTGCATTATAAGTCACACTAGTAGCAGTACCTCCTAATGTAATCCAGTCAGTAGATTTAATGTCATTTCCTGTATGATCAACTGAAGCATTAACCGCAAATTTATACGGTTTAGTACCACCACTGATTCCAACAGCTATTTTACCATTGTGTGCATCCTTGCAACTAAAGTTAGTTACATCAACATCAGCTATAACTAATGCCGCTTTTGTAGCTACTGCAATAGTTCTGGTTAACACCGAACAGTTGGTTTCATCAGCAATAGTTACAGTATAGGTGCCTGCAGCCAAACCAGTAAACGAACCTGTTGTATTAGAAACAGTACCACCAACAGGTTTCATAAGAGTATAAATGTATGAGCTACCGGCCACTTTTGCAGGCTTGCCACCACTTACTTTAGAAACAGGAACAGTAACCGTTCCGTCTACTGCATCGCTACAAGTTATACCGGTAGAGGTAACTGTACCACCAGTCATTGTGATAGCATCATAACCATCAACAGTATATGGACCACCAAAAACAGTATTTTCAGTATTACATAAATCTCTTAAGACTACATAATAAGTTCCTTTTAGTGCAGAAACAGTCAAAGAACCAGTCTTTGTTGTATTACTGTAGGTACCACTCCACCAAATAAAGTCATCATCTTCTAAATAATTAATTGCTGAAGCATTATTAACAATTGCATATTTAAATTGCTGCAGAGGAGTAGCGCTATAAGGACGACCTCCAGAAATATTAACGGTTAAGGTTCCATTATTTAAGCCTGGACATGTTGCCGGAGTAGAACTAGCGCTAGCTATTTTAAACTCTGGATAAGTACTAATAACAACAGTAACAGGACCTGCAGTGCAACCATACTCATCTCTGGCACCTACATAATAAGTATTAGCAGCAAATGTTGTTGGCGTTGTGGTTCCAGCCGGATCAAATTTAGTTCCAGATACGAATACTTCGCTTGCAGAAACAGTTGAATAGAAATATTCTTGAACGCGACCAGCAGGCCACGAAGGATGAGTTACCACAATAGTAGCATTGGTTGCCCCATAACAAATGGTTTCTGACTGAGTAGCTGTAATCGATGTTGTACCAACAGATGGAACGAAGACTACCAAAGGAGTCGGATCAGCACATCCAGTTTTATCTTTCACTGAAATAGTATAAGTTCCTGTACCAACGTACATTACATTATTGGTGAAACTAGTAGCCCAATTATCAGTTGAATACGAGTAAGGAGCCCCCTGTCCAGTAGTACCTGCACTTACAACAATACGGCCATCAGTACCAGTAGTACAGGTTGGAGTAGCAACTGAAGTTAAAGCTAAATCAACTACAGTAGGAACATCGATAGTTGTTGGTTTTACTAATGTACAACCGTTTTTATCAGTAACAGTAGCAGTAACAGTAATCCCAGCAGTAACTGAAGCAAAATACAAGGAAGTTCCGGTTGTTGTTTCACCAGTACTGGCTACAACTGAAAGGGTATAGGGAGCAACACCACCCGATGGGTCAATTGTTAAAGTATAAGAACCACCATTGCAGGTAACTTCATTTCCTGAACCAGTACTATAACCAATCGCCAAAGCCGTTGGCTTCATAATTGGTATATTATTACCGCTACCATCCTGATTTTGGAATCCAGTAGAACAATTAGCATCTGAAACCCAAGCTTTATAATAAGCCGGAGCCAAATCAGTAACAGTTAATGTTCCAGTTCCAGTAGTAGGAGTCATCGTGGCACCGGTTGTAATATTCTGAACAGTTAAGGTATAGGTTCCACCTGCACCACCTGCGATGTTAGAAACGGTAATAGAGCCGGTTGTTGTTGTACCTGTTGCACAGGAAGCATCCAGATACGAAAGATCAAAAGTGATAAGATTCGGTTGAGCAATAGCAACAACTTTTGAAACCGAACAATCATTATAATCTTTAACAGCAACGGTATAACTTCCAGGAGCTAAACTTGAGAACGTTTTTGAAGTTGTTACTGTTGTCCAGGTTGCCCCACCATCGATTGAAACGGTGTATGAACCAACTGGAGAGGCAGTGCCACCGCTCACGGATGAAACAGTAATTGTACCATCAGTAGCATCATGACAAGTAACTGAAGTAGTAGAAGCAGTAAAAGTTACAGTTGAACCTGGTTCTGTGATTGTGACAGTTTCCCAATTTAATGGGTCGGTCAAATCAACACAACCATTACCTTCAGTAACAGAAACAGAATATGTTCCTGCTTTAACCAAAGCCTGGAAATTAGCAAATTTAAATGGTGTAAAATAAGGTTTAGTTAAATCACCACCCTGAGTAACTAGCTGGCCTTGAAAAGTTGTAACACTAGCCGCTGGAACTACCCAATAGGTATATGGAGCGACACCGCCTGTTGCTGAAAACTGAATTTCACCATTTCCACCTTTACAAGCAGCATTTTCAGTAGTGGCTCCATTAAATGAAAAAGCTTGAGGAGCAGTTACCGGAATAGTAAACGCATGTGAACTACAACCATTAGCATCTCTGATAATCACTGTGTTTGTAGAAGGAGCAGAAACTGATGCAGTACCAGTTGTAGAAGAAGTTGTAGATCCATTAAAATAATAATACAACCCGGTTGGACTTGTAATATTAATGATGGCTTGTCCACCTGAACAATCAGCAGGCGTTGTTGTGTAAGTAATTGCCGTGTAAGCAACAGGAACAGTTAATGAACCGTTCGTTGCAACAGTAGTTCTTACTTGATCAGTTGATGTCGTTGTTCCATAATAGAAAAGCGAACTTGCATCCCAATCTAAATTAGTATCAAATTTCTGGTCAACTGAATAATTACCAGGAACATCGATAACTTTCAATTTTACATCGAAAAAGTCGGTAATTACATTGTCTGCAAACGAAACCGGAGTTTCGCTTGACCACAGAAAAGTGACTTTTCCATTCGGGGCATCAAGGGTAGTTGTCATAGTTCCACCCAATGCCACATTTGCATTAGCAAAGCCCTCATACTCGAATTCCGTCTCATCGAAATTCAGCGTAAGTGCAAAGCTTTTAATGGCGATGAAATCCTTGACGGAAACCTTCGCCGAGTAACTATTGTTTACGTTATAACATTTTTCAACAGTCCCAGCATAAAGCTCTACCGTTGACTGAGCCTCTTGGGCATAAAGCCCAAAAGTGAACAACATCATAACGTTCAATAGTAAAAATCCAAAAAGCCGTGTAAATGATTTTCTCATAGCATTTGTTTTTTAATTGAACTTAATTGATTGATTGATTGAATTTTATAATTCATTTTTATTTTCATTTTTCATTAAACAGTATTAAATTAGACACTTTATAATGCAAACGTATAAAATTTATCGGCAATGTACAACAATATCGGCCGATAAAATAAATTTTTTATCAGCCAGATGCACTTACTTTTCTATACTTTGCGACGTTTTGACTCATCCGGAGTCAAAACACAACCACCTTATCATCTCCGTTTTTAACATCGTAATGTTTAGATAATCCCGACTGGAAAATATCCGGTATTATTTTTATAAAAATACATTAATATTTGATACAGGATACGAATCATACATTTTTTTTATCAGCATTCGTCGTGTAGTATCTACTACATTTTAAAGTAAGTTTACCCTACCTTTGCAGCTATAAAGTTTTACAAAATGTCATAATCGTATTTTTTTTATACAGATCACTGCACATCTCCAATATAAAATATCGTTTTAACTGTTTTAAACCAAGAAAAATACGAAATATTTCAGCCTCTGAGAATCGAATATTTTTCAAGACGCTCCCACGTGTCAAGGTTTTTTTGATTCTCATTCGGCAAATAAGACACTGGGGAAACCCATAGAATAAAAATTGTCATACAACTCCCCAGCCCGGTCAAAGAATTAAGCAACCCACATGCAACATTAATTAAAAATTAAACTCCATTCAAAAAAAAGACATCCCCGGAAATAAATTTGACGGTTCTGATTTTAAGTATTTATTTTGTATGGCTGTATTAAAAAAGCCTAAAAAAAACAAATACATTATTTATACACTCATTAAAATTATCAATCATGTCAAAAATTAAAATCGGTATCAACGGATTCGGTCGTATCGGACGCTTGGTTTTCCGTGCTGCTCAGGAAAGAAACGATGTTCAAGTCGTTGCAGTAAATGACCCATTCCTGGACCTTGACTATTTAATTTACATGTTGAACTACGATACAGTTCATGGTAAATTCCAGGGTACTGCTGAAAATAAAGGTGGCAAATTATTTGTAAACGGTGTAGAGGTTGCATTTTTTGCTGAAAAAGATCCGGCTAATATTGGCTGGGGCGCATCAGGCGCTGACTATGTTGTTGAATCAACCGGCGTTTTCACCACAATCGACAAAGCCAAAGCTCACTTAGCTGGCGGCGCTAAAAAAGTTGTTATCTCAGCTCCTTCAAACGATGCCCCAATGTTCGTATGTGGCGTTAACCTCGACGCCTACAAAAATGACATGGATATCGTTTCAAACGCATCTTGTACAACAAACTGTTTAGCTCCTTTGGCTAAAGTAATCAACGACAACTTTGGAATTATTGAAGGTCTGATGACAACAGTACATGCAGCTACCAATACTCAAAAGACAGTTGATGCTCCTTCTTCAAAAGACTGGAGAGGTGGTCGTTCAATTCTGAATAACATCATTCCTTCTTCAACAGGCGCTGCTAAAGCTGTAGGTAAAGTTATCCCTTCATTGAACGGTAAACTTACAGGTATGGCTTTCCGAGTGCCAACTGCTGACGTTTCGGTTGTTGACTTAACTGTACGTTTGGAAAAAGCTGCTTCTTACGACGAAATTAAAGCTGCCGTTAAAAAAGCTTCAGAAACTACTATGAAAGGTATTCTTGGTTATACTGAAGATTCAGTGGTTTCAACTGACTTCATTCACGAATCCCGCACTTCAGTATTTGATGCCGGCGCAGGTATCGCTTTGAATGGAAACTTTGTTAAACTGGTTAGCTGGTATGACAACGAGTGGGGTTATTCAAACAAAGTGCTGGATTTGATCGCTCACATGGATTCAGTAAAATAATTCTGAAAATTCAGACAAAATAGCAAAGGCAGTTCCAGAGAGCTGCCTTTTTTATTTTAGATTACTGATCCTATATTTTTGTATATACTGACAAGAAGGTATTGACCATATTTGACCACGAGAATTTCTTTTTTTCTTCCCCGATGTTAGCTTCAAATTCTTCTTTCCGGCGATTTTCATAAAAATCCACTAGAGCATCAGCAATGGCGCCTGTTGCTGGTTCAACTACATACCCGATTTTCCCGTTTGCTATTATTTCACTCAATCCACCAACCCGGGTAACCAGCATGGCTTTATTAAAATGATAGCCAATTTGTGTTACCCCGCTTTGGGTCGCACTTTTATAGGGCTGAACCACCATATCAGCGATACTGAAATAAAGATTAACCTGATCGTCGGGAATAAATTCAGTCTTCAGAACAACAAGTTCTTCCAGTTGATATTTTTTAACCAGTTGCAGGTAAGGTTCCGGACTTGAATAAAACTCTCCGACCACTAATAGTTTCAGCGGAAATTTGCGCAACCGCTCATCAGCAAATGCGCTTATGAGCAAATCGAGACCTTTATAATCGCGGATAAACCCAAAAAACAAAAGATACTTGAACCTTGGGTCAAGACTTAACTTTTGTGCTGCATCTTCCACGCTCAGTTTTTCCCCATAATTGTCAAAAATCGGATGTGGACAAAGCGCCACCGGCATATCTTTCCGAAATGAATTGGCTTCATTTAGCACACTTTGAGACATGGCAATCAACCCGTCAATTCGTTTCAGAAAATAAGTGGTCAGCAACTCATCGCCGGGCCGGTGTTCGTGCGGTATGATGTTGTCAGCCAGACAAATTACTTTACTGTGTTTATTTCTTCGGATCAATGCTGAAATTGTTCCCAATGCCGGCGCCATAAACGGAAGCCAGTAACGAATGATGACCATATCTGACTTCTCATTTGAAATCCGTCGGCCGACTTTCAACCAATTTATCGGATTAACCGAATTCACCGTTCGGCTGATTCTCAGATCATCAGGTGCAGGCTTTGTGCTGAACTGAGTTTTCCCCGGAAATAAAAAGGAAGGATACTGAACGGTAAATGTTTCGATATTAGCCTCATATCCCAGAGATAAGAATTCCTGGGCCAAACGCTCATTGAAGGTTGCAATGCCACCCCGATAAGGAAATGCCGGGCCAATAATTTTAATTGTTTTCAATTTGTCTGGCTTAAATATTCTTTCAGCAAATGTGCAACATGTTTATCAATTGGAAAAGTAAATTCATCAGGATTCAGTTTTTGAATATTCACCCATCTGAAAGACTGATTTCCATTGATCATTTCAGAAAAATCAAATGGCTTCCCAGAAATAGGAAACTGCGCTGGTCCTTTCAGACTAGCCAGATAATAGATGCTGATCAATTGATAATCGTCCCAAAATAAAGCTTTCTGATAAAAATCGGTGGTATAAAAATGCCGTATATTTTCAATCTCCTGTGAGCATTCTTCCATTATTTCCCTCTTCAGGCAATCGATAGTTCCTTCGCCAAAATTCAGCCCTCCTCCCGGAAATTTGGTCATTTTCATACCCAGCTGAAACTCATCCGTCACCAAAACATCATTCCCGTCGTTCAAAATTAGGGTATAAACCCGAATGGTAAAACGGGAAGGTAATTGTTCAGTCATGCTCTTTCATTTTTTGATCAACATGTTCAATTATTGACTGAACCTGGTCCGGCTCAAACCAGGCAATTTCCTGATCACGCCGGAACCAGGTCAACTGCTTCCGGGCATATCTCCTCGAATTTCTCTTAATCAAATCGACAGCTTCAGCCAGTGAGCACGTTCCGGCCAGATAAGAAAACAATTCTTTGTATCCAACCGTATTGAGCGAATTCAGTTCCCGGTACGGATAAACAGTTTTGACTTCTTCTAAAAGGCCTCTATTCATCATTTGGTCAACCCGTTGGTTAATGCGGTCATACAACGTGTCACGATCCTGGTTTATACCGATTTTGATTATCCTAAAAGGCCTTTTTTTCACCGTATTTTTCCGGAATGAAGTAAAAGGCCTTCCTGTCATCTGAAATATTTCGATGGCATGGAGCAACCGCTTGGGATTATTCAGGTCGACTAAATGATAATATTCCGGATCAACTTCGAGAAGTCGGTGCTGCAAAGCCTCCAATCCATGTTGTTCATACCAGGTTACAACCTCGTTTCTGATTGCCGGGTCCACTGTCGGAATATCGTCAATACCCTTGCAGATGGTGTCAAGATAGAGCATCGAGCCTCCGGTCATGATTAACGGATTGTGTCTCTGAAAAAGCTGATCGATGAGTTGAAGCGCTTCCACTTCAAACTCGCTTACATTATAATAATGGTGTATCGATTTATTTTGAATAAAATGATGGGGAACTTTCTCCAGATCGCTAATTGACGGCACGGCAGTACCAATGCGAAGCTCACGAAAGAATTGCCTTGAATCGGCAGAAATAATGTGTGTTTGAAAATATTGGGCCAGTTGAATGCTGATAGCTGATTTCCCGACTCCAGTCGGCCCTAAAACCACGATTAATGTATTCATCCTGATCAATTGTTCAGGCACAAAGATAGGCATTAAAAAAAGAAGGGGACCTTGAAGTCCCCATTTGTTACGCGTCCATCTCACCGAATATCTCGTAATAATCCTCCAGATCACCGAAACTTTTATACGGTTCATTTTCAAGCAGATCAACTTCCGGACTATCATAATCGTTAATCAGGAACTGAGTGGGCGCATCGCCTCTTTCATAAGCTACAAATGGTTCTTTTAAATCAGTTTTCATAAGTTTCTCCTTTAATTCTAAGTAAAACAAACGTTCATTAAAGAAATCAAATACATACACCAGCTTTTGACCTGGCTCAGAAACATATTCACTCAATTTAGTTTTCCGCATACTCAGCCGGAAAGGTTTTGTTTCGCCCGTATCCAGCGGGCCAATCTCAATCTTTTTACTCCAATGTTCATCAGTCAAAAAGAACGAAGCTAATTGCGATTGATCAAAATTTGAGGTTCGTTGTATAATCTGATTTAAATCTTCAAAAGTCTGATCCGGATTAATATGAATCACTCGTTTAAAATCAGGAACCTCGTTTGATGTAATTTCGAATATACAGATCATAACTAAAGCACAATTAAGATTGGACATTCTCCATTATCGTTTCAAAATAAGCCCAAATAATAACGCGTTTAACGATGCCCCAATTAAAAGGTTAGTTGCCAAATGTTAAAAAAAATTAAATTTCAGATAGAATCACTATTAAAAACTGACTATCAACAAGTTTAACTCAAAGGTCCCAACCCTGTACAATATTGTATTCTGGAAAAATCGAATATTCTTTACCATTGGTCGTGAATTAAACTACAATCAGAAGCTGTCCAGATTGCCCGTATTGCAATTAATGTAATTATTTTCGACCTTGTGTGACCAATTAAAGGCGCATCAAAAAGTTCAGCCATGAGATTCAGTACGCTCTTTTTTGAAAATTTAAAAATCGCCATACAATCAATCCGGAGCAACCTGCTCCGAACGATCCTGACCGTTTTAATCATTGCAGTGGGCATTACCGCTCTGGTCGGAATTCTTACTGCAATTGATTCAATTAAAAATTCGATTACCAAAGAATTTACTTTCATGGGAGCGAATACCTTCACCCTCAACTCCCGCGGAATGCGCATTCAGGTGGGAAACCAAAGGTACCGCACAAAGAATTATTCATATATCAGTTATTACCAGGCCAAAGAATTCAAAGAGAAATATGTTTTTCCCTCAGCGGTCTCCATTTCGACTTATGCAACCGGTATTGCCACAGTCAAATATGAATCTGAAAAAACCAATCCGAATATACAGGTTCAGGGGGTTGATGAAAATTACCTTTACACCTCGGGAAACGAAATCAGGGAAGGTCGGAATTTTACGGAAGAAGAAATCAATTCGGGTCGAAATGTGGTAATCATTGGCGACGGAGTTTTAAAAAAGATATTTAAAAATGTAGAAAATCCCCTGCAAAAAATGATCAGCATTGGTGGTGGAAAATATAGAATCGTTGGAGTATTGGTAGCCAAGGGAAGAGGATTTGGTTCGGGTGGAGACCAACTTTGTTTGTTGCCCTATACCAATGTACGCAGTTATTTTTCACGTCCACAGATGAATTTTTCCATTCAGATTAAAGTGATGAATACTGAATTGGTCGATCCTGCCATCGGTGAAGCTGAAGGCACCTTTCGGGTCATACGCAATTTAAATCCTGCCGATGAAAGTGATTTTAATGTTGAAAAGAGCGACAATCTGGTCAATATCCTTTTGAATAACATCAAAAATATCACCCTTGTCGCAACTATAATTGGATTAATTACCCTGTTTGGCGCAGCTGTTGGATTGATGAACATCATGTTAGTTTCGGTAACCGAACGTACACGCGAAATCGGAATCAGGAAGGCCATGGGTGCCACATCACGCATCGTCAAACAACAATTCCTGATCGAATCTATCGTCATCGGGCAGATCGGCGGATTGGTCGGTATATTTCTGGGAATCTTGGCCGGGAACGGCGTAGCCATGATGATTGGCACACCTTTCTTTATTCCCTGGATATGGATCATTGTTGGAGTAGCTTTGTGTTTTATCGTCGGGATCTTGTCGGGGTTCTACCCTGCCCAAAAAGCATCGAAACTTGACCCAATCGAAAGTTTGCGTTTCGAATAACCTATTTCCTGCCCATCTCCAAAGTACCCTGAGTTTTAAAAATTTGTTTTGAATAACCCAAACCATCTCAGGTTTTCGCCGGAAAAAATATATCTTTACTTTTGGGGTTAATTGAAATCACGACAGATCGGAGAAAGAGCATTAAATGACAAAACTTCAGACAAAAGCAGAACAACGGTTAATTCAGGATTATTTTGACGACCTGATGAAAGCTTGTGACCGTAAAGTATCCGACGATGGAAAAGTCAGAATACAAAAAGCTTTTGATTTCGCCAATAATGCCCATGACGGGGTTAAACGTAAATCTGGTGAACCTTACATTATCCACCCCCTGGCCGTAGCCAAAATTGTGGTGGAAGAAATCGGGTTGAGCGCCACCTCAATCATGGCGGCACTGCTTCACGATGTGGTTGAAGATACCGATTATACCTTGGAAGATATCAACAACCTTTTTGGCGAAAAGGTGGCTTCCATCGTCGATGGACTGACTAAATTATCAGAGGAATTCACCCCACAGCACGATTCGAAACAGGCCAACAATTTCAGGAAAATGCTGATGACACTGTCAGACGACGTCAGGGTCATCCTCATCAAACTGGCCGACCGTCTGCACAACATGCGCACCCTCGACTCGATGCCCCCTCACAAACAGCTCAAGATTGCGGCCGAAACATTATATATCTTCGCTCCCCTCGCCCACCGGCTGGGTTTGTACGCCATTAAATCCGAACTGGAAGATCTCAGCCTGAAGTACAAACATCCGGATGCTTATAACCAAATCCAGTTCAGACTGCATAACCAGCGCGAAAAACGCGATTACCTGGTTACTGAATTTATCCGCCCTATCGAAGAACAACTAAAACAGGAAGGAGTCGATTTTACAATTACTGAAAGGCTCAAATCCATTTATTCCATCTGGAATAAAATGCAGACCAAAGGCGTTTCGTTCGATGAAGTATATGATTTACTGGCCATCCGCATTGTTTTTAACCCGCAGCCAAAGGTATCGGAGAAACGGCAATGTTTCGATATTCTTTCGCTGGTAACCGATATCTATAAGCCCAAACCCGACCGCATCCGCGACTGGATTACCATTCCGAAAGCGAATGGTTATGAGGCTCTCCATGTCACCGTAATGGGCCCGCAAGGGAAATGGGTCGAAATTCAGATACGCACCCAGCGGATGGATGAAATTGCTGAACGGGGATTTGCTGCACACTATAAATACAAAAATGTAAACGACGTTGAAAACGAGTTGGACAAATGGCTTCAGAAGATCAAGGAAATGCTCCAGAATCCTGAATCGGATGCGCTGGAATTTCTCGATGAATTCAAGATGAACCTGTTCTCTTCCGAAATCGTGGTATTTACCCCGAAAGGCAGAATGGTTACCCTCCCAAAAAATGCCACCGTTATCGATTTTGCATACGAAATACACACAGAACTAGGTAATCACTGCATTGGTGCAAAAATTAATCATAAGCTTGTCCCGGTTTCCCATGTTCTGCAAAGTGGCGACCAGGTTGAAGTGTTGTCATCTAAAACGCAATCGCCGCAATTGAGCTGGTTGAATTTCCTGATTACCGCTAAAGCCAAAACCAAAGTCAAACAGTCATTTAAGCTCGATCGAAAGAAACACATTGAGCAGGGCCGCAAAATCATTGAAGATGAATTGGCCAAACATAAGATTATTCCCTCGTCCGACACGCTCAAAAAACTCAGCGGTTATTACAACCTGACCAATAAAGAACAGCTGTATGCCCAGGTTGGCATGGGATTTCTGGAACTCGACAACCTCGACGAAGTACTTCAGACCCGGCGCGAAAATAAACTGGCCAAATTCTGGAAACTGACTTTTACCCAAAAAAAAGAAGAACAACCTTCAGATAACAAAATCAATAAGAAAGCACCATTTATCCTGATGGAAGATCCGGAAGAAGCAAACTATTCGCTGGCCAAATGTTGCAATCCAATTCCTGGCGACGATGTGGTCGGATATGTTTCCAGCGATGAACACATTATTATTCATAAACGAAACTGTCCCGAAGCACTGAAAATTATGTCGCAGCAGGGAGACAGCATCATAACGGCCGAATGGACCAAATTTAAAAAACTCTCTTACCTGTCCCGCATCAAACTCAGTGGCTTCGATCGTGTTGGAGTGGTCAACGAAATTACAACTATCATCTCCAAACAACACAATATCAATATGCGTACCGTTCATTTCGACACCCATGACGGCATTTTTGAGGGCGATTTGTACCTCTACATACATAGCGTTCAGGATCTGAACGAATTAATTGCCCGCCTCATGAAAATCAAGGGAATAGACACGATTGAACGCATCGAAAAAATGCAGCAATAAATACTTGTCCGGAAAGATTATTTGAAAAAAGTATTACTTTTGATTCTTATTTATAATTGGTTTAAATATGAATAACCAAAAGACAAAAGAAGCCGTAAAGCACATGTTCATTGAATATCTCGAGAAGAATGAGCATCGTAAGACTCCTGAAAGATTCGCTATCCTCGAAGAAATTTATTCGAGGGAAGGCCACTTCGACATCGAGTCGCTTTACATCTCGATGAAAAATAAAAATTATCGTGTCAGCCGTGCCACTTTATATAACACGATGGATTTGCTGCTCGACTGCAAACTGATCATCAGGCATCAGTTTGGCAAAAACCTCGCTCAATTCGAAAAAGCTTTCGCCACACTTCAGCACGACCATTTGATCGATGTCCGCAGCGGGTCGCTCACCGAATTTTATGATCCCCGGATTCGTGAGATTATTGAAGACGCTTGCCTGAAAAATGACTTTAAATTATCACATCACACACTTTATATTTACGGCCAATTCATTAACAAATAGGACAAAGCACTTCATACCAGCCCGGCAATAAGAACAATTTAATAAACAGATCGCTTTTAAGCCTTTATTTAATACCTTGTTCTGTAAATAATTTGTAATTTTATCGCACAGCAGCACAAGTTTATTCCGTGAAAATTGAAACTCACAAATAGTTCAGTTTTCGCGGATTATCGTGTTTAAACCTATAGAAAACACAGGTACTGCAAATGCTCTGATGTATCTAATTAATTTATAATAGAATGAAATGAGCATGGTAGATAAAACACCATTAAGGTGACAATAAAATTCATGCGAATTCCATCTGACAATTAAAAACAAATTATAAACAGATGAAAGTAGATGTTTTGTTAGGACTCCAGTGGGGAGATGAAGGCAAAGGAAAAATTGTTGACGTTTTGACACCAAAATACGATGTCATTTCCAGGTTTCAGGGTGGCCCAAATGCCGGCCATACACTCGAAATTAACAATTTCAAACAGGTTTTACACACCATTCCTTCCGGAATTTTCCACAAAAATAAAATGAATGTGATCGGCAACGGCGTAGTCATCGATCCGATTGTCTTCGAGAAAGAAGTTGAATCGATCAGCAAACACGGGGTCGATTTACGAAGCACACTTTATATTTCGAAAAAGGCCCACCTGATTCTTCCGACTCATCGTCTGCTTGATGCCGCATCTGAAGAAGCAAAAGGCGCAACAAAAATTGGATCGACCCTCAAAGGTATTGGCCCGACTTACCGCGATAAAATTGGTCGCGAAGGACTGCGAGTTGGCGATCTGTTCGAAAATTTCAGCGAAAAATATGCAATCCGTGTTCAGGCACACAAAGATTTACTCGACAATTATTACCATTACGATTATTCGGCAAAGTTTGCTGAAGCCGAGCAGGAATGGATGAAAGCCATTGAAGTGCTAAAAACCTTCCGGATTGTTGATACAGAACACCTGATCAATGACTCGCTCGCTGATAACAAATCGGTTTTGGCCGAAGGTGCTCAGGGAACCATGCTGGATATTGACTTTGGTTCGTATCCGTTCGTCACCTCGTCGAATACCATTTGTGCAGGCGCCTGCACCGGAATGGGTATTGCCCCCGGCAAAATCGGAAGTGTTTACGGTATTTTTAAAGCGTACTGCACCCGGGTCGGAAGCGGGCCTTTCCCCACTGAATTGTTCGATCTGGATGGGCAGAACATGCGCGATGTTGGCCGCGAATATGGTTCAACCACAGGCCGCCCACGCCGTTGCGGCTGGCTCGATTTGGTTGCCTTGAAGTATTCTATCATGCTGAATGGAGTGACTGAATTAATCATGATGAAAGCTGACGTACTTGATAAATTTGATACAATCAAGATTTGTGTTGGGTATGAAATTAATGGCGAAGTCGTCGAAAAATTCCCGTTTGAGCTGAACGACTCAGTAAAACCAGTGTATGCGGAACTGCCCGGATGGCAAGCCGACCTGACCAAACTGACCAATCAAAACGAGTTCCCGGAAGAGTTCAACAACTATATTAATTTTATAGAAGAACAAGTCGGAATACCCATTACCATTGCCTCGGTGGGTCCAAACCGTGCACAAACCATCCTTTTGGGTGACTAAACATAGAGGAGTCAGGCAACTGGCTCCTTTTCTTTTGCCCAATCCTTTTGTTTTTAACGCGGAATGACTACTTTAGAACGTTTAATCCATGAGTCGTACCGTGTTAATCATCCTGAGATGGAAATAACCAGACCAACACTTTTGCTTGACAAACAAACCGCGCTTCGAAACATCGAGAATATGGTTCGTAAAGCAAATGATCTACACCTCCATTTCAGACCTCATTTCAAAACACATCAGTCAGCCGAAATCGGACAGTGGTACCGTGACTTTGGTATCAAAGCAATAACGGTTTCATCGCTGACAATGGCCAATTATTTTGCCGATGCAGGATGGGACGACATCACCATTGCATTTTCAGTCAATATTCCGGAAATTCCGGAAATGAATGAACTGGCTGGTCGGATAAACCTCAACCTGCTGATCGAAAACAAGGAAGGACTTGAAGCACTTCAGGAACAAATTACCTGGCACACAGGCATCTTCATTAAAATTGACACAGGCTACAACCGAACCGGAATTGAAGCCAACCGGACACAACTGATTGATCAACTGCTTGAGGAAATACAAAAGTCGCCATTACTTCAATTCAAAGGATTTCTTTCGCACACCGGCCACACCTACCAGGCTAATTCAACGCATGACATATTTAGTCGTCACTTCGACGCACTTCTGAAAATGAAAGCCCTTAAAGCCCGTTACATCAGCGAATGGCCCGACCTGATTATCTCGCTGGGCGATACCCCGTCGTGTAGCATCTGCGAAAATTTCGACGGAGTAGACGAAATACGGCCAGGCAACTTTGTATTTTACGACCTGATGCAACATAAACTGGGTTCGTGTAAGCTGACCGACATTGCAGTCCGAATGATTTGTCCGGTTGTGGCCACTCATCCCTCACGAAACGAGGTGGTCATTTATGGCGGGGCCATTCATTTTGCAAAAGATTCAATTATCAACATCGACGGCAAGCCACTTTTTGGAAGAATTGTGGTAGACAATGGCGACAAAAAGGTCCTGCTCGACGAAAAAAATTACCTCCACGCCCTTTCTCAGGAACATGGAATTCTAAAAATTACCCCAAGTGATTTTAGCTATTTCAAACCCGGCAAACTGATTGAAATTATCCCAGTTCATTCATGTCTCACCGCCAACCTAATGGGGGAATACCTCACAACTGAGGGCGAAATCATAAAAATGATGCCTTCTTATTAAAAACAGGATTCCATGTTGACCGCCCCGTTATAAAAAATGTTAAAAAGTGCCCATCCTGCCATAGAATAAAACAATCTTTTCTATGGCCTGTTATTATGCAAAAATACAACTGAACAAAACCTTTTACGAACACCGCACTTAAACATTTCCGGTATGAAATTTAAACGATTGAATTACTTTTCGATATTGGTAGCAATACTAATTCTGCCACTATTCTTTTTAGTTAACTCTTGCCGTCACGAAGGCATTCCTGCAGATCAAATGGAGCAAATTTGTTTTACAGAACAAGTCTTGCCAATTTTCCAGAACAGTTGCGCAACCAGCGGATGCCACGACAGCAGAGGCGAAGCCGGTTATATCCTTACTGATTATGCAAATATCATGAAAGCTATTACTCCCGGAAATTCAGCCGGAAGCAAAGCATATCAAGCCATAACCAGCACTTTTCAGCTAATGCCCCCAAACAATGCTCTTTCGGTAAGCGACCGGACAATAATCAGATTATGGATTGACCAGGGTGCCAAAGAAATCACTTGCGGGATACCCGGAACTACCGGAAATAATACCAAATCGGGGACATTATGGGCTTGCTACAACCGCGACATTCAGCCCATTTTGATGAGCAGTTGTGCCGTTTCAGCTTGTCACGATGCAATCACCCACAAGGAAGGATATGATTTTAGCAGTTATACAAAAACATTGAAAGCTATAAAAGCCGGAAATCCTGCGGAGAGCGATCTCTACCACTCAATTACCGCCATACCCGGGACAGAACATTTTATGCCTCCAAAACCATACTCAGCATTAAGTAAGGCTGCTATTGACAGCATTTATAGCTGGATCAAACGGGGTGGACTCAATGAAGAATGCTCCACGGCTTGCGATACCACCGGAACAATCTCATACGTTATCCACATCAAATCCATAATCGATCGTTCATGCGTTTCGTGCCACGGAACAAACAGTCCTTCAGGAGGAATAAAATTACTGACAGCTTCTGATGTTCAAACCGTTGCCAAATCAGGAAAACTGCTTGGAGCTGTAAAAAAAATAACCGGTTTTGTTGCCATGCCGCCAGCTTATGCTCTGGATAACTGCGAAGTAAAACAAATTGAATTATGGATCAAACAAGGATACAATTAAACCTACAAGAATGAAACGAATACAATTAATATTACTGGTGATATTCATATCCTTCATTACAGGATGCTATTATGATACTGAAGAACGGTTGTATCCAAAAATCTCGTCGCCCTGCGATGATACGAACGTGACATTTTCGCACACCATAACACCAATTCTTCAAACGTGCCAATCGTGCCATTCAAATGCAAATGCGGCATCTTCAGGAAGTGGAATTAAACTGCAAAACTATTCCGACATTCAGACCTATGTGACTAACGGGAAACTGATGGGAGCGATCAATCATGCCACTGGGTATGTACCGATGCCACTGGGTGGCGGAAAATTGCCGGATTGCGAAATCAGCCAGTTACAAAAATGGATTGACAACGGAACCTTAAATAACTAAATCAAAAACTTATGCTACGAATACATACTGTTTTTATCGGTTTATTAATGCTCATTTTCTGCCAAAACGCTTTTGCACAAGACCTGGATGCTTTGCTGAGTGCTGAAACAAAACCGACCATCGATTATGCTACTGCAACGTTTAAGGCCAGCAGGATCATCAACGGTCATTCCATCGAACAGATGAAGAAAAAACAATTGGATTTCCGTATCTCACACCGGTTTGGAACCCTGAATAACGGTCCTTATGGATTGTTTGGCCTCGATCAATCGGTAATCCATTTCAGCCTCGAATATGGATTGAAAGATTGGTTAATGGTTGGTGCAGGCCGCGGTAGTTTTAACAAAACTTACGACACTTTTGCCAAATTCAGGTTTCTGCGCCAATCTTCAGGAGCAGTATGGATGCCCGTATCATTAAGTTACTTCACTTCGGTAGAACTAAATACGCTGAAATTTCAAGATCCGACCCGGACCAACTATTTTTCATCCCGGTTGGCCTATGTGCACCAATTACTGATTGCCCGTAAGTTTAACGACAAATTTTCATTCCAGTTGTCGCCAACATTCATTCACCGCAACCTGGTAAAATCAGAACTCGATCAGAATGACATTTATTCGATGGGAGCCGGAGCACGGTATAAACTGACCAAACGTCTATCGCTCAATGCCGAATATTATTATATCTACAATCCCAATGCTAAATTTCTGGACACAAGATATTATGACTCAGTCTCTGTCGGTATTGACATCGAAACCGGCGGACATGTTTTTCAAATCATGCTGACCAATTCGCAGGGAATGCGCGAAGGATCATTTATTCCGCAAACCACAGGCAACTGGCTGGATGGCGATATTCACCTGGGATTCAACATTTCACGCGTTTTTTCGTTTAGTAATTAAACCTTATAAATATAATCCAATATGGCAAGAAAATTATTCATCCTGATTCTGCTGATTTCATCGGTTGGTGCATTCGGACAGGGCAAGTTTATTGCCAAAAATGCCTACATCTCGTTCTACTCCTCTACTCCAATGGAAGATATTCTGGGCGAAAGCAACGAAGCAGTGACCATCCTGAACGGAGAAACCGGAGATATTGCTTTTCAGGCCCTGATGACCACTTTCCATTTCAAACGGGCATTGATGGAAGAACATTTTAACGAAAATTACATGGAAAGCTCTAAATTTCCAAAAGCCAAATTTAACGGTAAAATTGAAGGTTTTTCAAGAGAGATGCTAAAAGCTCCGGTGGCAGAGGTAAAGGTAACGGGAATATTGTCGGTCCACGGCGTTGACAAAACAATTACGGTACCCACCAAACTCGGAATTGAAAACGGTAAGCTGGTCGGAACGACCAAATTCAAAGTAATTCCCGAAGATTTCGGAATCGCCATTCCTTCGCTGGTTCGCGACAAAATTGCCAGAGAAATGGAAGTAACGGTAAAAACAGAATACCAGCCGTATGGACAATAAAAAGTTCAACGTTCCAGGTTTCAAATTCCAGGTAAAAAAATATTATGAAGATTAAGTATATCATTTTTGCAGTACTCTTTGCCATTGTGATTGGCGCGGGAATAGGGTTAAAGATGTTTTTCAAGCCCCACGCCGATGTCAGCAAAATGCAAGTTGTTTTTCAGGTTGATGCTTCTGCACTGATCGATGAATTTCAAAAAGATGAAACATCGGCAACAAAAAAATACAGCGAAAAAGTGCTCGAAATTAAGGGAAAACTTGTCGCCAAAAGTAAACTTCAAAATGGAACCGATTTGCTGATTTTGGAAGATGAAATGCAGGGTATAAGCTGTCAGCTCGACAGTAGTTGGTCTGCGGCTAATCAACCAATACTCCAGTCACTCGAAACAGGTAAGCCAATTACCGTAAAAGGCGTTTGCAAAGGCTACCTGATGGAAATTAAGGTGAGTCCGGCTGTGATTATAAAATAATGTCCGTCAGCTAAAGCAGACGGCAAAGAATATCTAATCTGTTTATTCTAGACGCTTTATCCGTCGCCGTTCACTTCAGTGAATGGACGTGAAAAGTCCTAATTCATTAACAGTTGAAAGACATTCCAAATACGCAGTCAGCGGGTACAATTCTTCGTCGTACCAAAGTGAGGCAAAATACAATCCGATGGGTGAAGCAACCAGTCCATCGGATTTTGTTTTTTCGGCCAGCCATTTCAATCCGGCAGCGCAAGCTTCCTGATGTCCATTTCGTGCCAACGCGGTGACGGCAAGCGAAGTTTCTTCGATACTTCCCTGAATTTGGGCAGCCCCGCCCCAGCTTCCATCAGGATTTTGTGCCGAAAGGAGATAAATACAACCATCGCCAATCATGAGATCCAGCACATGCTGATATTCCCTGCCCAGCCGGGTTTTTAGGGTTTCGTTCAGGTAAGCCACTACCCGGGCAGTACCATAAACCGGATTGGTATGATACGTTGTATGCTGATTGCCAAACCACAGCGGAAGCCAAAATCCCTGCGATGATTGGTTCTTCCTCAGGTAAATCAAAATTTTTACAAAAATCCTCCTGAATTTTATTTGCTCTTTTCGGCCTAATGAATTCTGGTAAACATGATCGGCTTGAGCTAATGCCAGCAATCCGTGGCCTGACAAGTCGGAACAGCTCTGATCAAATGGCAGTTTGCCCCAGCCCCGCGAAAAAGTTGGAAATCCGCCATCGTTATTTTGTAGCTGGATCAACCAATTACATCCAGCCAAAACTGCCTTGCGGACAGGCTCAGGGTTCTCCTGATTTAAAGCGATCAGAGCCAGAATAGTTCCGGGCGTATCGTCGCCATCGGGAACCGACCCCGAATGGGAGGTCCAGCCCCAGCCACCCGGCGGTGTGCCATTGAACGGATGGATTTGTTTATTTTGAATCGCCAGTAAATGACTGGTTAACAGATGCTTATCTTCAGTGGTCAACAAATCCGGATAATTTTTTACCGACTTCACGGCCAGCGTAGTTACCCAGGATGAAAGATCAATGTCAATCGGCCAGCTTCCGTCTTCGCGCTGAGTCCGTTTCAGAAAAGCCATACCATCACGAACCACTTCCAGATCGCGATAACCCGATTCAACCAGACACAAACACACAAAAGCGGTGAGCGGAATGGCTTCGAGATAACCACCGCTTTCGGGTTGAATCTTCCTCAACAGAGCCAGCGATTTTTTCACCGAAGCTTCGCGGATCAGTCGCATCAGCGGATTTTTCCGTGCTTTATGTCTGAAAATGGCAACTCCCACACCGATTAACGCCGGAATGGCATAGCTAACAACACTCAGATTCAATGCCCTGTAAAACGAACGTGGCAACAACGACAATTCAAATGGCAATTGCGGAATAGATTCAAACGCCACCTTCCCGGGAACGCCGCACAGCGCACACATCGTCAGAATTGGCACCGAAAAAGTGCGGTCGGTTTTGTAAAAATCGAGTATGGCCGGAATGAGTTGTTCCGAATTAACATCGATATTTTGCAAGCGCAGGTAATCTCCAATTTTCAGAAGCAGTCCGGGCCGATTATCCCGGCTAGACACCTTCACTGCTGCATAACAAAGCAAACTGGTACTCACATTGCTCATGCTACGAGGCGAATCACCAAATCCTCCATCGGCATTGATGTTAGTTTCCAGCCAGTTTAAACCAGATGAAATTTCGGATGTATTTCCCGAAGCATCGTAAAAATGCAAAGCCGTGATAGCTACTGCCACACCCAAAGCGCTGGATGAAAGTCGGCCTTCCCAATAACCGGAAGCGTTACGCTTTTGAAGTAAAAACTTGCTGAGTTCGGAGAATTGGGATTGAATTTGCGTGTTCATGCTGGGTTACCGTTTGATGATGCAAGATGATAAAGATATGTATTTTGCCGTGTCCGTCAGCAAAAGCAGACGGCAATGGATATGATTTATTTGAGGATTATCCATTGCCATTCACTTCAGTGAACGGTCACAATATCTAATGAAAAGCGATAAAATCACATGACTGTTAAAAAATTAAAGAAGAAGTTCTTAACTGAAGAACAAGCTGACAAAGATATTGAAGAATGGCCAGGCAGATACCTGTAACTGATACGATGAATCCTAGTCATCGTATCAGGCGGCCAACACTCCAAGCGCCAGCAGTCCATAAAACGTATATTCCAAATCGGCAGTTTGGTCGCCGTCACCCGAAAGAAAAGCCCCGTCAGCAAAATTTTGCTGAATAAAATCGAGACAGGCAGGTTTCAGCAAACGCAAATCGCTTTCCGCGTAGTTCAAGGCAAACAAAGCAACAGCAGTCGATAACATATCGGTATTTTCAAGATGGGCAAAGGCTTTAAAGCCGCCTGATTCGCAGGCAAACGACTTCAGCAATTCCTCATCTTTCGAAATATCCTGATTCATCATTTTTTGCAGAAATACTTTGGCCGCCACTTCTGAACACGGCGAATGCTGATCTATAATTGTTCTTGCCAATGTTTTTTTTGCGCCAGTTTTCAGGATTCTGCGGAAAGGCAAAACAGCATCCAATGTCAGGAACATCACAAAACTCCGGTACGATAGATTTATGGAATGACGCTCTTTCCAGATGATTTTCCTAACGAAATCAGTGCTTTGATTTGTGAATTTCGTCCAGTTTTCAATTCCTTTTGAAGCAGTACCAGACAACATTTTTCGATAAATCCGGGAACTTCAAAACTTGACTGTCGGGCTACAAACTGTTTTAATTTCAGGATTGCCCCTTGTTGGCTGCTCCCTTCGACTGCTTCGCGCTCAGGGAGCGGTTCTCCGGTCTCCGGTCTCCAGTCTCCAGTCTCCCTTTCCGCCGCTCTCAACATCAGCCCGCCAAACAGCGAATAATACAAATCAGAGCGGCCTCCGCGATCCTGAAAACCACCATCGGGATTTTGCCGGTTAAGCACAAAATAAGTCACTTCTCCCCTACCCTGTTCGTCGAGCAACAAAAGGGCATTTCGAAGCAAATCAATCATTTGCCGGTAAAAAGGAGTATGAGAAATGTGTTTGGTCACCAATCAAATATCAGAAAATTTTTCCCAGCACCATATACAAACTGAGTTTCATTTTCAGATTTCCAAGTTTGTCAAGTTCGCGGTATGCTTTGCCGGTGTATTCCTGAAGTAGTTCTTCAGCCTGCCGGTCAACCTCTTTTTCATGAATGAGTGCCGTCAAAGCCTCTCGGTCGTTTGTTTTATAGAAGAAATTTAATTTTTCCTGAGATTCCGGGATTTCGGCAAGCAACGAAAGCAGCAAAGGATAATCAGCGGGTTGTGTGTGTTCGTTGGCCTCACGAAATTCATCCAGATCGTCTTTAATTTGATAGGCCATTCCAAAGTACCCCGAAAATATTTTCAGGATCGCCAAATCATGTTCAGGAGCATTGGCAGCAACAGCCCCAAGCAAAAGAGCTACTTGAATAGCAGAACCGGTTTTCCGTTCAAAAATCTCAAGTTGGCGATCGAGTGAAAGAATGGAATGATGTGAACTGGCCAGCAAATCGGCGCCCTGCCCCAGCGACAAAGACACATGCCCGGCGGCAACTAATTGATAGCAGGCTGCAAGTTTAACCGGTTCAAGTGGTAGTTTGCCCAGTAATTCATACCCTTTCCCGAGTAAAAAATCGCCGGCGTTGATGGCCACAGCCGTCCCGTTCAGTTTGTGCAGGGTTTCGGTATCATAGCGAAAGTCATCATGATCTTCTACATCGTCGTGGATCAGTGACGCTTTGTGGAAACACTCAATGATCACTGCAAGCGCTGAAATTATTTCATCAGAAGCTCCTGAAGTGTAGGCAGAATAAGCCAGCGCTGCCAGTAACGGACGAATGCGTTGCCCCCCGTTCATCATCGACTGAATGGCCATCCGGCAAGTCGGATCTCCGTTCAATGCAAAAGATCTACTCAAAAATTCTTCGGAAAAGAACTGTCTTACCTGTTCTTTCAGGGCTGAAACTGAAATAGTCCGGAATTCCTCATTTTCCTGAAAAGCGGTCATTTCCTGGGTTAGCCAACGGTTGTCCACATCTGTTTCGGCACAGCCTTCAAACAGTAATGGAATCCCGATTACCGGAACAGCCGCCCTTGAAACCGGTTCGAACGACTTTTGAAGCACCGACATACAGCTCACGCCAATCACGGCATCAATCGTTCCTTCCTGAACCAGGCTAACAGCCACCGTGGTACCTTCGGCAACCAGTGTGGCATAACCGAGTGACTCGGCCTGCTGCAAAATGGAATCAATCTGGCAACTCTGACAGCCTGCACAAATCAAACCCAGTTGATCAATTTCTGCCTGACAATTGCTGTTGTTTTTCAGGCATTGGGGCAAAAGCAGCAACCGTCGGTTAAAAGGTGTAGCCGCCACCACAGAACGCCAGATCTCGTTTCCGCAAACCACCATGGCAAACTCAGTAAACCGGCTTTCAATACCCGTTTGCCCGATCACTTCATCGGCCATCTGGCTAATCAAAGTGAAATCTGCCGGAGGAAGTATGGCCCGTTCGACTACCAGATCGCGTGCTGCCTTTCGAAGCAAATTTCGCGTAATGGCCTTTTCGGGAACTTCCAGTATATTTTCTTTTACCTTCATAAATTAAAGTTCGAAGTGCCTAGAGTTCGAAGTGCCTAGAGTTAGCTCTGAAGTACTTTAGGCACTCCGAACTCTAGTTCACTCGAAACTTTTTTATCCATACGCTCCCAACCCAAAGAATGCCCGTTTTTTTGCAAAACGATAAATTCGGCTTTTCTCCGGAATGACTTCGCACGAACCGTGACTGAATGTTTCAGGAGCTTTTTTCAGTTGTTCGATCTCAGTGGCTCTTCCTGATGTGTTTTTTGCCTGATGTTTTTCGACAAATTCAGCCAGCCATGCAGGATCTTCCATCATCACACAACCTTTTGTCTTTTGTTGAATGCTGCTTCTGAAATCACTCAGAAAAACCGATTCGGCATACAAGCGGTCCAAAGGCTTCCCGTCAATATGGTCGGTTGCAAACTGAATGACCGGGCAGGGTTCAACATAGCCCGAGGCATTGATGTGATGGCTCAGGCCTTCAGCAGCCGGGCACATCCCGTTTCCGTCGGCATCCCAATAGGTATCGATAATGGCAATGCTATATTTCACGCGGGCATCAACAATATGCTGACGAAGCTGACGGATTTCATCCGCGCTGAGTGCCAGTTCATAATTTGGATTGGGGCCAACCGGACGGTAAATGTAGTACCACAAATAAGCCACACCTTTATTGATCAATCCGTTGATAAATTCAGGAGACATGGCCATTTTGAGATTCGATTTGCACACGCTGATGGCCACACCAGTAATTAAACCGGCATTGATACAATTATCAATCGCTTTGCTGGCCGATTGAAACACATTTTTTCCGCCACGGCGAATATCGGCCAACTGTTCATCGCCCTCAAAGCTGATTAGTGGAGTAACATTGGCACATTGCCGCAAAGTTTCAGCCATCGCCGGAGTCAGTAAAGTTCCATTGGTAAACAGTTGAAAGTAGCAATCCGAATGTTTTTTGAATATTTCCGGAAGCGGTTTATACAACAATGGCTCACCGCCCAAAATTCCGAAGAAATACGAACCCGCACGTTTGGTTTCGGCAATGATCCGGTCGACCTGTTCCGGGTTCAAACGACTGTTCTTTTCCTTGCCCATCACCCAGCAGCCCTGGCAATTCAGGTTGCAGTCGTCCGTCACCGAAATAAAATTGAATGCCGGAAAAAATTCACCTTTCTTTTGCCGTTTCTGAAACCGCGCAAACGACATCGATCCCTTGATGCCCATATTGGCAACAAATTTATACAGACAGCGTCTGTCGCTTCGAAATAGTATATTTTTGATAATTCCCATTTATTAGTTCCAAGTTCCAAGTTTCAAGTTCCAAGTTTGCACACCAGAAGATCTAAATCCGGGCGTTTTTAAGTCCTCTTTCTCGGAGGGGATTTAGGGGAGGCTATTTCTTCCAAAGCTTTTCTTCGCTCGGCCTCAGCCTGTTCGATCAATCCTGCCTTGAAAATATTCCTCCGAAACGCTGAACGTTGGTTCAGCGTCGAGATCATATTGATGTCGGCAGCCAAACCTTTCGATTTTACTTCTGTTCCGGGTTCGGCGCCTGCCAGCACGCCGGGTTCTTTTAGCCGCGGGAATATAATGGCCGAAGTGGGGCAATTGCGTCCACAGGCCGGACAATTGTTTTTACAGGCCAGCGGCTTCACCACGTTCAAATGCTTATTATCGAAAGTATAAACTCCAAACAGGCAGAATTTAAAGCATTTTCCACACTGAATACAGAGCGGTTCCTCAATCACCGGATACCAGGCCGGAACATCCAACCCACTTTCGATTATCGTCTCAACAGCTTTTCCTCCGGCAAATGAATAATCATTTTTCAGTTTCGACTCAATATCTGTCACCGTCAGTTCCCTGAAATTTAAAACTTCCAAACCTGAAAGCGCAAGTCCATTTTGGTCCAACAGATTTTTTATTACCCGTGGATAGCAGGCAACCATCAATTTTTGTTGATATTTCTGTTCTATTTCACGGATAAAGTCTTTCCGATTCAACACAACTCCGCAGAAATCATGCAGTTGATAAAGGTCTGCATCCAGCGATTCAACCACCGATTTGATCTGTTCCGATTTTTCAGGAGTAATTACACCTGCTCCGCAGTTACAGAAGAGAATACACGCTTTACCCATAGAATTAAGTCAAATTTGGAATCCAGTTTAAATAAACCAAAAATATAACCGACTGAAAAGCAGATGGACGCAAAAATTGTCAACATTAACAAACATTAGAAATTTTCATCCTGAAAATCACTTCTCAGGGTATCTCAACTTTAGTTTATTTGGGATTATTTATCTTCGTAAATAAAATCAATTAATTCAACTTCCTTCAGAAATTATGGAACAGGGAACAACTTTGGCTCAAATGCCCAACATCGGCAAAGTGGTCGCGGATAAACTGGGTCAGGTCGGAATAACTACTCCGGAGGAACTGCGCGAAATTGGCAGTGAACAAGCCTTCACTCGTATCCAGACGATAGATGAAACCGCCTGTCTGAGCATGTTACAAGCGCTGGAAGGTGCCGTACAAGGCATCCGCTGGCATAACCTTCCGAAAGAAAGGAAAGAAGAATTGAAGCAATTTTTCAGGATGAGGAAGATATAAATTACGAGCCCCTCCTTAACCCTCCCCGAAAGGGAGGGAACCAGGCGCCAACCGAAACGAGTATCCGTCTTTCCTGCCTACTGCGACTGCCAACTGAATACTTTTTTACGTCGATGGATGAAGCCGTTTGTGAAACCAACTCCGCACTTGGCTCATCACTTTCTGCTGGCCCGGCGGCACATGTCTCTTGCAGGTCGAGCGTTCTTCGCTACCTTCGGGCGCACCCCATCGAATTTCAGCTCCATCGTTCGGATTGTAAGCTATTTCAAAGGCTTCGCGTCGTTTCAGAATTTCGGATAAAGTCAATTTTTGTTCACTTCCGTTACTCCGGATATAGGTAATTGAAAGTTCATCCAGTTTCTTTTTCAGGATTTCCTCCAGATCCTTTTTAACGCCTTCGATTGACTTTAATTTCGGCAGTTTAAAATCTCCGGGCGAACGCATTACTTTGTCCGGAAAATCGATCACCGCATCCATGGCAATCAACAGGCGTAAATCGCGGTTCGGAGTCGAAAAGTCTTCCCAAACACCACCAGTCTGAAATACTCCTGCCGGACGGGTTGGCATCGGAATGACTGTTCCCGGATGAGCTCTCATGTATTTTTCGCCGGTTTCAACCGAATTCACCCGAACCATCAATTGTTCGTGCAGCGCTTTAATCAAATCGAGCAAAGCCGTTTCCGTATCCAATGGCTTCGGATTGATTACCCGTTCCATCGTGTGGTAAAAGTCCTCACTTTTCATTCCTTTTTGCTGAAGCGAAAATGGGATATAACCAGAGTTTTCGTTCAGTTCGGCCGATTTCAGTAGCCGATAATTACCATTATTCTTTAAAATTGGTCTGAAAGCTTTGAATCCCGGCTCCCCAATGACTTCGGAAGTGGTGAACAGAAAATTCCCCTTCCAGAAACGTTTGATGGCAATTGTTTTATCGGGCTGTGCATCAACCGAAAGCAAAACACCGGGCTGATCATTTGTTTGAGGCAATTGGTTAACCAAAATCAACGTATGCCCATACGGATCGGCAAAAACCACTCCCGGACGCAGACTTCCGCGATTAAGTTCGACCGGATAATAGTCGGCACTTTCTTTATTCATGGCAGCACGGGCAGTTCCTGAATGAACACCGTTGGCAATCATGCGAAGATAAGCATTGAACTTTTGAGTCGGGTTCGAGCGCGAAATTGCAGTTTCGTTGGTAATCCATCGCCCCACGCCGGGTGCGCGTCCCAAAGCGCCGCGGTCGCTTTCATGAAAGCCAAACGGAAGTCCGAGTTTCCAGGCAAAATAGGCACGCAGGAAAAATGGATTATCGGCGCAATCGGGCTGCATCACCACTTTATTTTTTCCAGAAGGATTATCTTCGTCAAGCGAAAGATGGTTATACAGAAAATTCCAGTCTTTCATTTCGGTCACCTCATTCAGCGATTTCCACGACGAACGCTCGTCGGCATTGCAAAACAAGGCATTCACCCATGCTGAATAAAGCGACTCCGTTTTGTTATCCCAGTTTCGGTCAGTCTTCCAAACGGATTGTGAACCCGCCCCCGAAGGTTTATCAGTCACTTTAAAATTTAGTTTTTCCTTGTCCATTTCTACCTGGTAATCGCCTGCTGCTCCAGCCGTAAACTCCTCAATCCGCCAGAAAGGCAAACCCACTCCATTCCTGCTTTTCCCTGATTTAATTGCACCGGATGGGCCTGAAACACTGATCTTAGCTTTCAGTACATCTTTCCCTCCGGCAACCAATATCTTAAATGTCTCACCCGGACGGGGATTTTCAGGAGAAACCAATATCGCATCAACCAGCTTGATTTTTGAAAAATCTTCAGTTTCTTCGACAGCTTCAATTTGCTTTTCAGTTAGCGAATTGCCGTTCCCTTCAGGAGATCGGCCACTGCATGAGGCTGAGCCAAAAACCGCAGCAACCGAAAAAACGGCCAGCCACAAGCGGTATAAATTTAGTTTCTTCATTTCTTCAATCTTTTCGGAGGCAAAGATACAAGTTGTTCTTGTAGTGGTTGTTATTATTGCTTTGATTGTTGTTGTAAAATTAAACTAACGGTTTACTAAAAAAATATGGATTTGGCTGTCCTTTGTTGTGGTTGTTGTCAGGATTAAAATTTAACCATGACAACCTCTCCTTTCTGTTAAATTAATGACACTTTTTCCGTCAATGCATTTTAGCACAAAAAATTACACTACATTTGCGGCCTGATTTTAGGGGTCGGTTAATTTCCTTTAAGCCTGGTTTAGGGCAGGAGCACCTATCCGTCTCCTTCCATTGGCAAGGATCAGCACGTTGCTGATTCACAATTTAAAAGGACAATTATGACATTTGAAGAAACCGGCCTAAAACCGGAAATTCTAAAGGCGATCGCAGAGATGGGATTTGAAAATCCTACGCCTATTCAGGAGCAAACTATCCCGCACCTGATCTCATCAACCCAGGATTTAGTGGCTTTAGCCCAGACCGGAACCGGCAAAACTGCCGCATTCGGACTTCCGATCATTCACAATACCTCTATGCAGATCAAAGAGGTACAGTCGCTAATTCTTTGCCCAACCCGCGAGTTGTGTCTGCAAATCACCCGCGATCTTGAAAAGTATTCAAAGTATACAACTGGCTTCAAAACCATTTCGGTTTACGGAGGCGCCGACATTACCAAACAAATCCGCGAACTGAAAGCCGGAGGACAGGTAGTCGTTGGAACTCCCGGACGTGTGCACGACCTGATCCGTCGTAAAGTACTGAATGTTTCGGCTATTCGCTGGCTGATTCTTGACGAGGCTGACGAAATGCTGACCATGGGCTTCAAAGAAGAGCTGGATGCCATTCTGTCAACTACTCCGGAAGAAAAACAAACCTTGCTTTTCTCGGCCACCATGCCATTAGGAATTTCGGAAATCAAATCGAAATACCTGAAAGATGCTGCTGAACTTTCGGTTGGCAAGCGTAATGCCGGAGCAGAAAATGTAGAGCATCACTATTATGTGGTTCATGCCAAAGATAAATACGCAACCTTAAAACGGATTGCCGATAATTACCCCGATTGCTATGCCATTGTATTCTGCCGTACCCGCCAGGAAACACGCGAAGTCGCTGAACAGTTTATGGCCGATGGCTACAATGCCGATGCTTTGCATGGTGACCTTTCGCAGGCCCAGCGCGACCAGGTAATGGCCCGTTTCCGCGCCAAACAGTTACAAATGCTGATTGCAACCGACGTTGCTGCCCGCGGACTGGATGTTACTGAATTGAGCCATGTAATCAACTATTCGTTGCCCGACGATCCGGAAGTGTATATTCACCGTAGCGGACGTACCGGAAGAGCCGGCAAAAGCGGTATTTCGGTTACCATCATCAACATGAAGGAAACCGGGCGACTGAAACAAATTGAAAAACTTTCGCGCAAGAAATTTGAGCGGAAAATGGTACCGGGAGGCGACGAAATTTGCGAAAAGCAATTATTCCACCTGATCGACCGGGTACAAAATGTTGAAATCAACGAATCACAGATAGGAAATTACCTTCCACAGATTCTCGAAAAATTTGACGATATGTCGAAAAGCGACATCGTGAAACACTTTGTATCGCTCGAATTCAACCAGTTGCTCGATTATTACAAAAATGCACGCGACCTGAACATTAAGGCCGAAATACCTCGTGATCCATTCTCTCGCAACGACCGCGGCGATCGTGGAAGCGACCGGTTGAGCTTCACCAAGCTATTCATTAATGCCGGGAAGAAACAAAACCTGAGCGCTTCGGGTTTGATCGGGCTAATCAACGAATATTCGAAACGCCGCAATATTGAAATTGGAAAAATTGACATTCAACGGAAATTCTCCTTTTTTGAAATCGACAGCACCTACGAAAAAGACCTTGTTAAAGCATTAAACAATGCAGTAATTGAAGGACACGTGATCAATGTCGGACGGGTTGAATCAACCGCAGGAGATTCGCCTCGCGAAAGCGGAGGAGGTGGCTCATTCCGCAGGGACCGGAATGATGGAGGTTTCAGCGGAAGGCGCCGGGAAGGTGTCCGCGAAGGCGGATTTAACGATCGCAGCGATCGCCCAAGACGCAAAAGAAACTAACACGAAACGAGCATGTTCGGTACAAACACAAACACGGATGAAATGGAACGACGTGGAATTCCGCGAAGCGAATATTCCCATGCGAGTTCCCTGCCCGACGGGTCAGGCGGGCATCCGGCTTTAAAAAAACAAATTATATCCGAATGAAATAATTAAAAATTTAAACTCCCAGATTTCATGTTAAATTTGAAATCCGGGAGTTCTATTTGGTAATAGACTGAAGTCTAAATCGTTTGCTTTGCTGAAGTAACGGTTATCTCCAACACCCGGGATAAAAAAGAAAACTTCGCTTTCATTAAATCATGGTCAGGACCCGATTCCAGGTATTTGGCAGTGCCTTCAATGGCAAATCCGCATCCCTGGTAGTCTCTGTAACCCATTACTTCTTTACTTCCAAGTGCGAGTTTTACTTTGTTATTGATTTCAACATTCTGCTGTGTCTTTCGCATTCCGGCGGCCGGGATTAAAATTCGCTCATCGGCAGTAACCACCAGGTATGAATTCCATGTATTGACAACATGAGGTTCATCAACACCCCAGGAAACAATGGTGACAACCCCTTCGTGTTGCAGTACTTCATGAAACTTGTCGGATAACTTTCTGTTTTCGCTCATCTTCTTTATTTTTATCGATTTTATTTTGCCTGCCAGTAACATCTGCGCGGCGATTCAATTACCTCTTCAGCTTTCAGCTTTGCCATCGCTTTATCGACCTCTTTTCGGTCGATCCCGGTCATTTCGGCAATTTTGCCAACATTTAAAGGCTCTCCGGCCTTTTTCATTGCATCCAAAACGAGTTCCTTTATTTCCATAATATTTCAATTTTATTATCATTTCTGATCACAAAACTACGAGCCTTCCGGCTAAAAAAAATTAAGCTGGTTTAAGAAATACTGACTACAATTTCTTTTTCCTTAATTCACTCACATATTCGGGCGTAAGTCCCAGGTAGGAAGCCACCATATATTGCGGGACACGCTGGACAAACTCGGGAAACGAATTGCTAAAATGAAGGTAAAATTCTTCTTTGGTCATTTCGAACATGTATTTAAGCCGAAGTTGAGATGCAGCCAATGCCCGTTGCATGGTGATCCTAAAATACCGTTCCATTTGGGGTAATTCTGTTAATAAATCGTCGAATGATGACGCATCAATGGATAGTACTTCTGATTTCTCAATGGCTTGAATGTAATAATCTGAAGGTTTGTTATCCATAAAACTGAAAAAGTCAGAAATCCACCAACCATCCAGCGCGAATTGAGTGATTTGTTCAGCCGATTTATCGTTGATGAAAAACATGCGCAGGCAACCTTTTTCGACAAAATACAAGCCACGGCAAACCTGACCGGCTTGCAACAAGTATTCTTTCTTTCTTAAACTAATTGGCTTAATATATCCTGAAAGTAGTTGAATTTCATGCTCTTTCAGTTCAATATTCCGGTTAATTTGTTTTACAAGGTTTGGGTACATTTATGACATATTTGAGGCTATGGAACTTTTCTACAATTTCAGCCTCCTTATAAATGCGTTAATATCGAAATTCAGATTGATTTTCGGCAGTCTGAACCTTCCGCCAGGTTGGCTCTTCGATACCGAATAAATCTCATCAATAATTGACTTGTATTTTGCAGCCACATAATTTCTTTTCAGCTTTAAAGTTGGCGATAACTCCCCTGTTTGCGGGGTCCATTCGTCGCTCACCAGCCTGAAACGTTTGATTTCCTCGTATTCGCCCAATGTTTTGTTAATGGCTACCACTTCCTTCTGAACCTGAGCCAGTACTTCGGTATTTTGAATCAACTCCTCATTATCCTGAAACAGTATTTTTCGTTGACTACACCAGTCATGCAAATAACTAAAATTGGGGGAAATCAATGCACTGGCAAATTTTTCGCCCGCTCCGATCACCATGATTTGCTCAATAAAAAATGAAGCTTTCAGCTTATTTTCTATCATTTGGGGGGCAATGTATTTCCCCCCCGAGAGCTTAAACATTTCCTTTTTGCGGTCGGTAATTTTCAGATATCTTCCATCTTCCAGAATTCCGATATCGCCGGTATGGAACCAGCCATCCTCGTCAATAACTTCGGCAGTCAGGTCTGGCGCCTTGTAGTAACCTTTCATTACGCCGGGACCTTTACAAAGTATTTCACCGTCTTCAGCAAACATCATCTGGGTGTTTTTCAGGACTTCGCCCACCGTCCCAATTTTCATGGCTCCGGTGGCTGGATTATTTACCGCAATTACCGGCGAAGTTTCTGTCAACCCGTAGCCTTCCAAATTTAGCATTCCGGCCATTCCGAGTACCCGTGCGATTCGTGGTTGAAGCGCTGCGCCTCCGCAAACAACATAAACGATGTTGCCTCCGAGTGCCTCTCTCCATTTCGAATAAATCAGTTTATCGGCAATTTTTATCCTGATTTTCAGGAAAAGGTTGTATTTCTTGTTGTATTCAAAATGCCGGGTCAGGCTTAGCGCCCAAAAATAAATCACCTTTTTCAGGCCGGTCAGTTCCTTCCCTTTTGAGACAAAACCATCGTACACCCTTTCGAGCAACCTGGGCACCGAGTCGAACATGTGTGGCTTGATTTCTTTAAGGGCCGTTACGATTTGGCCCAGATTACCAACGTAATATATCCCCATTCCTTTGTACTGAAAATGATAATTCACACTTCGTTCCAGCACATGGCAAAGCGGCAGAAAACTGATTGCACGGTGATCTTTGCCCAGGTTGTGCATTTTGGAATGCGTCACAAAGTTTGAAACCAGGTTGGTATGCGTCAGCATCACTCCTTTGGGAACGCCAGTTGTTCCTGAAGTATAGATTATAGTTGCCAGATCTTCAGGATCAATCGAATTTTTTATTTGCTCGAGTTGTTCTGCAAATTTTTCCTGATTATCTTTTCCAAGCTGTAGAATTTCTTCAAAATTCCGGGCCCCTTCCACTTCTTCAAAGGTATAAATGAAAGAGATTTCAGGCAAAAGGGCAGCAATCGGACTAAGTTTTTCAAATAATTTCCGGTCGCCAACAAGCAACAGCTTAATCTCGGCATGTTCCAGGATGTAGCTGTACTCTTCGTCGCCAATGGTGGGATAAATCGGGACATGAACCATCCCCGACATGGCCAGCCCCATGTCGGCAAAGTTCCATTCCGGACGATTGGTAGTAACCGTGGCAACCTTGTCACCTTTCTTCAAACCCAAAGCCATCAAACCGATAGCGAATTGATGCGATTTTTCAACATATTCGGCCGTACTGTAAACATACCAGTCGTTGCTGTTTTTGCCTCCCAGCGCATCTTTTCGCGGAAATTCCTGTAAATATTTGTCCAGAATGTCATAGGTTCTTTTCACTTCGGTTGCCATAGTCTTATTTTTAGTTTTTTTTAGAAGAAGCTAAATATAAAACTATTTCGAATTTCTGATAAATAACAAAAAAGCAAAAATTACTGAGCAAACGAACCTAAATACTGAATATCAACAGAATGACCACAATTTAAGTTGGATATTTCAGGAGAAAAGGAATTTGTCATACACTCATTTTTCAAATTCCAGATTCTTTTGTTTGAAATTTGAAATAAGCAGGAGCCCAATAACCGCCACAATGATTACATACACCGACCAATGAACCGAATCAACCGATCCGCGTCCATACGAATGCAACCCGCTGAGGTAATAATTAACCCCAAAGTAGGTCATCAATACCGAAGTAAACCCAATCACTGAGGCCACCGTGTAATTGTAAATTCCTTTCAGCGAAGGAATGAGACGCATGTGTGCGATAAACGAATAAATGACCACCGTAATCAGTGCCCAGGTTTCTTTCGAGTCCCAGCCCCAGTAGCGACCCCAGCTTTCGTTAGCCCAAACACCGCCCAGAAAAGTTCCGATCGTAAGCATATACAAACCAACAGTGACTGACATTTCACTGATTGCCGTCAGTTGAAGGACCAGACCTTTGACGTTTTTACTGTTTTCGGAATTGCTGATGGAATACAGCACAAGAACCAGCAACCCGATAAATGCACTCATTCCGATAAAACCATAGCTTGCCGTAATGACAGCCACATGAATCATCAGCCAGTACGAATTCAATACAGGAACCAGGTGGGTAATTTCGGGGTTCATCCAATTGAGATGGGCCACAAACAGGGTAATTCCTGAAAGGATAGCCGCTGTACCAATTACCATGGGGTATTTACGTCCGAAAATCATGCCCGCCAGCATGGCAGCCCACGCCACGTAAACCATCGATTCATAGCCATTCGACCATGGAGCATGACCCGAAATATACCATCGCAGTCCCAACCCAACGGTATGGAGCAGAAATCCGAGGCCAATTAATACGGCAAATGCCACGCGAACTTTTGTTCCCATGGTTTTCTGCCTGAAAATATTGACAAACAAAATCGTGAGCAACACGAACCCGGCCAACAGATAAATCGGGAATACCCGTTTAAACGGATTAACCGAATTGTAAAATATCTCGACTTTCTTTTTGGTATCACCCGGCAAATAACTTGCACCATATTTCGTCTGATAAGCCGCAATACTGGCCAGGATTTGTGATCCGGTAATTTCACTCTTTCCGGTCAATGATTCTTTCAAAAGTTGAAAACCACGGTTCACAAACAACGAATCTGCGGACGGTACTCCTGTTGGTGAGCTTCCCGCCGGAAGCCATTTATCTGCTTTGGTCGGTCCGGGAAACAAGGTAAACATATCCCCGTTAACGATCATAAAACAGATGTTTACACGCTCGTCAACATCAATGATTTCTTTTTCATATACATTCCGGAAAGCAGGCATTTTATTGAAGGCAGCTTTCGCCTGTTCGACTAGTTTGTAATTTCCGGTCTCATCGAAAAAAGCAGTCAGCGGAATTCGGCTTTCGGTTACCCCAAGCAATTCTTTTAGCTGATCATTGGACACCTTTACCAGCGAAACATCACGCCAGATTTCAGGATAAAGATGCAAACCGAGCATCACCTCTTCAGGCGAATGACCATAGAAATCAGATTTCCGGCTTACCTTCCGGAGCAATTCAGAAGAGAGTGTCGAAACCGGCTCAATCCGGCCATCAGGTCCCTGTATCCATAACTTTGAAAAGTCATCGAGTATTGTCTGATCAATTTTCGGGATAGCTGCCATCTCGGGACTGTTGGCCGAGGCTGAGCCAACATTCAGAACCAGCATGAAAAGCCCGGCCAGTGCTGCAGGTTTTGAATATTGCTTTAAGCGGCGGATCAGCGTATGAAAATAGGTGTTTTTACTGAACAGGGCCAGAATCATTCCAAGCGACAAAAGAAAGTATCCGATATAAGTGACGGTTGTTCCAAGCTGGTCGGCATTGACAGAAAGAACGGTGCCTTTTTCATCCTGATCATACGATGACTGAAAAAATTTATACCCGCGGTAGTTCAGTGTATTATTCATAAAAACCCTGACATTTCGTGAAACATTTCGTTCCTGATCGTTCAAAATCAGCTCGCTGGCATAAGACGCAGGGCTTTCAGAACCCGGATATTTTTCCAGCTGAAAATCGGTCAGATGCAGCGAAAATGGCAGATAAATTGGGTCAGCGCCATAGGTTAATTCAAGCGTTGATTTGCCGACTGTTGCATAAAACGGCTCGCCTTTTACGCCATGCCGCCCCATTACATTTACAATCTGTCGGTCGGGACCATCGGAAATTTCAAGAATGGCGGCATCTTCAGCGGAATTTCCGGAAGCATCTTTAGTGACCCGCATCAGTGCATGTTGATAGAATTTCTTTACCAGCAACATGTAGCCATCGAAGGCATAGAGATGCATGGTTTGAACAGCAACGGTATCGTGTGCATTGACAATTTCGGGTTCACCTCCTGTCATCGACCGGATCTCAACCTGCCGGTCGGAAACCAGGAAAAGGCTGTCTCCATGGCTCAAAAACTGGAAATTTGCTTCAGGCAAATCATAGCCAATCAGAAAATTTCCCAGATTGACTTTATTTCCTTTCGAAAAAACAAAATTTTCCCTTCCCTGCCCTTGCGTGAGCACAAAATCAATCAGTTCCGCTCCGGAAGGATGCTCCACGACTGTTCGTAAAGCATTTTTTACAAATCCAATTGATTTGATCCTGACCGAACGGACATCAACTGCAATCTTCTCATCAAAACCTTTGTATGACAATTCCGAAAAAAGCACCGGGGAACTAACGGTTTGACCTCCGCCTTTTATGGTCAGGTAATCGTCGGAAGAAAGAATGAAATCGGAAGACTGACCTTCGCGAATGTGCATGACTCCCTCGAAACTGATATAACGGGTAATGGCTGCCCCTATCACTATAACAATAAACGAAATATGAAACAGCCCGGCAGCAATGCGTTGCCGCGTATACATCCGGTGCCGGATAAAATTAATCAGCAGGTTCAGCCCCAACAGAGCCAGAATGAGCTCAAACCATACAGTTTTATAGATTAATCCTTGCGCAACCTCTGTCCCATAACTACTTTCAACGAAAGTAGCAATAGCCATTGAGAAAGCCAGAATCAGCAACAAAAAGCCCATAAAAGCGAATGAAAACAGGAAGTTCAGAAATTTCTTCATTGGATTGGTGTTTATTGAAACCAAAGACTAAAATTTTAGCAATATCGAATGTCCGCAAAAACGGACATTCGATATTAACAGTGAATAGTATCTTTCTGTTGAGCAAAGAGCAAAAGTTTTAATAAAAAACTTCTATTTGAAACGAAGCGTTCCCCACTGCCCCATCTGCCCGACAATCCAGCCGATGCGTTCCTGAACATAAGGGCCAGGTGGGTTGGCGCTGTATTTTCGTGGATTGGGCAACACTGCAGCAATGGCTGCCGCCTGTGTTCTGGAAAGATTTTTGGCGCTGGTTTTCCAATAAAAATTAGCTGCAGCTTCGGCACCATAAATACCGTTACCCATCTCAATACTGTTGAGGTAAACCTCCATGATGCGTTCCTTACCCCAAATGAATTCAATTAAAACCGTAAAATAAACCTCGAAACCTTTGCGCACCCAACTCCGCCCCGGCCACAAAAACACATTTTTGGCCGTTTGCTGCGAAATGGTGCTAGCTCCCTTTACCCGTTTGGCTCCGCGCCTGGCCGCATCGACCGAACGTTCGATGGCCTTCATATCAAATCCCGAATGATTCATAAAGTTTTGATCTTCGCTGCAAACGACAGCCAACGGGAGATTTTTGGAAATTTCATCAATTGACACCCAATCGTGTTTTAGCCGAAGTTTGTCATCGCTGAAAAGTTGCTGGCCACAGCGGATAACCATGAGTGGCGTGATGGGCACCGGAACAAACCGAAAAAGAATCACGAAAAAAAGGGATAGTCCAATAAACCAGAGCGCGGCTCTCCAGATGAATCTATATATTTTACTACTCAACGACCGTTTCATGATGCGAAGTATAGTTCGTTCTGTCTCGTAAATTTACAAAAAATGTAAGTCGAATGGTTGGAAATGAAAAAGAGGATTTCAACCGTTTAACCGACGAAATCCTCTTTCAATAAGTTAGAAATATACTTCTGTTTTGTATTATTTCACAAATGATTTTGCTTTTGCAACAGCAGCCGAAAGTCCACCAAGATCTTTCCCTCCGGCAGTAGCATAAAATGCCTGGCCGCCGCCGCCGCCCTGCATTTCTTTGGCAGCTTCACGAACAATTGAACCGGCATTCAGTCCTTTTTCGCCAACAAGATTATCTGAAATCATTACCGTGATTGACGGTTTTCCTCCAAGGACTGAGCCCAATGCAAGGAAAAGGTTGTCAACTTCACCTTTCAGCTGGAAAGCCAAATCTTTTACAGCCTGCGCCGAATCCAGACTAATTACTTCAGCAATTACATTTATTCCGTTGATGTTTTGTACTTTATTTTTTAGCTCCTCTTTAATTCCTGAAGCCGCTTTACGTTCGAATTCTTCAATCTGTTTTTGCAGACGACTGTTCTGAGCCAGCATATCTTCAACCGATTTTTTCAGGTTTTGAGTATTGTTCAAAATGGCTTTTACTTCAGCCAGTTCGTCGAGATATTTTTTCACAAACTCCTCGGCACGCTGGCCTGTGATAGCCTCAATACGGCGAACTCCGGCAGAAACAGCACCTTCGGAGGTAATAATAAACTGGCCTATTTGTCCGGTTGCCGGAACATGAGTTCCACCGCACAACTCTACCGATTCGCCAAATTTGATGACGCGAACCAGATCGCCATACTTTTCTCCAAACAAGGCAATGGCTCCCATGGCTTTAGCATCGTTAAACGAAACAGCGCGGTTTTCTTCGCGGGCATGGTTTTCACGAATCAACTGGTTTACCCGGGCCTGAATCAGGTCAAGTTCCTCGCGTGAAACTTTCTGAAAATGGGAGAAGTCGAAACGAAGGTATTCACTGTTCACCAGCGAACCTTTCTGTTCCACATGCGCTCCCAAAACTTCGCGCAAAGCATGATCCAAAAGGTGCGTGGCTGTGTGGTTGTTCATGGTCTGCTCACGCAAGCCGGAGTCAACAACGGCCACAAATGTAGCTGACGGATTTTCGGGTAATTTGTTGGCAATATGAATTGTCAGATTATTTTCTTTTTGCGTATCCAGAATCCTGGTTCGTTGTCCGTCGGCAATGATATAACCGCTGTCGCCCACCTGACCTCCCGATTCGCCATAGAACGGAGTCTTGTCAAATACCAGGTGATAGAATTCTTTATTTTTTTGAGTGACTTTGCGATAGCGCGAAATCTGAACTTCAGTTTCCAACTGATCATATCCGACAAACTCAACCTGTTCGATTTTCTTCAGTTCTACCCAGTCGTCGGTTTCCTGGACAGCGGCATTACGTGAACGCTCCTTCTGCTTCTCCATTTCAGCATTAAATCCGGCTTCGTCAACCGACATGCCCTTTTCCCTAAGAATCAAGCTCGTCAAATCGAACGGGAATCCAAAAGTATCGTAAAGGGTAAAAATATTTTCACCACTGATTTCGGTTTTGCCGGCTGTTTTGGCTTTAGCAACCAGGTCGTCGAGCAGGCGGATGCCTGTTTCCAGCGTACGAAGAAATGACTCTTCTTCTTCGTGAATTACTTTTTCAATCAAAACCTGTTGCGAAACCAATTCAGGGAAAGCATCGCCCATATTGTTCTTCAGTACTTCGACCAATTTATAAATGAATGGTTCCTTGAACCCGAGGAACGTGTATCCGTAACGGACAGCACGGCGCAAAATCCGTCGGATTACATAGCCAGCCTTGTTGTTCGAAGGCAATTGTCCATCGGCAATTGAGAAGGCAATGGCGCGTAAATGATCAGCAATTACTCGCATGGCAATATTGGCCTTCTGATCTTCGCCATATTTTTTATCACAAAGGCTTGCAATTTCAGCAATTGTATTCTGGAAAACATCGGTGTCGTAGTTTGATTTTTTACCCTGAAGCACCATGCATAAACGCTCGAATCCCATCCCGGTGTCCACATGTTTATCCGGAAGCTCTTCCAGTTTGCCATCGGCTTTACGGTTGAATTGAATGAAAACCAGGTTCCAGATTTCGATGACCAGCGGATTATCTTTGTTGACAAGCTGGCTTCCGGGAATTTTAGCTCGTTCGTCATCATCGCGCAGGTCAACATGAATTTCGGAACAGGGACCACAGGGACCAGTATCGCCCATTTCCCAGAAATTATCTTTTTTGCTTCCATTGATGATGTGATCGGCCGGAAGAAATTTCCGCCAAAGATCAAAAGCTTCATTATCGCGCTCCAGGTTATCGTCGGCGCTTCCTTCGAAAATAGAAGCATACATGCGGTCAGCAGGAATTTTCAATACATCGTGAAGCAATTCCCAGGCCCAATTGATGGCATCTTCCTTGAAATAATCGCCAAACGACCAGTTTCCCAACATCTCGAACATGGTATGGTGATAGGTGTCGTGACCAACTTCTTCCAAATCGTTGTGCTTACCTGAAACACGCAGACACTTCTGAGTATCGGCAACCCTGACACTTTTGGCAGGCTGGTTACCGAGGAAAATATCCTTGAACTGGTTCATCCCGGCATTGGTAAACATCAACGTCGGGTCATTCTTAACTACCATCGGGGCCGAGCTCACAATCTGATGCTTCTTGCTTGCAAAAAAATCTAAAAATGCGTTTCTGATCTCCTTCGAATTCATATCAATATCCTTGTATTTCTATTTTAAAATTTGTTAAAATTCTCCAATGAACTGATGCTCATGATTTATTTTCGCCGAAAACACTAGCTTTGCAGGCTATAACAACCGGAATTTTTGAAATCTTGCAAAGTTAGATTAAATACTTAAATTTGTTACAGGTCGAAAAATAAATTCCGTCAACCCTGTTTTATGGCGAAAGTCAAGTACAGATTTAATGCTCATACACTTAGCTACGATAAAATCGTAATCAGCTTCAAAACCAAACTAAAGCGTTTTTTAGCGTTATTTTCAACTACATTGGTATCATCGGTACTAATTGCGGTAGGGATTTTGCAATTCTACGAATCGCCCCGAATGAGAAGCCTGCACAAGGAAAATCAAAGACTTCAGACTCAGTATGAGTTGTTGTACAAAGACCTCACAACCATTGAAAATGTGCTCGATGAGATTGAACAACGCGACAACAATCTTTACCGGGTAGTATTTGAAAGTGAGCCAATTCCTTCAACTATCCGTAAAGCCGGATTTGGCGGAGTCAACCGATATTCGCAACTCGAATCGTTCGATAATTCGGAACTCGTCATCAAAACTGCTGAAAAGCTGGATGTGCTTTCCAAACAAGCTTATATTCAGCTAAAATCGTATGACGACGTTTTGAAAATGGCTCTCAATAAAGAAAAACTGGTGGCCAGTATGCCGGCAATTATGCCTATATCAAATAAATCGTTAAAAAGTACAGCCTCCGGATGGGGTTTCCGCATTCATCCGATTTATAAAATCAAACAGTTTCACTACGGAATGGATTTTACCGCAGCCATTGGAACCAAGGTTTACGCAACAGGCGACGGAATTGTAAAGGATGTTCAGTCGATTGGCGGAGGTTACGGAAGATGGATTCTGATCGACCATGGGTTTGGCTACGAAACACTTTACGGCCACCTGAACGAGTTCAATGTAAAAATAGGTGAGCAAGTTAAACGTGGACAAGTGATTGGATTTGTGGGGAATTCGGGAACTTCTACCGGCCCTCATGTGCATTACGAAGTCCACAAAAACGGAGAACCCGTCAATCCGCAATACTACTATTTTAAAGACCTGAATGCCCAGGAATACGAAAAGATGGTGAGTATCTCGTCAAATATTGGTCAAACTTTTGATTAAAAACGAAAATTGTGCCTTACAAAAAACCTAAAATAGAAAAGGTCTTTTATTCGATCAGCGAAGTAGCTGATATGTTTGGAGTTAACACTTCCAACATTCGCTTTTGGGAAAATGAATTCGACATCCTGAAGCCGCATAAGAATGCCAAGGGAAACCGGATGTTTACCAAAGAAGATATCGAAAATCTGAAAATCATTTATCACCTTCTGAAAGAACGGGGCATGACCATAAAGGGCGCCCAGAAAAAAATGAAAGAAAACAAAGAAGAAACTTTCCAGAACTTTGAGGTGGTCAGCCGACTTCAGGAAATCAGGCAAATGCTCTTCGAAATCAAAGAGGAAATGTAGGAAATTTCAAGTATCCGGTTCCAGTAGTTTTTATTTGAATTAATTATGACTGTAAAGGAAATCACCCGTATTATTGAAACTTTTGCTCCATTGGCTTTTCAGGAGTCGTATGACAATGCCGGATTGATTATCGGCCATCCTGACGATGAGATTTCGGGAGTCCTGATCACCCTCGACATCACGGAAGAAGTGCTGGATGAAGCCATCCGCAAAAATGCGAACCTGATAATAGCTCATCACCCCATCATTTTCAGTGGATTAAAGAAACTAAATGGGAAAAACTACATCGAGCGCTGCGTGGCCAAAGCAATTAAAAACGATCTGTCCATTTATGCGGCACACACCAATCTCGACAGCGTTTTTGGCGGTGTAAACAGCAAGATTTGCGAAAAACTTCATCTTCAAAACTGCCACATGTTGTCGCCGGCACCCAATTTCTTGAAGAAGCTGGTCACTTTTGTGCCATCGGCAGATGCTGACAAAGTCAGGAGAGCCTTGTTTGATGCAGGAGCTGGCGATATTGGGAACTATGATTCCTGTAGTTACAATCTTGATGGGAAAGGAACATTCCGGGGAAATGAACTCACCAATCCGTATGCAGGTAAAAAAAATCAGTTACATGTTGAAGAAGAAACGCGTATTGAAACTATTTTTCCCAAGCACCTCCAATCCGGGATTATTTCGGCCCTGTTAAAAGCTCACCCTTATGAAGAAGTGGCTTATGATATTTATCCGCTCGACAACGATTTCGCCCAGACCGGAATTGGAATGATCGGGGAGCTAGCCGAGCCTGTTGATGAAGTGCAATTTCTCCGTAAATTGAAAAATATTTTCGGATGCCCGGTAATCAGACATACCCGGTTGTTGGGAAAAGCCATCAAAACTATTGCTGTTTGCGGAGGTTCAGGTAGCAGCTATCTGGGCAAAGCCATTGCTCAAAAAGCTGATATCTTCATTACCGGTGACTTTAAATATCACCAATTTTTTGATGCCGAGCAACAAATCATCATTGCTGATATTGGCCATTATGAGAGCGAACAGTTCACTAAAGAAGTTTTTTATGAATTACTTACGAAAAATTTCCCTAAATTTGCCATCCATTTATCGGAGACCAATACCAATCCGGTAAATTATTTGATTTAAAAATAGTTAAACAACCAGATAAGTATGAATACACAGTACGTAAGAGACGAAAATAAAAGTGTGCCAATCAGTTCAAAGCTTAGAGCGCTTTACGAACTGCAAAATGTTGTTTCCGAAATCGACAAATTTAAAACTCTTCGAGGTGAATTGCCTCTGGAAGTTCAGGATTTGGAAGATGAAATTACCGGACTAAAAACGCGCGTAAGTAATTTTGAAGACGATATTAAAGACCTGGAAACAGCTATCCACAATAAAAAAATTGCGATCAAAGAATCAGAAACGCTGATCACCAAATACACGGAACAACAAAACAATGTTCGCAACAACCGCGAATTTGACTCTTTGAGCAAGGAAATTGAGTTTCAGAAACTGGAAATCGAACTCTCTGAAAAACGCATCCGTGAATATACGACTGAACTGAATAGTAAAAAAGAATCAATTTCTACATCTTCAGTTCTTTTGAAAGAACGCCTGGAAGACTTGGACCGGAAACAGCACGAGTTGGAGGAAATTACCGCAGAAACCCAGATTGAAGAAGAAAGATTGAAATCCAAAGCTGAAAAGATTGAAAGCAACATCGAAATACGTTTGCTCACAGCGTTCAAACGTATCCGCAAAAATGCCCGCAACGGTTTGGCTGTAGTTACAGTTCAGCGTGATGCCTGCGGCGGTTGTTTCAATAAAATTCCGCCACAGCGGCAGATGGATATCGCCTCGCGCAAAAAAGTGATTGTTTGCGAATATTGTGGCCGCATTCTGGTTGATAAAGACATTCTGAACTCGATCGAAACAGAATAAAGCACTATTGGTTATCAAACTAAAAAAGCCTTCCGGAGTTATCCGGAAGGCTTTTTTGTTATAAGCCGGATGAAATTTAGATCTTTTCCAGGTAACGAATTAAATCAATTATACTTTTCTGATTATCATATTTCACATCGTTCTTTTTGATGTAAGCCTTGACCATTTCTTCCCGGTCTTCAAATAGTTTTATCAACTGCCTTACACTTAAAAACTTAGTTACCTTTCCATCTTTTCTAATCCAGTAATCGATGAACGGTTTGGTTTCAATTCCTTCTGGAAGTTTTAATTCATACACCTGTCCCCCCGACAAATAGGATGAGTATGATGTCGTTGCCGAAGTTTGCGATGTTCCTCCGTAGGCTGCCGGTTTACCCGGATCTTTCAAACTGCACCGGTGCTCGGCATAAAGGGCGTACTTTGAGTTATATATCAGCTCAACAAATTTGTTATTCAGTATAAAGAATTTATGACTGTCGATATTAACTGTATCAACCTGGTCGAGTTGAGTCATTGCCAGTTTTTTACCATGATCATCGAAAATCATTTCCTCGGTAAGCGAGTTGTAGTTCAAAAAAGCCTCATTTTTTACTCCGGTTTTCATCAAAACAATTCCTTTAGTAAATTCAGGAAACAGGTAATGCGAAACTTCCACAGCATTTATCTGAGCTCGTCCAATTACGATGAACGAGCAAAAAATTAACAAGAAAAACCCTTTAAGAATGGATGATTTGTTTTGCATGATTTTTTGATTCAGTAATGGTTTCTAATGATTGACTCAAAGTTACAATAACTTTCAAATAATTTCTTGAGAGGGTGGGCTAATATGAAGAATTTTTATAGTTTTGCACACACAAATTCAGAAGCCCAGATGGTGAAATTGGTAGACACGCCAGCTTGAGGGGCTGGTGCCGGTTCCGGTGTGCAAGTTCGAGTCTTGTTCTGGGCACTGATTAAAGTATCAAAATGTATCAAAAGCGCTTAAATTCAATGATTTAAGCGCTTTTTCTTTTCGGGAAATTTTCATCAAATACCCTTAAATATCAAAGGAAAAGCGACAAAATCGAGACCAAACTCAAAATTACTTTTTCTGGTCGCGGCAAATCACGCAACGAATTGATTCAAAACATTTTATTTGACTCTTTTTGACTCATTTTTGCACTTTTTATATCGTGCAAATTGAGGTATTTTAGATCGTCTGCGAGACCAGATTTTTGATTTTGTTAATTGTCGTATCATGAAAATTGTAATTAATTTCTTATTAAGAAAAAGTAGAAAAGCTGATGATGGTAAAACATCCGTTTGTGTTAGAATTACCTACCAAGGTAGTCGGATTGAACTCGCCACAGGAATTTATTCGTCAACCAATCATTGGGACACCTCCCGACAGCGAATAAAAGATAAAGCTATTGGAGCAAGAGTTGACAACGAACGCCTTGATCGGATTAAAACCGAAATACAGGATACGTTTAATCAACTTCGTTCAACTAATGAAGATTTCGATGTAAATACAATTAAACGGAAACTATTGAATATCCAAGAATCAAAAGGTATTCTTGCCGTATTTGATTATTACCTGGATAGCATTCTCGCCAAGCTAAACAAAGGATATTCGATGGAAACTTATAAACATTATAAATCATCAAGAAAACGATTGGCTGAGTTTATCAACACCAATATAAGAAGACCTGATATCTCAGTTCAGAGTATCGACTACAAATTTCTGAATGCATTCGACGTTTTTATTAAAAAGGATTTCAACAACGTTCAGAATACTGCATGGAATTACCACAAACATCTCAGACGGGTTTTGAACCTGGCAATTTCGCTGGACTATATTGATAAGAATCCATATTCAAAATTTAAAGTCGGGCTGGATGAAACACATCGTGAAATTCTTTCCATGGAAGAGTTGAAACGGATTGAAGAAAAACAAATTGAAATTGAACGCTTGATTGTTGTTCGGGATATTTTTGTGTTTGCCTGCTATACCGGACTTTCCTTTGCTGACATATCAAAACTTAGCGATATTCACCTTCAACAAAAATCGGAGGGCAAACTATGGATTATTATAGACCGGTCAAAAACAAATAACAGATGCCGTATTCCCATCCTGCCCAAAGCAAAAGAGATGTTGAATCGGTACAAGGATTATCCAAAAAACAACGGGAAGAACCTTTTACTTCCGGTATTGACTAATCAAAAAATGAATAGTTATTTGAAAGAGTTAGGAGACATCTGTGGCATTAAAAAGAATATTACCATGCACATTGCTAGACATACATTCGCAACAACGGTGACTCTTAGCAATGGTGTACCGATTGAAACTGTATCAAAGCTACTTGGTCATTCATCTTTGAAAACGACACAGATTTATGCAAAGGTATTGGATCAAAAGATATCTGAAGATATGGAAGTATTGGAATCTAAATTATGCAACGCATGAAACAATAGAAATTGATTAGCCAAGATTTGGAGTTAGAGTTCGGGAAAATTAATAACCCCTTACTGCTTACGGCAAAGGGTTATCACAAAATTTCCGATCGAGCTATTATTCTTCAGAGCAACACAAAATTTGAATTAATGGTGGATTGAGCCAATTGTGACGATATTTATTGAATTCTTTCTGCCGAAGGCGGAGCGTCATTTTCTGAGCTTCCCCAGCTTTTGTTGGCTTTTGAACCCATTTGCAAAACCAGTTTTCCCCCTGAAATAAGGTCGGTGTGTGAGAACCACGGTTTGTTCCACTCTTTCCCATTGAGTTTAGCCGACTGGATGTACTTGTTTTCAGCCGAATTATTAACGGCTTCCACCTCAAAGAATTTACCGTTACCCAAATCCATTTTCACCTTGTCGAACTGTGGGCTGCCAATGTTATAAACCGGCATTCCGGGAGTTACCGGATAAAATCCCATGTATGAGAATACTACAAAAGAGGTCATGCCACCGCCATCTTCATCGCCGGGAACACCCATCAAATCGTTGCGAAACCATTGGTCGAGCAGGGTGCGGATGCGCTTCTGGGTTTTCCAGGGCTGACCGGCATAATTGTATAAGTACGGAATGTGCAACGATGGTTCGTTGGCCATTGAAAATTGGCCCACGTTTCCAGTATGGTCGGGCAACTGGGCATAAAAGGAGTATTTTCCACGACCCAACGGCTGCGAGAACATATCGTCGAGGTTAGAAATAAATTTTTCCCGTCCACCCATCAGGCTGATCAAATCGGCGACATTATGCTGAACGTCCCATCGATAAATCCAGGCATTGTTTTCGCCGTAAAATTCGCGTGCGCCCATCCCTCCCGAAAATACATAATCGAACGGCTCAATGAATTTACCTTCGCTGTCTTTCGGATGGAAAAATCCGGTTTTTTCGTTGTACACATTACGGTAATTGGATGCACATTTCAGGAAATAGTTGTAATCGTCGGTTTTCCCGAGTTCTTTGGCTATTTGCGCTAAACACCATTGATCGTATGCTGTACCCAGTGTTACGGCAATCGGCTGCCGTTTCTCGAAGCCGTGTACTTCAGGAATAGTTTCCTTTTCCCCTTCTTTCAGCGCCGGAATATACCCGTGATCTTTGTAAAACTGATCGAGTTTTCCGGCAGGTTTTCCCGACCAGGGTGCCAGTGTTTTTTCCATGATGGCACCTTTGCACGCCAGGTAAGCTTTTTCGAGGTCGAAACCGCGTAGGCCTTTCTGGTATGCATCAATCACCGAAGCTACGCCATGGTTGGAGTTCATACGGCGACTGTCGCCCGTAATTTCAGGGAAAGTTGGCCACCAGTTGTGCTCCATTTGGGCCGACATTTCGACAAACGAATGCAGAATGTTGTTTTCGGTCTTCGGATCGAGCAAAATGCGCAGTGGATGGTGCGCGCGATACGCATCCCAAATCCAGTCGTCGGTAAAAAACGGAGTACCGTTGTCGGTATGCACTTTCCCGTCGAAAGCGCTGAAATAGCGGCCGTCTTCCGATATACAAACTGGTCTCTCAAAAGTGCGGTACAGCGAAGTGTAAAAAATGGTTTTGCCATTGTCGGTATTTCCGCTTACAGCAATTTTACCCAGCGCTTCGTTCCATACTTTGCGGCCATTTTCCTGAATTGTTTTCAGGTTAGCATTTCCCAGTTCGCGTTCCATGTTTTTGCGGGCCTGTGCCTCGTCTATAAACGAAATTCCGTAGCGCAACCGGATGGATTTGGCGCCTTTGCCATATTTCAACACTACACAGGCATTGCGACCCGAAGCTTCTTTTCCTTCAGCCAAACCAGACTGTTTCAATATTGAAACCTGCTCCGGAGATTGTTCCGGCTTCAGGTAAAGAAAAACACGGGTATTGTTTTCAATCGACTGGTACCCCGAAACGGCCTGACCATCCCATTTCAATGCCCCGCTGCGCGAGTTCAGAATCAGGTAAGCCGGACTGTCATGTGTAAAATTCAATTCGTACATGGCCGACTGGTGCGATAAACCGAAATTAACCTCGGTTTGCTGTTCGTCGAGGTAAACTGAATAGGAATACGGAGTCAGTTTTTCCTGATCATAGCTATACGAAACCACTGGTTTCAGGACTTTCTCATCACCCTGAAAAGGGCTTAGGTTAAATGCTGAGCTTCCGCGATGGCTGGTTACCACAAGGGGTAATCCATGCAAAAGGTCGCCGGTAAAATCGCCCCTTTCAGGATAAACCCGCAGCAAACTGTTGGGCAAATGAATGGTCGGGAAAGTGGGTACCAGCAAATGGCTGATGTTTCCCATGTATGGGTTTACAAAGTCAACTGGTTCTATTTTCTCAATTTTTACTGAAGAAAAAGCGACAGACAAAAAAAACACTGCCGCCAGCAGTGGCTTCATTTTAATTGCTATCCTCATAATTATTTTAATTTAAGCAGTTTCATCATCTTTAAAGCAATATCTGTATTCTCCATGAATCCGGTAAATTGATCGGCGCCAGGGCCAAAGGCAAATATTGGAACTGCAATTCCGGTATGTCCGCCCGTAGTATATCGTGCTACCACTTTACCAGTTTTATAGTCGCCTCCATTGAGTGTCATTCCTCCCGTTTCATGATCGGCAGTTACAATAACCAGCGTCTCTCCATCAGAAGCGGCAAATTTGAGCGCAGCGCCCACTGCCCTATCAAAGTCGAGGGTTTCAAGCACAACACCCGGAGTTTCATTTTTATGAGCGATAAAGTCGATTTGCGAACCCTCAACCATCAGAAAAAATCCATTTTTACTTTGCGATAACAGGCTGATTGCAGTTTGAGTGGCTGGAACAAGCATTTCTCCACGTTCGGGCATTGGCTTGTTGTGTTCAGGAGCGGTAAGTCCGGCAAGTTTTCCTGATTTTACTTTCTGAATATCTTCTATGGTGTATAAAACCTGGTAACCTTTATCTTTCAATTCCTTACTCAAATTTTTTCCATCTTTCCGTTCTTCGAAGTTTTTGATTCCACCGCCAATAAAAACATCAATATTGGTTTTCAGGAAATCAAGCGCTATATCCTCATAGCTGCCCCTTGAATCGACATGCGCGATAAAAGATGCCGGAGTTGCATGGGTAATGGCCGAAGTTGAAACCAGCCCTGTCTTCATTCCCTTTTTCTCAGCCATTTCACGAATATTTACAACCGGTTTTTTATTGGGATCAACCCCAATTGCTCCATTATAGGTTTTAATTCCGGAGGAAAGTGCCGTTCCGCCTGCCGCTGAATCAGTAATGTAATTATCAGACGAGTAGGTTTTTGAAAACCCAATGTTTTTAAAATTTTCTAAAAAAAGATGTCCTCCATTGGCAGTCATTCCGGCATAAACCTGAACAAGACCCATCCCGTCGCCAATCATCAGAATAATATTTTTGGGTTGTTTCTTACTATTTGGCTGGGTATAATTTTGCACTTCATAAAACGAACCGCCCTGATAAACTTCAGTTAAAGCCCTGTTTTTAGGATCTTTGTACTCTTCCTGTGAATATCCATAAAAAGTAAAACAGCTTACAAATAAAGCGCTTATGGCTATATTTCTGATTAATCTAAATTGAGTTTTCATATTTATTGATTTTGTTTCTGATGTCGTTAATCCTATAAATTACTATCAGTGGCCTTTTCCGGTTCTATTGCTACAAACATACTTTTTCCCACTGGACATTATGAGTGCATTGCTTAATATTGTATTTTTTGTAATTGCTTTATGTTTCAAAAAATTAGTTATTGCTGTAAATCAGTAATATTAATGGTTTGAAAAGGTTTAGTTGAAAATCCATTGAAGTACTTCATCATTACCTTTTTCTCTTGTGGATAAATCGATAAAACACAATATCCGGGCAAATCAGCTTTCAAGAAGCTTTTTATTTGCTTTTTTTCCGATTCAAGAATCCTGTACCTGATTTCGCGATTAAACGGTTGCCAGTCTGGATTTGAATTGACCCATTCTCCACCCTTATAAGCTGTCTCAATTTTTTCAGGAACAGGCGAATCAAGACCTCTGTTAACGCTGTTGATCATGATTTGAACAACCGGCCCCGAAGGAGTTTGCCGGCTTAAAACTGAATATTGGTGCAAATGGGCGCACAACACGATGGCTTTGTTTTTTCCCAGAAGGTTTAAAAACCGGTCACGAAGGGTTGAATCCTGAACTGGCCGCCGAATTCCGCTTAACAAATGCCAGCACCGGTCAGTAACTGGAATCACCGGTTGGTGTGTCAACACAAATTTGTTGGCAGCTGTTGATTTAGCAAATTCAGTTTCGAGAAATGCAACCATTTCGCTCTCCTGAAGATTTTGGTCATTACTAAAAAACTGGTCGAGAACAAAAAATTCAACCTGATCGGAAATCTTATAGGAATACATCCCATTTCCAATTTTTTTCTTAACCTGCCGTTCGATAAAAGGACTAATAACTTCCTGCCATGCTTCAGGCTGGCCTGGACTATTGCTCACATCATGGTTTCCTTTGGCTAAAATCCATGGTACAGATAGATCTATTGAATATAGAAGATCAACCGCACCCCGGTTCATTTGTCGGGCTAAAGCTGGAGTACCTGCGACTCCTTCAATCAGGTCGCCCAACTGAACTACCGCTCGAACTGATGGAGAAATGGATTGAGTTTGATTTTTTATCAGTTGAAGAAATTTGCCTAGATACACGGATGTATATTGAGGATATTCCTTCATGATCTGCTCAAAGTCCTGAGGCCTTGTCATTACATAATTCCAATCGTGGTCGTCTAAGCGATCGTAATGCAAATCGCCCAAAGCGACAAAGCTAACATCCTGTGAAAATGAATGGAACCAAATCAATATCAATACGATAAAAAGATAATAACGCTTTCTATTTTTCATTTTTGCATATTATCATGGTTCCTAATGTTCATTTTAGCCAATTTTAAATGTCAGAAATATTTTGTTTTATGGTTTTAAAAGTTTTGTCAGATCAATTTTGTCGTAAGGTTCTTTGCCGAAAGCAGCGTAATATTCAAGCTCTACAGTCCCCTTTTTGCCATCGGTTTTAATAATTGCATATCCCGGCAGGTCGGTCTGTTTAAAAAATGTAACATACTTTGCTTCTTCAGTCAAAATTGCTTTTCGTGCTTCAAGAGTTTCTGGTTGCCAGTTGGGTAAGTTTTCGGCCAAGGAAGGGCCATATTCGGTAATCACATGTGAAGGGATCAGATAATTCCTGTCCTTGACCACACTGATAACCATTACCTGAACGATTGGCCCGAAAGACGTGTTCCGGCTCACTACCGAATAACGATGTAAATGGGCGGTTAATACAATCGCTTTATTTTTGGCAATTACTTCAAGCAGTTTTTCACGCTGTTCCGGATTTCTTCTTAAAGTATGCCAGCATCGTTCGGTAACCGGGATTACGGGTTCGTGTACAACTACAAACTTGAATTTTGCTTTTGATGCCGAGAGTTCTTTTTCGAGGAAGGACACCATATCGGTATTTCTGTCCCATGGATCAAGACAGGTTATCTGGACATCACCAGTTGTATAAGAATAACTCGCATTTTTTATATCCGGATTGCCTGTCTGTTTCCTGATCACAGGCAGATAAAATTCCTGAAATGCTTCTACCGCGCCCGGGCCTGTAACGTCATGGTTCCCTTTGGCAATAATCCAGGGTGCAGGCATTTTGACCGCTTCAATTGCCTTCATCGCGTTAGAAGCCATCTGTTTAGCTTTCGGTTCCGAGCCGGCCAGACCTTCCGACAAATCGCCCAATTGGATTACTGCTTTCAGGGGAGGTTTAACCGTTTGAGCTTTCTGACGGAGAATTCCCATAAAATCGTCCCAGTTTTTTCCTGTATAAACAGTGTATTCTTTGGTAACCTGACGTAGATCATCAGGTTTTGTGCCTAGCCAATCCATGTCATGATCATCTATCAAATCATAATGCAAATCTCCCAAAACCAGAAAACTGCTTTGTTGGGCCTGGGATTGGAATGAAATGAATACCAGAAGGAAGATAAATACCAGAGATGCTTTCATAGTAGCGATTTTTATAAATTAAATAATTGATATACAGGTTTTTGTATCTACTTTTGTGCGACAAATGAAAAATGAAGCCGTCTCATTGGTCATTTTGTGAATTTTGAGACAGCTTCATCGGTTTTAGTTGGTTTTAAACTGTTTTCTTGTGATGTCAAGATATTCTGAACCATACTCTGTAGTTGGTTCAATGGTTGTTCCAAACTGGAAATTATTCCACGAATTAATCATTACAATCCTTTTATCACCCATATTTCGTTTCGCAACATTACAATTGTCTATATAAAATTCTTTGGTTCTGGGAAGATTGAAATTTTTGCTGGCTGGTGTCATGATTTTATCATCGTATCCGGGAAGTATGCATGGCACAAAGTTGTTGCCCCAAACGGTGGTTGAATCATTCCAGTTTTTAAAACTCTGGTCAGTAAAAGCCGGGTAAAAGACAGATCTGTCGTATCCGTAATTTCCGTTACATGTCCAGTCGCTTAATACAACCCCATCAAAACTTTTGAGCACAGCAGAATACCTTTGCGGAGGTAACCACCCGCTGGTTATCTCGGCAATTAAAAATGGCTTAACTCCACTCAAATCTAATTCGGCCCGAAGAGCCTGAACAACTGTGCTATAATCGATACTTGCAGCAGCTGAACTTGCCAGATTTATTGGTGAGATAATTACAACCGGTCTCCCGTCGATTGTGAAATAGTAGTTTTTATTAAACTGATTCGTTGAAAAGCCTTTAAATTCATTTATCATCGTGGTTAGCTTTGCACCAACAACAGGAGCGGCATTGGTTGCTTTTAAATGTGCTGTATTGTATTTAATAACCATTTTAACGTTCTCATTTCTGTCAGTTATAAAACTTGTCAGCAGCGGGTCTCCTGTTGTTCCATCCCAGGGAAATATAAAAAAATCAACACCACCAGTATCAGCCCATTTCCGATGTTGTGCCATAACAGTTGGTGTAACTGCGCTATATGCACCAAGCTGCGGCGTATTGGTGTATTTTTTGGCCCAATCGGTGGTTGCATAATTATAATAGAAAGCTCCAACGATTACATCACCAGTAATATCTACTTGTGGTATAGGATAATTAAAACTTGGTGGTAAATGTTCATCCACTTTTTCACACGAACTTACTATCAGTGCGATAAATATCAGATATATTATATTTTTCATCTTATTTCAGTTTTGAAATTATTAAAATGGCAGGTTAGGGTTTTTTACGTTCGGAAGTCCAAACCATAATTTTGTATAGAGGGCATCTGGTCCGCCCAGCCAAATTACTCCCTTGGCAACTTCTGTGGGATTTGTTGAAAACTCTGACCCAGGATAAGGTATCCTGTCGGGGATATATTTATATTCTCCATCATAAGTTGCAAATTGAGGTTCAAATTCCAATACCCTGGTTCGACGAATGAGCGCCCATGCATCAACTCCTTGGTTAGGCATAGCCAGCCACTCTTGCATCACAATTTGACGAAAATTATCACCAGCCTTGATATAGCTAGAGCAGATTCCCATCCAGTCCTGAAATTGGGTCGAGCGCCCAATTGAATCGGTCTCGGTTCCCCATTTTATTCCTGGTGTATTTTTATAGGTAGTGGCCTGGGCGGCTGAAAGTCCATAATGGCTGTATGATGCGTCAATACCTTCATAATAATAATTTTGGGCGTTTGAATCTTTCCACCAGCCTTTTAAGGCGGCTTCAGCCTTTAGAAAACAAGCTTCTGAATATGACAGAAATATATATTCGGCATCTGGCTTTAAGAATCGCTCGCCGATATACGAATAATCATCCTGTTTCAATAAATTATGCGGGTTTGGTCTCGATGTGTAACCACCGCCACCACCATAAGCGATATTTTGTCCGAAATACTTTCCGATCATAGGACCTTGTTTTGCCGGTTGACCATAAATAGGGAGTCTGGCATCTGAATATGGAAGTGTATGATAAACAAGCGACTCGTTCAGAACTGCAATTGTAGCCTTGTTTGCGGTATAATTATAAACAACACGGTTGTATAAATAACTCCAAGAGTCGCTGGTTGCCCCCCAGGTCATAGCGGCTGTTTCTGCTTTTGAAGAAATAATTCCAGTCGCATTCTGTGCAATTTCCTGAACTACACCTTGGGCTTTTGCAGGATCTGATGATGAAATGCGTAAAGCGAGACGTAACCGTAAGGTATTGGCAAACTTTTTCCACTTCAGGAGGTCTCCACTATAAATTTTATCTGCAACGGCAAGGTATTTATCTCCATTCAAGTCAATGGCATCCGAATACTCTTTAAGTTCATCCAGCAAGGAATAATAGATATCCTGTTCCTTACGATATTCAACAGCAGGAGTCCCCATAAGCGAAGCTTCGGTGGGAATACTGCCCCATATAGACACGGTATTGGAAAATATATAAGCTTTCCATATTTTGGCAATTATTACCCTGTTTTTGTATGCCGCATCCTCCTTATATAATTCAATTATTTGGTTTGCAGGCTGCAAACTGCTGATGTAGGTATCACTCCAATAAGTATTAGTTGAAGACACACTGTAGGTGTATCTTTGGAATTCTCCCTGAAAACCAGAAAAATGATGTGTGTAGTTAAAGAACACAACGCCATTCATATTACCTCCATACAGATCCAATGTTTCTCTTTGCGAGGTAGTTAATAAAAATGCCGGATCGACTTTAACTGGATTATTGGGATTGGAATTTATTTCTTCAAAATCTGCTGTGCATGAAAATAATCCGAGTAAAATAATTGAAAATATCAATTTAGTTTTCATAGTCTGTTTCGTTAAAATGTTAGTCTAATGTTAAATCCATAGATTGAATTTGGAGGTAAAGAACCTCGCTCAATTCCCTGTCCATTTCCGGAAGTAGAGGTAGCCTCCGGATCAATACCACGAGGTGTATTTGAATTTAATATCAGCAAGTTGCGCCCTGTCAAAGATAATCGTGCGGCTTTAACCGGGGTATGCGACAATAATCGTGAAGAGAAATTGTATCCGAATGATAATTCCCGAAGTTTTACGAATGAGGCGTCGTAAATTACGAATTCGGCAAAGTTAGGCCTTGCATATTCGTAGTTTTGCGGTGTCATGTATTTGGTATTTTTTGTGCCATCGTTGAACCATGCATCCCAACGTGCGCCTCCTGTCAATTCAGCCGTACTTTCACCCCAAATTACAGAACGTTGATAAAAGGCATCGCGCCCTTCCAATGTTTCGGCAACCATACCATTGGTAAGCATTCCCGAAATTGTTCCCGAATATATAACTCCACCAGCCTTGATGTCGAGTAAAGTGTATAGGTCGAATCCCTTGTATGAAAACGTATTGCCAATACCGGCAAGCCAGTCCGGACTAGCTGTTCCAAAAGGCATATCTGTCTCCTTTTGTAATAGTCCTCCACCGTCTTCCAATAACATTCTTCCCTGGTCGTCACGTTTAACGCCTAATCCGCGTAGGTATGCGTAAGGTTTTCCAACTTCGGCATAGACGTAAAGGTAACTTGAGTTGTTAGCCAGCTGGAAACGTGGTATATCATCCATGAGAGAGACTACTAACGAATTATTTTTGGAGAAATTAATACGGCTCTCCCATTTGAATTTTCCCTTATCCAATATTTTTCCAACAATGTTCATTTCATAGCCCCAGTTTTGAATTTCTCCAGCATTGTAAATCCGCCTTGCGAATCCGCTGGAAGCTGGTAAAGAAGCAGTAATAATCTGATTGACTGTAGATGCGCTATAGTAAGTTGCGTCTAATGATAACCGGTTTTTGAAGAATCTTACATCCAATCCGTACTCGTAAGAAGTTGTTTTTTCCGGCTTCAAGTCAGGATTATTCATGGTTGTTGAAACAGAAGCAACAGTGGCATTATTAAATAGTCCATCAAACGAAAAAGTTTGATTAAGCCGGTATGGATCAGTATCATTTCCAACTATAGCGTAGGAAGCGCGTAATTTTCCAAAGCTCAGAAAATTGCTCTTCATTTTCAAAAAGTCGGTAAAGATAAAAGTTCCGCCAATCGATGGATAAAAATAGGAATTTAGACCCGTTGGCAGTGTTGACGAATAATCATTACGACCGGTAATATCAAGAAAGGCAAAATTTTTGTATCCGAGGGAAACTGCACCGAATATTGAATTAAGGCGTTTTCTGTTGATATTCTGCGAAACAACCGGATATTCCTTTGCATTAGAGAGGTTGATTAATCCGGGTTGCAGCAATGAATTGATCCTTGACTCCCGCCTTTCTGATTTGGAATCAAATCTGGTAATTCCAAAGTTTGCAATTAAAGAGATATCCTTAAATTTTTTGTTAACGGAAGCCAATCCTTCCAAATTGATGTTTTGTTGTGATGAATTAAAAGTTCTTAGAAATCCGTCGGGATTACTCGCTATAATGGAGCCGATATTATTAAATTCATATCCATTTATCCAAAAAATATCTGCACCAACGCGTCCGGTTATCTTTAACCAATCGGTAATTTTCATTTCTGTGTTGAAAGAGGAAATCAACCGATCTTTGGTATCCTGGTTTGGATTTTCGTTAATAACCCAGTAGGGGTTACTGAAATTCCGGTGTGTGCCAATTTCTTTACCTGTAAATGTATCTTTCCACGGAATCAGTTCGGCCAGATCAGTGCTCCGAGCCATCTGTGTGTACATATATGATGGGTTTCGTCCATTACTATTTGAATATTGCCTGTTATCTACCAAATCACGAATAAAATTCACTTTGGAATCAAGAGACAACCATTTATTGAACTTATTTTGAACCCTCAAATTCACGTTGTGCTTTGTATTGTCATTAAACCCAGACACAACGCTTGTTCCGTCGTAATTTGTATAGGAAAACCTAACAATGTTATCAGCATTACCACCTTCCAGCGTAATTGAATTAGTGAGAAGTCGGGCAGTCTGATAAAAACTCATCACGTTATTGGGTTGTGGCAGATAGGGTTTGGTTTCTCCGTTGAGCGCAACATAAGGCTGGCCCATCATTGGGGATCCCCAACTTCGGTAATTGACATTTGCCCAAGGCAGCATGTGTTGATTGTCGATATAGAACGATGTTCCCACTCCGTAGGCATTTTGATATTCCGGATATTCAGTGAGAGTTTGAAACATAGTGCTTGAATTAACGGTCACCTTAAATTTAGGTGCACCTTTTTTCGTAGTGATCAGAATAACACCATTGGCAGCCCTGGATCCATAGAGCGCCGAAGCGTTTGGTCCCTTCAATACTTCCATACTTTCAATGTCTTCGGTATTTAAATCGGCAGCATTATTCCCATAATCAATGCTTCCTGCATCACCGGCAGTATTATCGATTGGCAGGCCATCTACCACAAAAAGGGGCTGGTTATTTCCGGTCAGTGAGCTGTTTCCCCTAATAATAATTCGAGACGATCCTGTATTAAATCCAGCAGGAATAACCTGAACTCCAGAAATTTTTCCGGACAATGAATTAACTATGTTTGGACTTTTTGTTTCGTTCATCGATTCGACATTAACGCTTTGCTGTGCAAAACTTAACGATTTGGCATCGCGTGAAATTCCAAGAGCAGTAACAACCACCTCCTCCAAGCCAATATTGCTTTCTTTGAGTACGACATTAATTAATGTTTTCCCTTTGACTAAAGTTTCAACAGGTTCGTAACCCACAAAATTGAAAATCAGGACAGCATTAGGAGCATCTTGTACAGAAATCTGATAATTCCCATTTGCATCAGTAAGTGTTCCGTTTGCAGTACCTTTTAGGACAACACTGGTGCCTGGCAGACCATTTCCATCGTTATCGGTTACTTTACCTTTTATTGAAATGGTTTGGGCACTTGAAACCACACACCAGAAAAGGACAAAAGATGTAATCACAAAAATTTTCTTCATACGTTAAATTTAATGATTAGTGAAAGAGCTAAAATTACTTTAGCCTTCAAATGTAGTTGCCTCCTATTAACACCACGATTAATATCCGGTAAACAGAAGCATAATAGATTATTAATTTTTCATTAATGTCATAACTTTCTTTTTAATAGTCAATTACACACGGGTTGAATCCAAAACAATTTGCGACCGTGTACTAAAAACGGTCGGCATCAGCATGGATAGCCTAGTTGTTGACGAGTTGTTCAAGCAAGGGAAAAAGATCAACTTCTATGGATTGTTTGAAAGCTGATCGCGAGTTTAGATGTAGTTAGCTTAAAGCAGTTATGCGAGGTTTATGTATTGAAGGCTGATTGTTCATTTAATCATTTCGCTGAATGAATTAACATAGTCAACGCCCAGGACTTTTTTATAATCCCGACAGAATGAATCATATAAATTTTTTGCCAATCCTTTCTTTCCCAACTGGTATAATACCGAGCATTTCATCGCAATAGCCTCATCATTCAAGGGGTCATAAGCTAGAATACATTCCGCAAGGTGATACCGGAAACTAAAATTAACCATTAAATCTTTTTCATTGAACAATGAGGTGAGGCCGTCAATAATTTCATTTGCAAACTGTGATTTAAAACCATCAATCCATTCACTCTGAACAAGTGGCAAAAATTCGCCTAACGATAAAAGTGCAATAAGCTTATTAATTTCAGGTTCGGCTAACATATTAGTTTTTAATTTTCCAAGAAGATTTAGGATTGCACAATAATCACAAAAAACAGAATCCTCGATTTTGATTTTCCAAACCGAATTTTCATTTACCACTTCTATTCCAGCTATTTCATCGAGGATTGTGCGAAGCTTGCTTATATTAACATTTCTGTTGTTTCTGGCACTTTCACCAGATTTGTCATACCACAGCGCTTCGTCAAGCCTGGAAGACGAAACACCTTTGTCGTTTTTAAGCGTATGCAAGAAAATGAACAAAAAAAGTTGTTTCAAGGTTGGAGAAAAAGATGAGGTGATATTTCTCCCTTTACGATTGAATACCTGAAATCCGCCCAGAAAATAGATTGCCGAAACTGTTCTTCTTTCTAATGGCTCAATTGGTAATATATTGGGGTGTTCAAAATGTGTGTAAAATCCTTCGTTGGGAACTCGTCTTTTTTTTCTGTATAAAATAAAACTAAGAATAGAAACTCCCAACACCAAAATTCCAATTAACCAAAAAACCATTCTATTTGGGGTTGGTATGCTTTGGTAAACATCATTGGGCATTAATGGCGGATAGGCAATTGAATACAGTGATATTTCCGAATCATGCAAAGTTAATGCAATGAGTTGTGAAGTTTTTTTGTCATGAAAAAGTGTACTCCACGACTTTGTGTCGAGAAAATTATAGGGAATGGAGTCGGTGAATAGTTGGTATTCACCCTTTTCGATACTGAATTTTGCCAGCTGCAAAAAGGTTGAAAAATTTCCTCTATTGTATATTAAAGTATAAAATATTCCATTTTGCTGATCTGTTACAAGCGCTTCGCATGGAACAAATGGTGTTGAAGGTGTATCAAGAACCCAAAGTTTCTTAAACGAATAATCTTTCAGATTTAACTGGTAAAGATCGTAATAGAATTCAGGGGACAATTCCTGTCGGCCAGTTTTGCTTCCATAACCTCCAAATACCAGCATTTCGCTTTTGTTTAAAAACCCGGTGCCACTCAGATAGCGCGGTTGGATTTGATCGGGGCAATTAATCTTTTCCCAAACTTTTAGCTTTTCATTATATCTTTCAATGATACTCTTATAGGTATAAAACCCGTATCCCAAAAGGGTTACCAAAGATGAATCGATTGGTGATATAAATTTATTGTGGTGCCAGAATGCTGGTTCTCTGACAATTGTGTCTCTTAGTGACCATCGATTGGTAGTAAAACTAAATTTGCTGATTTCGTTTTTGTAGAAATCGTAAGACCAAAGTTCGTTCGTAAAATGATTATAAATTATTTGTCGTCCGATTGCCTGATAGGGCAGGCCACCTGCAAAAGGAATTGTATCAATGGCAGTAGTTTCAATAGAATAGACGTAAACAGCTTTGTCGTCAATAAAAAATACTCGTCCATTCTCTTCGTCTTTAGCGATTCCCTGAATATTATTGAGTATTAAATCCTTTATTTTTTCCCATTTCACATGCTTGTCGATGCTCCAGATTGGATTTTCGACCAAGGCTTCGGCTCGTTTTATTTCATCATAAACTTTGGGTTCACTGTGCTTTGATAGTTTCCAATCGCGAATCAACCTGGCGTTTGCATCGAAAATACGAATGTTTTTCAACGACATTGGTGAAACATCGGTATTTAAAAATGAGGTATTCTTGCACGCACCAAAAACTATTTCGAAATTCTTTAAGCCCGATATATCTTCAACTTCAGCTACTTGTGTATTCCCATTAAACGAAACGTCCAATTTTGAGTTCCTGATGTCAATATTGACTTTTATTTTAATCCAGCGATCAAATCCACCATTGGGAACATCACTCCATTTGTAAGAGCAAAGCACTTTGTCTTTGATGACCAGCCAGAAATTGGATGAACTGGGAGCTAGATTGGATATAAGGTCGATATTGGTGTGCTCATCACCAATTAACCTGAAAATATAACCATAATAGCCATCTCCCCTTCGAAAATTTGCATCAAACTCAAGAGAGAACCCATTGGTGAATTCGAAAGATTTGTTTGGGGTAAGGTCAAGTGAAGTTCGTTTATCTTGTATTACCTCATGCGAAGAGAAGTACAAGCCAGACAAATGGTCTTCCTGACCAACAGCATTAAGTCCAAGAGTTAGAATTGTAAGCAGTATGTATATAAATCTCACTTTTCTTTTGATTTTAAAACTATCAAAGTTAAAAAAAAACACTTTGAAAGTACATTTCAGTTTGTGGGAGTACCAATCAATTCTACCTCGTATGGATCCAACGATACCATATATTTTCCATTGATTTTTACCTCCTGAATTATATTTTTATGATTGACTAAAAGTACCTTATTTTTTGTGGCAATCACATTGATCTTGTCTGAATTAAAAACTGCGTGGACAAGCTCAGCACCTTGAGAAAAATATTCCCCAAAGTAATTGTAGGTGTCATAAAACGGAGTTGGTTTTCCGCCCCCTGCACGATCAGTTGAAGTCCATATACCAAGCGGAAAAGAAAATCCTTTCGAGTCGCCTTCAGGCTGCCAGATCAAAACAGTTTTTGAGCCGGCCTTTATAATATTTATAAGGGAAGAAGCCATAAGCGCATTGTGAAAATTTACATTTTGCGCAGGATCCTCTGGCCGTGAATAAGCATACCATTCACTCCACCAGATATCCAGGTCGCCGCCCCCGTGAGGTTGCTGCCTGATCCACCCAATTATATCGGCGAATTTTCCGGCCGATTTAAATGCATCACAATTCCAGATATCATCTTTGTTCTTTGTCTTTCCGTCAATAGCAATAAAATCAGCGCCTTTTTTATTTTCGAGCCAATACCTGATAACATCCATCGGACGCTTATCGAAATATCCATATTCACCACCTAAGGTTGATGTATATGATTTTTGTGCGGAATAAGTACTCATAACAGGGTATGGCCCACCAATCCTGATGGATGGATTCACCGCTTTGAGCGAATCATAGATCAGGTTATACATCCGGGTATAATCCTCATATCGCCAGCGATTTAGCTCAAAACTCCAAAAACCTTTCAGTTCATTCCATACCTGAAAATAAATAACATCGGGGTACCGGCGGGCAACAACAGCACAAAAATGGGCAAAGTCATCGAAATGGTTCGGCGTTGGCGCTGCTTCGATACTTCCCCAGTCCGTTTCGCCATTCTTTGAAGGGGAGTGCATCCAGGTCGGACACCCACAAAGGGTAATGACTGCCACTCCCTTGGTTTCGCGAATTAATTGAACCCGTGTGTCCAGCGTTTTCCAGTTCCAGGCTGAATGATCAACAACAGTTGAATCCGGCCAGGGATTAACCGCGCCCCAGCCCATGATATGCTGATTTTGAAAATACGTTGAGTTTTCTAATAATATCTTTGCTTCTGCTGCTGATTTCGGGTCATCCCAGGGGTCTATACTGTTTTGGGTATGGGTGATTCCCGGGAGAAATGAACTTATAAAATCAATTTTCCCATAGTCGATTTCTATGTTTATCAAGCTTCCATTCAATGTATTTCCCTGCGCATCATCATCATTGGGGGAACAGGAGCCGGCAAGCAGTAAAGCCAACATCAGGAGCTTCTTCATCTTTCCATTCATCTTATCTACAAGCACTTTGTAATCAGAATTAATCAGGAATACAATCTTTATTTTTGGTAATCAACACTTTATCAAGCACGAGACCTCCCTTACTTTTCTTCAACAATAGGCTCCATTGCCCTGGGGAAATTGAAATGCTCGCAGGTAGTTTGGTCCATTGGCAATCTTCGCCCGACTCTATTTCAACAACACCAATCGCTTTATTATTGAATTCGATTAAAAGCTGGCTTTTGCCTGATGTACTTTTCGCCTTTATCCACATAAAATATGGCGAACTCTGGGACACACCGATAGAAAATTCCAGGAATGACGCGATATTTTCCGGCTCATCTTTCCAAAGTACGCTACGTTCGTTGGAGGCTTCGGAATCCAAAAGTATTTCAGCTTTTCCGTAGGAATAGGTAAAGTGTTCGGCTTCCATTACAAGGGTACTGTCATTAGAGAAAATTTGATTTCCATCACCTGAATTTATGTATCTGACAATCACCCTGTCTGACGAAGTATTTTTTCCGGATGCTGCAGAAAGCGAGAACTCGTAAATACCTTGTTGCGAAAACTCGACGGCAGTGGTTAATTTGTTGGCATCAAAGATCTTAACTTCGGTTGGTCCATCGAGCCATTTCCACGAAACATTTACATCTTCATTTGAATTGCCTTTAATTGTTCCTTTCAGTGTAATTGAATGTTGTGGCGAGGTTACTATTAAATCTTTTCCAGCATCAACCAAAAGGACATTTTCGTTCATTGTGCCAGGACTAACCAGCTTTGCTTCAAATGCACCAAGATCAGGAGCTTTTCCTGCAAACAATTCAGGAGAAATTTCCCAATAGGTCGTCCTGCTTGTTTTGTACTTTTTGATTCCCGTGTCGATGCAACTACTTCTATCATTTGGGATTAAAGTAACTGGGTTTAACAATGGATCTTTACTGAAAATATTTTTGTCCTTTTTAACCGCCGGATTTATTTCAATTAAATCAGCATCGTTGTTATTAAAAAACAGATTGTTTGCAACAATGGAGTTTTTGCCAAACCGCTTGAAACCGCCAACCGTATTGCCTGATAGTATATTATTGAATGCCAGTATGTTATTTCCGCCAGTAGCGGCCATTTCATTTTCTAAAACCGTATTATTGAAAAAGCAAACACGTTCATCCATTTGGGTCGCGCCGCTCAAATCTTCGTCGGTTTTAGCTCCCTCCATACACCCAAGACCAGTTTTACATCCGCTAAAAAGGTTGTGATGAATGTTAAATATTTTTCCGGTATTCACATCATAAGAAATGAGTTGGATACCAGCTTTTCCGCTTCCAATAAACCTGTTATGCCGAATTTCGTAGTGGATGTTTTGGTTTTGCCGTTTAAACAGTCTTATTTCAATTCCATCGTCGTGACTGTTGATAATTGAGTTGAACTCAACAACAACATCACTCCCAATTTTAGCGACTGCATCATCGCCAATATCCATATCGATGCCATCATCCCTGTCATTTTCAATCAGATTATGGGCAATGTAACCACCGCTGCCACCTTCCATACTTATCGCATCCCGATTGGCAACAAAGTGATTGTGAATAATTGTTGCTCTTGCTGATGCGCTTATCGGATGATCACCGTTAATTATCTTTAACCCACTAATTTCAACGCCATCAACACGGATAGCAAAAAGAACACTATTTCCAGCATCAATGGTGGTTTTCTCAATCACATCTTCATCCCCGGTCTGTTTCCACTCCGAAGAAATGGTAATAGCTTTGTTTATTTCAATGTCTTTCTCTTGATAGTTGCCGGGTGAGATAATGATCAAATCACCGTCCTTTGCTTGCTCAACAGCTTTTGCTATACTGGCAAATTCCGATGGAACTCTTAAAGTTTGTGCGATTTTTCCCGCGTGGCAGTTTCTGCTGATAAATAAAGAAGCACTTATCAAAACAAAAGAGAGTACTATTTTCATAATTCGCATAGTTTAATTGTTGGGTCGTTTTGCAGTAGAAATGAATTTAATATCTTCAATATTGTTTGTGATTTTCACATAAATAAACCCATCATCAAAAGGGTTCCGATCTAAACTGTATAATGTACTTCCACCTGAAATGTAATGTATCCCATTGGTTAACAAATTCATATACACGTGATTGTGACCCTGAAGAACCATTTTGAGATTGTACCCTTTGAACAGGCTTAAAACAGCTTCCGAAGTTTCTGAAAGAACTTGTTCCTTCGAATTACTGATCGCGTTGGGATTAATCAATGGGGTATGCACGGCAACTACAATTAGTGTATTTCGATCTGTCAGGAGTAATTCATTTTTCAACCATTCCAGTTGCATGGAATCAATACCTGCCGTATAATTTCTTTCCTTATCAAGAATCTTTATTCCGTCAAGAAGAAGAAATTTACAACCCGAATGCGTAAATGACTGGTATCTTTTCCCATAGCGTTGTTCATACATTCCTTTTCCCCATAATGGATGAGAAGTTTCCATTCCACTTTCTGCCAGAATACCAACACATTCATGATTCCCAAGCGTATAATAAACAGGCATTTTCAGATGACGAAATTTAGCATCCATCAAATCAAACAAAACTTTCGCTTTTTTTTCATTCACGTTTTTCGCCGTGTAGATCATATCGCCCCCTGCGATTACAAAATCGGGGTGGAGTTTATTTATTTGTTTTGCAACCAAGTCAAATTTAGCTTCAACTGCCGAATCGGGTCGCAAATGGGTATCAGGAAGAAAAACAAATGAGAAATCCTTTTGCCCGAATAAATATCCAATCTGAAGTATGAAAGCAAATAGCAGTAATGATTTTTTCATGATTTTATAGCCTTGGGGCATTCGTGTTTAGAGTTTCGGAGTGGGCAGTTTTTGTTTTAAAATACCATTGATGTTTTTATCGTTTCCCACAGGCTTGATGCGGAAGGAATATTCGTATTTTTTCTCCTTCAGCAAATATTCAGGATGAACACGAGGGCTCCAGCTGTCGTCGCCACCTAAGCCCATTTGCTTCAGGTCAATATTCAGGTAAACGTTTTCTCCCCGGATCAACTGGTGGGTGAGTTTCGATTTATTTAATGCATCCGGAGAATAATCCTGAACATTGACGTTTAACAGCGAATCGCTTGCGATAAGCAAACCGGTTCCATCGTTAGCTGACAAAAACGCCCACCTGACATCCGATTTATTGCCATTTTCCTGCGGCATCACATAAGGAAAATGTTGATCAGAAATTTTGCCACTATACAATCCGGTATATGCGCTCTCTTTTCTGTCCGCATAACTTTCATGAGGCCCGTTCCCATACCAGGTAAAATTAGTGTAGGTAGATGGGAGCATAAATTGAAGGCCAACCCTAGCCAATGGAGGCAAATCATCTTCAGTTGTAAAAAGGTTTTTTACTTGTATGTCGCCACTGCTGTATATGAAATAGGTCGCCAAATAATCCATGGCGCCTGTTTTTAACTGAATTTTGTTTTTAACCGTAACCTTCGCAACCCTAGGCTGAATTAACTCCGCCTTCATTTCCAATGGGATCATTTGAGGCGCGTCAATTCCCGCATTTCTCCAGCGTTGAGCATAACTATTGGTTTTTCCGCCTTCGTCATTATCGGTTGGTACGCGCCAGAAACAAGGCGCTATTGCACCCGAAATTAAATTCCGGCCTCTTGAATTAATGGATCGCAACGATCCGGCAACTTTATCGAAGGTTAAGGTAAAATCAGTACCGGAAACAAGAATTTCTTTTCCTTCCTGAAGTAATTGTAATGGGGCGAAACTGGCCAAGTTCAGCTCTTCAGAAACTACCATTTTCACTGGAAACGAGAGTTGTTCAGAAGCGATTTCAAAACCTTTTTCGGCCCAGATGGTAGTATTTTTTAACCTGAAGCTGAAATTCAGAAAATATTCTTCTCCTGATTCCACGAGTTGTTTTTCATAAGGGAAGATTAATTCTGCTGAATCCTGTGGCGCAATATTCAATTGGTCAACAATTCCGCTTTGTATAACTTTCCCATTTTCAATCAGGCTCCATTCCAATTGTATATCGTCAGTATTTTTAAAAAACTGACCGTTGACTATCCGAATGATCCCATTGGCCAGATTGACGGGCTTTACATTTATATTTTGCAGAACCTTTTTAGCTTCATTTATTTCTGGCTGGGGCAATCTGTCAGGGTTAACCATTCCGTCATCGGCGTTTGCCCCGTCAATGTAATTAACTATATTCCAGTACTCAAGCCCGTTTTTATCTTTTGAGCGCAGCCCCTGATCCACCCAATCCCAAGTGAAACCTCCCTGAAGCCGGGGGTACTTATAAAACGCATCCCAATATTTTCTGAAGTTCCCCAAACTATTTCCCATGGAATGCGCATATTCACAGATAATCACGGGTCTCGAAGCATCCTGGTTCATCAGTTCCAATATATTTTCGATGGACGGATACATGGTGGAAATTATATCATACCGAGACAAAACATTGGCATAAGCCGGATTCTTGCTTTCATAATGGATAGGCCGTGTCGGATCGATTTGTTTAATCGCTTTGTACATGGAGTCAAAGTTTTTTCCCCATCCGCTCTCATTTCCCATCGACCAGAAGATGATTGACGGGTGGTTCTTGTCGCGCTCAACCATTGCTGTGCCTCTTTCAACAATGGCCCTTTCCCATTCAGGGTTCTCGGTTAAATATATTTTATTCTCCCACAATCCGTGGCTTTCCATGTTCGCCTCGTCCATCACATATAAACCGTACTCGTCGCATAACGAATACCATTCGGGAGCATTTGGATAATGTGATGTTCTTACCGCATTGATGTTGTGCTGTTTCATCAAAACAATATCCCTGATCATGGATTCCCGGGTTACGTACCTTCCCGAATACATGTCAAATTCGTGCCGGTTGGTGCCTTTTATTTCGATGGCTTTATTATTTACAAGCAATTGCCCATTTCTGATTTCTATTCTCCTGAAACCAATTTTTTGGCAAATCACTTCCTGAACTGCTCCTTTTTCATCCAATAATTGCATCTCCAGGATATACAAGTTTGGAGTTTCGGCAGTCCATTTCAACGGATTGATAACTTTCTGTTCAAAATTTAAAACAGTTTCATTGCTTGCTGAAATTGGCTTCGAATTTATTTCTTCAGAAAAGATCATTTTTCCCGCTGATTCTGAAAGTGTTACTTTAAATTTGTACCCTTTTTTATTGCCGTTCGAATTATTTTCAAGCTTTATTTTCAGATTGAACATCGCATCCTGACATTCATTGTCCAAATCGGTTTTGACCTGAAAATCGCGAATGCGTACTTCCGGGGCGCAAAACAAAAAAACATCCCGATAAATACCGCTAAGCCGCCAGTAATCCTGGTCTTCCAGGTAACTGCCATCTGACCAGTTTATTACCTGGGCCGACAGCGTATTTTCTCCTTTTTGCAAATACGGAGTGATGTTAAATTCTGCTGGCGTCATTCCATCCTGATGATAGCCAGTTTTTTTACCGTTTATCCAAACTTCGAGGGTTGATTGAGCGCCTGCAAAATGGAGAAACACCTGCTTGCCTTTCCATGAATCGGGTATGGAAAATGAGGTTTTAAACAAGCCTGTCGCATTCAAATCTTTTGGAACTTTTGGCGAATCGGCAGGAAAAGGATATTTTATATTGGTCATGATTGGCGGATCATAATTTCCCTGTAACTGCCAATTGCCTGGCACATAAATATTATCCCAATTATTGGAGTTGTATTCGGGCAGGAAAAAATCTTTGGGTACCTCCAGCGGACTTTTTACCCAAAAGAATTTCCAGTTCCCATTCAGAGATTTAAAATAGGACGATTTTTCATCCGTAAAACTCGATGCTGAAGTTGTATTGCTGTGAGGGATGAAAGTGCTACGGGCAGGCTCGCAGTTTATTTTTGTTATTGCGGGGTTTTCCCAGTCATATTGCTGTGAATAAACAGATTCTCCGATGATCAATAATCCAACAATTGCAAGTAGTTTAATTCGTAAGTTCATAATGATTTATCTCTAAAATTTAATCACGTTTCCATTGAATAACCAGGGTTTCTTCGGGAGCGATTTCAATGGCATTGCCAGATATTTTCCCGTTCTTATTTGCGTAAAGCAAGCGTGGCTTTAACTTAAAATCTTCCGCAATATCCAATACCACAGAACGTTCATCCTTCGATTTACTAATTATAATTGTAATATATGATTGGCCTGATTTGAGGGTCTTCATAAACAGGCCTTTCTGTATTGTTTTGAAACAAAAAGGATTGATATCGCCAGATGTAATTTCTTTGTTTAATAAATTGGAAAGCATGGTATAGTCCATGTTAATCCGGGAGCCCAGTCCAATAAGCGAAGGCATCCAAAGTACCTCTCCTTTACCAAATTTATTTCGTCCGGCAATAATTTCATCGCCCGAATAACCAACCGGGGTTGCTGTACCTGTTTTAATTGTACCGCACCATAAATGGGCAGGCAAGGTCAGGTTTTCAATTCTTACATCAAATAAATTGCTGACCAGTTTAAATTCGCGGATATTTCCCCCGAAAAGATTTTCCAGCGGAAACCCGGTCTTCATGACACAAACAGCATTTTCATCGTAATAGGCAGTCAGTCCGTCAACAATCAGTTTGCCGCCCTTTTTCACAAAATCCTCCAGCTTATTCCAGTAGCGTGATGGGATTGCAATCTGGTGAGCAAGTATGATGGTGTTTCCCGTATAGTCATTTTTCGAGAAATCGAATTCACTGATTTCTTTAAAATTAACCTGTTGCCCCATTTCACTCAAAGCTTCGAAATAGCCAAGCGCCGATTTCATCACACCTCCCGGATCGCGCCCTTCATAATGCTTGCCGCTTGCCTTTTGTTTTGTTTCAACCCACAACGACTCACGAATATACACCACATTGATGTCCGACTCAACCACCACCGCATTGGCAAATAATGAAGCCTGACTTTGAATAACGCCAGCTATCGCCGAGGCTGCTTTCATCCGGTCAGATGGTTCATTTTGAAAATCCAGCATGGCCCATTCACCGGCTTCAATACCCGATGCGCGTGGGTTAAGACACCAGAAAATTGCCCCTTTGGCACCGGTCCCAATCGTAGTCCACAACCATTGGCTTATTTCGTCTTTTGTTGGACACATAGCTTCATACCCACTATAAGTATTGTTACCACCCTGTAATTCAGTCATTAACCAGTGAATATTTCCGGCGCCTGAACGAATAATCTCGCTGTTGGCCGATACAGCTAAAGCATACTGGTCGCGACTGAAATAGCCGAAATGCCAGCTTGCATGTGCCGAAGCGCCCAAGCTTGTCAGAAACTTTCGCCACGCCGGAAAATCATATTCGGCTACATTCTGAAAAATAGCATGGTTGTTCACATGTACCGGACTTTCGGGGTGGTATTTGTGAATTTCGTTAGTTAACCATTTTAAAAACCAGGTATTGTAATCGACTAAAAACTGATCGCCGGAGAAATCTAAATGTTGATATCCATTGCTGTTATAGGAAGGAACAGGCTGTTTTATCTTCCATTCATTAAATTTATTCTTCGAAAATTCCTCATCGGGGTATTTCCCCGAACCCGGCTCGTTAATGGGAACCCAGCCATAACACGATTTAAACTGGCTGAAATGAGTAACTACATTTTTTATATACCCGGCGATGGATTCCAGGTGCTTTTGGTCGCGCGGAAATTTAAACCCTCCAACATCTATAAATGAGGTTGCCGGAAATAAATTAGCATAAATCTTTATTCCATATTTCTCACCTGCTTTGAACGCATGATCAAACAAAGTATAATCCCAGCTACCGTCACCATCGCGCATGTAGGTTTCAAAAATCCGGATACGGGTAACAGTCATGTTGTTTTCCTTCAGTCTTTTAAACCAGGTATCAATTTCCTGGGGAGTCTGACCGGGTTCAATAAACACTTCGGCACCAATCTCGGGCACACTATTGTTTTGTGCTGAGAGCTCTTGCCCCAAACAAATTGTCACGCAAATACAAAGAATATATTTAATCATAGTCTCAAAAATTAGCTATACAAACCCTGGAACTTCACCCAATCTTCATTTCAGTATTACAACGGCTGAACGAAGAAAAGGAGGTAATTTTATCTCGCCATTTTCTATTTGAACATTGGCCCATTCATCTTTCCAAGGATTGTAAACTTTGGTAGATGTGTAATCTGCCTTTTTCATTGTTGCTAACTTAATCGAAAAACTATTTCTGATTTCAGGCTGTATGCCATTCTGAAGTTCAGTTTTCCAATTACTCTTCGCATCCCGGCACCATATCATGGTGGTTTCTTTGCCTTTTATTCCATAGCACCTGACAGAATCCTGAACGAAGGTGAAAGGTACAAACTCTTCACTGACCGGGTCAATGCCAGCAATCGCATTGTTAAATCTTTGGTAATGAAACCATAGGTTTTGCCTCTCCACATAAGAATCCCAATGCCACATCGAACCACAGCCCGAGGCACCACAAAAGAAGGGGGCAAAAATCATATCGTGAATAAAAACGCCCAGCGAATCGGTTGTATATAATTTATTGGGACCTGTATGATTCGGTTCAACTGCACCATGTTCGTTGGCAACAATTGGTTTGAGTACTTCAGGCCGATATACAAATTGTATGGCATTGGATATCAACAAATCAATTGGCCCATGAACCTGATCGTATTGCCCCCAATCTGTCCCCGGATCCAGGTAACGATGCACGGTAACATAGTCATTGTTTTTAATCGTCAGTAGCTTTTCGTACCTTTCGTCCGCATCCAGCGAATGCATACTTCCCAATGTTTGAGCAACCAGGTGATTGGGGAAAAGGGCTTTTACAGAGTCTATCGTTGGCGCTGAAAACGGCAGCCAATCTTCGTCGTCAACAGCATCCATTTCATTCCACAACTCCCAGCTAAAAATCTGTTTATTGTCTTTGTATCGTTTCGCTAATGCTTTTGCCCGGTTCAAATAGGCATTCCTTCCTTCCGGAGAATTGATATAATCCAGAATACCTTTGAATGGTCCACCATTTTCAAGCGCCATAAAAGCCCTGTTCGACCAGGGAGAAACTCCCTCGCCATCGGGTTTAATGGTTCTGATATGCTGCAAAGTGAATTTTATCCGAATATCGTACTTTCTTGCCAGGCTTAAAACGCTGTCGATTCGATTGAATTTAAGTTCACTATATTCTCCCACTTTTTGGTCTTCAATTTCAAGAAAAGGAGAACTAATCCAGATTCTCATCGAATTGCCTCCATTTTCGGAGAAGTGCTTAAAATACATTTCAACTTTTTTAAATACCTCACCTTCCTCACCGTTTGGCATGATGAAATTAATCATGACAGGAATCCAGGTATGACCGTCAGTAGTCTCAAAATACCTTGGGTTTTTAGCACTGACTTTTATAAACGATTCGCTGCCTGACGATTTGTCTGATAAATCTGGCTTAGCTTTTTTCTGGATACACGAAATTTCTGCCAATAAACAAAAAGTTGCCGCTAGCAAGAAAATGAAAGGTCGATTATTCATATTTGATTCCGGATTTATCGGGTTAATGGTTCTTATTCAATAGCCGAAGCCTTCAGGCTACGGGGAAAAATACAAACTAAAATGGGCTTTAGCCCAAAAGGTTATCATTTAGGGCTAAAGCCCGTTTTTTACATCAATTTATCCAACGGCATAAATGCCATTGCTAATCAAAGAACACCAATTGATTGATAATTCCGTTGTAATTTTACTTACCATTGGTGATCAATGAAATAGTAACCGGAAGCCCCTCTCCGGGAGCAATGAAAAAATTATCTACAATAAACTTTAAATCAATTTTGCGATTGGATGAAGGTTTGGACATCAATATGGATAGCGTTGCAGATTTTCCCGCTGGAATAATGATTTTATCAGAAAAATTCAGGTTAACATCATTCCCCGCTGCCTTTGAAAGTTCAAAAGAAATGTCGGAAGAATTCTGAATAATAATCTGACAACCTTCTGCTGTTTTGACAACAGGTTCAATTGTAATTGAACCAAAGAATATAGCATCCAAAAACTTTCTGTCGCCAAACAACTTGTTTTCAGATAAGATGGCGCTTCTGTGGTCGAATAGAGCTTCCTTAACTGCTGCAACGCTTCTGTCGGTAGCAAAAACCAGGGTGACTGGCCTCTTTTTTCCACCAATAGGCCCATGAGCATCGGAACCCGCAATCATCGTCAAATTCTTTTCAATAGCCCATTGATGTGCTTCAGGAGAATAGGAGTTTCCATTCACCACTTCAATGCCGTCCATCAAATGATTTTCGAATAACCAGGTGTGCTCTTGCCACCACAAAGTTGTGTCGGGTTGCTGCGTTTTCCATCCGGGATGGTTCCAGAAAATAAAGGCGCCCTGTTTTTTTGCTTCATAAAAAGCATCTTTCCAGTTGTTTATTAGCAATCCGTTTCCCATCCATCCCTGTTTGCCGCTTCCGTCATCTTTCCAGGGAGTATCAAGTGGATTGATGTCAGTAAGAAAAAGCGCGTTACAATGTCCGGGAGGCATTGTACGGGTAATTTCAGCCCCTTTAATAAGCAGTACATCCTTCTCGTTGGCCTTCTCTCGTGCTATTTCGTAGGGCAAGTTATGGTCAGAAACAACAACTTTATCTTTTGAAAAGTATTTTAGATTTGGCCGGTATTCAATGTGATCTGTGATCGATAACACATCAAGTCCATCGCGCCAGGCTTCGTCAATTCTCACCGTTGGCCATACTTGTCCGTCGGAAAGTACCGAATGGAGATGAAAGTCACATTTAAGTGTTTGATAAGTTAAGATATCAGGGATCTTGATTACAGGCCTTTCCTGGGCAGAACTCCATCCGACATTCAGAAGGAGAAAAAACAGGATAATACATTTAGAAAATTTCATGAGGAAATAATTTGTAATTAAAATACGGTAAAAAGCCAGCTAAAATCAAAACTACCATCGAAATGATCTTCCGCTGGTAGTTTTGATTTTGAAATTTCAAATACTATAATATTTGAGGATTTTTGACTGATTATAATACTACGGAGCAATGCTTTAAAGCCTTGCCCCGTATATTTTTTAGTACCCCGGATTTTGATCAGAAGGACTGATCAGCTCATTTGCATTGATCTCCCCTGCCGGTATAGGCATTAATAACAACCTCGAAAGGGAAGCATTGTCAACAGGAAGCAAAAAATCATTTACCTGATTAAAAAGTGGGTGCAGATTGTGATGTTCGAAAAACGTTTTTAAGTAGTCAATCCCTCTGCGGCGGGTATCAAAAAACTCATGGGTTTCTCCTAGTAGCTCAATCCTGCGCTCCTGCATTATCCTGCTTCTGAATTCCTCTTTGGCCATTCCGGTCCAATCAGCTGGCGAAACTTCGGTCGTTTCAATCGTTCCATTTCCATTGGCATCACGGGCTCGTAACATTACCTCATTGATGTATTTGTAGGCATTGGCCGGTCCGCGCAGTTCATTTTCAATTTCAGCCAGCATCAACAAAACATCAGCATAACGAAGGTAAATAAAGTTGTTATTGCTGACAGAAGCGACCCAGGCCGGATCACAATATTTAAAAATGTATGGATAACCTTCAGACCCTGTGCTGTTAGGGTAAACTTTAAGCGTTTTCCCGTCTCTTAATGGGAGGTCGCCATATAAAAATGTGGCGTTAATCCTCGGATCTCCAGGATACTGGTTGCGAAAATCATCAAAAGTTGCTTTGTGCGAGCGGATTCTGCGTGTTGGCGATGTGGCCTGAAGTGGCAGGTAGGTTGTATTTGAGGGCATGTGAATTTGGGTCAGCCCATTTGATGAGCCACCAACCATGCTAAACTGAATTTCAAAAATTGATTCCGTTGAATTTCCCTTTTTTACATCCCACAAATCTTTGAATGGTTTTACCAAGGTATATGCTTTTGAATTATAAACCTGAATGGCCTCATCATAAGCTTTTTGCCAGTAGGGCGAATTGGCATCATTACCTGCCATTGTCATGTAAACCTTAGCCAGCAAGGCATAAGCGGCCCATTTATGTGGGTATCCCTTTTTTTGAGTTTGTGGCTCCGGCATTAAATTTTTAGCTTCTTCAAGGTCTTTGATAATTTGGGCATAAACGTCTGCAACCGGCGACCTTGCCATATTAAGATTACTGCTTGTAGCTGGTGTAAGCCGCAGTGGCAAGTCGCCCCAAATCCGAACATTATTGAAATACAGCATTGCCCGAATAAACAAACCTTCTCCCAAAATTCTGTTTTTAGCAGATTCTTTAATCGTACTACTTTGTATAGAAGTTATAAGAACATTGGTCGAGTTAATCGCAGAATAGGAGGTTCTCCATACATTATTTATCAACGCATCAGTTGGTTGCGCGGTCTGTTGTGAAATCGGCAGACTGGCTGTATGATTTGTCCAGAATGCGCCTGACCCTAAACTTAAAAGCTGGGTATAGGCAACCCCAAAATAGTAATAAGTTGAAATGCCTTCGTAGCAACCAACCAGGGCAGCTTGTGCCCCCGCCTCCGTATCAAAGAGTGTCTGATCATTAATGAAACCATGCGGATTCTCTTCAATTAAATCAGAACAAGATGGTAGAAGATAGATTATTACTGCGGCCAGGATATATTTTATACTTTTCATATTTTATACTTTTTTGAATTAAAATGAAACATTTAGTCCCAAGGTAAAGGATTTGGTGTTGGGATACGAGCTCCAGTCAACGCCAGTACGTAATGGATCGTTGGTAAAACTGTTTACTTCAGGATCATACCCGGAATAATTAGTAATAGTCAAGAGATTTTTACCGGTTACATAGACCTCTAAGGCACTCAAGAATTTAAGTTTCTTTACGTCGGGTTTGTATCCCAAAGTAACCATACCTAACCGTAAAAAACTTCCATCTTCAAGGATTCGATCGGTGAACCAGCCGTTTTTATACAGTAACCGTGGATAAATATTACCGGGTTGCTCGGTTGTCCAGGCTTTGAAATACGCATCTTTCGATACATTTAATCCTGCCTGTGTGTCTTCAATCTTCAGTTTATTACCATTTGCAATCTGATTGCCATATACCCCGTTCAGAAATATGGTCAACGAAAATCTCTTATAATTTAAATCGGTAGTCAGCCCGTAAGTAAATTTGGGATTCGGGTCGCCAATGATCACTTTATCAGCATCGTTGATGTTCCCGTCCTTATTTTGATCAACAAAGTATATATCTCCCGGAACCAAAGGGACACCGGATAGAGTTAAGGGTTCTGTTGCTAAATCAGCGGCCTGGTAAATGCCCTTTGTTTGGTAGCCAAAAAACATAGCCATTGGATGCCCTTCTGCAAAAATATTTGCCGGCATTTTAAATTCATTACCTCCAGCTACATCTTTGCCTAAAAACGCTTTAAGCATCATATTCCCGAATTGTCCTTCAGGAAGCCCAATATCCACAATTTTATTCCGGTTAAAGGCTATGTTTCCACCCATATTCCATTTGAAATCTCCGTCTAAAATAACGCCATCCAATGCAAGTTCAAGTCCTTTGTTTTCAATTGAACCGCGGTTTACCCACATACTTGAAAAACCAGTTGAGATAGGTACGGTCATTTGCTGGAGCAGATCATTCGTTTTCTTTTGATATAAATCGACATTGAAGCTTATTCTGTTGTCGAGAAATCCCATATCAACACCAACATTGAACTGCGAAGTTGACTCCCATGTTAATTCTTTATTGGCAATTATGGAAGGTTTTGCCCCAACAACAACCGATTCACTTTCGGAAGCATAATAGGAAGGGCTAAAGCGCGTCAGGGTGGAATAAGGACTTATTGCCTGATTACCAGTCATTCCGAAGCCAAATCTTGGTTTTAGGTTTGAAAAGATATTAAGCTTTTTAATAAATTCTTCGTCAGAAGCACGCCATGCAAGGGCAACTGACGGAAAATACCCCCACTTGTTACCCGGAGCAAACCGGCTACTGCCATCTGCACGTGCCGTGGCTGTCAAAACATACTTATTGTTGTAACTATAAACGAACCTTGCTAGTGCAGAAAGTATTGATGAACCAGTAAACTCTTCTGTAAACGGCAGCACTCTTGCCCCAACTCCCATTCCGTAAATCCGAAGGTCTTCAGTCCAAAAATCTTCATTAACGGTATATGAACTTTCAATGTTACTCTTGTCGTAAGTTACACCTAAGGTTCCGTCAAGCCGGTGTTTGCCAAATGTTTCGTTGTAGTTTAAAATTGCCTGCGTATTGTAGGTATAATTCTTTAGAAACGAATATCCCAATTGTCCATTTGCGTTTTTCCCCTGTCCCAAATCCTTCCCGAACCAGCGATGGCGATCCTTTACACGCAAATCGACACCACCCAAAACACTAAATTTAAATGCTTTGGAAAGTTGATAATCCATTGATAAGGATTGAGTAGTGCGTAACTCCTTGCTTATATCATCATATTCTTTTAGCCATACTCTCGGTCCTTCTATTTCCTGGTCGAATTCTGCCTGAGTCTGATCTCCCAGCAAAGGAGCCGTAGCAAATATGGAACGAATAATACTGTTACTGGCACTACCCATTTGTTCGGTTGACTGGGTCATTGAGTTGGTGCGGTAAATAAGTCCAGCTTTATAACTCACTTTGAATTTAGTGGAAACATCGTGGGTAAAATTGAAACGCAAGTCAGACTGTGAAAGCCCTGAAGTCGGAATCACTCCATCGTTGCTTAAATACCCTGCTGCAAGAAAATAATTGGTTTTTTCTGTTGCCCCACTTATATTTAGACGGTTGTTTGTTGTAATTCCCGTGCCATAAATATCTTCCTGCCAATCAATCGGTTGAATCGTTGCAAAATCATACATAGCTGGCCGTCCCTGCATTTCTTCGGTTTTATTTCTAAATGTCGCAAATTCTTTGCCATCGAGCATCGGGATCGTCTTACCAACCTTGGCCATTTCAACTGTTGACATATATTGTATCTGGGCCTTGCCTTTCTTACCTTGCTTTGTGGTGATAATTACCACTCCGTTTGCAGCCCGCGAACCATAAATTGCGGTGGCAGACGCATCTTTAAGTATCTCAATATTTTCAATATCCTGTGGATTAATAGCCGTCAATCCATTTTGTGCTTCCTGACTTGAGTTTCCAGGATTCGTTCCAGCTCTTAAAGAATTATCAACATCTTGTGACGCGGTATTAATAATTACACCATCTACAACATACAACGGCTCATTTCCACCGCTTAATGAACTGGCTCCGCGAATCCGGACATTGACTGCCCCACCCGGAGCCGCACTTCCTGAATTTACATAAACACCGGCAGCTCTACCTTGCAGAAGCTTGTCAACAGTGTTTATTTGAGATGCCTGTTGCTCATCTATTTTAACAGAAGCAACAGAACCAGTCAAATCACTTCTTCTCATGGTTCCATATCCAACAGCCACAACTTCCTCAATACCAACAGTTTCCTCTTCCATTATTATACTGAATACTGATTTCCCGGCAATAGCTTCCTCTCTGGTTTTCATACCAACAAATGAAAACTGTAATATTTTGGCATCTGTAGGTACCTGCAACGTAAAACTACCATTAGGATCGGTAATCGACCCACTGGTGGTACCTTTTACTACAACCGTAACACCTGGCATAAAAGCACCCGAAGAGTCGGTTACCTTACCGGTAATGGTTTTCTTCTGTTGCTGACTCATCGACTGACCTTTTAATACCGATGGAACCTCGGGCACGCCCTTGGGAAGTAATACAATCTGGCGATCGATGATCTGGTACTGGACAGATGCCTGCTCTGACATTTGCTGAAGTATCGATTCTACTGGCGCATCAGTGGTTTGAATCGTCACCTTTTGCTCCTTCCGAAAAACATCATCCTGATACAAAAAGTAAAACTCGGTCTGATCTTCAATTTGTTGGATCAGCTCCTGAACAGGAACATTCTTTAGCTGAAGACTCAACTTGGTCGTTTGCGATAAACTGGTTCCCCAACTCGTCATAAACAACAAAAATGAAAAGAGCATTGTCAGTTTCATTTTCCTAAAAATTAGGTTTAAACCTCTCCTGCCGGAAAAGGCTTCAGTTAGTTTTTTTTTCATACTTTCGTTTGGTTTTTAATGAAACATTAAAATCTATTTTCAAAACCGGGGAGAGGTCGGATTCTTTCCGGTTTTATTTTAAGCCATAAGTATTTGCATTTATTTTAGACAATTCAACCCGCGCTGTTGAGGCCAATACCTCAAGCACACGGTCTTTATCTTCTTTCAATACCAATTTGCCCGTTATACTGCGTGTTCCGAGCATTGGATTTTCAAGAATCAATTTAATGTTGTAGTATCGCTCCAATCGAAGAATAATTCTGCTCAGGTCTACGCTCTGGAAGTTAAGAAACCCATCCTGCCAGGCCACATAGTCGGCGATATCAACCTGTCGGGTTGTAGTTTCAAGTGTCTCACGGTTAAAAGCGGCCAGCTCGCTCGGTTTAAGCACAAAATCTTTTTTGAAAATGTAGAAGGAATTGTTCCGGAGTACAACTTGTCCATTTACCAATACTGTTTCAATAATTTTATCAGTTGGATAGGCTGAAACATTAAAAATTGTGCCAAGTGCAACAATGCTTAGGTCATTGGTCTTAACCACAAACGGTTTTTAGGATCATGCGAAACCTCAAAATAACCTTCTCCTGACAGAAAAACTTCCCTGTTCTTTCCACTGAAAACAGATGGATACATCAGTCTGGATCCGGCATTGAGATGTGCAACTGTTCCATCAGGAAGTAGGATTGAGGAGTTTTTCCCAAAAGGGACAATCAATTGATTCATTTCAGTATCCAACGATTTGGAATGGTTTTCAATGGTATCAGACTGATTGATTACAATTTTGCCTTTTGTGCCGTACTCTACACTGGATTCTTTTGCATTAAGCGCAATTCTGCGTCCATCAGCAAGAATGAGTTGTGATTCAGCATTTCCATGAACCTCATTCATTGATTGTTCTAACCATAAATTCTGTTTTTTCGTCACATTGTAAGTAAGAAAAACTCCCAGAGAAAGGAAAAGCAGGGCTACGGCAGCATATCGCGAAAACGGGAGAATTATCTGACTCAAAGAAAACTGTCGGTCAGATTTACTAAGTTTTTCGACAATTGCAGAATATATTGCATCAGATTCATTCTTATTTCCTTTTTCTTTCTTGGACTTAAGTTGCAACAATATCAATTGGGCAAATTCAGCATCTTTTCGGTCTTCAGGATGTTCGACAAACCACGCATTCCAGAAAACAGTTCCTTTCTGATCCGGATTATAGACCCACTGAACAAATTTATCGTCCTCAAAAAATTTTAAATAATTATCCATTCAAATCGTCCTTTTATTTATGGTCTGAACAATGACCTAACATGGACAATTTTTTATACCTTTTTTCAGAAAAAAGAAAAAAAAACATTAAAACAATTATTATCAAGAGTTTCACGCAATGCAACTAATGCGCGATATACCTGTTTACGAGCTGATTCTACGGTAATATCCATTAATATGGCTATTTCTTTATACCCCAGTTCTTCTTCAAACTTAAGATAAATGATTTCCTTTTGTCCAGGTGAAAGTGAGACTATTGCTCGTTGCAAACGCAATCGTTTTTCCTCAGAAATTTCACAAATAATTTGTTGGTCAAAAAAACTGTATTCGATGTTAAACTCTCCCATAACACTATCATCAATCACTTTATCTTCAAATTTGCGATATTGAAGTAACTTTTTCACAAGATTATTTTTTAAGGCTATAAATAAATAGGCTTTAAGGTTTGTGATTGGTGTATGAAGTTTATTCCGCTTTTGATACAAATCCATAAACACTTCCTGAAGTGCATCATGTAAGATTCCTGTATCAGGAGTTAGTTTTTTACCATAAGAAAGAAGAGAATTTATAAAATTATAATATATTCCAGCAAAGGCCTTATCATCACCCGACAGGAAGGCTTTCCAAAGAATATTGATATCAACTTTAATATTACCTGACATGCTATCGGGTTAGTTTAGCTTATCCACAAATGTATGTAAATTTTGAATTGCACAAAATCGGATCAATTGCAAACAAAGTCTATCGCCAATCAGTAATATACATCCCTATTTTGATAACTTTTTTATGCATAACACCGCCTTTGCCCATTTCTCTTTTTACTTAGCATCTGCCTTTTCCTCCTAAACTTATTTACCTCCTAATAATTGGATATCAACCGACCAAATCAACAAGTAAGCACAAATCTACTGACTGATTTCTTTTTTCATATTTTGATTTGTTAAGCATTGTGAGTTCTTCTTTCATCCAGTAAAACCCCGGCCTCTCCTCAAAATCTCCCGTTCTTACCAGATACCGGATTTGATTCCTATTTTCATCCATTACAAAAACTAAAAACCGATAGTTGAGTTCTTCTTGTGACTCGTTTTAGGTAAGCTGGCATTTCTGTTTCAGGTCTTTAATGAACCGCTGCGTTTTTTCTTTTTCGTAACTGTCTGTGATCTTCTTTCCTGTATCATAATCAATACGGGTAGATACAATATGAAAATGCACTCGCTCCAAATCAGCATGTTTATAGACTAGGTATGGCTGGTTCCCGTACCCTAAATGTTTCATCAGGTTACCAATCTCATTTCTGATACCGGCATCGCCCATGCGGACCAAATCACCGACCGTTGGATTAACCGATATATGTAATCCGGGCTTTTGTACCCTTGTGTTGCGCTGCTCAATTTCCTGAAATATCTGATAACGGTCATTCTTATCTCCCAAGAACGGATTGATCGCCGGCGTGTTTCTGCTTTGATAAAATGTCGCATAATGCCGTTTGACCTTTCGCTCGTTATAAAACAAAGCATTTTTTGTGCTGCAAGCCTGGTGGATTTTAATGATCATGATTTTAGGCTTTGACGTTCAGGAAAAGTATATTAGTGCATGAGATTTTGAAGAACGATCAAACAGTATCGCATCATCTCGAAAGCCTGTTTTAACAATTGCCGGTCGTTATCGCCAACATTGTAACCGGAAAACGAATTCATCCGTTTGGAAAGCTGATTCAGGTTAACCCCGATTTTATTCAGCTCATAGTCCAGGCTTTTGAGTTGCTGCTTAGCTTCATTGTCTAGCGAAAGAGTTTTCCTTTTGGAAAGATCGAATATTTTATTTATTTCGCATATAGTCGCTCATGCAGCCATACTTTCCCTGTTTGGTCAGGTTTTGCAACCTAAGCTTCTCTTCCCTGGTTAGCCGGATAATAAGCTTCTCGGTTCTTTTGTCAGTATCGAATAGCTTTGGACGCACGAATTGTTTCCTGTTTTCTTGTTTTTTGTGTTTTCTATTGTTTCAATGGATCCAATAACCTGTTTTGTTCCTTTTAATGGAACGGTTTTGTTGACGGCGGAGTAATAACCAGGTAATCTACTTCTGTTGAGAAACCCATTATCCATGATGGGTTTCTCAATCTAAAAATCATCAAACGCCAGATTGGCGTTTGATTTCCATTTCTGATTTCTGAATGATCGGCTGCAATTAAATAGTTGTCCGGGTGATTCACCTGCGAGGTGTTCCTACTTTTTTCACCCACACGAGGGTCAGCTCATTTATCTTAAACACCTTCTGAAATCACGTCTCGCCGAACATAACCGATTTTCCTGAAATTCAGATACAACGTCCATCATAATGTCGATCTGATACGACGAATTCAACATTAAATTGTCGATTGTATAAGACATTTTTAATTACTAATCCCGTTTATACGAAACGAGATTGTCTAAAAAATTGGGTTATTAACGAACAAAAAAAGGGGCATAGCCCCTAGAATTCAAACATCAACTGCTGAGTTACTTTTGGTACCGGGGATTGTTGGACATCCAACTCCTGTTTCTTTTCCGGCAACCTTAAAACCATGTAGCTTTCAGATTCTGCTATCTCCCTGATGTAGGGAACTCCATGTACCGGGTGAATTTCAATTCTCCACCCACCATAAAAACGGTTCATCAAGGTATCCATCCAACAGACTTCACCCAAAAGGCCGTTCAGGCACAGGTTAATCACGCACATCATCGCACAGGTCCGGTCAATGTCTGCTCCGAGAAACAAACAGTTCCGACTGATTTTTGCTGCCGCCATCAGCATCCGGCCTGATCCACAACAGCAATCGGCCACTCGTTCGCCAAAACCTGCCGGGTTCAGTATACTGGCCATCATTTCGCATACCGGTTCCGGGGTAAAGAATTCTCCGTTGTGTCCGTGACTGAGGTATTCCATGTAAAAATCACCAAAGCCATCCTTTAAGCCTTCACCCTTGTTGTCCATTTCAAGAACCAATGTTCCGAATGCTTCTGCCATCAAATAGGCATCCGGTTTTTCGTAGTTACGGACAATCTCATGATAGCGATCTTCCTTTGTTCCTAATGATAAAGAACAAATCACCATTTCCAGAAAATCGCCAAACACGGAATGCAAACCGTACTTGTAGCCAATCTGCAGGATATACTGGGAAAAACTTTTTAACTGTTCCATCTTTTGAATTTTTAATCATGATTCACTGTTGATCTTAGAAATAATGAGAATGAGATAAAAAAGGCGGAGGCTAAAATGCCTCCGCCAAATCGCTCACCCGTTGTACTCCGGCTACGGATTTCGGACAAGATTGATGCTCCAGGATATAATCCACTGCCTTTTGAGCCATCGAGCAAGCCATTAAAAGGATCTTCTTATCTTCCTTGAACTTGCCAATCCAACTTTTAATGTATGCAGCACTGTTATCGATGGTGGCATTTTGGATACCGGTCATGTAACACAGGTAAGCTGCTCCCATTTCTGCAACCAGTTCTTCCTGGCTGTAGTCCTGTGAACCAAATTTGTGATTGGGAAGCTTTTCATGCCTGCCGGTCCGGTTGATATGACCTGTTGAATGCACTAACTCGTGGAAAATCGTGGAGTAATACTGTTCATCCTGAAAGAAAGTGCGTGGATTGGGCATCCCGACATAATCTCCCGAAGGTGAATAAAAGGCATGGGACTGGTTCAACCTGATTTCAGGGCTATCGGACCAGAACTCGATTAACTGTTCTGCCTCACAAATCGGGTCAAACTCATGGTCATGAGCTTCTGTTGGTGGGATTTTGCTTTCATCAATCCCTTCGGTTTGCTTCAGGTTGAAAACGGTATAATACCGAAGAAACGGAAAATGGTCGATACTCCCGTCTTTTTCTTCTTTATCGAGTATCTTCCAGAACACAACCGGGAAACCTTTTTCTGCTTTCAAAATATGGCCGCCCAATTCTTTAACCTGGTTAAACGTAAGAAAGAACTGGGAACCATACTTATCAGCCACAGTGAGCAGCAGCCAGAAGTTGAAACCTTTGTACACCTTTTGGTGAACCATGTTCTGTGGTAAACCTGTTTCAGCTTTCCAGGGCATCTGCCAAGGAATGACACCTTTTTCAAGGCGTTCAATAATCAGGTTGGTAACCATTTCATAAATGTCGAATGAAGTATTCATAGGAAAGCGCCGATGCCTTTCGGACTTATTTTGGCACCCTTCAATAAACAAAGGAATAATCTGGCACGCCGTTAAACTTAAATTTTTGGCGTACCAACATTGAGCTGTCCCGAATAAGGTCAACGGGGTGCATGTCAGTTTTTTGCTTCCTTATTACATTTACTATTGGATTTTAATAACATTGTTGAAAAAGCAAGAAACTGAACGCATCCGAAGGACGGTTGCCATGAGGTATCGGGAGAAGCAACCGCCCCTTTACCGTTCCGGGAAGCGTAAATAAATTTGTCGGAAATTTGAGTGTAATAACCATCTTTTAACAGCTTCTATTTTCTCCTTCAGAATAACTGATAACGAACAAAAAAGGGGCGAAAAGCCCCAGACATATCAATAAGGATTACCTCTTCCTGCATAAACCTCTTCATCTGCGGCGGATGAGAGGAAACTGCGGTATTCCGGTTCCCCGCAATTCTTACACAACAATGTTCGTGTTCGTGGCCAATAATAGGCAACAGAACCTCTTGGCAAAAGTGTTTGACACTTTGCGCAGTAGCTCAGATAACGAACTACAATCTGTCTGGGATCGTCTTTATATCTCATAACTAATTCCTCCTATAATTTTGATTGAAAACTGTTTGATTAAATCGCTAATCTTCATTGGGCTTCATGATGAAAATAGCCGATGACGGATCATCGAAATCCTGTGCCTTAATAACCGCTTTAAGAGTGACCAACCGTTTAAAACGATTTTCCGGAGTTTCTAATTTTTCATTGGGTTCCCAGTTGCCTTCGTCAGGCAGATAGCTGATAAAATCAAACTGTAAAAAGTTGGAAGAAACATTCCGGGCATGAAAAGCAAACATGAATAGCACGTCCCACAGGCGACCGGAAAGGTTTTGTAATTGTTCCATTCCTTTGGGAACTTCAACGTATTTGTCCCATACCGCCCGGGTTAGGTAAACCGGGAATTTAATACCTGCTTCTTCTGAAGCTTTGGTGTCAACTTTTACAAGAAAGCCGTCTGCCACAGATTCTCTTGTTGAATACGTGGAAACAATTTCCCAACCATTAGAATCTTCCATTCGATTTTGCCGATGCCTTTCGGACTTATTTTGGCATCCTTGGATAAACAAAGGACCTATCTGGCACGCCGTTAAACTTAAATTTTCGGCGTAACCGACATAGAGCTGTCCCGAATCAGGTCAACGGGGTGCATGTCAGTTTTTTGCAACCTTTTTTACATTTACTTAATCAGATTCAAACAACATTGGTGAACTAAAGCAAAAAACTGAACGCATCCGAAGGACGGTTGCCATGAGGTATTGGGAAAGCAACCGCCCCTTTACCGTTCCGGGAAGCGTAAATAATTTTGACGGAAATTTAAGTAGAAAGAAAGAACCGAAATTTTGCTACTATCTCTGCAAACAGCTTTCCAGAACTTTAAGCATCTGAATATGCTTTTTTGCGTTGGTTTGAATTAACCTTTCAATATTGCGCAATTTCCATTGAACGGCTGGCATTTCACTTACATTTTTAACCGGAAATCTATTCCAATCTGGTGTTCCGCTTTTAAAACTTAACAAGAAAGATCGATCATCGTTTGTTAATTTCGAATGGATTTGTTCAACCAACTGAACTCTTGTATTTTCATAGTCCTGATAGGAAAACGGTGTATTTGTCATTCCTGAAAACTGAGATTCAAAAGCTTGCCGCTGATCAATATAAATCGGGCGAATAACTTCACTAATTGGCCGCATATGAGAAATAAGTGCAACAAGGAAGCCATTTTTTATATCATCCGTCAAACCCTCATTGTCCAATAGAAGCCTCACATCAAAAAGATCTCGGGGATGCTGTCGGTCCATTGCCGCACAAATCTTTCCACCATAAAGCTCTGCCATCGAAACAACCGGTATTGCAGCAAATCTTCCAAAGGCCTGTTGTACGCTGTCTTTAACCATCATCAAATTTGGAGGATAAATAACGCCTCTGGTCGTTGTATTTACTTCGATCTTTATTTGTGCTCCCGGCAATTGACAATTAATTTTAGCATCCTGTCCCTCTCTGGAGGTCGCTGTAACAGTTAACCTGGGAATTGACTGCTCTAGATCTTTCTTGATACGCGACAGGCCATCTGAAATATTCATCAAAGCATTATCCCGGTCATCCATCGGAATATAAGTCAAATCAATGTCAACAGAAAGTCTTGGCACATCCCGAACAAAAAGGTTAATCGCTGTTCCACCTTTTAATGCGAATATCCGCTCCCTGGCAACATATGGGATCGTTTGCAGCAGTAAATCAACCTGCGCTTTATATTTCTGATCGATCATAGTTGTGCCAGTTCGTTTGGAATTGTAATACGATATTCTGAATTATATATGCCATTCGGAACAATGCTTCGATCTCCACTTCCAAGATCAATTGCAGAAAGGTTCAGAAATTGAAACCACTGGTGATTTGCCTTCTTAGCCATAAATAAAAACAACCGTTTCACTTTTACTGATTTACACTCTTCTAGCAACTCTTGCAATAAAACAGGCCTCAAATTTACCATTCCTGTAAGGATCTGATAGGCTTCCGTAATATCCTGGGTTTCCGGAATAAGATAAAGGCATTCTATGATTGCCCTTTCTGCTGATGAAATGACCAACGAAAATTGATTTTCCCGATATTCAGTCAGACCGCTGTTGTAAGAAAGAAAAGATGTTCTGACATGATTAACTGTTTTGTTCCACGGATATTTTTTAAACCATGCAGGGAGCTTTACTCCCAAAGTCGAAAATAAATATACGGGTTCAGAATTGGTGCGCAGATAATGAGAAAAACCTGCCAGTGACAAAGCCGTCAGTCCGCCTATGTATATGGGCGAATTCCCTTGCTTCTGAAGCGAATACACCGCCCCTTGCCAATCCACAATTTCATTCGGGCGTTTAAATGCACCGGTTCCAATGGACTCTAGCCAACCGCTTTTCAGGTAACGATGCTGTAAATCACGAGAGAAGCCGTTCGCCTCAAGCCATGAAGCAAGCAAGATCGTTCCAGGGACATGTAAATCCAGAAGATTCTTTATTTTTATTTCATTATTCGTACCCACAGTACAAATATCGGAATATTTTTAAAGAAAAGTATTGATTGTGATTATTTTTCAAAGACAAATCTTACAGGTGAAATAAGCAACTTCTTCTGACTTCTCGCAAAAGAAACCATTATAGATTCAGAAAGGCAATTTCCACAATCAGGACAAACTTCCATTCGGTTTCTCGGCTAAATAACTCATATAGCTAAAAATAAACAAAAGAAAACTAAAGAAAGCACTATGATAAGCTTGACTTTTACTTTTTAAATACCTATATTTATGTTCTCCTGAAGTACAAATGTCAATCAACACCAAAACCCATCGAATCCTCCGGCTTATACTCTTTCTTTCGAACAGCTACCCCAAAACGAAAGATGAGTGCAATTCCTTTCTCGATATTAAGGATTCTGCGTTTTACAACTATTGCAACTTATTAAAAGATACAGGTTTTAATCTTTGTCAAAAAGAGGGTAAATACTGGATTGATTATACTGACCAGGACTTTCAGATACTGCGAAATATTCTCCATTTCTCAGAAGAAGAAACTTATCTGTTATCTCAAACAATTGATCAAATAAACGAGAAATCAGGTAGCACTGCTAAACTTAAAAATAAACTGGTTGCCTTTTTGAATCAGGATAAAACTGTGGAAAATTACCTGCAAAAAGAAAAATCAGATAAAGTACAATTACTACAAAAGGCTTTTAAGCAAAAGAAACAAATTTTACTGGTCAATTATTCATCTGGGAATAGCGAAACTGTTAAAAACAGGATGGTCGAGCCTTTCGAATTTAAGGACGATTTCAACCTGGTTTGGGCTTTCGACACCGAATTGAAACAAAATCGCCAGTTTAAAATATGCCGCATTCAGGATATTATCGAGTCACCTATCAATTGGGAATACGAGAATCTGCATCGGTCAAAACCGGTTGATATTTTCAGGAACATCGGGGACTTAAACAAGAATATTCAACTTTATTTAAACATAAAAGCTCGAAACCTGCTGATTGAAGAATATCCGCTTGCCGAAAGATTCCTTTTGCAGGTAAAACCTAACCAGTACGAACTAACAGTCCCTGTTGCCAAATACGAAGGACCAGTCCGTTTTGTGATGGGACTTGCCGAGAACATTGAAATAAAAGGAGATGAAGGATTCATAGATTTTTTTGAGTCGAAACTGAAAAAAATTTGCACACTCCGCAAAACACGGAGTTGACATTTCTTTCTTGCCTTCACAAAACTCATAAGCTATGAATCGAATTGATTTTCTGAAGAACTTTTTTGCCGGAAGTGCCTTGTTGTTTTTACCCAAAACCGGAGTAGAAAAACCGGTTTGCGAAATACGCCTCAGTTCACCATACGTGGCAGGATTCCAGTATTACCAGGGTCCGGATATTGAGCCGCAATTGCAGGAAAATAATTTGCTTATGCTGAAACGTGAACCCACAAATCCGTACGACTGCTATGCAGTCGAGGTATATCAGAACGATGCAAAACTGGGCTATTTGCCTCGTGCCGAGAACAAGGTGATTGCCCGGCTGATGGATCAGGGCGTGGCAGTGAAAGCAAAGATCGAAAAGATTAAACCTGAAGAACAGCCATACAGGAGAATAAAAGCAAAAGTATTTTATGTTGCTTAAATGAAATAAAAATGATTCAATTTGCAGCAATTGCCTTGATCCTGACAGTCATAACTGGTGTCATTTACAATATTAAAAATATTAAAACCATTAAAGAGTTAGTTTTTGTCATCTTCCTGGTTCTGTTATTTCTAATGGGACTCTTTGCCTGGATGCTGTAACAAAGGAGGAGCAAAACGAATATAAACAAAACCAAAAATCGCATCGCTATGAGATTCAAAATTACATTCAATCGCACCAGGAGGCAACGGATGCTTCCGATGGATTACCAGTATTACCTGAGTGCCTGGATTTACAAGGTGATTGGCCAGGCTGATCCAGAATTTTCCGATTTCCTGCATTCGCAAGGCTATCTTAACGGGCACAGATCATTCAAGCTGTTTGGCTATTCTCCCCTATCGTTTGGGAAACCGATTCTGTGGAAAGAAAAATCGCTGTTCGAAATCCAGGAGAATCAACTTTCGGTAAACATCTCGTTTCATTTGGCCGAAGCTGCCGAAAAGTTCATCATCGGGCTGTTCAACAACCAGCAACTTTATATTGGCGACCGTTTTAATGGTCTCGACTTGCAGGTAAACAGCATTGAACGGTTGCCCGAAAATATTCCGGCTGAAACAACCCGTTACCGCGCCCTGTCGCCCGTTGTGGTGAGCATATTGCCAGAAGGCAAGAAATACCCCGATTACCTGAACCCTGAAAATGAAACGTACCAGGCTTTACTCCGCCAAAATCTGGTGAACAAATTCAATTCAATCCCTGGTAACATACCAATCGAAACAATCTCACCTTTCCGTTTCGAATTGCAAAGTTCACCCCGCTCCAAACTAATCACCATAAAACCATACACACCAGAACAAAGCAAGGTGCGCGGATTTATATTCGATTTTATGTTGACCAGTCCAAAAGAAATACATCATTTGATTGAAGGTTCTGGGTTAGGTGAAAAAAACTCAATGGGATTTGGATGGATACAGTCAATGCTTGATTCAAAAACAATTAAACAAAAATCAATATGAAACAAACCTACAAAACGATTGACTACGAATGGCTGACAAGGCCAACGGGCGATCCGTTTGCTGATGCTGGCGGCTTTGCCATCGAATATCTTTCGGAGAAATTTCCCGAAAAGGATATTCTGGAACTGATCGACTACATTACTAAAATCTATGTTGAGAAATGGGGCGGAAAACTTGATGCTTTTTTTCTCAATTCAAAAATCACAAACAACGCCTTTAAAGGGAATAAAAAAATTGAAGAAACTAAGAAGTACTTCAAGGGTTTAGTTGATGGAGTTGAATCATTAGAATTTGGGTATTGCCGAATTACAGGACGAGAAACAAAGCTGTTTTTCGCAGGAAGAAATAATTCCGTAATGACAGGTTCGGGTAAACTTATAAACTTTCATCATTTTTTTCAGAAAGGAATCTCCCTTTCAAAAGAAGCTCTAATCAGAATCCACTTTGTACCTTTTTCTTGCCAGCAACTACAAGGGAGAATCAGTTTAATGCAAAGTAGCAATGCAAAGCTAAGTAACTTGTTTGTGCGGCTTACTATTGAAAAGAATCTTCACGAAATTGGGATTGGTATTTCTGAAGGAGTAGCAAAATCGGATTTCAATAAGCCAGCTAACGCTATTTTTGATTTCGTTGATCATGTTCTTTCTCAATTGAAAGATTTTAACGAAGGAAATACCTTGCCTTCATTAACCCTTTACCATTTTACCAATTTTGGTGCAAGCCCTGAAATTCAGATGTACCAACTTCCTGCCAAAGTTTTCTTGTTTTATAGAACCTGTTTGCAGCCAAGATTTAAGGAAGATTGGCAAAAATTTGTTCGATCACACTATTTTGATGGACAGCACAAAGGGGCTCAATACAATCTTCAAACAGAAAAGTTTGAAATGACAAAATCAAAGGGAACAGAATTCATCGATCTAAACGAATACAAACAATGGTTTAACCGGATTCTAAATAAATTATTAATCGACGAGAATATCAGACCAGAGATTCTTCGTTGGTCGCGCAAACATCCATTCAATTTTGAAATAGTATCAATCTATCAACAAAACATTATAGGTATGAAAAAAGAAACAATCAACAAAATCAAAGAATTAGCGGCATTCCTTGTCAGAGAAGAAGATGCCGATAAAATCAAAAAACGTATTAAAGCACTTGACGGTGCAAAAAACGCTTCTGCTTTGCGGAGGTTTATCTTAAAAGATGTCGTTGCGGCAAACTATGCGGCGAATAATGACAACCCAATTGTATCAGTAGATGATTACGTCAATTATCTTTTCCCAGATGGTTCGTATTGGGCAGAAATCAGAGATATTCTGCTTATTGCCATTTATCAGGAGTTGCACGAACGGGACCTTATGTCCGAAGAATTGAAAGTTGAATTGGAATCAGAAGTTGAAGAAGAAGTAATTAACGAATAACCCAAATTAATCATGAAAAACATAAAAACTCAAGGCTTTGTACTAATCGACGTAGATGTCGTGGCATTAAATAATGCTGGTAAAAACACCCAAAGTAATAACGACAACGCTATTGCAACCAAATCGATCCGAAAAAACGGACGCAGTTATGTATATGTATCTGGCCAAGCCTGGCGATACTGGTGGCGTGAAGCTTTGCAAAAGAATGCAGGCTGGGATTTGTCGCCAATAACCAGAGAAGGTAAAATTGCTTTTACAAATGCCGATCCGTTCAAATTTGCTGATGACGACGTTTTCGGTTACATGCGTGCGGCAAAAGATGCTGAATTGGATGAAAATGGAGAACCTGTAAAAGACAAAAAGGGAAACATTAAAATGACCAATGTAACCGTAACCCGCATATCTCCTCTTAAAAACTCTGCAATTATTTCGGCAGCCAGTGTCAGACCTGAACAAAATTGGTCGAGTATGGCACGTCAGGAAGGCGATGCAGTTCCTTACGAGAAGCAGGAATACTGCGCTATTATGAAGGGGATGTTTAGTCTTGATCTTTCAATGGTTGGAACGTTCTCTAATTACGATCGAACTGGATTTAAGAACCTTTCTATCTTTTTGCAAGAAGAAGCAGAAAAAAATGGTGCTGAAAAAATTGATGACCCATTTGTGTTGGACGGGAAAGGCACCCCGAAGAAGTTAATCAGACTTGCTCAAAATATTCGCCAGAAAAGAGCAATTGATACCATTCAGGCACTTAAAACTATTTCCGGAGGTGCCATGCAAACCAACAACATGGGCGATGTAACGCCAAAGTTTATTATTCTGGCAACAACAACAACTGGCAATCATCCTTTTAGCCACATTGTTGGCAGCAAAGGTCAACGCGACGAAGAAGTTGTTTTTAATTTTGACGGACTTGTTGAAGTTTTGAAAGATTACAAAGACACTTTTGACGGATCAGTATTTATTGGTCGTCGTAGTGGTTTTATGGATGAAGTTGTAGCTGATCTGGAATCACTAAAAACTATGGTTGGTATTCCATCTGTTCAGATTTTATCTGTGAACGAAGCCATTGATAAGTATTGCGAACAAATGAAATCACAAATTGAATAATGAGAGCATTCCGTATTAAAATAAACTCGTGGACTTCAAGTTTCAGGTATCCGAATTTGATTTCGGGTTTCCAGCCTACACTTGAAGTACCACCAGTGAGTACGGTTATGGGTCTAATCAATGCTGCATCTGGAAAGTATCTGGAAAATCGTAGAATTGAGCTGGGGTACTATTTTGATTTTAAAATCAAGACAGTCGATCTGGAGACGATTTATCAAATCAAAGCAAACGATAAGAATTACCCAGACAATACAGTGAAGTCAAATGTAATCCAACGTGAATTCCTTTACGATTGCCAGTTGTTCCTTTATTTGACTGATGAAGAATTGGTTTCCTATTTTCACCAACCTGCTTACCAACTCCTTTTGGGGCGAAGTGGCGATTTGGCAGGAATCGAAAGCATTAAGGAAGTAGAGTTGCAGGAAGTAAACAATGCCCGGTTTGCTGGTCAGGTTATTCCGTTCAACGGAAACTATTTGCCCGGGCAAATTCAAGCTTTGCCCAAGTACTTCAGCAACACCATTCCCCGTAAAAATATGGAAACCGAACCGTACTCTGTGATCTCTTACAACAATCCGGTCAACTCGCAACTAATCGGATTCAGGTCTGAATTGGAAGAATTTAACAGTGACATTTACTTTCATAAGTTTGAAGTATGACAACAATAATACAGGAGGTTTTGGCAAAATCAGATCCTCCTGTCTCCCTGCAACAGCACATTGATGAATGCCTTCGGGTGTACGAATCGCTTCGAAAAGCATTTGGCCGTTTGCCTGTGAAGGATTCAACCCATTTTTGGGAGCTTGTTCGTTTGGGCATTGTTTTTCACGATTTGGGAAAATCGCACTCCGAGTTTCAGATGATGCTTGAAGGAAAGCGGGCAAACTGGTATCACCAAAGGCACGAACTGTTTTCAACGCCGTTTATTGATCGTTTGGATTTGCCCAAAGAGGATAAATTGCTTTTAAAGCTGATTGTTGCCGGGCATCACAAAGATTTCAGTTTCCTGTTCGACCATATTCAATGTGGATATAAAACTGGCGAAGATATTTTTGCGCTTACAGAGGATGGAAAGCTGGATTGGGAAGAAGAAATACGGAAGATTGACGATCGATTTATCCAGTCGTTCCTCAAAGAATACCATGTTTCGTTAAAACCAAGTCCGCTGGCCCTGCCCATGCAATTGGTAAAAGATTATACGCGCAAACCAGTCAACACCACCAATGTAAACTTCAGGGAACTGCTTTTGGCTGCGGGGGCGCTGAAACAGTGCGACCATTTGGCTTCTGGCGGCATTTTCAAAGTGAATGTATTAGAAGATAAACATTTCAATTTCTTGTACGAAACAAAATGGACTCCGTATTTCCATCAAAAAAAGGCTTCGGAAACCAGTGGAAACATTGTGCTTACTGCCCCTACAGGCTCGGGCAAAACAGAAGCATCGCTGATGTGGTTGCACAAACAAATGAAAGAGAACGGACAGGGACGGACCTTTTACATTTTGCCGTTTACAGCTTCCATCAATGCCATGTTCGAAAGGCTTGACGAGAAGATGCAAGGCAACAATGAAATTGTGGGCGTTGTTCATGGCAAACTTTCGGAATACATCGAAAGCCGTTTCGGTGATGAAAAGTACAGCAAACAAAATGAAAAACTAAAGCTTGAACTGAAAGAGAGTTTCAGGGCTTTGGTTCCACCGCTAAAAGTGGCAACACCTTTTCAATTGTTGAAATCGATTTTCGGATTGAAAGGTTTTGAAAAAGGCATCTTCGAAATGAGTGGCGGTTGTTTCATTTTCGACGAAATTCATGCGTACGACCCTGAAGTAACCGCGCAAATCAAGGTTTTGATCGAGTTTGCCACCCAGTTTCTGAATGTGAAAGTCTGTTTAATGACTGCCACTCTGCCAACGTTCCTGAAAAAAGAGTTTACCGATGCCATTGGTGAGCATTCAGAAATCAGTGCCGATGCCGAGCTGTACCAATCATTTGTCCGTCACCGCATCCAGGTTGCCGACGGGTTACTATCGGATCACATCGATGAAATTCAACAAAGGTTGGATGCTGGAGACAAAGTTCTGGTGGTTAGCAATACGGTAAAACAAGCTCAGGCAATCTACAATCGTTTGGTGGCTTCAAAAAAAGTGTTGCTTCACAGTGCTTTTAACGGAACGGACCGCAACCAAAAAGAAGCGGAACTGATGTCGGACGAAGTAAAACTTTTGGTGGGTACGCAAGCCATTGAGGTAAGTTTGGACATCGATTACGATGTAATTTTTACCGAACCAGCCCCGCTGGATGCCTTGTTGCAACGCTTTGGACGCGTTAACCGTCATCGTGTAAACGGACAGTATCGCCCACCTTGCGACTGCATCGTCTTCTCCGAACGGAACGACATGGATAAATACATTTATAAAAACGAGGAGGTAATCGTACGAACATTGGATGCGCTCAGAACGATTCAATCGAAAAATTCAGGCGTAGTTGCCGAGAACGAACTTCAATCCTATATCGATCAGGTTTATCCCAATTGGTCTGAAAAAGGAAAAGATAATTTTGATCGGGTATATACCCATTTGAGTGCAGATGTCCGGGAGAACCTCGCTCCGTTTATCTATTATCCGCATCGCGAAGAAGAGTTTGAAAAGCAATTCGATGGAATTAAAGTTCTTCCGTCAAGCCTTAAGAGAGAATACCAAGAGCTTATGGACGCTAATAAATTCATCAAAGCCGAATCGCTAAAAGTATCCATCACAACACGGCGGTTTGCATCCTTAATTTCAAAAGAAGGGATTCGTCGTGATATAACGGCTTTTCAACTGCTTAAAAAAGAAGAAATCAAAGAACGACCTTATTTCATCATCGACCGCAAATACGACGACGAGTTGGGATTGCAGTTGGATATTGAGGAAAGAAATTTTGATGCGATGATATTTTAACCTCTAGTCGTTCCAACTCGGAGTTATTGTAATTCAATTAAATAAAATCATGCTCACCACCGGAACCCATTTCAACTACTATCTCATCTGCCACCGAAAACTGTGGTTGTTTGCCAATGGCATCAATATGGAAGCCACGTCGGACCTGGTTTATGAAGGCAAGTTGCTGCACGAAACTTCGTATCCGCGCCGCACCGAAAAATACCAGGAAATTGAACTTGACGGCATCAAAATCGACTATTACGACCCTCGAAACAAAGTGGTGCACGAGATCAAAAAATCGGACAAGCACGAGGAAGCCCACGAATGGCAGGTGAAATATTATCTGTATGTGCTGGAGCAAAATGGCATAGAAGGCGCAACCGGCTTGCTCGAATATCCCAAACTGCACAAAACCGACGAGGTGCTGCTAACCACACCCGACCGTGAGGCGATTCGGGAAATGATCGCCAACATTGAAAACATTATTCACCAGGAGCATTGCCCGGAACGAATACAAAAGTCGCGATGCAAAAATTGCAGCTATTTTGATTTTTGTTATGCCGAAGAAGTCTGAAAATGTCTGAACTATGATTAAACGGATTCATTGAACACTATGGTTGAGAAATACAAATATCAGGAATTGACGGGTAAGGTGATCGGCGCTGCAATGGAAGTGCACCGGCATTTGGGAAATGGTTTTCAGGAGGTAGTTTACCAACGGGCTTTGGCTATTGAACTGGAACTACAGGGAATTAGGTTTGAACGCGAAAAAGAAATGCCTTTGACATACAAGGAACATGATATTGGTACCCGGCGGGTTGACTTCTTTATTGAAGAAAAAATCATGCTGGAAATAAAAGCGGTCATTCAACTCGAAGATGTCCATTTGGCACAAGCCATCAATTACCTGGAAGCCTATGGCATGGAAATCGGCTTGCTCATTAACTTTGGTAGCCCATCGCTCCAGTTTAAACGTGTAATGAAACCAAATCAAGATCATAGTACATCAGGTAATCAGGCAAAATCATAGTTCAGACAATTATGAAAAAAACTTACTATCTATTCAATCCCGGACGTTTGCAGCGCAAAGACAATACACTGAAGTTTACGCCTTTCGACGAGGATGGCCGTGAGGAAAAACCGCGCTACCTACCCGTTGAGAATGTGGGCGAACTGTACTGTTTCGGCGCGCTCGATGCCAATTCGGCCTTGTACAATTTCCTCGGTCAGGAACAGATACCAATTCATTTCTTCGATTATTACGAAAATTACACGGGCTCCTTCATGCCGCGCGAAGCCTTGATTTCAGGAAAGATGCTGATTGCCCAGGTTAAATTTCAGCAAAACAAAAAGAAACGGATCGATTTGGCTCAGCGCATTTTGGATGGGGCCAGCTTTAACATGGTAAAAAACCTGAAATACTACAACAGCCGAGGCAAAGATCTGGAACCAATCATCGAGATAATAGAAAGCCTGGCAACAAAAATTCCTGGAACATCGGCTATCGACGAGTTGATGGGTATTGAAGGGAATATCCGAAAAAACTACTACGAAGCGTTCGAACTGATCATCAACGATTTCAGTATGGGCGGACGTAGTTATCAACCCCCGAAGAACGAGGTTAATGCGCTCATCTCGTTTGGCAACATGATGTGCTACAGTCAGTGTTTGCGGGCAATCCATCAAACGCAGCTCAACCCGACGATCAGTTTTTTGCACGAACCGGGCGAACGTCGGTTTTCGTTATCGCTCGATCTGGCCGAAGTGTTTAAACCGCTGTTAGTCGATCGGGTCATTTTCAAAGTAATGAACAAAAAGATGATTCAGGCAGATCATTTTGAAGCCAACCTAAATCGGGTAATACTGAAAACAAACGGAAAGAAAACTTTTGTGCAGGCATTTGAAGACCGGCTGGAAGAAACCATCGCCCATCGGACATTGAACCGGTCGGTCAGCTACAAACACCTGATCAAACTGGAATGCTACAAATTGCAAAAGCATTTGCTTGAAATTGAAGAGTACAAACCTTTTAAAATGTGGTGGTAATGTATATAATTGCGATGTACGACGTTGGAGAGAAACGGGTTGGCAAAATGCTAAAGTTATTTAGAAAGTACCTGAACTGGATACAGAATTCGGTATTCGAAGGTGAAATTACCGAAGTAAAGTTGCTCGAATTGAAGCACAAAGCCATGTTGATCATGGATGAAGAAACCGATAGCCTGATTATCTTCAAAACCCGGCAGGAGAAATGGCTGGATAAAGAAATTGTGGGGCACGAACGTCAAAACCTGGATAACTTTTTATAATCTTTTGGTTGTCGATTGCATGAAAAGCAGGATTTATTACTGAAGAAATCGACTCAAAATACGCAACACAGTTCTTTGACATACTGAAAATAAAGCAATTAATATATATTGTCGAACTTCCGAAGAAAAAGCACTTTGGGAGTTCGACAACTTTTTAAGATAAAAACATTATTTTCGCACAAGTTAATTCATTGAGAATTAACTTATTTTTTTGAGTCGTCGAACGGCTACCAATCGCACCATACTGGAATTGAAATTTCGCTTTATCAGCAGATACTCTTCAGCCTATTGCCGCTACCAATCGCACCATACTGGAATTGAAATTCAAGAGCAGTTGAGTTATAATAGTAGATCACATCTCTCTACCAATCGCACCATACTGGAATTGAAATGTTGCTCTTCGATGGATGGTTGATTATCGACCGTTTTTCTACCAATCGCACCATACTGGAATTGAAATTTAAGCAATCGGCAATGAATGGCAGCAGCCCGAGCCCTACCAATCGCACCATACTGGAATTGAAATTGAGTTTGTGATATCTGAACCAGATCTGTTATCTGGCTACCAATCGCACCATACTGGAATTGAAATACAGTCGTAATGATGTCGGCAATAATATCGCGTTCCCTACCAATCGCACCATACTGGAATTGAAATTTATTACCATTTAAGGCCATGCGGTAAGTTCCGTCTCTACCAATCGCACCATACTGGAATTGAAATTCGCGAAAACTTTTCAATAAAATCAGGGGTAATCCTACCAATCGCACCATACTGGAATTGAAATATTTTTAATGTCAGTAGTTGTTTCTAATTGCTTTGACTACCAATCGCACCATACTGGAATTGAAAGATGTAGGAAAGCAAGTTGATTACCTTATCCCGGCCTACCAATCGTACCAAGCTGGAATTGAAATATCAATAACACAAAACAAAAGCTTAGTCACTAAAATATTTTCAGCATTTTGTTCTCTTTTTTAAGTAGACTACAAATTGATTAAAAATATAATATTTTGTAACTTTGTAAGACCAAAATGTTCTTTGCAATCGTTTTTGTTGCATTATCGAGACCACGAAAATAACGTTGATATAAAAAACTGAATATAAGCGCATTAAAAAAGCAAAATATGCCCTTGTTCTAGGGCACTAAAGTAGAAGTCAAATTAGATCAAAAGCGCTTAAATTCAACGATTTAAGCGCTTTTGTTTTTGGCTAAAAAATCAAAAAACTTCATATCTGGTCGTGTTTTTAGGGACAAAATCGAGACCATGATTTTTAAGTCTGCTTATGGCCTCGGCAAACTCTGCAACTAATTGAATACAAAAATTTTATTTGATTCACTTTGACTCATTTTGGTGCTTTTAAAAACACCTTAAATGAGGTATTTTTAATCGGTTGCCGAGACCATTTTTAAAATTATTGCAAAATAGATTAATTATGAAGATTATCATTAATTTTTCATTAAGAAAAAACAGAGAGTCTGCTGATGGTAAATCACCTAAAAAAAGGGACCTGAACAAGGATATTTTTGTTTGAAGATTTCCCATTTGCTTGTTGAAACAACAATTCGCTAAATTTTAAAAGCAGCAGCCATTAGCGTTTGCTCATTTCGAGGTATTCCGATTTCTGTTGCCACTTTTTGCCAACCCAATATCGCAGATTGAACTTCGTCCAAGATATTGTCCATTTCTTTTTTTCTTAACCTGAAATATACGCCGACACTTTTTGCAAGGTCAATATCTGGCAAATTGTTATTCATATCAATGTTTAATGCCAGTCCAGCTTTGTCGATTGAAGGATTGATGTCAAACGCCGGAGATAAACGCCAGCCCTTGTTTGTGAGTATAAAGCCATGATTTCTCAGATGATCGTCTGTATTGGAAATTAGTATATTGAAAACTACTCGTCTCCATAACTGGTGTAAATCCTCGTCTACCTTTATCCCGGAAAACTGAATGAATTCTACGATATCCAGATAAGAAGGCGTCTCATCACGGATGAGTTCTTCGTTTTTCCCGGTCATCGTCATAGCTGAGGCAAAATGAATCCGTACTTGTCTTTCCCGGTCAAATCGTTTGGTGAAAAAAGGGTGATATGGACCGGCAATATGTTCTAGTCGGGATTCAGCTATGTCAATACCAGCGTTGACAGCAAGACGATAAGCCAGGTATTCCCAGGCACCTTTGTCGATGGTATCGTTTTTCGATGGGAATTTGGCAATCCAGAGATGACCGTGTTCGTCCAGAATATTAGCTTTTGGCCTTGCTCCGCCGAGTGAAGAACCCGGAGCCATCAGCATGGTGAGCCACTTTTTTATTTCAACCGTATCTTCATTGGATTCAATCAGTTTTGCCCCATACTGTAATTCCCGGATACTTGCCCAGGGCGGAGTGGGCGAAACAGGATCATTGTCAAGAAAATCGCTGTCGGGTTCTCTTTTAAACCGTAAAGCTCCCATCCGACTTAAATCATGTACCCCTAAAAGAAAATCAATATCATACAATACAGGCGCTGACTTGCCTTGCTCTTTTGCATTTAATGCTGCCCGCCGTTTCATGAGTGTTCTGCCCCATGTGTCGGGCATGGAATCCAGAAAGACTCCAAAATTTTCTTTTCCATTCGGATATTGCTGCCCGCTATACCATGCAATATCTGGGTCAAGCAGCAATTGTTCCTGAGAGCTGATCCAGTTCACATCATAAGAAAAACTAAAAGCTTTGCTTCCTTTAGCCTGTTGAGCTGACAATATTCCTATACATTTGGGAGAGATCATACCTTTCCAATCAGTATATACCCATATATCTGTTTTGTCTGCCATGATCTATTTCCCAATCAATTTTAAATCCTGCAATCTTCTTCCAAATTCGTCGTCAGCAGCCAGTTTCAAAAAGTCATCCTGAAGCCCCAATACCCTAAGTACATTAAAATATGCACCCACCGAAACGCTGGGATTTCCTTTTTCAATGTGGTATAGTGTAGAGCGGTCAATACCAGCCCGCTCCGCCACTTGTATGGTCGTCAGGTTTCGCCGTTTTCTGGCTAACTTAATATTTTCGCCCATTTGTTCAAATATCTTTTGAAACTTTGGGAGTAGGGTTTGCTTTTTTGATTGCATGATTTGATGTTTATTATCCACAAAAATAAACTAAATGTATTAGATAAACAACGCTTAAAGAATACAATGTATGCTCAATTGAATCAGAGTATTTCTAAACAAAATAAAATACAATCCCTAAAGGCAACAACACAACCTGGTAAATCCGTTTTAGAAACTACCAGTTGTGCGACTAAATAGCGAGTGCGTACTTAAGTCGAATATGGGTTAACTATGAATTCTGCTTCATTTTCTTAAACAATGGGTTTAGGGTTGCCTTAACTTAAAATTGACACACTAATCCCAAATTCAGATATTCATTATCCTTAGTTTAGAACAATAAATCTTTCCACATCAATGCAGAGCGCTCATCGAGACTATAAGACAAAATTCAATTATTACTGATTTTAAATACATTACAAACTAAACTATCTTTATTCAGGGTAAAAAAAAAAGAGTCAAATTTGACTCTCTTTTTTATATCTTGTTGGATGGTTACCAGCTTCCGCCGGCACCACCGCCACCAAAACTTCCACCACCGAAGCCTCCAAAGCCTCCACCACCTCCTCCGAAACCGCCAAAACCTCCGCTTCCACCTGAGAAGTTGCCAAACGATCCGTGTCCCCGATTACTGCTCCCCATAAGCCCCAATAACATCCAGAATGGCAAATTGCTTCCGCCGCTATAATGTCGGCCACGGCCTCCACGGAAAATACTGAAGATGATAATCAGGATAATGCCGACGAGAAGAAACGTTCCAAAACCATCGGATTTACCTTTTTTATCGGTTTTCTTTTGATAAGCATCGGCCGTAAATTCGCCAGCGGCTAAACTCATGATTACTTTCGTCCCGGCAGATAAGCCTCCGTAAATATCGCCTTCCCTGAATCGTGGAATCATTTCATAATCGACAATATTACGGTTGGCAACGGCATCAGGAATGACTGCTTCGAGACCGTAACCAACAGCCACAAAAATCCCACCTTTCTCATTTTCAGTTTTTGGTTTAAAAACAATAACTACTCCATTATTTTTACCTTTCTGACCGACACCCCATTTTTCACCGATTTTGAATGACAAATCGGATATCTCGTACCCATTGAGTGAAGGAAGGGTAACAATACAGATTTGAGTGGATGTCTGGTTGTCAAACTGAACCAGTTCTGATTCCAGTTGCTGTTCTTCCTGATCAGAAAGTACATTGGCCAGATCGTTTACCAAACGCGGCGGATTTGGCCGATCAGGAATATCCTGGGCAAAAACAGAAAATGTGAAAAATAAAAGAAAGGTGATTAGTATCGACTGCTTCATGGTTACAGGTTTTTATCGAACGAAATTTCATTGGTCAATTCATTGACATCGTCTTGGTGATAAGGAAAATTCGATTTCAGTTGTTCTCCGGCCATCAGTATCCCTTTGGTCAGGCCTTCCGCAAATTTTCCATCCTTAAAATAAGCCAGCATGGTTTCCTTGATTTCGTCCCAGAAATTGTCCGGAACAAGCCGGTTGATTCCAACATCGCCCAAAATGGCAAACTTTCTGTCATACACGGCCAGATAGAATAAAACACCATTTCGCTGGACAGTTTTGTGCATCTTCAGCTTTTCAAAAATGTAAGCTGAACGATCCAGCACATCCAGTTTACAGTGTCCTTCGACATGTAACCGAATCTCACCCGAAGTGTTTTTTTCGGCTTCGGCTATGGCGTCGGTAATTTGTTTCTTTTCTTGCTGACTAAAAAAATTTTCAACTGACATTTTTAGTGAATTAGCGTAATGTGAGTAAAAGGAATTTGATCCGTGACATAAACATACTGCAAGTTATCTGACCTGAAGCTTATAGCTTGCAGTATTTTGCTAGAACTGAACCTGAGGAGCTTTTTCGGCGCCTTTTTCAGCTTCGAAGTAGGCTTTCTTTTCAAATCCAAACATCCCGGCAAAAATGTTTTTAGGGAATTTACGGATCAGTGTATTATAAGCCTGAGCGCTCTCATTAAACTTCTGGCGTTCAACTGTGATGCGGTTTTCGGTGCCTTCCAGTTGTGCCTGTAAATCGAGAAAGTTCTGATTGGCTTTCAGGTCAGGATATTTTTCAACCACAACCATCAAACGGCTCAAAGCTGAAGATAATCCCGACTGGGCATTCTGGAAGTTCTGGATCGACTGAGCATCCAGCTTATCCGGATTAATGTTTACAGAAGTAGCTTTTGCCCGGGCTTCGATTACCTGAGTCAGGGTTTCCTTTTCAAAATTGGCATATCCTTTTACTGTATTCACCAAATTCGGAATCAGGTCGGAACGTCGCTGATACACATTTTCAACCTGCGACCACTGCGCCTTTACTCCCTCTTCCATGCTAACCATGCTGTTGTACGAATTTTTGACTGACGAATACGCAAGCAACAACAGAACGGCAATAACTGCCAGAATAATCCATGTTTTTTTCATCTTATCTTTATTTTAATTAATTCCTGAACGAAACAAAATTTGAACAATCTGTGACAAATATAAGTTTGACAAATGTTGCAAAACTGCTACCAAACTACATTAATTTATCGGGGAATGTCGCAAATTTACCGTTATATCTGCTTCATCAAAAGGTGAACCATATTTAAAACGCCAATGAACACCATTAAATTCAAATCAGCCATTAAGGAAGGGATTCCGGATGTACTTCCGGAAAGAAAGCCTTATGATCCGGCCATAAGCCATGCGCCCAGACGAAAAGACATTCTGACTTCGGAACAAAAAAAACTGGCTTTGCGGAATGCCCTTCGCTATTTCCCGACTAAACATCATGCCATATTGGCACCTGAGTTTCTGGACGAGTTGCGACAATACGGACGGATTTACATGTATCGATTTCGCCCGGATTACGAGATGAAAGCCCGTCCGATTAAAGATTATCCGCACCAATCAAAGCAGGCCGCATCTATCATGACGATGATTCAAAATAATCTGGACTATGCCGTAGCCCAGCACCCACACGAACTGATCACTTACGGGGGAAACGGGGCTGTTTTCCAAAACTGGGCGCAGTACCGGCTAACAATGAAATACCTTTCGGAAATGACCGATGAACAAACGCTCGTGATGTATTCGGGTCATCCGATGGGACTTTTCCCCTCACACAAAGATGCGCCACGGGTAGTTGTGACCAACGGAATGGTAATTCCAAATTACAGTAGTCGCGACGATTATGAACGGATGAACGCACTTGGCGTTTCGCAATACGGGCAAATGACTGCTGGCTCGTTTATGTACATCGGTCCTCAGGGCATTGTACACGGAACGACCATCACCCTGATGAATGCTGCACGAATGCGCGGTGACGGACAAATGGCCGGGAAAATATTTGTTTCCTCAGGACTTGGGGGCATGTCGGGAGCACAACCCAAAGCGGCAGTGATTGCCGGAATGGTTGCCATAATTGCTGAAATCAATCCTAAAGCAGTTCAGGTTCGTCATCAGCAAGGCTGGATTGATGAAGTTTTTACTGATCTGGATTTACTGATTTCACGAATGGTTCGCGCAAGCCACAACAAGGAAGCGGTGTCGCTGGCCTACCAGGGAAATGTGGTGGATTTATGGGAAAAACTGGCTGCTGAAAACCTGACCATTGACCTGGGCTCCGACCAGACTTCACTGCATAACCCGTTCGCCGGCGGTTATTATCCGGTTGGACTTAGCTTCGAAGAATCCAACCAATTGATGACTGAGAATCCTGACCTGTTCAGGAAAAAAGTGCAGGAAAGTTTGCAGCGACAGGTGAAGGCCATCAATCAGCTTGCAGCAAAAGGCATGTATTTCTGGGATTATGGCAATGCTTTTCTGCTGGAATCACAACGGGCGCAAGCCGAAGTCACCAAAACTGATGGAAGTTTCATTTATCCATCTTACGTTCAGGACATCATGGGACCATTATACTTCGATTACGGTTTTGGCCCCTTTCGTTGGGTCTGCTGTTCCTGCAATCCTGACGATCTTCAAAAAACAGACAAAATCGCGTTGCAGGTCCTCACTGAGATTGCTCAAACTGCTCCTGATGAAATTAAATCTCAATTAAACGACAACATTCACTGGATTGCCGAAGCTGGTAAAAACAAATTGGTGGTAGGATCGCAAGCCCGCATCCTGTATGCCGATTGTGAAGGCCGGATCAAAATTGCTGAAGCTTTTAATCAGGCAATTCGTGAAGGAATAATTAGTGCACCAATTGTGCTGGGGCGTGATCACCACGATGTTTCCGGAACTGATTCTCCTTTCCGCGAAACCTCCAATATTTATGATGGATCGTCTTTTACAGCCGACATGGCCATTCAGAATGTTATCGGAGATTCGTTCCGTGGAGCAACCTGGGTTTCGATTCACAACGGCGGAGGGGTTGGCTGGGGTGAAGTAATCAACGGCGGATTCGGGATGATGCTCGACGGATCGGAAGATGCTGATCGTAAACTTAAACAAATGCTTTACTGGGATGTGAACAACGGTATTGCCCGGCGTGGCTGGGCCCGAAACGAATCAGCTTTGTTTGCTATCAAACGGGCTATGGAAGAAAATCCTAATCTGAAAGTTACTCTGCCCAACATTACAGATGATAAGCTGATTGATGGATTGTTTGAGAAGACGAGCCCCATCCCCAACCCTTCACCAAAAAGGAAGGGAGTTTAGAGATAGCAAATTCTGAAAATTTTCTGATTTTGAGCGATCACTCTAAATCCAAAGTTCCCCTTGAGGATTTAGGGGCTTCAAAAAGCATTGAATACGGACGCTGGATTTCCAGGTTTAATTCGTCCAGCCCGAATGCCCTGCTTTTTCGGATGGTTTCTCGCCCATCAAAAAATACGACGACAGTTGGTGCGGCAAATACATGGTGTTGTGCAGCCAACTCGGGTAATTGATCGGATTCGACATAAACCATTACCATTTTTGGAAAAGACTCCGAAACCATCGTTTCAACTTTAGGTCTCAGAACCTTGCAAACCGAACAAATTTCTGTTGAAAAGTAAGCCAAAACCGCATCATTCCCGGTCAAAATCTCATTAAACTCATCGATGGAATGGATCGCCTTCATTATTCGTATTGTCCGGTGGCAAGTAATACCAGGGTACAGGCAATTTCAGGATAAATGCCGGCTGCTTCCAGTTTTTCAATGAATTCCGGATTTTCAGTTCCCGGATTAAAAATAACCCGGCGAGGTTTTAACCCAATAATGTAATCATAGTATTCAGGCTGATTTTTCGGCCCCACGTACAAGGTAACCGTATCGATGCTTTCGAAAAGCTTCTTTTCGACTTCAAACGGAATTCCGGCAACATTACCTGCACGCAATCCTAATGCAGTCACTTCGTGTCCGTGCTGAACCAAAGCATTGATAGCCTTGCATGAATATCGTTCGGGATTTTCACTTGCCCCGATAACCAAAGTTTTTTTCATATTAATTTTCTTTTTGTAATAGCACAACCGCATGAACCGAAATGCCTTCTTCCCGGCCTTCAAAACCCAGTTCTTCCGTAGTCGTTGCCTTGATTGAAACGGCATCCACATCAATTCCCAGCAAACGGGCAATCGTTTCTTCCATCTCAGGAATGAATGGTTTGAGCTTGGGTTTTTGGGCAGCTACCGTCACATCGAGATTTCCTACCCGGTAGTTTTTGGAGGCAATCAGTTCGTTGGTCTTAACCAGCAAAATTTTGCTGTCAATATTTTTGAATTCCGAAGAGGTATCCGGAAAATGTCGGCCAATATCACCCAGCTTGGCAGCGCCTAACATGGCATCGCACAGGGCGTGAATCAGCACATCACCATCAGAATGGGCAACTGTACCCTTGCTATGTGGAACGAGAACACCGCCCAGCCACAAAGTTTCCCCTTCAGCTAAACGGTGCACATCGTATCCGTATCCAATCCGGAAATTCATTTTATTCAGCTATTAGATTTCAGATATTGGATTTCAGACCATGCTGACCTGAAATCCGGAACTTGAAATATTCGTTACCGCCGTTGCTTATTAAATGCTTCGAAGTCGAACGACAGGGTGAATCTAAGTGTGTTGGCCAAAGGATTGTTTTGGGCAACTGGCAACAGATACGAAAAATCGAGTGCAAAAACATTCATTTTCAAGCCAGCGCCTGCTGTAAAAAACTTACGATTCCCTTTGTTTACATCTTCATAAAAATAACCGGCACGGACAGCAAACTGTTTGTTGTACCAATATTCAACACCAGCCGAAAAATTAATTTCTTTAAACTCTTCAGACATTCCGCCCGGCGCATCACTGAAAGAACTGAAAATACCGGCAATCGGTGACTTGGTAGAACCCAATCCGGTAATAATATCTACATCCGTGGTATCGGGCGTTGGAACCAGCAACTTATTGGCATCTAAAGCAAAAGTGATGGTATTATACTTGTCCATTTCAGTTTTGTACGAAAGCCCCAATTTTAAATTGGTGGGTATAAAATCTTTTGTTTCTCCGTCAGTATAAGAAATTTTAGAACCAATGTTCGAAATATTGATCCCGGAGGCAAAAACTGAATTTTTGCGGTTTACCCGTATTTCTTTCTGAAAATAAAAGGCAACATCGGCAGCAAATGAATTTCCTGCATGGGTTTCGGTTCCATTTACCATTTGCCCTCCGGTGAGATCGGACCGGATATACCGAAGCGCCACGGCTCCCGAAAAATTATCGGAAAGCAAACGGGTATAACCCATATCTATCGCAAACTCATTGGGACTTTGCTGTCCGGTTGGATCGCCATACTCGCTCATGAATGAAATGTCGCCCAGAGAAAAATAACGCAACGAAGCGCTCATGGTTTGTTGGTCGTCCAGCCGTTTGTACCCAACCAAATAAGCCAAATTAATGTCGTTAACCAGGTTCCTCAGCCAGGGTGTGTACGACAAACCTATACCCATTTCACTTTCGGCAAAAGCATATTTGGCGGGATTCCAGTGTTGCGAGTTGACATCCGGAGAGGTGGCCACACCGGCATCACCCATAGCCCCTGCACGCGAATCGGGCGCAATACTTAAAAACGGAACTCCGGTAGTAATGGTATTCGCTCCTGTGGTCGAAGTATGGCTTTGTGCATTAACCAATTGAGCTGACCATCCAACAAAAAGAATTACAGTCAATAACAGCGTTCTCTTCTTCATCTTAAATCGATCAAATTTTGAAATTGCAAATATAGAGCTTTGTAAAAGAGTTGCATCATAGATCAACTCAAAAAAACTAAACGGAACTTACAGTGAATTAGTATGGGAAACGGCTAATCTCCGATTATTTTAACGATAAATGTATACCAACCGGCCGGCTCCACTTCCTTGTTTCCCGTTAACGCTCACCAGTAAACGATAAATATACACGCCAGGTTTCATTTTAATCAACCGGTCAGCCGGGGTCCATTCAATCGGAAGGCTCTCAGTACCTTGTGAACCTACTTTTTCCTGAAGTATATCGACCCGCGCGCCTGAAGTCGTAAAAACTTCCAGTGTCACTTCAAACGACTCATCAGGATGGTTGTGTTTAAAGATAAAGTTGGTTTGTCCTTGCATCGGGTTGGGATAGCAACTGACGCTTTCGACCCTGAAATCGTCTTTGACCACAAAATGAATTTCCTTTTCAGAGGAATTATTCAGTACATCCCAAACTTTTAAAGTTAGCGTGTGGCTTCCTTCCGAAAGTTTATTCAGAGGAAAAACGATAATTCCAGTGGTATAGCTATCCTTGCTGGCTTGGAAATAATCGTTCAGCACCATGATATTTGAATAATCGCCGTCGAGAACGGCTGTGATGTCGTGCCCGATGCCCGTTCCGGCAGTGTTGATGCCCGTTTCATCGGCGATGTGGGCAATCAGCACCGAACTGGCGCTAACCTGTCCGCCATCTTTGAAAGCTTCCGAATTCATAAACATTTCAATATCAGGGCCTTTTGCATCGGCAATCGACGAATTGGATGATCCGCCAATATAAAAATTATCAAAATATCCTTGTGCATCAGTCGTTTCGTTGTAAGCATAATAAAGAATCTTGCCTTTACCTAATTTATACGAAACGTCTTTGGGAACGAAAAATGAGAACTCGAATTCTCCGTTTTTCACACTTGCCAGCCCTTTATAAATAATGTTATTCTGAACGGTATAGAGCATAGTTTCCTGCCCGGCATTTCCTAAAGTTTCTGCTTCTATGGCCTTATCGTAAACCGTTGGGATGATCTCACCATTAAACGATGACAGTTTGGCTCCTTTATTGTCGGCTACAAATCCTTTCACGTTAACTACCGTGAGGTTCCTGATCGTATCTATCTGTGTTTCCACATCTTTGCCGTCGATACTAGTCGTTTTCACCTGGTAATTCGGATTGGCAAGACGCATGGCCGGGTCGGCAAGCAGCGTAAAATTTAACTGGTTGACACCGGTGTTTGCCGCAGCTTTTGCCAGGCGCATCACGTCGCCCAGTCGCAAATTGTTTCCCTGCTGGTCCTTTTCAAAAATATACCTGAAGAATTTACTGTTCAAAATAAAATTAGCTCCTGAATAAACTAAGCGGGTAGTCGAGAATAAACCGATTCCGCCACCTATCGGATTAAACAGAATGTATTCGCCAGCCGAGGCTTCATTGGCGTCAAAACGGCTGAATTCGCAGGTTGCCGTAACAAAAATCGGCAAACGGTTATAATTAGTCCATGAATTAATGCCCGAAACATCCAGAACATTTTCGTCGGCCAGGTTTTTTTCGTTAGCGTGCCCGGTGTAATTCATGATCAGCGTTCCCCTTTTCACCCGGTTATTGATGGAAATGTTCACATCAGGATACTTCTCACCACCTGCCGAGAGAATTCTTTTATAGGTATCAAAGTATATTTTATCGGTAAAAAAAGCTGGATAGGTTTTGTTTAACGAGTCTGCTATATCTTCGGCCTGTTCCGTGTGGGTATTGGTATACTCATCAGCCACATTTCCATCGTCGGCAATAAAAGTTACCACATTCCGCCAGTTTCCGAACGACTCTTTTTGGTTGTATTTCTTGATTTTATCTAATGCGATTTTTGCTTCATCAAGGGTAAATGCAGGGATCCTGCCTATTCCCAGATCAACAGTTCCTGAATAGACGCCTTCGTTCTCATCCAGAAAAACAAAAAAATCATCGGTTACAAACGACTCGGTCGGCGAAAGCGAATTATCTGATTGAAAAGTAGGAATAAGATTATGATTTTTGCCCAGAATATTCCGGTTATCGTAGCTTCCGTCGCCCATCAGCAAAACATATTTCAGGGTATTTTTTCCCGTCTGTTTTCCACGGTCATAACACATCCTGAAATAATTTCGAAGAGCCGATGGATCGGGAAGCCCGCCTGAAAATTCATTGTAAATGACATCCGGGGTGACCACCTGAACCGACATCTGATCAGTAGTCCGGTGAAAATTAGCCAGCTCATTGGCTGTGCTTAACAAATCCGGATTCGAAACGATGATCATTTCAGACAAACCGGCAGCATGTAAATCTTGATTAGCAACCGCACCAACCCATTCAACTGAAGGGATTGTTCCGCCGGGATTAAAAGCCACATATTCGCGGGTCAGTCCCGAGTTGGATTTAAATTTAAGTTGGCCATCGGCATAGTTTGCGGGAACTTCAAAAACATTGGCCGGATCAGTTACATCAAAAATATGTGTTGTCGCCGAGGCATTGGTCAATACAAATTCAGAAATTGGAATCAGCCCGTCAACTCCTTTTCCCCGGAAGGGATACACATCGGCATTCATGCTCAGTAAACTTTGGTAATTCACGGAAACATAATCGAGCCAGGCTTCCGACGAGCTATTACCTGCCTGATAGGTCAATTTCAACTGAAGATTTCGGGATGGTAAATTTTCGGCGTATTCTCCAGTCTGATCGTCGGCAAACAAGTTGGTCGGGTCGCTGCTATTAATCGATAGAAAAGAAATACCATTTAATTGATTTCCATTTAGCGTGACGGCCATACTGCTTGCGTCCGATGATTTCCCGGCTACAGCAACTGACAAATGCGCCGTTTGTGCCAGGTCTGGATTATCGAGAGAGAAGTTCACCGTTTGTGAACTCCCGGAAATGAAATGTTCGCCAAACCATCTGCTTCCTGAAGACATCAGGTTTACCGATTCTTTCTCATAGTAATTATATTTGGGAAACGAAAACACCTTTTTGCCAGCAGTACCTGTCAATTCAGCAGTTTTATCAATAGTGCGGGCGGTTCCCTGATCACCCAGAAAAAAGTATGTTTCGGAAGAATAATAATTTTGCTGATGAGAAAACAGCCCGGTCTCAATGTTCTGGCTAAAGGATATATTTCCGGTAGAATAAAAGAACAAACAATCTTTGCCTGCATTATCTTTTCCCTTCCACACCGGCCAGGTATTCAGATCATCGAAACGAATGCTGTTGTTCATTAACGGAAGCATGTATCCACCAGTTCCATAAATGATCACTCGATCCGGATCGGTAAACCCCCACTGTTTAATCTGGTCGTAGGTTACTTTATAAATACCGCTGGTTTTTGCTTTTATTTTGACCCATTTACCTGAACCGAGTACTGAATTTGTTTTCCACGGATACGCTGCAATCGCCGATTTTAGATGATTCTGGCTTTCTGCAATCGAAATGGTAAAACTGACGAGCTTCTCCATGTGATTATTTTTTCTGATAAATGGGAGAATGGTCAGGCGAAGAAACGATTTCCCGGCAGAGGTCCCAATTTCTGATTTGAATACTAATTCATCATTTTGAATAGCTTCCAGTATCGGAATTGTATCCGGTACCGATTCGAAAATTGCATTTTTGATGACCACTTCCGCAGAGGCGGAACTCAGTTCAAAGCTTTCAAACCAATAAGGCAAACCAGTTTGATCGGGGAAGAAGCTCCCTGCAAAAGTCAGCGACATTTTGGTATCCCGTCCCTGATTTCCTGGATATTGCATCCAACTGAGCGTACGTTGAAAATCAATCCCCCAACTAGCTTTCAGGCAAAAAAAGAGAGCAATAAATAGAAATATTCTTGGCATTACCTGTTATTTGTTTCTAAACTAAGTAAACGGTTTCCCCGCACAAATAGTATAACTTTATGTTTCCAAAGTAAATAAAATAAATACAAACAGCCATTCCCAGGAGCAAATATCTACTGCATGAACAATCTACAGGAAAAAAAGATTGAATACCTGAACAATATCAATTCAACAAATTAGTTATATTTGTGAGTCTTTTAAATAACAGAAAAGAAGAAATACGATGAAATTGAGATCCATAATGTTATTTGGTCTTGCTGCTTTAATGGCAGGATGCGGATTGATTGGAAAAGGCAAAGGCGGTAGCTCAGGCACTTCTCATTCAACTGGATGGGAATTTGGTGACCCCAAAATGGGTGGATTCCAGGCGGATAATGGCTACGAGCAGCAAACCGGACCCGGATTAGTATTCATTCAGGGAGGAACCTTTACCATGGGACGCGTTGAACAAGATGTAATGTACGATTGGAATAATGTTCCAAGAAGAGTTACTGTTGCTTCGTTCTACATGGATGAGTCTGAGGTTTCGAATCTGGATTACCGTGAATATTTATTTTGGTTGAAACGGGTTTATCCGGCAAACCCCGAAAAATATAAGGCAGCCATGCCCGACACTTTGGTTTGGCGCGAAGAACTGGCTTATAATGAGCCATATATTTCCAATTATCTGCGTCACCCGGCTTATGGCGACTATCCGGTTGTGGGCGTTTCCTGGAAACAGGCTGATGCTTATGCCAAATGGAGAACAGACCGTGTTAACGAGAAAATTCTGATAATGAAAGGCATAGTCACCCCCGATGACACCCAGAGCGGACAAAACGTATTTACCACCGAATCATTCCTGGCCGGACTTTACCAAGGGACTGAAGGTAAAAAACCAATGAAAGATGCTGCCGGAACTGCACGCCGGGTTCGTTGGGAAGATGGGCTTTTATTGCCGAATTACCGTCTGCCCACCGAGGCTGAATGGGAATATGCAGCTCTTGGTCTGGTTGGAAATACAGACAATGAATTGCTGACTGATCGCAAACTTTATCCCTGGAACGGAACCTATTTACGCGATGACGCGAAAAAGACCAGAGGACGGATGATGGCCAACTTTACCCGCGGACGAGGTGACTTGATGGGTATGGCCGGTGCATTGAATGACAACGCTGACATCACCGCTCCTGTTATGTCTTATGAACCGAACGATTACGGATTGTATTGTATGGCCGGCAACGTTAACGAATGGGTTTACGACGTCTATCGGCCACTTTCATCAACTGATGTGGCTGAATTCCAACCTTTCCGGGGAAATACTTTTACGAAATACAAAACCGATGCCGATGGGAAACTGGTCCGCAATGAATTTGGAGAATTGGTTAAAGATACAATTGCTGATTACAGAAACTTCAATGACGGAGACTACCGTTCTCAGGTAATTGAAGGTGTAGACTGGAATTCGGTGAAAGACAAAACCAAGACTAATTCAATGTATGTCCAATCTACCAAAGATGGGCAGTTCTCCTCGCTCATTTCAGATAACGCCCGTATCTATAAAGGTGGTAGTTGGAAAGACCGTCCTTATTGGCTGGTTCCCGGGACTCGCCGCTACAAACCTGAAACCGAGGCCGCCAGCGATTTAGGGTTCCGTTGTGCCATGACCCGCGTGGGTAGTCCTGACGGATTTTAATATAAAAACAAATACACATCCAACATAAAACCTCATTTGAAAAAGTGAGGTTTTCTTTTTTAAATGAGCTCATGAACATCGAAAAATTATATGCCATTTACCGGGAATATCCTGTGGTTACCACTGATTCGCGAAATATACCTACAGGCAGTATTTTCTTTGCTCTGAAAGGAGCAAATTTCAATGGCAATGCTTTTGCCTCCGAAGCTCTTTCAAAAGGAGCCGCGTATGCGGTGATTGAAGAACCGGAGTTTGCTGCAAACGACCGGTTTATTTTGGTCTCTGATGTTTTACAAAGCCTTCAGCAACTGGCCAGATACCACCGCGATCAGTTAGGACTTCCAATACTGGCTATTACCGGGACAAACGGGAAAACGACTACCAAAGAACTTGTTGCCGCAGTTCTGTCGAAACGATTTAGAGTAAACTATACACAGGGAAACCTGAACAACCATATCGGGGTGCCCCTGACGATTTTGTCGATGACCAAGGAAACCGAATTTGGAGTGGTTGAAATGGGAGCAAACCATCCCGGGGAGATCAGGCAGTTGTGCAAGATTGCCAATCCTAATTTTGGAATAATTACCAATATCGGAAAAGCACATCTGGAAGGATTTGGATCGTTTGAAGGAGTCATCCGTACAAAATCAGAAATGTATGACTTCCTGAGAAGCAAAAAAGGGAAATGTTTCATCAATGCCGACAACGATCTGCTCACCCAACAGGCAGCAACTTTGGAGCAAATTACATACGGAAAATCTACCGGCTATTTTTTAGCCGGAGAATTGGCCAGTACCGACAATCATCTGGTAGTCAAAGTGCTTTTCCCGAAAGGTTGGTTGTATCTGAAATCGAAACTGGTGGGTGATTATAATTTTGAAAATCTGATGGCTGCTGCTTGTGTCGGGAAATATTTCGAAGTCGATCCGCTTCTTATTCAGGAGGCCTTGGCCGAATATACTCCGTCGAACAACCGTTCACAACTGATCCCAAAGGAAAAGAATACCATCATTATGGATGCATATAATGCCAACCCGACCAGCATGATGGCCGCCCTCCAGAATTTCACGACATTGAATGGTGACCGAAAGTGCCTCATCTTAGGTGACATGCTTGAGCTGGGCAAAGCTTCCGCTGAAGAACACCAAAAAATTGTCGATTATCTTGATGAACAAAACTTTGGCGATGTTCTTCTGGTTGGTCCGCAGTTTAAACAAACTGTCAGCCTGACAGAAAAAAAGAAGTTCGACAATGCCGAACTTCTTTCAAACTACCTAAAAACACAACCTATTGAAAACAAATTAGTCCTGATCAAAGGATCCCGAGGGATCCATTTGGAGAAAATCCTGGAGTTGATACCTTAGTTGATTACTGGTTTCTTTACATTAAGCACATCGGAAATTGCTTTCTCAAATGTCGCTTTAGGAAGTGCACCCATAGCCATTTGAGGTTGTCCTTCGACGGGTACAAACAACAGTGAAGGAATACTTTGAATACCAAACATGGCCGCCAGCTCACGTTCATCTTCAGTATTAACTTTATAAATAACGAGGTTATTACCGTATTCTTTCTGTAGTTCTTCCAAAACGGGGGCTACCATTTTGCATGGTCCACACCAGTCGGCGTAAAAATCAATCATACAAGGTGTTGTTCCTGCGTATTTCCATTCATTATAGAGTTCAAAGTTGAATACTTTTTCTTTGAATGTCTCTTTGGTTAAATGTTCTAACATGGCTTTAAATTTTGATTATGCAAATATATACATTTTTGTATGTATCAATACCAATTTCAATGCCAATAATTTTCAAAGTTAATTTTAAGAAACAACAGCCAATTAATTGTAATTTTGTCACCTTCAGAAAACAAATTGTCATATATAAGTATTTAAATACGACTATTTCGGAAATTTTTACATGAAGCAGCATTTACAACATCCAATATTCAAAGTCATTTCCAACGTGGCTGACCAATTAAATCAGGAAACCTACGTGATAGGCGGGTTCGTCCGCGATCTGATCCTAAAACGGCCATCACCCGATATTGATGTGGTCACAATTGGCAGTGGAATCCAACTGGCAGAACTGGTTGCCCGCGAACTGGGACCAAATATTCATGTCAGCGTTTTCAAAAATTTTGGAACAGCCATGCTTAAATACCAAACGCTGGAAGTTGAATTTGTAGGCGCCCGGAAAGAATCGTACCATGAAGATTCCCGGAAGCCAATCGTTGAAGACGGTACACTCGAGGAAGATCAGAACAGACGCGATTTTACCATCAATGCACTGGCCATCTGCCTGAACAAGAATCGCTTCGGCGAACTGATTGATCCGTTTGGCGGCATTCAGGACATGAAAAATAAGATTATCCGGACACCGCTCGAACCCGGCATTACCTTTTCTGACGATCCGCTTCGCATGATGCGTGCCATCCGGTTTGCCTCCCAGTTGGGTTTTACCATCGAAGAAAAAACTTTGACAGCCATTACTCAGAATAAAAAGCGGATACACATTATCTCGAAAGAACGGATTGGCGAGGAACTCAACAAAATCATTCTTTCATCCAAACCGTCTACCGGTTTCAAACTTCTGGATAAAACCGGGTTGCTGGAAATTATTTTTCCGGAGTTACACCGCATGAAAGGACGCGAAGAAGTTAGCGGAATCGGGCATAAGGACAATTTTTACCATACCCTGGAAGTGCTCGACCGCATTGCACCCAACACCAGCAACCTGTGGCTTCGTTGGTCTGCGTTACTACACGACATTGCAAAACCGGCAACCAAGAAGTTTTCGCCGCAATTAGGCTGGACCTTTCATTCACACAATTTTGTCGGGGCCAAAATGGTGCCGCCACTTTTTATAAAAATGAAATTTCCACTGAATGAAAAGATGAAATATGTGCAGAAAATGGTTGAACTGCACATGCGCCCGATTGTCCTTTCGGAAGAAGAAGTGACCGATTCAGCAGTCAGGCGGTTGTTGTTTGAAGCCGGTGATGACATCGACGACCTGATGACCTTGTGCGAAGCCGATATCACCTCCAAAAATCAGGAAAAGGCAAAACAGTATTACCAGAACTTTCAATTAGTCCGGCAAAAGCTAAAAGACATCGAAGAGCGCGACCATATTCGCAACTTTCAGCCACCGGTGAGCGGCGAAACGATTATGGAAGTATTCGGCCTTGGTCCGTGCAAAGAAGTAGGATTGATTAAAAATGCCATTAAAGAAGCTATACTGGACGGAATTATCCCCAACGAACACGATCCGGCCTATCAGTTTATGCTGGAAAAAGCCAAAAAAATGGGATTGACACCGGTCGTCAGTTAGTGATTGGCAATTTGCATCCGTAATAAAACCGGCAGGTGGTCCGAAAAGCCTTCCTGATATTTAAACCCGACATAGGTTCGTTTTGGCTTGACCCCGCCAAATTTTACATCCGGCTCAAGTAAAAAATCAGGTTTAAAAATCTCAGCGCCGGTAATCCGTAAGCAACTTTCGTCCTTCATGAAAGAATCAGAAATAATAAGCTGATCAAAGGTTTCCCAGGTTTGCTGGCTTTTGATGGTTTGTATAGGTAATGTCATCCATTTTGCAGAAAGATTAATCATTTCACCACCAACTTCCGGCATATCCGATGCTTTTGCCCCCAGAACTTTTGCCAGACTTTCATCGCGCGGGGTATCATTAAAATCGCCCATGCAGATGATTTTAGCTTTGGGTGAAGCTGATTTCAATTTTAGGATTGCTTTTCCGAGAGTCTCAGCGGCAAGTTTCCGATATTTCAAGGTTTCCATTATCCCCCCATACCTGGAAGTCCAATGGTTAACAAAAACATGCACGGTGTCGCATTCGCCAATCACACCGCTCACCCGTAAAATATCCCGCGTTCTGAATGTCGGATCAGTTGGATCAGAGAGAGAAATTGCTTCATAATCAAAAGGCCTGAATAAATCCTGCCGGTAAATCACAGCTACATCAATACCACGTTCATCGGGCGAATCCTTCTGAATTATTTTGTAGCGAAATTTGCTTAGTACAGTTTTGGTAGTCAGCCATTCCAGTGCATTCAGATTTTCGACTTCGCATAAACCCACCATAGCTGGTGCATTCCATTTTCCGGCAGCCAGGATCACCTTGGCCAACCGGTCAGCCTTGTCGTGGAAGCGGGTGAGGTTCCAGCGTCGGTCTCCGCCCGAAGTAAATTCATCATCATTGGTTAATGAGTCGTTTTCGGAATCGAAGAAATTTTCGGTATTATAAAACAGGAAGGCATATTCATTCCCGGAAGTCCTGAACTGACTCTGAGCTTCCCCGGTCGTCAGAAAAATAAAACAAATAGGGAACAGGATGAAACGCCTCATAACCCATACGATTAAATTAAAAGGTGCTGATTAATCATTATCCGGAGAAATATGATTTTAAAAATTTCGCAGACCCTTACTTTTTCGCCTTTTTTTCCTGACGTTCCAGCGCACCAATGTCCGGGCCTTTGTCCGACAAGCGGTCGCGCCCTTTTAAATCGGTGGGGTATAATTTACTGATGGTCAGTTTCGCAGCATCTTTGGCCGGACTGAGCGTATCCAACTCGAAGTTGTATTTTTTATACGGATCAACCAATTTGGGATCAACACCTTTCAAAATGTTGATAAAATGATCGACACTGTTTGTTTTAAAGGTATCAGCAACCTGAAGGATACAACGGTCAAATTTGTAATTGAACAACGCTTCCGAATTACCACTGAGTAAAAGTTCATTTCCGCTGATAGCATTACCAGTGATGATGCAGTTTGCAAAATCAGCTTTAGCCAGATCGCCAATATAGGCCGGTTGATCTTTTTTGATAATCAGGTAATTCTGTATCTGAAGAGCGGGTGTACTGCGGGCTTTAAAACCATATCCGCCCCAGTAATTAGCAATGGTAGAATGATTAAACTCGTAACTTCCGCCAACCAAGAGGGCGACAGCGTAAAAACCGCAATTAGTCACTAAGCAGTTGCTGGCCTGAATTTCAGATTTCATGGCAAAAATTCCGCCATACGACATATTCTGAACTTTCACATTGTTAAGTTTCACGGTAGCAAAACCTTCATTTTCAATGTTTCCAACCTGGAGTCCGATGTTGGCATTTTTGATTTCAACATTCTGAAATTCATTGTTTTTACTTCCGGAATATAACAAGACGCCGTTCCATTGATCCGGAACATTGGCATATACATCTTCCAACCGATCGCCGAGGAACGATATCGGATTTTCAACCGTACCTTTTGCCACCACTTTCCCTTTCACATATAAACCGGCCTCTTTATGAAAATAAACTTTGGTTCCCGGCTCAATCGTCAAGGTGGAATTGCTGTCGATGTAGGCATAGTTGTATACCAGATAGGGTCTTTTGCTGGTCCAGGTTGTGTTTTTCAGAATTTCTTTCCGAATGAGTTCAAAATCCTGCCCCCAGGCCACCAGGTCAACATCCTGGCGGTTTGCATTAGTGACAAATTCAATGGAGTCTTTCACGATTAGCGGAAGATTCTGCCCATTTGGATCAACGGTCACTTCAACAAAAATATACATGCTGTCAAAAGGAGCAATTTCCAGATTCTGTAGCTCATTGGCTGAAACGCCGTTGATATTCAGTCTGAAGTTGGATGTTTCACCCTTGGCAAGTTTAATGGAAGAAATGAGTATTTTTTGATCGAACGGATTGTAAATTTTCAGATGTTGCGTGATAGAACCAATGGTCGTAAACACCGTATCGAACATCACCGTATCAACTGAAAAACGCAGTTTGACATTTGACGACGAGAGGTACTTATCGTCCTCGCAGGAAAATAAATAACCCAGTGACAAAAGTAGGATCAATATGTAGATCAGTTTCTTCAAGTCAGTTTTTCAAAATTAAACGCCAATCAGGAACACTTAGTATACCAAAAGTAATAAATGATTTTTACATTTTTTAACATTATAGCTTTTTCGTGTTAAGATCAATGCTTTACCAAGTTAAAATGTCAGGAAAATAAGGGAAATGACGACGATTTGTTTTGCAACAGGTTTTTCAGCAATCAATTATCAAAACATTCTTGGTCAAAACATCAACATTAACAAATCGCTATTATTCACGGGCCTGAATAAATTTCTCAGACAAACACCGTTTAACCCGGCAACACTTTCATTGTTTATTAACTTTACAAACCGAATTTGTAACCGAATGAAACGATATACCATTTTATTATTTTTCATCCAGATTTTAATGGCAAGGATTGCCCCTGCTCAACAAAATCCTGAATTTCTGAACTATATCAGCGACCGATGGGTTGATTCGCTGATGAACAAGTTGACCCCCGATCAAAAGATTGGTCAGTTATTCATGATTCAGGCCTATTCGAACAAACATCAGCAAACGGATGAACTCCTGAAGTCGATCAGTCAGTTTGAAGTTGGAGGCATCATTTTCATGCAGGGTAGTCCGGTTGCACAAGCCAAAATTTGTAATCAGCTGCAGGAAGCTTCTTCAGTTCCGCTGCTCGTGGCAATGGATGCCGAAACCGGGCTTGGTTTCCGGCTCGATTCAACGCAGAATTACCCGGTACAAATGGCTCTGGGAGCAATAACCAGCGATTCGCTGATTTACAGGATGGGCTATGAAATCGGACAACAATGTCGCCGAATTGGGATTCACATGAATATGGCTCCGGTCTGCGACATCAATGTCGACCCGACCAATCCGGTCATAAACTACAGGTCGTTTGGAGAAGACCGGCTTCAGGTCGCCCGAAAAGCTTGGCTGTATGCCCGTGGAATGCAAGATGCAGGCATGCTGGCAACAGCCAAACATTTTCCGGGGCACGGCGACACTCAAAGCGATTCGCATTACAACCTGCCTGTCATTCAGCAAACACGTACTCAACTGGACTCGCTGGAATTATTCCCCTTTTCATACCTGATTGACAAAGGGATTGGTGCTGTTATGACCGGGCACCTGCAGGTTCCGGCACTGGAACCCAACGCCAAAGTTCCGGCCACGCTTTCATCCCGCATCATTGCAAAAAAATTGAAAAAAGATTTGGGTTTTCAGGGCCTGGTTATTACGGATGCCATGAATATGAGAGGAGTCAGTAACTCGTATTCGTCTGCAGAATCATCGGTTAAGGCGCTGAAAGCAGGTAACGACATGCTCGAAATTATGCCGCGTCTCGACCGCGCTGTTGCAGCTGTCAGGCAGGCAGTAGCCAGCGGAGAATTAAGCAGGGAAGAGATTGACCAAAAATGCCGGAAGATACTAGCTTTAAAAAGATGGCTCGGACTCAACCGACAAAAGCTGATTGAAACCAAAAATCTTTATGCTGATTTGAATCAAAACAAATACCTGTTAACTCAGCATTTATTGCATGAACAATCGTTAACCGTTCTGCTCAACGAACAAAATATCGTTCCGCTGATGAATCTCGACACGCTGAAAATAGCCAGTTTATCTGTCGGTGTCAGTCAGCCTGCGTTTTTCCAAAGTATGCTTTCAAATTATACATTGGTCGATTCTTTTACCGTTGGAAAAACTCCAACAGAAGAAGAAATCAATACGATCATCAATCAACTCAGTCCATACAACCTGATTATAGTTGGCATTCATGGAATGGGACTTTATCCTTCCAAAAATTACGGAATCACTGATCAAATGATCAGCATCACCGAAAAACTAAAAGGAAAAAAAATCATCTGTTGTTTCTTTGGAAATCCGTATGCCCTGCCAAATTTTCCAGCTCTATCAAAAGGAAGCAGTCTGATTGTAACTTATCAGGACGACCGGCTTGCAGAAGAAATGGCCGCTCAACTGGTTTTTGGAGCAACCAATGCTGGCGGAAAATTACCGGTTACGGTGAATGATCAGTTTCCCCGAAACTCAGGGCTGGTCATTTCATCCATTCAACGCCTGAAATACACCATTCCTGAAGAGGTTGGCATCAGTTCAGCATACCTGAAATTGAAGATCGACTCGCTGGCAGAATTGGGGATTTACAAAAAAGCTTTCCCCGGATGCCAGATTCTGATTGCCAAAAATGGGAAAGTTATCTTCCAGCAGAGTTACGGATATTTTACCTACGATACGACGCATGCCGTTCACAATGAAAATCTGTACGACCTGGCTTCAGTCACGAAAGCTATAGCTCCGCTACCCGTTCTGATGAAACTTTTCGATGAAAAGAAAATTAACCTGGACGAATCTTTTTCGACTTATTTCACCGAATTTAAAAACACCAATAAAGCCGGGATGACAGTTCGAGACGTATTGACTCACCAATCCCGCCTGCAAAGCGGCATTCCTTTTTGGCTCGAATCCGGAAGCCTGACCCGGTTGAGAAACGGCTTTTTTCGAAACCAACCTTCCGAAAAATATCAAATTCGGGTGTCCTCAGGAATGTATGCCCGAAATGATATGCCCAGTCAAATGGTACGCGATATAATAAAGTCTCCCCTCCGTCAGAAAAAGGAATACCATTATTCCGACTTGGGATTCAGCCTTTTCCCTTCAGTTATTGAACGTCTGAGCGGAACCAACTTTCAGTCCTATCTGGATCATGAATTTTACAAGCCGCTCGGCGCAACAACCCTCGGATTTAAACCTTATGAACGGTTTCCCATTCAGGAAATAGTACCTACCGAAAATGATCAGTCATTCAGGAAAGAACTGTTGCAGGGTTTTGTACATGACGAAGTAGCGGCATTAATGGGTGGAGTCTCGGGAAATGCCGGACTTTTCGGTACAGCCAACGATCTGGCGAAAGTTATTCAAATGTATCTTCAGTCAGGTTACTATGGTGGCCGGCAATATCTTCAACCGGCAACAGTTAAAGAGTTTTCCCGGGTTCAATTTCCAAATACAGAAAATCGCCGGGCTCTTGGATTTGACAAGCCGAATCCAGGAACCACAGGAATGAAAAATAAATTTCCGGCAGCCGATGCCAGTCCGCTGAGTTTCGGCCATTCGGGATTTACCGGAACTTTCTTCTGGGCTGATCCTGAAAATCAATTGCTGTTTATTTTCCTTTCCAACCGGGTATACCCAACACGCAGAAATTCAGCGATTACTGATCTGAATATTAGGACAGAAATGCATCAGGCAATTTACAATGCTATCAACAAAGGGCTCGATTAACTCTTAAAATTTGTTAAATATTTATTCGTTTTCTGATTGATATGCAATCAGATTTTAACTTAAATGGCTTATCAGACAAGAAGAAGAGAAATACCATTGCACTGTTAAACAGATAGAAAAAATAACACTTTTCAAGACCTGCCCGTAAAACATGAAAGTTGCCACATTGTTATTTATTTATTAATTCTAACTTTAAGGGCGTATAGCAGATAAAAAACAGTGTATAACCATAAAATCGAAATGTCATGGAAAGGAAAATCACTTTTAACGAGTTACGTCACATCAAAGACAGCTTACCTGACGGTTCAATCAAGCAAATTGCGCAAGAGTTTGGAATAGAGGTTGAAACCGTCAGAAATTATTTTGGAGGCGCAAACTATGACAGAGGTAAATCTGTAGGATTACACATTGAACCGGGGCCTGATGGAGGCGTAGTTTTACTGGATGATTCGACCATCCTCGACCGTGCTCAGGAATTAATTGCCTTGCAGGCAAACTAAAAAAATTAAATTTTATTTTTCAATAGACTGCCTTATCTTTATAGGGCAGTTTTTTTTTGATCCTATTTAAACAAAACCAATAATCATGAAGAACCTTTCAACCCTTATCATTCTCTGTTTATTTACTGTCGCCACCTTTGCCCAGAAACCTTTATTCAATGGAAAAGACCTGAAAAACTGGGAAATCTTCATGGGAAGTGCCATAACCGGATTTGAAGATCAGGCAAAACTAGCCACTCCCGCTAAAACATTTTCAATAGTGAAGATGGAAAAGCAAAAAGTTATCCGCGTTTCCGGAGAATTGAATGCAGCACTTGCCACAAAGGAATCATTCGGCAATTACCACCTCCATCTCGAATTTAAATGGGGCGAAAAAGTCTACGGAAAACAGAACAGCGGCTTGCTGTATCACAGTTATGGCCCATTTGGCGTGGCTTTCGGAACCTGGATGGCTTGTATCGAACATCAGCTAATGCACGAAAATTTGGGAGATACCTACCTGATGGGCAATACCGGATGCCAGACTAAAGCAAAAATGGGCAACTTCGGAACGGCTTATTTCTATGCTCCCGATGGACAACTATCTACTTTTAGCGAAGGAACGAACGGCCGCTCAGTCAAAAAAAAGGAAGATGCTGAAAAACCTTTGGGCGAATGGAATACCGTTGATTTGTATTGCTTCGGACAGACATCCGTCCATGTAGTAAATGGAAAAGTAGTCATGGTTAATACCAACTGCAGTAAAAATGAAAACGGCCAGACTATTCCGCTTACCGAAGGTCGTATTCAGATTCAATCGGAAGGCGGCGAATTTTACATCAGGAAAATTGAAATCTCGGACATAAACGAAATACCAGGAGAATTCCTGAAATAAATTTCTACATCAAAACAAAATCCTGGCAGGATTATTTCTTCCACGCAACCAAAAGGTTGGTTTTTGCGTCTTTTGAAAAAACCGAAACTTATACCCATGAAGCAGGTCATTCCTACAATCAGCCTGGCATTTTTCTTCAGTGTTTTTATTCTTTTCAGTTGCAACAAGAATGAATCGGGCTTAGATATGGAAACTATTCATTTTCCTGATGAAAATGAATTAAGCTGGAATTACCCGGTGCAACCCGGCTCCGAACAGTGGAAAGCATTTCAATCGCATAAAGAAATGGTTGATGCCTGCCAGATTCCTCAAAATGTAATGAGCAGTTTGTCAACCGAAGAATTAGTCGTGCTTTGTTTAAAATATCCTTTATTGTTGGACATTGGTGCTTTTAATTTTTTTACGGATGGGTATGCAGCGTACGAAACAAATTTTAACGGTATCAGGGAATTTTACCAAAGAAAGGATGCCCCCACTGTTCTTTTCTCTTGGTATAAGCAATTGAAATTCGAACAGGCCAGTCTTCATTCAACGATCAGCTTTATTTTCAGCATTTCTGTCTCCGAATACATCATATCTGCACCTTCCATGATTGCAAAATACACACCAGCTCAACGAAAAGAGATTGCTGCCGAATTATGGTCGCGGCTGAATTACAAAAAGTCGCAACCTGGTAATTACACCAATGATAGTCTCAACTCATCTTATTTTGCATTAATTCGAATTATAAAATCTGATGCTGATGGGAAACTTTCAGCAGATGATACCAAACTTGCCGATTCGTTTACCGGAATAGGACATGCTCCTGAAAACATTCTGAAACAAGTTGAGGAAATCATCATGAATTATTTTTCGGAAAAGTAAACTACCACCCCCAAAGGAGGTGGCTTTAATTTCAGTTTCCCCTAAAAGGGGGAGCACATTAACGCTATTCTCTTTTACGTTCTTCCTTCTCTTGATGACGAACGTATCTCAGTATCATGTCCTCATCCAATCCAATGGTACTTATGAAGTAACCCTTTGCCCAAAAGTGATTGCCCCAGTATGGCTTTTGTTTTAACTCAGGATAAGACTTGAATACCCGTATTGCCAGCTTACCCTTCAATATTCCCATGAAATCAGAGACTGATATCTTGGGAGGAATTGAACAAACGAGATGAACATGATCTGCCTGTGCATTGAGCTCCAGAACTTCAACTTCTTTCCATTGACTTATTGCTCTGATATCATGATCAATCAGATTTTTTACGGTGCCCGTAAGTATCCGAAAACGATACTTCGGAACAAATACAACATGGTACTCACACTTGTAGTACACATGTGATAATTGCCTAAATTTACCCATGATTAATAATTTTTAATGTTCATGGGCAAAGCTATTCAGGCAAAGCCTTTTAATCATTACCACCGTCATAGACGGTGGTTTTTAACGCTGCAATAAAATCCATTCATTTAAGGAAAGATGAAAACACTGTTTCAGTTGCTGTCTATTATCGTACTTTTTATCTGTTCAACTAGTTGTGACAAATACGAAACAGACTCGGGTATTGATGAGTTTTGTTCCGTTGCTCCCGTCGGATGGGACTGTGAGATAATTCAGGAAAACTTTGATCCCAATGACATTCCCAGAAATGCAGAACAACCCCTGTCTATTATCAAGTACATTAACCGGGATAAAAAATTTATTTCTTTTGGCGCTGTAAAGGTAAATCCATCATTGATTCTTCATATCTATCCCATCGCTAAAAAGGATGAATTGGTTCGTTTCATCCGGTCGCAACAAATTTTCTCGTGGTGCATCCCGATTTATTATGGAGAAACCAAAAGGTATTTCATCACCACTTCGCCGTGTTTCATCAACGGGGGATCTTTTACTTCCGAAGCAAATTCGGCAATTGTGGATTTACACAAAGCATTAAAAAGTATGATAACAGTTGTGGATTATAATTTTGCCGGACAGTAAATTCCACGTACTGTGTTTAATTTATTCTTCACACTCTGAACCTTTTGTCTTTTGCGTGTACCGTGTGAAAAACAATTCACATGAATAAGCAGCGCATCAACAACCTCGCCGGATGGGCCGTTTTCGGCATCTCCCTTTTCGTATATGTCTTAACCCTCGAACCAACCCTCAGCTTGTGGGATTGCGGCGAGTTTCTGATATCAGCTTACAAACTTGAAATTAACCATTCGCCAGGAGCGCCACTGTTCATGCTGATTGGGCGAGTCTTCTCACTTTTCAGCTTCGGAAACCCGGAAAAGGCAGCTTACACGATTAATCTGGTTTCGGCGGTTTCGGGTGCAACTACCATCCTGTTTCTTTTCTGGACGCTGGCATGGCTCATATCGAAGCTGGAGCAATCACAAAAAAGAACATATCCGGTTTTGTTAAAATTTGGAGCTGCTGTCGTTGGCGCCTTATCATTTGCATTCTCTGATTCGTTTTGGTTCTCAGCAGAGGAAGCCGAAGTTTATGCGCTTTCCTCGCTTTTCAGTGCGGCTATTTTATGGGCTGCAACCCGATGGGAACGCGAAGCCGACGAGCCCAATTCATCGCGCTGGATCATCCTGATTTTTTTCCTGACCGGACTTTCCATCGGCGTACATCTTCTGAATTTATTGGTTATTCCGTCGATTGGACTGATTATTTATTTCCGAAAATACAAGTATTCGATTAAAGGCTTGGTTTTATCCATTCTGATCAGTGGAATCGGGATTGTTGCCCTACTCAAAATTTTCATTCCGGGCTTGCTCGATCTGTCCAAAAATCTGGAACTGGTATTTGTCAACCGATTTCACTTTCCCTTACATTCGGGCTTACTGACCTACCTGATTTTGCTGGCTGCCGCAATTGCCCTTGGGCTATATTACAGTCACAAGAAACAGAAAATCAACCTGAATCTGGCAATCTTATGCCTTACCTTCATGCTGATTGGTTATACCTCTTATGTGGCAACCATCGTCCGGGCATCAGCAGGCGTGCCCATCAACCAGGGAAATCCGGATTCAACATTCAGTTTGTTAAATTACCTGAACCGCGAACAATACGGCACACGGCCAATCTTGTACGGTCCAAATTTCGGGTCTGTTGTTTCAGGGTACAACGAACGTGAAACCTGGATTGCCAGCAAAGGAAAATACATCAAAAGTCAGTTAAATCCGGATGTTGAATACCAAAAGAACACCATCGGATTCTTCCCCCGGATGCACAGCAACGCCCCGGAGCATCTGGAATCCTACAAAAATTGGGTGAATTTAAAAGGAAGGAAAGTTCCGGTTGCGAATGATGAAGGTAAACTGACAAATACCATGATACCAACCTTTCAGGAGAATATTTCCTTTTTCCTGAAGTACCAGTTCGGATTCATGTACCTGCGTTATTTTCTGTGGAATTTTGCAGGCCGGCAAAACGATATTCAGGGAAACGGAAATCCAGTGAACGGAAACTGGCAATGTGGAATTCCATTCATTGACCGGCATTTTTCAGGCCCGACGAAAAACCTGCCTGCAACAGCCAAAGAAAACAGAGGCCGTAATTCCTATTATTTTCTGCCGCTAATTTTAGGTTTAGCCGGATTGCTCTTTCAATACAAAAACGACCGAAAAAGCTTCCTGATCAGCGGACTGCTATTTTTCCTGATGAGTGTTGCGCTGGTAGTTTATCTGAACGAAGTTCCAGACACACCACGCGAACGCGACTACGTTTATGTGGGCTCATTCTATGCGTTCTGCATCTGGATTGGCCTTGGCGTTCTGGCTATTTTCTCAGGGTTGACTGAATTGATCAACAAGCGAATTGCGCTGGTAGTTTCGCTTGGTTTTGGACTGACTACTTCTCCAATTTTATTGCTGGTCCAAAACTTCGATGATCACGATCGCTCGGGGAGATATTCGGCCCGCGATCTGGCCCGAAATTACCTCGAATCATGCGAGCCAAACGCTATTTTGTTTACCCATGCTGATAACGACACCTATCCATTGTGGTATTGTCAGGAAGTGGAAGGTATCCGGAAAGATGTGCGGGTAGTGGTGATGCCTTATTTGCAAGCCGAATGGTATATTCAGCAACTTCGCCGGAAAATCTACCGGAACGAAGCGCTCAACATGACCATTCCGGTTGAAAAATACCAGAGCGGACAGCTCGACTACGTTTATATTGTAACGAAGATTGAAACAGAACAGCGATTAACCGATGTACTTGAATTTGTAGCCAGCGATTCATCGAAGACCAAGCTTGCCGTCGAAAATCACGAGCCCATCAGCTATATTCCGGTGAATAAGATGAGCCTGGAAATGTCAGGAAAAGAACCCATTCATCTGGAACTGAAACAGCGGGCTATCAACAAAGGTGATCTGGCTTTTTGGGACATTATTGCTTCTAACAAAGGGAAGCGACCAATCTGTTTTACAGCCTGGGTTGATGCCGAGGAACACGGGCTAAAAAACAACCTGATTTTCGATGGACTGGTTTTCCGGCTGACCGATCAAAAAACCGATAGTAATTCTGTGTTCGACATGGGAAAAATTGAAACAGAAAGTTTGTACACCAAACTGATGCAAAAATGCAACTGGAATAATCTGGGCAATCCGAAAGTGTATTTTGACTGGCACCATCGCCGGATGCTGGCCAGTATGCAAATCCGCAATGCCTTTTACCGGCTCGCTCAAAGCCTGACCGAAGAGAACCAACCGGCCAAAGCCGTTGAAGTGCTGACCAAAGCCGGGAAAACGATCAGTCTGAAACTTTGGCCTGTCGATTACCAGAGCATTTTGATGGCAGCGCTTTATACTCCAAATGGGGAAAAGGTTATTGGGGAAAAGCGGTTCAGAGAATTGGTCAACGCACTCGAAGAAAATCTGATTTATTATTCCGGATTCGATTCACATCAGAAAAAATCCATTCAGGAAGAAGCCGGCTACCAGCTGTCCCTGTATAACGAACTGATCAGACAAGCCGCAGATACACTCTCCGAAACTGAATTAAAAAGTATGAAAGAAAAGTTGATGGCATTTGTCGGAAAAATGAGATAAATACAGATAGTGAATAATCCATTTTCTTTCACCCCTTCAGGGTTGCTTTGTGGCGGGTATTTTGGCATTTTCTATAATCTTACCACGCCTTCGGCGTTAACAAAAACCATTCAGAAAGGTTGCGCTTCAATCCCAAAGGGATGGAAGGATTATAGAACAACGATCATTCGGTGAAAGAAAAATCCCGAAGGGATGAAATGATTAACCACGAACTGATCAGCCTCCACGTTCAACCAACTGCAATTTAAAAAATAATTTCCTGCTTAGTGATTCTTTTCTAAGCAGGAAATTTTACTTTCATGCTCATCATTTTATTTCACTTTTGCAATGGCGGCCAACACCCGTTCCGGTGTCATCGGAAGTTGATATAACCGGGCACCGCAAGCATCGAAAACCGCATTAGCCAATACCCCGCCCATGCAAATAATGGCCGGTTCGCCACCTCCCTGTGGCGGTTCATTCTTCTGCAGGATTTTAGTTTCGATTTTTGGCACCCACGAAAACTGCGGAATCTGGTAGTTCCCAAAATTTGAGGTGTGAATGTCGCCACCCGTAAATTTCACTTCCTCGGTCAACGCATAGCCCATACCCATCGTAATACAGCCTTCCATCTGTATTGTTGCCCCTTCAGGATTAACACAGAATCCGATTTCCTGCGCACAGGCCACCCGAACCACCTGAACTTTTCCGGTTTTCTGATCAACTTTGACTTCAGCAATATGGGCCACATAACCTCCGGCATCGAAACCGCAGGCAATGCCGTAGCCATGCCCGCTTGGCGATTTCTGAGGTTTCCAGCCGAATAATTCACCAACCGCTTTCAGTACCCCAATCATTCGTTCGTCTTTCAAATTTTTCAGGCGGAAATCCAGCGGATCAACGCCTAGTTTGGCAGCCATCATATCAATTTGCGATTCGCGGGCAAACGTATTGGTGTTATTGGCCGGCGCCCTCCATGCCCCTGTTCCAAACGGATGCACATCCCGCGCTGAATAGCTGGTCGTTTTTGAATCCGCCACATCATAAACCGTATCCGATCCCCTTGAACCAGCAAAATATTCATTGAAATCCCACATTGTAATTTTTCCGGACTTATTTACTCCGGAATTGATTTTAACAACTGCGGCCGGTCGGAAAGTATCATAGAAAAATTCCTCTTTTCGTGTCCATTGCACCATGATGGGTTTCCCGGTAAGTTTAGCCAATCGGGCGGCTTCAACGGCCTGCCGGAAAGCCGATTTTCCGCCAAAGCCACCTCCAAGGAACGGCGGAATAACACGAACTTTATCGAGTCCAAGTCCCAGTTCACGGGCAACGCCATCCTGCGTTCCAAAAGGGGTCTGGGTCGATGCCCGAATCACCATTTTATCGCCTTCCGGAAAGGCAAGCGCGGTATGAGGTTCCATCGGGGCATGAGCCACATAGCTGTTATAAAATTCACTCTCAATGATCAGGTCTGAATTCTTTCTACCGGTTTCAATATCGCCAACACTCTTTACCACCCGGCTTTCCGACTTAAATTCAAGCTGATGTTTGAAAACGGTCTGGTCGTCCACCTTCATTTCATCGAATTTATACTCGGCTTTCACTTTGGTAAGCGCTTTTTCCGCCTTTTCAGGGTCGCGGTGCAAAACAGCAACCAGTTCTTTGTCGCGGGCTATCGTAATTCCTTCCAGCTTTTCAGCTTCCGAAGTATCAGCCGAAACCAAAGTGGCACCGTGTGATGGTGGCCTGAGAATTTTGGCATACAGCATTCCGGGCATCCGGAAATCGCCCGAATACATGGCTTCGCCTTTCACTTTGGCAATCCCGTCAGCATGATTAAACGACTTTCCGCGGATTTTATACTCGCTGAAATCTTTCACCTTGGGCTTTACATCCAGGTGCTTTTCGATCTTCTTTCCCTCAGTAAGCTGGCCAAAGCTAACCTTTTGATTCTTTTTGTCTTTAACGAAAATGACTCCGTTTTCAATTGCAAGTTCCTCAGGAGTTACACCTAACTTTTCAGCTCCAAGTGACAGTAAAACACCACGAGCTTCGGCAACGGCCACCATCAAAGAAGGCCCTAATGCCCTTGTTGACATAGATCCCCAGGTTCCGGCATCATACGGGCAAAGTTCGGTGTCGCCCATCACCATTTTAATGCTCTCAAGCGGAGTATCCAGTTCGTCCGCAATCATTTGTGGAAATGAGGTGATGATCCCCTGTCCCATTTCAATTTTGCCGATCATGGCGGTAACCTTTCCATCTTCGCCAATGTGCAAAAAGGCATTGTAATCGGTTGGCAACGACCGCCGCTGTTCAGTTTCAGCAGCAACGCCGGTTAAAAATTCGCCCAACTGGAAATAGATAAACAAACCGCCTCCCAGTAGTTTCACAAAGTCACGCCGGTCAACCTCAAACGTTGGATTATTTTCCGGCACTTCGTCCCGATAATATTTGTTGTTTTTCATTGTCATTTTTTTATCAGGTTAAACTTACATGACCTTAGAGGCCGATTCAATAGCTTCAATAATCCGCTTGTGAGCGCCGCACCGGCACAGGTTGTCTTCCATGCCTTCAATGATCTGTTCCCTGGTAGGGTGAGGGTTTTTCAATAGCAGTCCGTAAGCATTCATGATCATGCCGGGGGTACAGAATCCGCATTGCAGCGCATCGTGATCGACAAAAGCCTGCTGAACCGGGTTAAGTTTCCCGTTCTTAGACAAACCTTCTATCGTAATAATCTTTTTACCGGCCATATCTTCCATTTGGATACCGCATGAGCGCACTGGCTCATTGTCCATCAGTACCGTGCAGGCTCCGCAGTAACCTTCACCACAACCGTATTTGGTTCCGGTAAGGTTAAAATTGGTCCGGAGGGCCCACAGCAGGGTCTGGCCTTTTTCAAGTGGCATTTCCACTTTTTTTCCGTTTAGTTCAAATCGAATGATCTCTGCCATGTTCTTTGCTTTTATTTAGTTCGTTATTGTTATATTGCATTTGCAACATCAGGAAGACAGACATTAGCCATCATACCATTCGAATAAAAATCTCTCATCATATTCAACTTCAAATTTCTTTAAAAAATCCATGTATTCTTCCTTAAAAGTTCTTTTATGATGATGTTCTTCCTGATTCAAAATGTATTGATATACCTGATATATTTGTGAATGTGAATAAGAGAACGAACCAAAACCTTCCTGCCAGGAAAACTTGCCATGAACAAACTTTTGCTCATTAATAAAATTGCTTGAATTGCTCTTGACATCTCTAATTATATCAGACAATGGCATGGAGGGTTTTAATCCAACAAATAGATGTACACGATTGGCAACCCCATTCACAATGATCGGTTTTTGATTTTTGCCTTTAATTATCCCCGACATATATTTGAAAACTTCATCACGCCACGGCTTTTGAAGCAGGTTTGTGCGACCGTTTACGGCAAATACAACCTGAATATAAATTTGGGAGAATGTTCCAGCCATATTAATTAAAATTGATTCTCAATATCATTTCATCCCTTCGGGATTAAAACCCTTTTTGATCTCCATCTTCTATAATCCTTACATCCCTTCGGGATTGAAAACTTTTTTTGTTCTGCATATCCTACAATCTTTACATACCTTTGGAATTAATCACAACGCCGAAGGCGTGACAAGATTATAGCCATATCATTGCATACACGATATGAAACCCCGAAGGGGTAACATCATCATTTCATTCCCAATTCGTTTAAATAATCACTTCTTGTATCAATGTCGCGTACGATTTCCGGGCAAAAAGTTTCCACCTCATAAACATCTTCCTGAAATTTCAGGGCAACCGATCTTAATCCAATAGCCGGATTAAGGCTCGAAAGTTCTTGCCGATATTTCATGTCGTACAACGGCGGATGCCCGCGTTTGCCGTCAAACAGCGGAATCACAATTCCTTTTTGGGAGGTTTGCCAGGCTTCAACCACTTTTTGCACAGCCTGGTCTGAAATAAAAGGCTGATCGCCCAAAAAAATCAGGGCTGCCTTTGCTCCGGATGGTAAAGCTTTCACTCCCGAAATCACCGAAGTGTGCATTCCCTCCTGAAAATTTTCATTCCAAACTGTTTTAACCGGCCACGCTTTCAGGGTTTCTGCAACGTCAAAATGATTGGCTCCCAAAACAACCATCACCTTGTCAATTTCTGAATTCAGGATATTTTCGACCACTTTTTCCACAATGGTTTTTCCATCGAAAGGCAAAAGCAGCTTCTGTGTCCCCATTCGGGTGGATTTTCCTGCCGCCAAAACGATGGCCCAAACATCATTCATGGTTCTTCGTGATTTGATTTTTAACTTTTACCAATTCGGCAGCAATGCTGATGGCAATTTCCTCCACGGTTTTTGCTCCGATATCGAGCCCAACCGGCGTATAAACCCGAGCCCACTGTTCGGGAGTTGCCCAACCGTTTTCCAGAAACGAAGCTTTCATCTGCGCTACTTTTGCCTTGCTGCCAATCATCCCGATGTAAGCCGCACTAGTCCCGATAAATCTGCGTAGCGCCTCAGCATCGCTTTTATGTCCGCGGGTTACAATAACCAGAAAGGAATCGTTCTGAATGTTGATTTGCCCCAAGCTATTCTCAACCGCTCCCGACAGAACGATATCTGCATCCGGAATTTTAGTTTGATCGGCATATTCAGGGCGGTCGTCCCAAACGGTAACTTCGAACCCCAGAAATTTTCCAAGATGTGCCAAAGATTGGCCAATATGCCCCGCTCCGGCAATAACCAGCATAGGTTTAGGAAGAATCAGTTCCAAAAAAGCAAATCCGGCGAAACCTGTTTCATTTATTTTCAACGAAATCAGACGGTTGGCATTAAGTACCGGATTTTGCAACAATTCAGAAATTGCAGGCTCAATGTTTTTTTTCAATTCTTCTGAAAACGACCAGTTGGCGCCGTCGGTAAACCAATGCCTGAAAATTTTCACTTGTTCCTGATCTGAGGTATCAACCAGAGTCATTAAAATGCCTTTTTGCCGTTGCTTCAAACTACTTTTAAGTTGTGTAAAAACAGGGAGGTGCAATCTGGGTGAAGCATCAAGCAAAATGGTCATGTTTCCGCCACAGATGGAGTCGCTGCCCCGGGCAATTTCGCCATGCAATTCAAACGAAAACAGTTTTGATTCTTTCGATTTCAGGAGAATTTTTGATTGCTGAATGACTTTCAGCTCCGTCATTCCACCGCCCACTGTACCAGCCATTAATCCGGCTGTACCAATCAGGGCCGAGCTTCCGGATTTTTGTGGAGTAGATCCCTGCGTATTGACAACGGTAGCCAAAACATAACCTGCGTGTTGCTGAAGCAGCTCAATCAATTCAGGGTAAATACAAGCCGATGTACTCATTACATTCAAAGGTTTAGCTGGTGATCAAACGCATGTCAACTCATGCAAGCTCAAAACCTTTTAAAATTAACGATTATTTTTGGAATATCAGTTCAGGCTGTCCGGACGAATGGAATCAACGGTTTGAATGAAGTTGGTTGAATCGGCCACCAGCACCCGCTTGGTAAACAGGCTATCGGTTGCGGTAACTTTTCCTGATTCAATATTAATTTGGGTATTCATAACCGAGAAGAACAAAATAACTGAAACTATGCCGGTTTTCAGGCCCAAACTTTGTGTCGAGAACAACCAACCGAAGAAGTTGGCAAACGAGTTTTGCCGTGGCTTTGAACTACCCGATTTCAGTAAAAAAGCATACATCAACCGATCTTCAATCGCTTTATCTGGTTCGCCAACCCGATCATTCCGAATAAGTTGTGCCAACTTTTGATCTTGATTCATCTTTCTCATGATGTATTATTTTTTAGAATTCAATTTCATCTTTTAAATGCTCCAGTTTCCCGGCCAGCAATTTCTTTGCATAAAACAGGCGCGATTTCACCGTTCCTTCGGGAAGCTCTAAAATTTCAGCCACTTCGCGTATCGAAAAACTTTCGCGGTAACGAAGCAAAAAAGCCGAGCGGTGTTCTTCGCCCAACTGGTCGAGGGTCAGGAAAATCTTTTCAAGAAGCTGTTCCGGGTCAACCGACGAGTCGTTTGGGTAATCGAGTTTAGGCTCTAGAGCTTCTGCCGCCTGGTATTCTTTCCGGACTTCACTCCGGCGATATTCATTTTTACACATATTATTGGCCACCGAATATAGCCAGGTCGGAAAAGAAAATGCCGGATTAAAACGTTCAGGCTTTTCGATCAGTTTCATGAAAAGCTCCTGCAAAAAATCGTTGGCCTGCTCCGATGAGTTTCCCAGCATCCGGTAGAAATAATAATACATCCGGTCTTTGTAACGATGATACAATTCGCCGAATGCCGCTTGATCGCCCGAAACGATTTGCTGCATCAACTCATTATCGCTGTAAACCTTATTTTTTTTCCGGAATATCAATTCGACGATTTTTTAAGAATCAGCCAGATTAAACCAATATATGAACTTACAATTAGTATAGGCGCCAAAGTTATGCGCCGGAAGCTGAAAATTTCTTCATTGAAAACATTCGGATCATCGGAACCACCACCGCTCATCAGAATGAAACCCAAAGTTAGCAAACTGACCATCAGGATCAAACCCAAGTATTTCTTTTTCTGAAAGATCATGATTTTTCTTTACCTGTACACCTCAAAAACGAAAGGTTCAGCTAAAATCAAAAAAAAATCGCCACTAAAAGAATTTTCTGTTTCCTTTAGTGGCGATTCCCTGATGAAAGCTTTTAATCTACAACCTGCTCCACGGAATGGCAACAACCATCACAACCAAAGCAATGAGATAGAAAATGGTTGCCAGCTTGAATTTAGAGGTATCAGTTACCGCCTTTTTCGATTTGACCCGACCAATGTGCACCAAAACCACAGCAATCAGCATCATCGATAAATGCTCGACGGCGTAGAAACGCAAATCGGCGTTTTTCATGGCTGCGCCAAAATCAGACAAAGCCATTTTGGTGACCGGACTCAGGAAAAAATAAAGGACCAGGCCGGTCAAAAGTTGCAGGTCCATTAGTGAAGTAAATACGATTCCCAGAATGTTGTCAACCTTTTTCCAAGGCTGATTCCCAAACCATCCAACGAGATATTTACCCAAAGTAATGACTAAACTGACCAAAAGCAACCAACGCAAAGTATCGTGTAAATGTAAAAAACCGGTGTACATGTTTTCTGAATTTTAAATGTTTCGATACTAAACGGATGAAAGCTATTTTGGTTGAGAAAATATTTCCAATCCCTCTACTACTCTGAAACCTCCCGACTGGTCGAGCGACAGGCTGATCATTTTCGCAGCCAGTACATCTACCGGTGTCGGGCGATATTTCTTCAATACGAATCGGGTCAGAAAACGGCTGATAACCAGTCCAACCTTCTCCCCTGCCCTTTTCTCCTGACGATTTCCATCCAGGATAGATGGACGAATGACAATTAATTTTTTGAAGTTCAGTTTGGCAACAGCTTCATCCAGTTCACCTTTCATGCGCGAATAAAAAACTGAAGATTTTGGATTCGCGCCCACCGACGAAATCAGCACGTAAGCCGGAACGCCATTTTCGACAGCCGCTTTGGCAAACTCATACTGATAGGTGAAATCAACCCGGTATTGGTTCTCTTTGGGTTTTTGCCGTTTTGATGGTTGTTCCCAATGTCGAGAAAAAGCACATCGCCTTGCACCAGGTTTTTCCAGATTTCGGGCCGGTCAAAATCAATAATCTGTTCATCCAGTTTCGGATGGCTTAACTTAGTTGTTCGGCGGACAAAAATCCTGACTTTCTCAAACTCAGGGTGTACAAGCAACTGATTAACCAGTTGTTGTCCGACTAATCCACTGGCACCAATGACTAAAGCTGTTTTTCCCATGATATCAGAACAAAATAGCCCAATCCGGGTTTCAAAAATTTATTCAAACTGTTTCATGTAATCCAGAAAAGCTTTGGCTGTGCGGTCCATGTTTTCCATCGATCCGCCGCCTTCGAGCACTTCGCACATTTCGTAAATCACCCAACCCTGGTAGCCGATTTCTTTCAGCGCATTGAACCATGTTTTGTAGTCAATGATTCCCTTTCCCATTTGAGTAGCGCGCATCACCGGCTGTTGTGCCGAATAATTGGTCAGGTCGTTGACGTAACTGAACCGCGGTTGCCTGACATAATCGGCAGCAATGGTCTGAGCCAGAAAAGGCTTCATCTTCAGAATGGACTGACGTAGTTCTTCGGAACTGAGTCCCTCAAGCGTTGGCGACCAGGCATCCCACCCAGCCAGAACATTAGGCAAATTCACTTCTTTCAGCAACCAGTACATGGCATCGTGGTGCAACGCAATATCGTGGTGATTTTGCACCACCAAAGTAACACCGTATTTGGCTGCCAGTTTTCCAGCCATTTTCAAGCCATTCACTACCTCAGCATATTGTTTATCGTAAGGAATTCCGGGACGCTCATATCCGGTAAAAACGCGAACAACTTTTGTTCCCAGATCGCTTGCCAGCTCGGCCAGATCACCAACCCAGGCCGCCTGAATCTCGGCATTGGGTATTCCGGGCTTGTCAATTCCGGCGGTAAAATCGGTGTATCCGGCCAACCCAACTAAAGTCAGACCCAGCGAATCAATTTTGGCTTTTAGCCTTGCACGAGCAGCTTTGTCGTAATCGTGCGGCGACAAATGTGGCCGTTTGGCCGCAATCATCACTCCCTGATAGCCCAACTCTTTCGCTTTTATTAAAAACTGATCGACTGTCAGCAGCGGCTGACCACGCCAGACTCCCATGTAACTCACCGAATGAAGACAAGTTTTTACTTTAAAATCTTTGGGATTTCCCGTGGAAAGTTTTTGAGCCAAAAGCGGCAGCGAAAAATGACAGACAACAAAGAAAAGTAAGAAAATCAGTTTTGGTTTCATAGTCAGATTAATTCGAAATTCAAGATAAAAATAAGGATTTATCTTTCTATTTCTGTTGAACCCGGGATACAAAAATCTAACCGGTTGTTTTTCAACCAAAATTTGTTTTACTTGTTACCTGTCTTATATTTCAGATAAAACCCTCTTTTATTAATCCTAAAGAAATTTAACGATGGCATCAAAAATTCACAGTTTGGGTGGTTACATTCACGAATATCAGAAAAGCCTGGTAACCCCCGAAGCCTTTTGGGCTGAAGTAGCCGAAGGTTTTTACTGGCACAAACGCTGCGACCGTGTTCTGGAATGGGATTTCGAAGGACCGGCAATCAAATGGTTTTCCGGCGGGAAACTCAATATTACCGAAAATATTTTTGAACGGAATTTATATACCATCGGCGATCAGCCCGCCATCATCTGGGAACCCAACAATCCTCAGGAACAAAACAGAATCCTGACTTATACCGAACTTTATAAAGAGGTCAATAAATTTGCCAATGCTCTGAAACAACTGAGAGTAAAAAAAGGAGACCGGGTTGCCATTTACATGCCCATGATTCCCGAACTCACCATCGCCATGCTGGCCTGTGCCCGAATCGGAGCGGTACATTCGGTGGTTTTTGCTGGTTTCTCAGCGGCTTCGCTGGCCGACCGTATTATCGATGCTGAAGCAAAAATCGTTTTAACAGCCGACGGAGGATTTCGTGGCGAAAAAATTACTCCGTTGAAAAATATTGTTGACGAGGCACTGGAAAGTTGTGCCTGTGTTGACAAGGTAATTGTGTATAAACGAACTAATTCAAACATCAAAATGGTTGCCGGACGCGACACCTGGTGGCACGAAATTCTTGACGGAAAATCAGATGAATGTCTGGCAGAAGAAATGGACGCCGAAGATAACCTGTTCATTCTTTATACTTCCGGATCAACCGGGAAGCCTAAAGGAATCGTCCATACCACCGGAGGATATATGGTTTATTCGGCCTACACCTTTCAAAATGTATTTCAGTATAATGCCGGAGACGTCTATTTCTGTACCGCAGATATTGGCTGGATTACGGGCCATTCCTACATCGTTTATGGCCCTTTGCTGAACGGTGCCCAAACGCTAATGTTCGAAGGAATTCCAACCTGGCCGGATGCAGGTCGGTTCTGGGATGTGGTTGATAAATACAAAGTCAACCAGTTTTATACCGCCCCAACGGCTATCCGATCGTTGCTGGCACTCGGAATGGAACACATCTCAGATAAGAATTTATCATCGCTGAAAGTGTTGGGAACGGTTGGGGAGCCTATCAACGAAGAAGCCTGGCATTGGTACCACGACCACATTGGCCGGTTCCGCTGCCCGATTGTGGATACCTGGTGGCAAACCGAAACTGGCGGGGTGATGATTAGTCCGCTACCCGGAATTATCCCGACCAAACCATCGTTTGCCACTTTACCGTTGCCCGGAATTCAGCCCATTATTGTGGATGGAGAAGGCAACGAATTACATGGCAACAGCGTGAAAGGTAACCTTTGCATCAAATTTCCGTGGCCGGGAATTGCCCGTACAATATGGGGAGACCACGAACGTTTCAGGGAAACTTATTTTTCATCATTCAAAAATCTTTATTTCACCGGAGATGGGGTGCAACGCGACGAAGACGGCTATTACCGCATCCTCGGCCGTGTTGACGATGTAATCAACGTTTCCGGTCACCGGTTGGGAACTGCAGAAATTGAGAATGCCATCAATGCACACCCGCTGGTCAACGAATCGGCCGTGGTTGGTTATCCGCATCCGATCAAGGGGCAAGGCATTTATGCTTTTGTGGTATGTGGCGAACTTTCAACCGGTGGAGAAGAAGGCATCCGGAAAAGTATCGGAATGGCGGTTACCAATATGATTGGCCCGTTTGCACGTCCTGATCTGATTCAGCTGGTTCCCGGACTGCCCAAAACCCGTTCAGGAAAAATTATGCGCCGGATTCTCCGGAAAGTAGCCGAAGGCGATGCCTCCGATTTAGGCGACATCACCACCTTGCTCGACGAAGATGTGGTGGTTAAAATTATTGACGGTGCATTGGTTGAGGTAAAACATTAAAAAGACAAAAAAAGAAGGTCGTTGAAGGTGAGTGAAAATTATCCGGAATGTTCAATTTTGAATAACTTTGGACAGTACAAATTTGAATGTCCCTGAAAATACCAACATGAACGACCGTCAACTGACACTTTCGGAATTACAGCAACAGGTAAAATACAGTTTGGAAGAAGCGTTTGCCTTGCCCGTGTGGGTGGTGGCCGAGATCAGCGAAATGACCGTCAACCGGAGCGGACACTGTTATCTTGATCTGGTTGAGACGGAGCAAGATTCTGATACGGTTGTCGCGCGATGCCGGGCAACGATTTGGTCCTATACATTCAGAATGTTGCGTCCTTATTTTGAAACTACCACGGGGCAGACTTTTTCAGAAGGACTGAAAGTATTGGTTATGGCCAAAGTGGAATACCACGAAGTATATGGTTTCAGCCTGAATATTCGAGACATCGATCCGGTTTACACGCTTGGCGATATGGCCCGGCAACGAAAGGAAATTATCCGGAGGCTCCAGGAAGACGGCGTTTTCGAGATGAACAAGGAGCTGGAACTGCCTTTGGTACCGCAGCGGATTGCAGTTATTTCGTCGCCAACGGCTGCCGGCTTGCAGGATTTTCTGGACCAGTTACACAACAACCCGCATCAGTTTGTATTTTACACCAAATTGTTTCCGGCAGTCATGCAGGGGAATGAAGCCCCGCACAGCATCATGAATGCACTGGAACGCATTTACCTGTACGAAGAATGGTTCGATGCGGTGGTTATTATCCGCGGTGGAGGCGCCCAACTCGATCTGGCCTGTTTCGATCAGTATGAGCTGGCATTTCATGTGTCACAGTTTCCGCTTCCTGTGATTACCGGCATTGGACACGATAAAGACGACACCGTGGTTGATCTGGTGGCGCATACCCGCATGAAGACGCCGACGGCTGTTGCAGAGTTCCTGATTGCGGGGGCGCTGCGTTTCTCACAACAATTGGACGATCTGGAGAAACATTTTTTCGAAATGATTAATGATCAGCTGGATGAAAACAGAACCCGGCTGAGTGATGCTGCCGATCAGCTCAATCGGCTGGTCAACCGGATGATTGTTTCACACCGGAACCGCCTCAACATTGCTGGTATTCAACTCGCCAACCGGTCAGATGTTTTTCTTAAAAGTCAGCAAACCACCCTGAATAAACTCTTGGTTGACACGCAATACCAAACCAAGCGTTTTGTTGCCCGGCAAACTCATTTACTCGACAGATCTGGCAGTCAGCTCCGGTTTCTATTCCGGCAGCATATCTTAAAAAACAGAAATGAACTGAATCAATTTCAGCATCTGCTAAAAATAAAAGTCACAGACCAGCTGAAAACAGAAAAAAAGAATCTGATTTCAGTTCAGGATAAACTTCGGCTGGTTGATCCGCAAAACATCATTCGCAGAGGTTATTCGCTGACTATGATTGACGGAAAGATTGTCAAATCAGTAAATCAAATCAATGTAGGCACCCGGCTTGAAACCCGTCTGAGCGACGGATCGGTAGCCAGCAAAGTTGAAGCCATCAATCCGGGGAAAGAGTAAATCTGAAGAAATCTGGTTACGCCAAATGTTTGTGAACGATGCTGTAAAATTCATCAAAATAGTTGGTATTACAGGCAATCATTTCGCCGCCAAACAAATAGTTTTCACCGCCATTAAAATCGCAGACTTTTCCTCCGGCCTGTTTTACAATGATGATTCCGGCAGCAACATCCCACGCATGCAGGGCATGTTCATAAAATGCTTCGAACCTTCCGGCTGCCACGTAAGCCATGTCGGCTGCAGCTGAACCCAAACGGCGCATCCCGTGTGAATTCCGCATAAAAAAGCTCATGGTTTCCATGTATTTGTCGAGCTTCGAAAAATCGTAATACGGGAAACCGGTTGCGATCAACGAATCTGCCGTAGCAGCAGCTTTAGAAACATGAATCTCACGGCCATTCAGACAAGCATTGCTTCCTTTCCAGGCATAAAACATTTCATCCAGACTGATTTCGTAAACGACACCCAGAACGATTTCCTGATCTTCCATCAGCGCAATACTCACCGCAAAAGGCGAAATTCCATGAATGTAGTTTGTGGTTCCGTCGAGAGGATCGATCACCCAGCGATATTTTTCACCATTGTCTTTGGCAGTTCCTTCTTCAGCAATAAAACCCGAACCCGGAAGTAATTCGCGCAAGGCGGCAACAATCCGGGCTTCCGAAGTTTTATCGACATAGGTTACCATGTCGGCTTTTCCTTTGTGGATGATGTCGGCAGCCGTAAATTTTTCGCGTTCTTCAAAAATAAACCGGCCAACCTCACGGGCCAGTTGCTGAACTTGTGTGCAAAGTATTTCGAGATCCATGATGGTAATATGAGTTATATATTAAAATGCTGTTTCTGCTTATTTTTTGTGTTCTAAATAACAACACTTCCCTGTACATTTCCATTTTGCAAAATGTTTTCCAGTTTTACCAGGGCAATTTTATTCTCAAGTCCGGATTGATATACAGTTTCCACCCTGATGTAATTATCAGTAAATCCGGAGATTGTTTTTTTATCTTTTTGTTCTTCAAAAAGTACTTCGCGAACTGTACCCAGATGCTGACGGTAAAAGCACTCTGTTTTTCGGTCAGACAGAGAGATCAGCCGTTGCGTACGTTGTTTCCGTTCTTCAACCGGCACCACTGGTTTCAATTCAAGCGCTTTGGTTCCGGGTCTTTCGGAATATGGAAAAGCATGAAGTTGTGAAACATCCAGATCGGCTATAAACCGATAGGAATCGCGAAAGAATTCATCGGTTTCGCCATTGGTTCCGGCAATCACATCAACACCGATAAACGCATGGGGCAGCTCTGTTTTTATCTTCGCCACCCGGCTTTCAAAAACTTCACGTTTGTATTTCCGTTTCATCAACGCCAAAACATCGTTCGAGCCCGATTGCAGCGGCAAATGAAAATGAGGCATAATTCGCTGTGAGCGAGCTGCAAATTCAATAATTTCATCTGTCAGCAAATTGGGCTCAACCGACGAAATACGGATTCGGTGCAGCGATTCAACTTGATCGAGTTCACGCAACAAATCAATGAAATCTTCATTCGTCGATTTGCCGAAATCACCAATATTTACGCCCGTTAAAATGATTTCCAATGTGCCGCGTTCGGCAATTTGTCTCGCTTCGGCGACCGTATTACTGATGCTGTCGTTTCGGCTCCGTCCGCGCGCGTATGGAATAGTGCAATAAGTGCAATAATAATCACATCCATCCTGAACTTTCAGAAAGCTACGGGTACGGTCGCCAAATGAATACGCATGGAAAAAATTCCGTATTTCTCTGGGCTTTTGAATATGGATGGCGGGCTGTGCATTTTTTGACAAATTTCCAAGATATTCGGGGATATTCAGTTTTTCGGCTGAACCCACAATCAGGTCAACGCCCTGGATATGCTGAATGGCATCGGGTTGAAGCTGGGCATAGCAACCGGTGACCACCACCATCGCTTCAGGATTTTTCCGCACTGCCTGACGAATAATGTTGCGCGTCTTTTTATCGCCCTCAGCAGTTACCGAACATGAGTTGATCACGACAACATCGGCCCGTTCCGAAAAATCAACCCGATCAAACCCACTTTCTTCAAAGCGACGTGCAATGCTTGACGTTTCTGAAAAATTAAGTTTGCACCCGAGGGTATAAAATGAAGCTTTCTTTCCTGAATAATCCATCCCAATCCTTTTGTTCATCTGATTTACAGGCGACAAAAGTAAGAAAATATAACCTTGTCCAAAAAAAATTACTACAGCAGGTCGCTGGCAAGTTCTGCTAAGTAGCTTCGTTCGCCTTTTACCAGGTTGACATGAGCAAAAATTTCATGATCCTTCATTTTTTCGGTCATGTAAGCCAGCCCGTTTGATTTCATATCAAGATAGGGTGAATCAATTTGCTGGAGGTCGCCGGTAAAAACCAACTTAGAGCCTTCGCCTGCCCGCGTAATAATCGTTTTAATTTCGTGCGGAGTGAGGTTCTGAGCCTCGTCGATGATGAAATAGGAATTCGAAAGGCTTCGTCCGCGAATGTAAGCCAGTGGTGTAATAATCAATCGTTCGTCCTTAAGCAATTCTTCAATTTTTTGGTATTCAACACTGCGGGGATTGTAGTTGTGTTTAATTACCGACAGATTGTCAAACAAAGGTTGCATGTAAGGATTTATTTTCTCCTGCGCATCGCCTGGCAAATAACCCAAATCGCGGTTACTTAAGGCCACAATCGGACGGGCCAGCAAGATTTGCCCGAAACTTTTGTGCTGTTCCAGCGCCGCTGCCAAGGCAAGCAATGTTTTTCCCGTTCCGGCCTTTCCGGTAAGCGCTACCAGCTTGATCTCAGGATTAAAAAGCGCGTCGAGGCTGAAGGTTTGCTCTGCATTCCGCGGTTTAATGCCGTAAGCTGTTTTCTTTTCCACTCTCACCATCTTTTTCAATCCACCGTCGTATCTTCCCAGAACGCTGGCCTTCGGCGATTTGATGATGAAATATTCATTAATTTCAGGAGTTTGCTCCAGACTCATCACCTCAACCGGAAGAGAATTTTCACTGTATAGTTTTTCAATTAAAGTATCGTCGAAATCGGGCAGTTCTGTTACACTTTTATTCAGGTGCTGAATGTCTTTTACCTTGTCGTTGTAATAATCTTCAGCCTGAATCTTCAGCGATTTAGCTTTCATCCGAAGGTTAATATCTTTCGAAATCAGTATCGTTGGCCGGTCGGGGTATTTCTGCCCGGTATACATGGCAATGGCCAATATCCGGTGATCAGGAATATCTTCCCGAAAAGATTGTCTCATTTCTTCCGGAATGGGTTTACCTGTTTCAATGATCAGTTTTCCTTTATCCGGTCCTAATTTGATGCCTCCATTAAATAACTTGTCACCTACAATTTCATCCAGTTCGCGCACAAACTCACGGGCCTGAAAGTTGATGGGATCATTGCCACGTTTAAATTTATCAAGTTCTTCAAGCACGGTTATCGGAATCACAATATCGTTATCCTGAAACTGGTAAATACTGGTATGATCGTGCAAAATCACATTGGTGTCAAGTACGAAGATTTTGGTTTGTTTTTTCTTTGCCATCGCCATTCATCTTTAAGGTTTCCATAAATTTAGAAAAATTAGGCCTGAATATTCCCGATTCAGCCTTTAAATTCTCAATTTTACCCTTGTATTTTTAAACTTGTGTTCATAAGTTTTTTGCACATGCCAAGCTATCCGGAAGTACTTGAATTTTTATATAGTCAGTTGCCTATGTTTCAGCGTACTGGCCCGGCTGCCTACAAAGACAACCTGGACAATACGATCGAACTGGATGAAATGTTTGATCATCCGCATCATTCATTTAAAACGATTCACGTGGCCGGAACGAATGGGAAAGGTTCAGTTTCTCATATACTGGCATCCATCCTTCAGGAAGCCGGTTTTAAAACGGGCTTGTATACTTCGCCACATCTGAAGGATTTCAGGGAGCGGATCAAAGTCAACGGTGAAATGATCAGCGAGAAAGCGGTTGTTCGTTTTACCGAAATGTACAGGGCAAAAAATGAAACCGCTAAGCTGGAACCTTCGTTTTTTGAACTTACCGTGTCGATGGCATTCGATTATTTCCGGACGATGAAAGTTGACGTAGCTGTAATCGAAGTGGGATTGGGAGGACGCCTTGATTCTACCAATATTATTACGCCGGAAGTATCTGTAATTACGAATATCAGTTTTGACCATCAGGCGTTACTTGGAAATACTTTACCTAAAATAGCAGCCGAAAAAGCGGGAATTATCAAGTCGGGAATTCCGGTGGTGATTGGAGAATCCAATCCCGAAACCAGTCCGGTTTTCCTGGAATTTGCGGAAAGACTAAATGCTCCGATTTCGTTTGCCGACCGGGAATACCAGACCGATTATTCGATGATAACTATTGATGGCAAACAAAGTTTGAATATTAGGAAGGCAAATGAATTGGTTTATTCGGATTTGAAAATTGATTTGCTCGGCATTTATCAGCGAAACAATGTTCCCACGGTTTTAAAAACCATCGATATTTTGAATTCGCGGGGGTGGAACCTGACCGAATCCATCATCCGGAAAGGAATTGGAAATACCATCCAAAATACTGGCCTTCTTGGGCGCTGGCAAATCATTGGCCACAATCCACTGACCGTCTGTGATACTGGGCATAACCCAGCTGGCATCCGACTGGTAGTTGAACAGATCAATCAGACTGCATGGAAGAACCTGCATCTGATTATTGGGATGGTAAACGACAAAGATCAGGACCAGGTTTTGTCACTGCTTCCAGTCGCTGCCACCTGCTATTTTACGAAGGCCTCCATACCACGTGCAGCTGCCCCCGAAGAACTCGCAGCAAAAGCTTCAAGATTTGGGTTAAAGGGGAATTGTTACCCAACTGTTCGTCAGGCGCTTTCAGCAGCTTTGGCAAATGCTGATCCCAGAGACCTCATTTTCGTCGGGGGAAGTACCTTTGTGGTCGCTGAAGTTTTGTGAGATTTTTTTCAAAATTTCGCTTGCACATTTCAAAAACGAATATATCTTTGCATCGCTTTAAAAATAGAGCGCGTTCAAAAAAACAAACATAAAAGGGCGATTAGCTCAGCTGGTTCAGAGCATCTGGTTTACACCCAGAGGGTCGGCGGTTCGAATCCGTCATCGCCCACCACTAAAAAAACCGTAATTGATATTCAATCAGTTACGGTTTTTTGTTTTTTGTACAATATTATAATATAAAACGGATCAATTCAGGGATCAGGATCAATTCATAGTATTCTTTAATTTATTTCAGAGAAATATGAAATATATAGTGAAAACGTGGATGTTATGAAAAACAATTTTTAGAAATAGATTTTGAATTTGCTACAGTAAAATTAGCCATTTATTTTGCCAAATTTCTGCTGGAACCACGTTCCTCTATTTCCCGCAGCAATCCTGACAGCTCTTTAACAACCTCTTTCTTTTGCAAAAACAAATTAACGCTTTCGAGCGAATCCTGGGCCAGGTTGTATAGCTGTCCGGTTGGTCCGTTCTTTACAGGCAGCAGCTTAGCCGGAAGAGAGAACCCTCCCGAACCAATACCCTCAATATATTTCCAGGGACCTTTTTTGATAGCCAGTTTCCCTGCCGAAGACAAATAGATTAGATGATCTCGGGTAGGCGCTTGCATATTTCCATTCAGAACATTCATAAAACTAAAACTATCTTCTGCTTCATCATTTTTCAGTGGTTGTCCGGCAATATCGGCCAAAGTTGCAAAGATATCTATCAACCCAACAGTTTCCCGGTAAGTCGCGCCCGGGTTGATTGTACCCGGCCATTTCACACAAAGTGGGATATGATGACCTCCATCCCAGGCATCCCCCTTTTGTCCTCTTCGGCCCCAGTTGCTTTGATGTGCATATTGCAGGATATCCTCTTCTGCCCAAGGCGCTCCGTTGTCACTGGAAAAAATCACTATCGTATTTTTATCGATGCCCAGTTCTTTTAGTTTTGCTGTCACACGGGTTACCACATTGTCTACCTGTGCGATGAAATCCCCGTAGGTACCTAACTCGGTTGTCCCTTTAAATTGGGAATTAGGCATCCAGGGAGTATGCGGTCCCGTTAAAGGCAGGTACAACATAAACGGTTTTTTATTTTTCCCTTCGCGTTCGATAAACGAGATACCTTCGGATACAATTTCATCAAAACAGTTTTCCACTTTAAACGATTTTGACATTTCTCCGTTGCGCCACCAGACACCGCGGTCCCAATAAACATCAGTGTCGCTGGTATGTTTTCGGTCCCAGGCATATACCGTTCTATCCAAAGTGCGCGGATAAGCATCTGCAGTTAAAACAATATTGGGATCTATTACTTTCCCGTTCCGCACAAAAGTATAGGGCGGCATATCCAATGAGGCCGGTAAAATAAACGAATAATCGAAGCCCAATTCGTTCGGGCCGCCTGTCACCACCGAGCTAAAGTCGGTATTCGTGTACCCTGGTACTTTTTTATTCTCAATTTGCGGTTTAGAAGCATCTTTTCTCCCCCAGTTCAAACCAAGGTGCCATTTCCCGATACAAGCGGTCGTATAACCCGCCCTTTTCATCAATGTTCCGATCGTTGCCCTTTCGGGCTCAATCAGGGGAGCTAAATATCCCCAATAAGAATCCTTTTTAGGAACCCTAAAGAAATAACGTCCGGTAAGGATGCTGTATCGGGAAGGGGTACACACGGCGCCCCCCGAATGCGCATCCGTAAAACGGATACCCTCTTTAGCCAATTTGTCAATAGCTGGTGTTGATGTCCTTGCAAATGGATTATTTGAAGAAACATCACCGTATCCCATATCATCAGCCAGGATAATTACCACATTGGGCTTCCCTCCAGAAACCTTTGATTGATTATTATTAGCTACTGATGAACCAACGTTTACTGACAATACTGCCAGACCTGTGGCCATATTTCTAATTGAATGCAGTTTCCTCATTGTATTTATACATTTGATTTAATAGTTACCCACAATCATTGGAGGCACTTAAAACCCACTGATTGTTAACTGTTTATAATTTAGTTCTTTGAACTCGTTGTGCGATTGAAAATAAATAATAAAATATTGTTTAAAAAGTTGTGCATTATATTGGTATTCAATATATTAGTAGAAAATAAACGCCAATTCATTATTCTACTTATGCACAACCTGAAGGCAAATTTCGACAAGTTTATTGGTTTAACCAAATCGTTCTTTTCTGATCGGATTAATGAGTTCGACAACTTTCAAAGCTACCCAAGAAATCCAAAAATGTCAGATTGTCAAATAATTGCATTAGCTCTGACTGCAGAATCTATTGGCATTGACTCTGAAAGTTACTTCTTTGGTAAACTTAAATCAGATTATACCAGCGATTTTCCAAACCTCATTGACCGTTCCAATTTTAATCGCAGACATAAGCGGCTTTATCCGTGGATCGCAGCTTTTAATCAAGGCTTATCAAACATTCTAAACCACGGAGAAGATACTTACATCGTTGATTCTATTCCCGTTCCTGTTTGTCAAATAGCCCGAGAAAAGCGAAGCAGAATATGTAGGGAGAACTTTGGAACAGCACCTGATAAAGGTTATTCTGCTGTTAGCAAGGCCTATTATTATGGCTACAAATTGCACCTGGTGACTTCAGTTCGAGGTGTATTTGCAAGTATGGATATGAGCAAGGCAAGCGTTCACGATGTTTATTATTTGACCGACATTAAACATTCTCACTTAAGCAATTGCAGGCTCATTGGAAACAAAGGATATCTGTCAAAAGAACATCAATTGGACTTGTTTTCATCGTGCAATATCCGGTTGGAAACACCCAAAAGAAGCAATCAAAAAGACAAAGAACCTTTTGCGTACATTTTTAAAAAGTCAAGAAAACGAATCGAAACTCTATTCTCTCAACTATGCGATCAATTTATGCTCAAGCGTAACTATGCAAAATCAAACCTGGGCATTTCGGTTCGCATTTTATCAAAAATTACAGCAGTGACAGTGCTTCAATATTTTAACTTTTTAAACAACAAACCCCTGAATAAACTTAAATATGCTCTCGCATTTTAATCGCACAACGGGTTTCTTTGATATTTTTGAAATCGCATTTTGTAAATATTTCTCTTTCAGGCGTTTTGTCGGGTAGGTCTGTCTCTAAATTTCAGTAGTATGTGTTAAGATCCCCAGCTACATTGTTTAACCCCAAAAAATGTGGGCATTACGGGCAACTTAGCATTGCTGCTTCAATTCATGTCACAGATATTTTTTCGAAAAGCATTTTCCTGTTTTTGAATGGCAAAATGTTAATCAATGACTTAATGACCTTAAACAACTTCTTTACTTATTCTGATAAACCCGCACATAATCCACTTCATACCGAATCGGAAAATTACTTTTGTCAGGATTTCCGCCGTTTCCACCTAGAGCAAGGTTTAAAAGCAAGTAATGAGGTTGAGTGAATGGATTGAATCCGTCGGGATTAACAGTTTCGCTCAACAAAGTGGTATTCAGCAATTCATTGTCGAGGTAAAGTTTGATGAACTCCGGGGTCCAGTCCATTCTCCAGACATGAAACTTTTTATCCCAGTTTGGGTCTTTTGCCAAAAAGTGCGAGAATGGAATGCGCTCGGTATGCCATTTGCCAACATACTGGTTTGCGGTTCCCCAGGCTACATTGGCCAGAATGGTTGGCACATTTTGAACGCGATAAAATTCCATCAGGTCAATTTCGCCGTTTGATGGCCACTGTTTTTCCATACCCAGCGTCCAGATGGCTGGCCATGCACTCCTTGCCGTGTCAATTCGGGCTCTGATTTCGAATCGTCCGTAAAGCCACTGTTGCAAACCCCGGGTATTGATGCTCGCCGAAGTATAATGCGCTGCTTCCCGATTGGTACGCCAGCTTGGGCTTCCGGCACGATAGTTTGGATTCGGAATTTCTTCACGACGTCCCTCAATCAGCAAAGCGCCATTTTTGCAGGTGGCATTTGCCTCCTGATACCATTGCAGCTCTTCGTTCCGGACAAAACCTTTTTCGGGCTTCCAGAATTCAGGATTGGGTTGTCCATCAACATTAAATTCATCAGCCCAAACCAGTTTCATGCCCGGGATTTCAGCCGCTGGATTTGGATCAGGAAGATTGGGATTGATTGACTGTGAAAAACCGACAATGACAAAAAATCCAAAAATTAAGGATAAGGTTAGTTGTTTCATGTTGATTAGGTCGTTTTGATGTTAACACCAGCCTTGTGTATGGATTGCAGCCGGATATTCAATAAAAGGAATAAAAAACCCGAAGGGCCGGAATTATTCGGCCAACCCTTCGGGATTAATGTTTGCGGGCATATTGGCGCGCTATAATCTTATTATCCCTTCGGAATTACTTACTTGGCCGGAATATTTTTCAGGGTTTCAACCAGGAAATCCCAGAATTTGGCCACTGATTCAATGTTTACCTTTTCATCAGGAGAATGCGGGAAACGAATGGTTGGACCAAAAGAAATCATGTCCCAGCTGGGATAAGTTCCACCCAAAATACCACATTCCAATCCGGCATGAATAGCCTTTATTTCGGGAATCCTTCCAAATTTTGCCTGATATACTTTTTGCATAGTTTTAAGGATTGGCGATTCCATGTTGGGTTTCCAGCCCGGATAGCCTCCCGAAAGGGTAACTTTGGCTCCGGCCAGGGTAAACACCGACTCCATTCTCGAGCCAAGTTCTGCCTTGGCCGAATCAACTGAACTACGCATCAGGCAGGCAATATTGACGGTTTTGGCTTCAGCGTCTGATTTTACAATGGCCAGATTGGTCGATGTTTCAACCAGTCCAGGCATACTGTCACTCATTCGGATTGCACCGTTAGGGCAGGCAACAATTGCATGAGTCAGCTTAATCTGGATTTCCTCATCAATCAAACCGGCTGGCATTTCCGTCTTGGCCAGTTCAATCTTCAGCGTCGGTTCGGTGCCCGTTAGCTCGCGCTTGATGATGTTGGTTAATCCGGCAATCAGTCCAACCAGCTTGTCAGCCGTAGCATACGGAACTGTAATTATCCCGAAAGCTTCGCGTGGAATGGCATTGCGAAGATTCCCTCCACTGATGGATGCCAGGCGCACACCGCATACTTTGTATGCTTCTTTCAGCAAACGGAAAAAAATCTTGTTGGCATTTCCCCGACCCAGATTGATATCCAGTCCGGAATGGCCTCCTTTTAATCCGGTTACATTCAATTTAAAGGCAATAGATTCAGCGGGAACCGGAACTTCAGTATAACTGAACCGGGCATTGGCATCTTCGCCACCGGCACAGCCCACATACAATTCACCTTCATCTTCCGAATCCATATTAATCAGGATTGAGCCATTCAGCAATCCCGATTTCAGACCTTCAGCCCCATCCATCCCGGTTTCTTCGGTCGCAGTAAACAATGCTTCAACAGGACCATGAGCCAACTCTTTTGATGCGAGGACTGCCATTGCAGCGGCAACACCAATACCATTGTCAGCACCCAGCGTTGTTCCATCGGCTTTCACCCATTCACCATCGATAATTGTTTCGATGGGGTCTTTCGTAAAATCGTGATCTTTGTCGCTGTTCTTCTGGGGGACCATGTCGAGATGACCTTGCAGGATAACACCTTTGCGGTTCTCCATTCCGGGAGTCGCTGGTTTGCGAATAATCACGTTTCCGGCTTCGTCTTTCAGGGTTTCGAACCCAAGACTTTTACCGTAGTTGAAAACAAATTCCTGAACCTGCTCTTCGTGATGCGACGGACGCGGAATCCGCGTCAATTCATAAAAATTAGCCCAGACCTCTGCGGGCGTTAATTTGGAAATTTCGTTACTCATATCGTTGTTTTTAAAAAGAAATTCGGAGTAAATATTCAGTTTCTAAAGGTACAATTTATACGGGTAGTTTGTTGCCCGGAACGAACAATAAAAAACCTGCATTCATTAAAAACGGATGCAGGTTTCTATTATTTCAGAATTCAATTTTAGATTAACTCCTGATATTTGGTTTTTCAAGCCCATATCCTTTTTTGCGGTCCTCGGCTTTCAGAAGCAAAGCAAACCCAATGGCAAGAAATCCGAAGCAAGCAAATATCAACATCGGAATCATGTAATTGTATTGGGTAACAACTTGCTCTTTTCCATCAACCAATTTGTTTATGGTACCTGTTATACAATATTTGTCTAAAACAATGCCGATAAGTAAAGGAACACCCATCAACCCCCAGTTTTGAACCCAGAAGGTCATGGCATAAGCGGTCCCCAATTTGCTGTGGGGAATAATCTTGGCAATTGAAGGCCACATGGCTGCAGGAACCATGGAGAAGGCAATACCCAATAATATAACTAATCCAATAGCGATAGGAAGGCTATTTAATGAAGGTATGGAGAACAAAAGATGAACACAAACCAGCAAAATGGAACCAACGATCATAATGGTTGCCCCTTTCCCTTTTTTGTCGAATATTCCTCCGAAAACCGGCGTTAATAATAAGGCACCAAATGGTAACAACGCGGGAATTGTACCGGCAAAAGAATCAGAAATTTCGAATTTCTGGACAATCATGTTGGTAGCATATTTAATGAATGGGAATACGGCTGAATAAAACAGCACACACAAAATTGTAATATACCAGAATGCGCGGTTTTTACCTATTTCAAGAATGTCTTTGAACTTAAATTCTTCGTCGCTGGCTACGCCTGCCTCCGCCTCTTCCTTATCCAGTTTGCGATCCATGAAAGTGAAAAGGATAAATACGAGTAATCCGGTACAAAGCAAAAGAAGAGAAAGCAGAACCGGAGAACTGATATTTCCGGTTAACTTAACCAAAGGTATTGGGGTAAACATGGCTAAAGCAGTACCGATACGACCGGTCGATGTGTTTAATCCGATCGCCAATGCCATTTCTTTCCCACGAAACCAGCGGACTACTGCCTTATTGGCGGCAATACCAAACATTTCGCAACCAACCCCAAAAATGGCAAATCCAAAGCCGGCTACTACTGCCGATTTTACCGAGGGTGCTAGCACTTGCCACGAAAAGATTGTTAACTCATACATACCCTGAACGTGACCGGAAATGGCCCAGTATTTAATGAACGCACCAACTAACATGATTCCAATGGCAAGTATTCCGGTAAAACGAACACCCATTTTATCGAGAATCATTCCGCTGAAAACGAGCATCAAAAGAAACACGTTGAGCCAACCATAGCCACTGGTGAAAAACCCATAGTCGGAGGCCGACCAGGATAAATTGGCCTGAAGCCTCTCCTGTAAAGGAGCCATGGCGTCAGTCAGGTAATACATACACATCATTGTAAACGAAACAAGGCCGAGCATGAGCCAACGTGCCGATTTTGAGTCGCGAAGCGATTTTTTAAGTTCTTGCATTTTTTAAGTATAAGGTTCAGTTATTTGTTCCGGATTTATTCTACTTCCAGAATTGATTTGATTGCCCCGGTACTGGGGAAGAATTCGAGTTTATAATTGCCATCCAGCAGATCTTCAGGAACTGGAGCAATGGTGCCGAACTGAGCGATTGGAATACGGGATCCGGCCAGTTGGGTACTGCCATCCATAATCCGGATATCTGCTATTCCTGGCATGCGGTAATACAATCCGCTTTTCCCGGCATTCGGATTTTCCGAAGCGCTCAATCCGCTCTGTTTAACCGAAAGACTTTCGGCTTTATTGACTTCAATAACAACCGGGCGTCCAGATAAATCGGATTTGGGAAGTACGCCACGGTCTTCACTGAATCGGAAAAACACTTCACCTTTGGCGGTTTTCTGCCCGGGAATAAAGTCGAAGCTGAATTCATACGTTTGTTTGGATGATTTTCCGATGAACAGCGCCAAATAGTTTTCTTCCATTTTCCCCAATTCCTGGGTCATTACTTCAAACGATTTTCCATCAGGAAGTGGCTCATCGTCGGCATTAGTCAGCAAAGCAAAGCGTGAATTACGCAGGTTAAAAATAGTTTCGGCAGCCTCGGCAGCTTTCTGATCCATATTTTTTGAAACCATTTTGAAGCTTTTGGTTGAATCAGCAGGAGAATAAAAACTCCAAATCGACAGATCGGTAAATTTCACCTGGTCATCAAGATTTTTGGTCAGAAACGACTGCGTTTGGATAACTGGGGCCGTCGTTTTTACAGGCATATTTAATCCAGCCAGAATACCGGTTTCGGTCAGACTGACCAGATGTGCAGTCGGTCCCATAGCTTTATGTACCTGTTCCGGATCGGGTTCACTGAATAATTCAATGTTCATTTCGTCGATATTCCAGCGTTCGCTGCTGGCAGACGGAGCATTGTCGATGCCAAGCATTTTCTGGGCATACATGTTGAATGGTCCGCTTACAAAACGTTCACGGGTTGCTTTAACGTGAACACGGATTCCGGTTTGCGGCAAAGCGTAAACAACACCTTCGGCAGGTCCGGCAACAGCGCCCGGAACCTCCGTTTTTTTCTTGTCATCTTTCGGCGCTGCAAAAACTGATGCAGCCAGAAAAGACAAGCCGATGGCAAATATGGAAAGTTTCATGTTTAAAAATTTTAAGGTTTCTGTTTCTAATCTCAACTTCATGGCTCAAAATAAAGAACCCAAAAATAGACAAAATATTATACCAATTGCAGAAATGCATTTCCCATCTGATCAACAATATCACCGGCTATCAGAGCATGTTCGCTCCATCGGGCTGCGGCCAGATCGCCAGCCAGTCCGTGCAGGTAAACTCCTATTAATGCAGCATCTTCGGGAGAGTAGTTTTGGGCCAGCAAACCGAGAATAATTCCGGTCAGTACATCGCCGCTGCCGGCAGTTGCCATGCCTGGATTTCCGGTACTGTTGAAATATGCGCTACTATCAGGAAATGTTATACAGGTGTGCGCACCTTTTAAGACCACAATGACCTGATGCCGGACAGAAAACTGAAGTTGTTTTTGCAGGCGGTCAAATGAGTTTGCAGACGGTCCGGCCAGCCTTTCAAATTCTTTGGGATGAGGTGTCAAAATTGATTTTTCAGGTAAAAGGCTGTACCAATCCTGATTTTCGGAAAGAATATTCAGGGCATCAGCGTCAATCACCAACTTGTTTGGCTTTGACTGAAGCAATGTTTTTAAAGCGAATTGAGTCTCTGATTTTTTATCCAGCCCTGGCCCGATTCCAACAGCCGAAAAGGGATATAAATCAGGTACTTCGGAAAAAACAGTTTCGGAAGGATCGATCGAGATCATGGCTTCAGGAACAGAATTCTGAATAATTTCGTATCCACGTTGCGGGATATGGCTGGTCAACAAGCCAACTCCGGCGCGCAGACAAGCTTTAGAAGCCAAAACTGCTGCCCCCATCTTTCTATAACTTCCGGCAATCAGCAAAGCGTGACCGAAAGTTCCTTTGTGAGAGAATTTATCTCGTTTTTTCAATATGCCCGAAATCAGGGTTTTGTTCAGACTAAAAAAAATACTTTCGGTGCGCAGGATTGCTTCGGGATGCAACCCAATGGGCAGGACTTCCCATTCACCAACAAACTGATCATTCTCCGGAAAGAAAAAGCTCAGTTTCGGGAATTGAAACGTTAGGGTATGGTTCGCCCTGATGATCGCAGATAAATCATTTGCCGAATTATCTTCCCCGAAAAGTCCGGCGGGTATATCAATCGAAATAACTGTTGCGCCGGATTTATTTATCCGTTCGATAATTGATTTGGTTAAGCCCGACAGCGGTTTTTTCAGCCCCGACCCAAACAAACCTTCAAGTACAAGAGTATTTGTTGGAATGTCGGGGATAGAATTCTCCGAATCAATTGTTTTGATCAGTGCTTTATTCTGGTCATTAAGCCGCTGCAAGTTACTGAACTGATCATCACTTACTTTTTTGCCAAAATTGGCCAGCCAAACGGTACATTTAAAATTGCGCCAGGCTAATAACCGTGCAATAACCAAGGCATCGCCTCCATTGTTTCCGGGGCCGGCAAAAACATATATTTCGCGGTCTGTTTCAATACGGCGAATGATCCATTCGGCAATTTGCCCCGAAGCTCTCTCCATCAGATCAAGAGACGAAATGGGTTCAAGTTTCATGGTTTGCTGATCGATTTCGGTGATTTGTTTGCAGGTAAATAGTTTCATGACAAATGAATTTGAGCGAAAGTTACAAAATATAGCTTGCCAAAATCATAGTTTCTATTCGGATACCGTTTGTTTCTGAAGAGATCAATTTTGATATTTTCACCTTCAAAATGAAAATGACCGGATATTTTTTACCGAAGAGCTCTCCTTCAACTTTAATATTATCAACTGATGATAATAGTCAAATTTTATTCCTCAAAAACTTCGTTATATTTGTCACTATTGCAAAAACTTACAACACAAACCTTTTATTAATTTGAAAAAATCAGAATATGTTTAAACAACACCCAAAGGGATTATTAGCAGCGGCTCTGGCGAATATGGGAGAACGCTTTGGATTTTATACCATGATGGCAATACTCGTGCTATTTTTACAGGCTAAATTTGGTTTATCTGGTGTAAATGCTGGAATTATTTATTCCATCTTTTATTTCTCAATTTACATTCTGGCCTTTGTTGGAGGGTTGATTGCAGATAAAACCAGAAATTATAAAGGAACGATTTTGACCGGTTTAATTCTGATGGCAGTTGGATATTTCCTTATTGCACTTCCGTCTCCAACACCCACTCCAAACAAAGTTCTTTTTCTGACATTAACGTGTATTGGATTGTTTGTAATCGCTTTTGGCAATGGATTGTTTAAAGGAAATCTGCAGGCGCTGGTTGGCCAAATGTACGACACCCCCGAATATGGAAAAATGAGAGACTCCGGTTTTTCTTTGTTCTACATGTTTATTAATGTAGGCGCCATTTTCGCTCCGCTTGCGGCAATCGGTGTTCGAAACTGGTGGCTGGGAAAACATGGATTTCAATATAATGCCGATCTTCCTTCTTTGTGCCATGCACATCTTGATGGAACCATTAACACTGCTGCATCAGAATCACTTACCCAAATGGCAGCCAAAGTTAGTGCCACACCGGTTACGGATATGACTGTGTTTGCCAAAGACTATCTGAACGTTTTTACAACCGGATTTCATTATGCTTTTGCGGTTGCTATTTTTGCCATGGCGGTTTCTCTGATTATCTACATGGGGAATAAGAAAAACTTCCCGAATGCCAAGAAAGTGGTGACCTCAGGCACTGCTATTGATCCGGATACCATTCAAATGGACGTTAAAGAAGTTAAACAACGTTTATCTGCCTTGTTTGCAGTTTTTGGTGTTGCTATTTTCTTTTGGCTTTCATTTCATCAGAATGGATTGACGCTAACATTATTTGCAAAGGAATATACTGATCTGAGCAGCGTGAAAGTTTCTCTCGGCAGCCTGACTTTGCAAGGTGCAGAAATCTTCCAGTCAATCAATCCATTCTTTGTAGTATTTCTTACGCCAGTTGTTTTAGCCTTTTTTGGCTGGTTGAGGAGAAACGGTAAAGAACCTTCTACCCCCAGAAAAATAGCTATCGGTATGTTTATTGCCGCATTAGGTTTTCTTGTAATGGCAGTTGGTTCATATTTTAGCAATCTTCCTTTGCATGCCGCCATTAATCCTGAAGAAGGTGGTGTTCCGCTGGCTGAAAACTTAAAAGTTACTCCTTTTCTGCTAATCCTTACTTATTTTGTTCTAACGGTAGCCGAGTTATTTATTAGCCCGCTTGGAATTTCGTTTGTTTCTAAAGTTGCTCCGCCACAATATCAAGGGGTAATGCAAGGTGGATGGCTTGGAGCTACTGCAATTGGAAATTCATTATTATTTGTAGGCGCTATTCTTTATACAACTATTCCAATTTGGATGACCTGGACTTTATTTGTCGTTGCCTGTACTATTTCAATGTTCACCATGATATTTATGCTGAAATGGCTTGAACGGGTTGCAAAATAATTTAGGTTTTTTTTGTTTGTTACGACTGCATATAGCTGGAACAACCAACCAATAAAAAATATACTTTTGAAGGAGTGACCCAAGTCACTCCTTTTTTATGTCGCTTACAAAAGTGAAATCACAATTTTATGTCCGAAAAACGAATTAAAATCTGGATTTTTCTGTTAATTGTCATTGGAATGGGCGCTTGCACTGTTCAACCGGCAAAAGATGTTCCACCAAACTTTCAACCGTATTTTGAAGAATTTGGAGTGGAAGGTAGTTTTATCCTGTACGATCTGAAAAATGACATTTACCAGATTTACAATTCAACCCGTTGCGAACAGGGTTTCCTTCCCGGCTCGACTTTCGAAATTGTGGATGCCCTGATCGGATTGGAAACAGGTGCAATTTCAGACGAAAATATGATCATTCCCTGGGACAGCATTTCACGGACTGAAGAATCATGGAACAAAGGTCACTCTCTGACTAGCGCCATTCCGTATTCCGTGACTCCCTACTTTCAGGAGGTTGCCCGCCGTGTTGGCCCCGACCGGATGAAAGAGTATATTGATGATTCGGATTTCGGGAACATGGAAATAACTAAAGAAACCATCGACCGCTTTTGGCTTTGGGGAAATTCGCGTATCACTCCCTGGGACCAGATGAATTTCATTCTCCATTTTTATACCAACAAATTGCCATTTTCTCAGGCAAATATCGATCTGGTCAAAAAGCTGATCGTCCTGAAACAAACTGACAAATGGATTTTTAGAGGAAAAACCGGGATGACTGTTCAGGATGGAAAAAACCTGGGATGGCTGGTCGGTTATCTCGAAGAAAACGGAAATGTGTGGTTGTATGTCTGCAATGTGGAATCGGGGACTGAAAACCAGGAAAGATTTAAGGAAAGCCGGCGTGGAATCACCGAAAAAATTTTCAAATCGATGGGACTGATGGAGGAATAGAATAGATTTCCGGCTATCACCAACAGCTCAAAATAAGTTGCTTAAACACTTACTTACCATGCGGTTTTAATCAGTTTAAACCGTTCTTTATGACTTCCGCTCTGAATCGTCATAATGAGAACACCAACAGGCAGTCCTTCCAGGTTTTTCATTAATATGTTCCCTGAGTTGGCAAATTTCTCTTGTTTCAGGCAAACCCCCTGAAGGTTAAACACGCTGACCACACACTCGTTAAACGATGTCAAGTCTCGTTTGCGGATCAGTAAATGATCACGAAACGGATTGGGCAAAACAGCAAATTCTGACTCCATTTGCAGGTCGGGTGAAAAATTTATTTTCAGGTATTTATCCGCTTTTCCAAAATCGGGAATTCCGTAGCCCAGCAATGAGTCGGGTTTAGTGTGCTGATTAGCACTGTACTCGATGGCCATTTTCACCTGTATGGCGCTGGCATACGAATTGGACTGAAGTAAACAGGCGATCATTCCGGCCAAAACGGGCGACGAAAATGATGTTCCGCTTGAATTACCAAGAACGCCCGAACTGGTTACCAGGTAAGTATTCCAACCAAGCGCCGCCACATTGGGTTTTACTGTGCCTCCAAAAGCCGGACCAACAGAGCTGAAAGGTGCGCGAACCCCGTTTTTATCAACCGCGGCAACCCCAATCACATTTTCGCCATCGGAGGGGGCAATAATCCGTTTCCAGCTGTTTGTTGCTTCGTTCCCGGCACTTGTAACCACCAGCATTCCTTTCTGAAACGCCAGGTTGGCGCCCTGAGTTATCCTGGTTTTTTTACCGTCCATGTCGGCATACGAATGGTTCATTGCGGCATCATCGAAAGTTGAATAGCCCAACGAGGAGTTGATCACATCGGCGCCCAGGCTGTCGGCCAATTCGGCTCCGGCAACCCAATTGTCTTCCTCAATCGGGTATTCGGTAGCTGCATCTTCAGTCCGAATCAGATAATAAGAAGCATCGGGTGCCGTACCAATCATTTTTCCCGGAATATTCCCGCCCATGCACGAAAGAACGCTCATCCCATGGCTATGCTGCTGGTAAATGTCCGATTTGGGATCGACCAGATCGCGGGTTGCCAGAATGCGGTTAGTAGCACGTAAACTATCGAATGCCGCAATTTCGTTCACATGCCAGAACCCGGCATCCAGCACGGCAATACGAATTCCTTTCCCCCGGAACCCGTTCTGATGCAGATATTGCCCGTTCAGTTGGGTCAGCTGACTGATTGCCGCTCCATAGTTGACGGGATCATAAATTACCTCTGTTTCATCAAATTTCAGGAAAGAGGATTTTAATGTTGTTCCGGGCTTGGTCAACTCGACCGAAACCACAAAAGGAAGTGATTTTATTTTTCGTACCTGCGCGGTGTCGGCAGTTTTCACCGTTGCACCGTTTAACCATTTGGACGAATGAATAATTTCGAAACCGTGCTTTTTCAAAGTGTCGAGGTAAACCGGTGAAACTGGCAGATCAGTTTCATTAATGGAAAGATGTTGCCGGATTCGGCGATCAATGGCACGCTGCGATAAAAATGATTCAGGTTTACTAAGTTGATAAGGCGTTTCTTTTTTATCCTTCAGCTTAACCCAGTAGAATGATGGAACCGGCGTTTGCGCAAGAAAAACAAGCGGGAGAAAAATACAAAGTAATATTAACCTGAACTTTAGCATATCATTTAGTGATTTTGCATCAGTTGCATATACTCTTCCGGGTTTTGCATGAATTTCTCAGGATCAGGAATCTTACTTTTTCCTGAATTTAAAAGGCCTTCATTGGTCCGGTCAATGCTGTCCTGAACTTCAGGATTCAGTAATTTTCCAAGGTCAAATTTCAGTATATACCGGAGATCACCTGATTGGTTAAAATATTTCCAATTCTTGTCGCGAACATCATTGGTATAAAATGCATCCAGTTCAACTGCTCCGTCGGCAAACCATGTTTTGAAGCTTCCATTTCGTTTTCCACCGGAATAATAGCATTCCAGGTAAGAATGCCCATTCTGGAAACAGGCGCGGTACAGGCCATCAAGAGTTCCTGATTTCCAGGTGGATTCTTCCAGCAGTTCACCAGTTTTGTAATATCGTTTGCACAAGCCGTGCTTCTCGCCTTCCAGGTAATTTTCGATCGAAATTACTTTCGAATCCTGGTAATAGTTCCACTCCCCAGCTTTCTTTTGCCCCGAATAGTGCCCGGCGGCAATCAGCTTACCACGTTCATCAAACATACGGGCATCTGAGAGTTCACTTCCTTCGGTAAAAGTAATCTGAGCCATTACTTTGCCGTTCGAATGAAAGCGTTTCATCTCGCCAACCGGTTTATCATCTTTAAATGTGGCCTGGTAAATTAATCTGCCTTCCGAATCTCTTTTCGTCCAGAATCCCTGCTTCCGGCCTTGTGCATCCTGCTGATTTATTGAATTCTGGGCAAAAACACCCCCTGAAAACAACAACAATATACAAATGATCAGTCCCTTCATATCGCTTGTCTTTTTATAAGCCACTAAAATAAAGATTTATTTGGCGGAAGTTAATTCCTAAAATTCTCATTAAATATTGATTTTTTAAAAATTTAGGCGATTAATTTTATTTCTACTTTTATGTTTGTAAAATGAAA
>CAXXKQ010000016.1:0-19476 GCA_963676535.2 Prolixibacteraceae bacterium | reverse complement strand
CACTTGAAAAAATGAAGTTAATGAAATATGTGGAAAGTAATAAAAGCCATTTTTGTGGCAATGACAAAATTCTTTGGTAATATTGGAAACGAGAAGGGATTCAATAATTATCTAAATCCAAACAATCAAAACCATATTAATTTAAAAAATAAAGATATAATTGAAAAATTTAGTGGGCGAATTAATAAATTAAATAGTGAAAAATAGTAACTACTTTTTACTATCATAAATATTTAACTTTCAATATTATACCATTTATCTTGGTCTCAGAATTTAAAAATCTGAGACATGGAGTTTAATTTACCAACCAAAAGAAGATTTTGATCGACTTGAACAAAAGTTAGACAAAATTCTAAATGCCACAGCCAATAATCTTACGTCAAGTCCGACGCTCAAAAATGAGGGAGACATTAATTTTGCAGTCGAAATTCTCACCGAAAAAGCTGCGATAAATTCCCGACTAACTATTTACAAATGGTCTCACGAAGGTCGAATACCGTGTTCTCGACGAGGTAAAAGACTTTGGTTTACCAGAAATGAATTGGAAGCCTGGATTGAAGCCGGTATGTCGCATGTAGGTAAACAAAGAGCAGTAAGACACTTTTCCGAAACTACTCAGAAGTCAACATAATGAGCAATGAAGAAAAATATTGCATCTGGGTAAATGAAGCTGGTCATCCAACAATGGACCGCTTTTCAGATTTGGCTGAAAAGGTCCCGATGGGAGGGTATGTCAGCTTCTTTGTAGATACCAAAATAAAAATTGAACGGCTAATGAGGAAGCTGAAAAAAGAAGCCCTATTTGGTAGAACGGTATAGTAAAAACACTTCCAGAATGAACTCACCAGCATTTCTTTTTTATAGCAAGGATTGGATTGCCGATAACCGCTGATTGGGAGCCTGAATCAAAGGGTGTTTACATTGACCTTCTGGCCCATCAGCATGTGAACGGATCTTTGCCGTCAGATATGCGAAAGCTGGCACGGGTTGCCCGGTTATCTACTGATGAGTTTGAAAGAATTTGGAAAGACATTAAACACAAATTTACTATCGATGGTGACCATGTGGTTAACCATCGGTTGAACCAAGTAGTAAATGAAAACCAAACCAAAGCACTTAAAAATAAGATCAATGGGTGTTTTGCTGCAAAAGTCAGAACACATCAACATTTCGGACATACAGCTTTCTGAATTAAAGAATCAGTTTAATTATGAGATGTTTACATCTTGTTCAAACGATGAAATAAAAGATTTGGTTTATCAATGGGTTGACCATGTGGTTAACCAAATGGTTAATCAAACGGACAACAATATAGAAGATGTAAATGCAAATGAAGATGTAAATAATGTTTCTACACCGGACAATCAAAAAAAGAAGTTTATTCCACCTACACTTCAGGAGGTCAAGGAATATTTTTCAGAAAAGGGATATTCACAAGAATCTGCGCAAAAAGCTTTTGAATACTACGCCGAAGCCGACTGGAAAGATTCGTATGGGAAGAAGGTTATAAGCTGGAAACAAAAAATGATTGCTAATTGGTTCAATCCTGAAAACAAGCTAAACGGCAAACCTCAACATAAACAACCTGATTTAATCGACTGGCCATCATGAAAGCACAACAAACCATAGATCAAATAAACGCCCAGTACGGGAAGGTACCTCCTCAGGCAATTGAGGTTGAAGAAGCCGTACTGGGGGCCTTAATGCTCGAACGGGATGCTTTTGAATCTGTTCAGGGAATAATTTCAGCGGAGTGTTTTTACAAGCATGAACACCAGATCATATTCGAAGCAATCAAACGTCTTTCAGCAGAAAAGAAGCCCATTGACCTAGTTGTAGTAACGCAAAGACTTCGAGACAATAACAAGCTTGATGAGGTTGGTGGCCCTGTGTTCATAACGAAACTTACTGACAAAGTAGCCTCCGCTGCACATATCGAATTTCACGCCAGAATATTGGCTCAGAAGTATGCAGCAAGGCAATTTATCCGAAATGCTACCGAAATTATGACAAAGGCATACGAAGATACTGACCCCGGAAGAAATCGCGTTGCTATGGTCTCAATTTGGGGCACAGACCGAAGATATTTTTTCAGCTTCAGACACCGGAACCGTTCAAAACAAAACGGTCATCGAAACAGTCAAAGAAATTGAAGCGGACTGTATTTTTTGCCAACAAGGGGAAAACAGCCGGAATAACAACTGGGTTTAGAAATCTCGATGATATTACCGGAGGCTGGAAGCCCGGAAAACCTCATAATCATTGCCGCCCGACCGGGAATAGGGAAAACAAGTTTAGCCCTTCACTTTGCTAAAATTGCCGCTTTAAACAACAGGTGGGTGAATTTCTTTTCAATGGAAAATGTCGAAAACAGACCTCACCAAAATAATGATTTCAGGTGAATCAGGGGTCAACAGATCAAAGATTCGGGACGGCTATTTGTCAAACGAAGATTGGTCCAAAATAAAACTCAGCCGTATCAAATGTTGAAAACATTCCGATTATCTGGAACGACCGGGCCGGAATGACAATCAATCAAATCAAAGGCATTATCCGCAAAAATCGCAAATCCGGACGGTGTGATCTCGTTGTGATTGACTACCTGCAGTTGATAAGCCCAACCGACAAAAAAATGATCAGGGAGCAACAGGTTTCTGAAATGAGCCGGGTACTGAAAGAAATTACCCTGAATGAAAAAATACCGGTGATCTGCCTGTCACAACTTAACAGGGAAGCTGACAATGGTAGAGCCGAAGCCGTCACAACCTTCGTGAATCAGGAGCCATTGAGCAGGATGCTGATATTATCCTTCTTCCGTGGAGACCAGGTTATGACGGGAAAGAATCAAGAACCGGAAATCCGATCCCTGAAAATGAAATTCAGTTGATTGTAGGGAAAAATCGACGGGGACGGCGCGGGAAACTTATGATCTACGCAAACGATGAGATGACCAGATTTTCAGAGAATAAACAGTTTGCTGAATTTGATGAGGTTTACAACCCCAACCGGACCATTGAACCGCAAAATGACCCATTTTAATTATTAACCATTTTAAATTTTAAAAACATGGACCCAGTATTGTACAAATTTGACGAAGAAGGTGCAGCCGCAGAGACTGCTGTTGTAAACAACCTGACCCTGAAACTTCAGGATGTAGTTAACGCATTTATAGGCTTGGCCGGGGGGCTTAGTCTATCGCTCGCTGATCTTAAATTTTTAATGACGATCAGTAAGCCAGACAACGTTTTTGTGACGGATGGTACCCTGGTGATATTTTTGCATCGGCTTTTAACAGGGCAAAGGTTTTATTTGCCCAAAAGACCATTGGTACAAATAGCGTGGGAGGCTTCGATATTGATTGGAACTATTTCATCAAAGTTGTTGGCCTGCCAAACACTTCAGCGGTTGCCCAGGCTTGCAAGGATGCCAATGCGATTGTCCAATCAAGCTTTAGCAACCATCTTTCTTTCGCAGATGGAAAAACAATCGATACTCTTCTTGATCTGTTTGATGTTACCTGCCAACGCCGTTACGCTTATTGCCGGTACAACTGACGCGATTAATGAAGCCTATAAACTTTATGCTGTGGATGTAGATCAGGCTGCCAGGCTTACCGCCGTGCAAGCAATCGCAACAGCATTAAATGATACCGTAGCTCTCATTCCGGGAGGCGGTCTGTTGGGAGTTCTCGGGGACATCGGAAATTTCCTTCAGATTGATGGAGTTGGTGAATTAGTTCCGAACCCGAATTTTGTTGAAACCGGATTGTTTGAAAGTTTAATCATTCGTTATGGAAAGAAAATTATTCTCTTTTGACGAAGCCGGAGCCGCTTCAGAAATCAAAAAGTTGGAAAGCATTAAAGACAAAATTCAGATCGTGATTGATCGATGTATTGAGCTTGTTCCAAATGCCAGTTTTACGCTGGAAGAAATTGAGCCTTTCATTTTCCCGGAATACAACATCTTGGGTGTCGCTAATTATGGTAGTGATATTCCACGACAAATAAAGATTTTAATTGGGAAAAAGATTGTTGAAAAAAGCCCAATGAAGCAAATGCCGATAGATCCCGAGACTATTATCGATAGTCTGAAATTGCCTGATACCGGAAAATTAGAATCTGCATTTCAGGAAGCGAGAATCAAAATCGGTGTATTTATTAGCCATGTACCAATAAACTGGAGGGCGGTTGACAATCCGATGACTGTTTTGCATCTCGTCAAAAACAAAGTTGAGTTTACACATGGATCAATTGAAGCCGTCAACGAAGCTTATAAAAAATACATTGAGACAGAAGAACAACTTTTTCGGCTAGAAAAGGCCAAGAAAGTTGCCGATTCACTCAATGAAGCCGTTGAAACTGGCACTGGTGGATTCACGATAGCAAATCCGGGAGATATCGGTTACATCGTTGAGATTGATGAAACCGGCAAATTCAAACCAGCCTGGAGTTTCATAAATTTTGAGTATTAGTAAACGATCTAACAGCCCGGTTCATGCCGGGCTTAACTCTATCCCTATGGAAGAAAAAAGTAGAAAATTGACTGAAAAGCAACAGCGATTTGTAGAATACTATTTTTTATCACTCAATGCCACTCAGGCCGCAATTAAGGCCGGTTATTCTGAACGAAGAGCGTCTGAGATAGGTTATCAACTGCTACAGAAAACTACAGTTCAAAATCGAATTTCAGATATGCAGGCAAAGGCACGTGAAATGACTGAAATTACCAAAAAGGAGGTTATTCAAATATTGAGCAGCATCATTCGAAATGATACTACTGAATTTTTTGACGGGAAGAAACTCAGACCGTTCAATGAACTCAAACCGGATCAGAGATTGGCCATTGAATCAATAAAGGTTACCAAAGCCGGAATTGAAATTAAGCCATCCAATAGGATACAAGCTATTCAAACATTGAGCAAAATGGTTGGATGGGAATCTCCTCTTGGAGTAAATTTTAAGCTGGAAAATTTGGACGATAACGATCTTAATTTGCTCATTGAAAAGTTGTTTGAAAGACACTGAAAATCGGAAGATTCTGTAAGAGGTTCAATCTTTACAAGTTAAAATTAAAGTACTGAAAACAAGACAGATAACAATTGATTGAATTTTCCAACTTGTAAAGTATCAGCCTGAAAAAATTAAAAAGGATCATAAGCGATTGAAGTATAATCGATTAGTACATAAAATCTTAGAACTTTTATTGTGTTAAATACAAACAAATAATTCAAAATAAATGGAAACAGATCAGGAAAAGGCCGAAATATTAAAAAAAGAAAATAATCAATCAGTTCAATCAAAACTTGTTGACAGTTTTAAGCGTCATGGTTAACCAACCTCTTGTCAAATTAGAACCGGTATTTGGCAAAGCGACTTCAGATGCCGCAAATGAATTGCTGCTTTCCAGCAGCTTAATATATGCCATGGTTGACCACGGGGCACCGGTTGAACTGGTTTTCATCAGCGAGCATGGTGAAAAAATAGACCTGGTGAAAGCAAAGACATTGAATCAGGATGATTTGATCAACATCTTTTTAGATAACCTCAAAAGCAACAATCCGCATGAAAATAAATGACATGTCAAAATCTGAAAAGATTGATCTGATTAAAAGGATCCAATCCGGTGATATTCCTCTCATAATCAACGGGGAAGTGATTGACGACGGGGTTATCCTTATTGAAAAAGACGGTGAATATTATCTGCACGGTTTCAAAATTAACATGAAAGAGTTTGCGGAGAAATTCACCGGAACTGCCATTATACTACCATACAACGGTAAGGACGAATTGTAGCAACTCAAAATTAAAATGTGATGGGTTTTAGGAGCAGATTTACAGGAAGCGATATCCGAAGGAAATTAATGGGCGACGCTTATTTTATAGAGAAAGCAATAATCAGCAGGATGCAGCAAGTTGGGGAGAAATTTATCAATGATGCCAAAAGCGAGCGTACCTATAAAGATCGGTCCGGGAACCTGCGTGCCTCAATCGGATATTTTGTACTGAAGGGGGATGTGATTTTGAATTATAAGATAGAGGGTAAACCAATCGGAGTACAAGCCGCAAAGGATTTGCTAAAAGCAATTGTTCAAAGGTTCAGAAAGCGGGACACAATCAGACTGATAGGGGTTGCCGGTATGAACTATGCTTCTTATGTAGAGTCCAGAGGGCTGAATGTAATTACCATGCAGTCGATGGTTGCATTGGACGATTTGGACAAGCAACTTAAACAACTTGAAAAGAAAACAGGACGTGAATTTTCAACCGCCTCGCAAGGGGTATCAAATACATTCGATTTGTAAAATCAACTAAATATTACAGAAATGGAACAGACTGGATCACTGTATTTTGACTCCGATGTTGATGTCAAAAAACTTTACGCATCTATTGACCAAATAGATAGAAATATTCGAAACATGACCAATAATTTTGAGAAGAGCGGAACCGTAATGGATAGCATGTTTAGCAAGTTAACAACGGCTGCAGGGGCGTATCTTTCTTTAAATTTTATGGGTCATATCGGGAGCCAAATCATACAGGTAACCGGTGAGTTTCAGCAGTTGGGTATTGCCTTTGAGGTGATGCTCGGTAGCAAAGAGAAAGCCGATAAGCTCATGGCTGAACAGATCGCTTTTTCACAGAAAACGCCATATACACTGACAGACGTTGCAAGCAATACGAAACAACTGATGGCAATGGGTGTGGCTTATGAAGATGTGATGGCAACAATGAAATCTCTTGGTGATGTCGCAGCCGGTGTTTCAGTTCCGATTTCGAGGGTTGCAATCAATTATGGGCAGGTGATGACCCTTGGTAAGCTTCAGGAACGTGAAGTCAGGGATTTTGCTATGGCTGGCATACCAGTTATTGAAGAGCTGGCAAAGAATCTTAATAAAACCAAAGCTGAAATAATGGATATGATCTCAGCCAGCCAGATTGCCGCTTCTGATGTTACAAAGGCTTTCCAAACCATGTCGGGCGAAGGGGGAAAGTTCTACAACATGATGGAGAAGCAAAATGCTTCAGTTACCGGGCAGATTTCGAACCTTCAGGATAAGATTCAGGTGATGATGAATTCAATCGGTTCGGCTAATTCAGGATTAATTTATTCTGGTATATCCGGCTTAACTTCTTTGGTGACTAACTATGAACAGGTTTTGAAGGTTCTGGAACTTCTGGTCATTACTTACGGTTCGTATAAAGCGGCTGTAATGCTGGCAACAGTAGCTGAAAAAATAAGAACAACTTATGGTGTGTATGACATAGCAACAAAAAAATCTACAAGTTGCGGCAACTATTAGGGCGACTGTCGCACAATCCTCTCTGAATGCGGCAATAATGAAAAATCCGTATGCTATTGCGCTTGCTGGAGTAATGGCTTTGATTTCGTACCTGGTTATTTTTAGCGACAAAACGGATAAAGCGGCTGGTGTAAGTGCCGAATTCAATAAAAACCTGTCGGAAACAACCGATGAGATCAAGAAATCATTCAAGGCAATTACCGACACGAAAAACGGGACCGATGCACATGCAAAGGCAATTCAGGCTGTAAACGATAAGTATAAAGATTACCTCCCAAATCTTTTAACCGAGAAATCAAGTCTTGAAGATGTTAAAAAAGCACAGGACGCGGTGACGGAAAGTATGGCCAAAAGCCTTGCATTCAAAGCACAAGGCGATCAGTTAAAAGATTTGAAAACGAATGTTGATACCCAATTAACTGATTTTTATTTACAAATTGATAAAGCTTCAAAAAAACTTGATGACGTTCAGAAAGGACAATTCAAAGCACTGATTGATCAGTACAAAGAACAGGTTGCGGCTAATTTCAGAGCAACAGGATCTTTTCCAGCTTTGGGGCCATCTATCATGTCCATATTTGACAAAGTATCCGGGAAAAGCCTAGGCGGATTGCAAACTACTAAACTGGAAATGGATATCAAAGAACTGATTCGCTCAGAAGTTGATCTGGATACGAAAACAAAAGGGCTGAAAACCACTTATGAATCTTATCTGGAAGCACTTGGTCTGACAGGTAAAGGGACCGGAGTTGCAAGCGATTCGTTAAAAACGGTTCAGCAGCAAATTACCGATACAAAAACTGCCATTGTTGACGCAAAAAAGAAATTGGATGAATTCCGTGCCCCGGGTTCAACTGCAACCGAAACGGATATAAAAGATCAGGAAGATGCGATAAAAACGCTGGAGCAGACGCTTGAAACGCTGACGGGAGTAAAGAAAAAACAGAAAGAGGCTGTTGACGAATTGAAGTTGGCAGAAGAAGCCCTTGAAAAAGCAGTTAAGTCTGGCAATCAGGCGGCTATTACTGCGGCGGCAACGCGGGTTAATCAGTTGGAAAATGAAAAAAGATTATTACAGGAAACCATTGACCTTGAATTGCAAAAGGCTTGGAGACGGCAATTTGACGGTCAACCGATGTCGGAAATTACTACGATAGGTACAAAAACCTATTCTCCAAGTCGGACAGCGAAAACAAGAACTGCAATACAGTACCGCAACTAACAAGTATGAAAAGGTTACGCTTGAGGTAACAGCAATCGACAAAACTGGTCCGGTTTGGAAAAAAGTACAGCTTGAAGGAAAAAAGCTTCAAAAGGGGATTGATGATGGTATAAAAAAAGCGGCTGATTCACAAAAAGATGTTGATAAAGACAAAGAAGAATCAGATCGTAAAAAACTTGACACTCAGAAGCAACTCATTGATGGGGCCTACGAATTAACCAACCAGTATATTGATCAGCTTGGCTTGACAGAAGATCAGGCGGCTGAAATGAAAACAATAGTAGCCGTTGCCGCGAATCTGGCATCAGGGGACTATATAGGAGCCGCTGTTTCCTTTATGAGTCAAATGATAAGTGTTTTAGGCAATGGTAAAAAGGCTGAAGCAGAAGCTGAGGCTCAATTTTTGGAAAATCAGAAGAAAAGAAATGAATATTTGGCAGAGATGATTGATCTGCAAGTAAAATTTAATTTAATTCAAAATGATCAGATAAGAAATCAACCAAACAGCAATGTATTTATTGAATCATACTCAGACAAAATAAAAAATGCGGCAACCGCTTTAGATGACTCAAAGAAAAAATACCTGAGTTTCATAAACAGTATGAGAACCGCCACTTTTAATCCAAACTTTTTTTTATACACGACTGATAATAAAGGTCAGGTTGCAGGATTGACTGATGCTGGTATCAAGAAAAATACTGAATTGGCATTAGGCAAAATAAAAGTCGTAGATGAGCTATCAAGCGCCGGATTCACAAAAACTACCGGCCTACTTGACAAATACCCACTACTGATAGATGCTGCCGGTAATTTCAATTCAGAACTTGCAAAATCAATTTTAAGCATAGGAAGTATATGGGAAGGGTCGGATGCTGCAAGTCAAAAGATACTCACGCCGCAAAACAAAGCAGATTTGCAAGCTATTGTTGATTATACAGATCAAATAAAAGCCAATCAAGATGCTATCAACTCTGCAATTGAAAGTATAGCTGGTTCAATCAGTAGCGATTTATATAGTGCCCTTACAAGTGCATGGGATGCCGGTACAGATTCTTTCACAGCTTTCAAGGAGTCTGTAACAAAAGGGCTAAAGGAAATCGTGAAACAGATGCTTTTCAATGCCGTGTTTTCCGATTCATTTTCAAAATTACAGGCCGGATTCACTAAATCGTTTAGCGCTGGTGGAGACGGGTCCGTAGTTGATGACATGACTACCTTTTTAAATTCAGCACCGGGCCTGCTAAAAACATGGAACGATGGGATGAAGGGTATCGACAAACAACTTGCGGCTGCTGGTTTTAACGCATCATCTTCAACATCTTCCCCCACAACTGCTGTAACTGGCATAGCCGCCGGAGCTACTGAAGAAACTGTATCGGCAATGGTTGGACAAACAATGGCAATGAGACTTGATTTGAAGTCGATTGACATTAACATCAAGGGATTGGAAGATATCGGATTACGGCAGGTAAATATTGCCCAGTTGACGGTTGGTCACCTGGCGCAAATCGAAAGAAATACTTCCCACAATGCCCGACTGGTGACAATCGAAAGCGAGTTGAAAGATATGAATGCAACGCTTAAGAAAGGACTGTTCTGATTGAGATAGAATAAAAAGGGCTCACCTCTCAGCGAACCCCTAGCCAGTCAGTTCAAATTTAAAAAAATTACTGATATGGAGAGCCTTATCTTGAACAATTATCTTGAAAAAAATTACCAAAAGTTTCTTGACTATTCAAACTTTCAGGCAGATAATAACAACCTTACCGGCATGGGACCAGAGATTCTTCAGTTCGTATTGGAGATTGTCTTTTGCGACATGGACCGGAACCGCGTGATGAAGCTCTTAAATTCGAAATATGGCAATTATAATGAGCTGCATACCTACATCATGGGAATGATTAAAATCAACGCTTATTCGCCACGTTCCGACTTCCGAAGAAAGATTATTGATGGAAAGCACATTGATTGTAACGCGAATGTTTTCAAGTTGAAGATCCTTGATGAGGTTTTTGATGCTGACATTCCAGACCGTTCGGAAGTAATATTCTCAGAGTTTGAACAGGTTCGCAATGAACTTGAAGCCCTTGATCTATCTGAATTTGAAAAAGAAGTATTCCGGTGGAGGTTCTTTTACGATGAGAATATAAGCGACTGGCCGGGCCCGGAGCCCAAGAGCAAAATTTACAAAACCTATAATCATGTACTTGGTTTTTTAAAAGACCGGATTGCATCGAAACAGCTTCAATTTTCGTAACTTAGCCACATGGAAACAGTATGGGACTATCATGTAACCGAAAAAGAGCAGGATGAGCTCACATTTTTGTCAAAAGATGAATTTGAAAGATTGGGAGAAGGATCTTCCGATCTAAGTCTTTTTCTTTTATTCTCTTTTCGTGGAGAGAATGAAAAAGCCGCTGCTTATTTTAAAAGATTGCCAGAGGAGGTTCAGCGTCCAATATTAATGCAGGACGAGTTTGAATTTAAATTTTGAAGTTACTTCTATGGAGACAGTTTGGGATTACGATTTCACAGAAGAGGAGCAAGAGGAGTTGACTTTTCATTCAAAAGAGACCTATGAAAAATTGAGTCAGGAATCTGCTGATCTTGATCTATTCCTATTGTTTTCCTATCGGGGCGAAAAAGAACGAGCCCAAAAATATTTTAATAAGCTTAGTGAAGAGGTAAAACGCCCTTTCTTAATGCAAGATGAATTTGAGTTTAAATTTTAAGAATTCGATTGTTGAGGTTCATTCTTTGGGTTTTATAAAGCCTATCGGGTTCCGGGTTGGGTTGGATGACTGGCCAATGTCCTTCTGTTTATTGGCCAGTTCGGAGAGGGCAATGTAGATTTCATCAAAAGTAGCCTGATTTTCTTCACTCATATCGTTCAATGCCTTCAGGTTTTCTTCGCTCTGCTCTTCCAGGGCTTTCACATGCTGCCATAATTCCCGGATTTCGACTGAAACAGGCGATTGCAGGGTTAAATAGTTTCGCATTGATACGAAAGCCCGCATGATGTTCCGGTTTATCTCAATGGCTGTTTTTGAATTCAGTACACTGCTGAGCATCGACACCCCCAATTCGGTAAATGCAAAAGGAGCATATTTGATATTGCTTCCCCGGCCTTTGTTCAAGGACGCAATTTGCGACCTTGAAAGTTCAGCCATCTCGTTCTTAGATAGTTCAAACATGAAATCATCACCTTCAAACCGTTCGATATTGCGTCTCACAGCTTCTTTTAGCCGTTTATTTTCAACGCCGTACATTTCAGCCAGATCAAAGTCCAGCATGACCCGCTGGCCCCGGATTTCGTATATTTTGGATTGAATGAGTGATAAGTTCATGAGCTTATTCTTTGGTGACTTTTAATCTGGTACCGCAATTCGGACAAGTGATAACATCCGATTTGGGCTGTTCAAATAGATCCGGAATAGATACCTCAAGTGCGTTTGCTATCTTTTGAAGTGTATCAGTCGTCGTATTGCTTCCGTTGATAATTCGACTTAGAGCCGGGGCCTGAATGTCCATTCGTTTTGCAACATCAGCAATTGTTAGACCCTTCTCTTTTGCAAGTTCTTTTACTCGTAACATTTGTGTTATCCTTTATTGTTTAATCAAAAGTACAAATATTTGTATATACATGCAATAAATTTTATAAAAATAACACGACATGTTAATTTTTACTTAAAAATATTTGGACTGAATTAATATATATGTTATTTTTGAGGTAATAAATAACACAATAGGTTAATACAAATGAGTACACTATGAAAAATCGATCAAAAAGAAAACCAGTGAGCGTGCAAAAGAGACACGCTCACCATGCACCGGCCAGTCACCAGATATTTCAGATGCTGGTTAACTCGATCAATGAAAGCCGGGATGAAGAGATCCTGGCCCGAATGCTAAGAAATTCATCATTTTAAAAACAAGCAATTTCATGTCAGAAAAACCACAAAATCAGCCGGAAATCAAGGATGGAAAGCTGCTGATTGCACATGAAGAAATTGATCTTTATGAATTGGCCGAACTCTTACTATTGTATGGGAAAAGTGGCATAGTTGAGCAAAGCACAGATTTGGCAATTTCATTAGGTGAGATTGCATCTTTAGCTTGTCAGAGTACCGTTGATCCATCTCATTTAAAAGAAAAGATCCCTGCAGAGGGTATTTACTTTCTGAGAATGCTTATCAAAGCGTTCAAAGATTAGAGCTATTTATGAATTAAAAACAATCGAACCTTCATTTTCAATTTCTCTTCTTTCGTAAACTGATCAGCATTAATCGGATCAAAAAATGAAATGATACTGATTAGGATGCTAAGAAATTCATCATTTTAAAACTTAATAACTTCAATTATGGAAACGCCAAACGAATTAACATGTAAACAATATTGGCAGCTTGTTTTTATTGCAAAAGAAACACAACCGGTTTTACCATTTAACGAGGTAGCCATTCTGGAAATTATGAAAATCGTACTCAGGTATAGTAATGTGACTTATGCAAATGCAGAAGAATTAAAGAAAGACCTGACAAAATTTAAATGTAAGTATTATTGCCATGGTTTCAAGGCAAATAAAGGAACTATTACGGAAGAACAATACCAGAAAATTGGGCTTTGTATAAAACCGCGGTTTGTTGTTGGATTTGATGCTTACAAACCTGTCAGACCTATTGAACTGGTAGCTTTTATTAAGGCTTTACGAGCGTGTAGGGATTATATCCGTGGTAATTTTTCAGATGATGCTTTCAGCGTATTTCTTGAGAAGGTTGATCACATCAAATTAATCGTTAACTAAAAATATTCAATTCGGTAAAACTATGTGAATAGCCTCCAATTCGGGGGCTTTCTTATTTTAGCAAAAATCAAAATATGATTTACGAAATATCAGATTACCGATTAGAAATCTCAAATATTATTGTTTTCCTCAACAAATTCATATCCTTCTGTGAATGCTTTATTTTCAAGATATTTTCTGGCAAACAGGAGATGCTGAAGGACCTTAGAAATTGCAATAAGTGAAAGGAAAATCAGGATGCTTGCGGCCAAATTCATTATTGCACTACCGACAACTTCATCGCGTTTATAACTGTCTGCTGAAAAGAAAATAGCTGCAGCGGTGATAATCCCAGCGATCAGAAAAAGAAAAGCAAATACTTTTGTTGTATTGACCCAGCTACCGGAATAGTTGACCTTGATTTTTTTAGTTTGTTCCATTTTGTGTTTTTCCTTTAAAGATATGTAAAAAAGAAACATGAAAATTGGTCCGCAAAAAGATGCAACAATATGAGATGTATGCAAATTGTATGCAAAAAAGAAAAATGCTTACAGAGATAAAACTCTGTAAGCATCTGATTATCAACTAGAGCGGGAAACGGGGGTCGAACCCGCGACCCTCAGCTTGGGAAGCTGATGCTCTACCACTGAGCTACTCCCGCTTTTGATCGCCCAAAAATAATAAAAGTAAGTAATGAGCAGTTATATTTTATAAGATTATTTCAATCGAAAGCACCTGAAATGGCATTTCCGTATTAGGGTCTGATGATTTTAATCTCACCACCCACGCCCAGTTTCAGGATGCTTGAAGGAACAGCTTTTTGGACATCATCCTGACGATACTTTACCACATAGTCTACGGCATCAATGATTTTCTGCTCAATTTCATCAAAACAGGCCGGCGATGGCTTTCCGCTGACATTCGCCGAAGTACTCACAACCGGACGTTTAAACCGTTTAATCAGCTCACTACTAAATGCCTCTGTTGTAATCCGGATGCCAATGCTTCCATCTTCGGCAATCAGGTTTTCGGCCAGATTTTTAGCTCCATCGTAAATGATGGTCAGCGGCTTATCGGTTAACTCAATCAGGTTATAGGCTATTTCAGGTACTTCTTTCACGTAACGTTCAATCAGTGCAGCATTTTCCATCAGCACCAGCATGCTTTTCGAGTCGTGCCGGTTTTTAATTGCATAAATCCGCGTTACCGCATCTTCATTACAGGCATCACATCCTAATCCCCAAATGGTATCGGTAGGGTACAAAATTACACCACCTTTTTGCAGCACCTCAAGCGCCGCTTTGATATCGTCATTCATGCAAAACAGAATTATAGAGTTGTTTCAATTGTCTGGCAAAATTCTCAGGGGTAAACTCTTGAGCATAAAGGTTACCTTTGGCAATCATGGTTTTTCTCAACTCCTGACTGGAAATCACCGTTTCAATAGCTTTTCCTATTTCAACCGGCTCCTCCGGATTAATGTACAAAGCAGCATCGCCACCAGCTTCGGGCAGGCTGCTGGTGTTCGATGTAATCACCGGACAACCCGATGCCAGGGCCTCAGCTACCGGAAGTCCAAACCCTTCGAAAAAAGAAGGATAAACCATCACCTCCGCCATCTGGTATAACACGGCAAGTTCATCATCCTGAATGCGGGAAAGAAAGAATACTTCCAGACGGTTTAGGTCAGCCTCAACAAACTTCCGGATTTTCTGCTGATATTCGGTCTGCTTCCCAACCACAACAAGCGGAATATACACTTTTGACTGGACCATTCCTTCCAGCAAACCCAATAAATTCTTGCGTGGCTCAACGGTTCCAACGGTGAGCACAAATTGGGGAGGAAGCTGATATTTCAACCGCAACTGTCGTTTCCTGGCTTCTTCAACCTTTTCAAAAAAAATAGGATTGATCGACTGATGAATAACTTTTATTTTCCCCTCCGGAACAAAAAAATAGGTCATCAAATCCTGTTTGGTTTGCTTTGAAATTGCATGAATCTGATTGGCCACCTTGCAGGCATGCCTGAATTTTTTGTCGTATATCTTGCGGTCAATCGGCTTGTAATACTGAGGGAACCGGAGGTAGATCAAATCGTGGATGGTAACGACTGTCCGTACATTGGATTTTTTAATGTGAACAGGCAATTCATGACTTAAACCATGATAGATATCGAGCTCAAGTTTTTCTGCCAGTTTCCCGATTGTAAAACTTCTCCAGATGTTTTTCATTGTTTTCCACCAAAAGCTATCGGGTTTTATTTCAACGGAATTTTGTAAAGGGATAAAAAGTCCGTTTTTAGTTCCCGGATGGAAAAGGAAATATTTATCGTCGGGGAATTGACGCGAAAGTGCACAAATGGTGTTGCGGCTGAAGTTTCCCAGTCCGGCAGCATTGTTAAAAGCGCGTTTGGCATCAAATCCGATTTTCATTTTGGAGTTGTTTCCAACAAATGTACATGCTAAAAATGAGAAAAAGGATGCTGAAGCAAATTTTCAACATCCTTTCTAAAATCTCTGTGAAAGTATGATCTTAAACTTTAAACTCTTTCACTCCATCAAAATCCAAAGTGGCAAAATAGTCATTCAGGGTTTCGGCGCGACGGATTTGAACCACTTCGCCGTTTTCTCGAAGTAAAAGCTCAGCTGAGCGAAGTTTACCGTTATAATTGAATCCCATGGCATGACCGTGAGCTCCGGCGTCGTGAATCACAACAATGTCGCCCGGTTCGACTTTGGGCAGTTTACGGTTGATGGCAAATTTATCGTTGTTCTCGCAAAGCGATCCGGTTACATCGTAAGTTTCGGTTAATGGTTCGTATTCTTTACCCATTACCGTAATGTGGTGGTATGAGCCGTACAAAGCCGGACGCATCAGGTTGGCCATACACGAATCCAACCCTGCATATTGCTTGTATGTTTTTTTGATGTGCAGCACCTGCGAGACCAGGAATCCATAAGGACCGGTCATGGCACGACCCGACTCGAAATAAATCCGGAGCGGCGATAATCCGTTTCCTTCAATTTTTTCCTTGTACAGTTTCTGAATGCCCTGGCTCATAAAATCCAGATCAACCGGCTGGTCAGTTGGGCGATAAGGAATACCGATTCCTCCACCCAAATTGGCAAACTCAATATAAATACCTATGCGTTCCTTGATTTCCACAATCAGGTCGAACAGGATTTCGGCAGTTTCAACAAAATAAGCAGCATCCAGCTCGTTCGATGCCACCATGGTATGTAACCCAAAGCGGGTGACACCTTTCTCTTTCAGCATCTGGTAACCTTCGAACAGTTGTTCACGGGTAAACCCGTATTTGGCTTCCTCCGGATGACCAATGATGGTATTTCCTTCCTTCAAGGCTCCCGGATTGTAACGGAAACAAACCAAATTGGGTAAACCCACCTGTTTTTCGAGGTATTCGATGTGCGAGATATCGTCCAAGTTGATGATGGCACCCAGATCAACCGCTTTTTTGTATTCGTAAGCCGGTGTATCGTTCGAGGTGAACATGATTTCGTCACCTTTCATCCCCAATTTCTCGGCCAGCACTAGCTCGGCAATCGAACTACAGTCGATGCCAAAACCTTCCTGACGCATAATCTTCATCAGATAGGGATTTGGAGCCGATTTAATGGCATAAAACTCTTTAAATCCAGAATTCCAGGAAAATGCCTTGATGAATTTGCGTGCATACTCGCGAATTCCTTTCTCATTATAAATATGGAAAGGGGTTGGATATTGTTCGATGATCTTCTCGATCTGTTGTTTCGAAAATGGAAGTTGTTTTGTTGTCATTCTGATTTCTAAATATATTGGGCTGCAAATTTACATTTTTAAAACAAACCTAGAGTTCGGCAACCAGTTCATTACTTAAGTAGCCCGAAGCGATTTCACGCACTTCGCCTTCCATGCGGATGTTCCAGGCTTCGTCGATGTCGATTTGCAAGGTTCCTCCCGGCATTTTGATGCTCAGGTTGCGATCGGTCAATCCCTTTTTAACGGCAATAGCTGCCACAGCGCACGACGAACTACCTGAAGCCAGTGTATATCCGGCGCCGCGTTCCCAGATCAGTATCTCGACTTCGTTGTGCGACAAAACTTTAGCAAACTGAACGTTGATCCGGTTAGGAAACAACGGATGATTCTCGATCTCGGAACCATGTTTCAGGATTTCGGCCTGACTTAGCTTATCCCTGAAAATAACACAATGCGGATTGCCAACCGACACACAATTGATCAGGTAAGCCTCGTCGACAATGTTGAGTGGATGATCCAAACATTCCGATTCGTCGCAATTTACCGGAATCTGGTGACTACCAAAAATGGCTTTGCCCATATCTACTTTTACCTGACTGGCTTTACCGTTAGTTTCCTGCGAAACCTCGGCAGTTACAATACCGCCAAGAGTTTCAATGGTAAATTTCTTCCCTGAAGTATGACCATAATCGTACAGGTATTTGGCAAAAATACGCAGTCCGTTACCGCTTTTTTCAGCTTCAGAACCATCGGGATTGAAAATTTCCAACCCGAAATCGGCTTTCGAAGAAGCCACTTTCAGCAAAATGCCATCGGAACCAATACCGTAATGGACATCACAAAGTTTTTGTATATTTTTTTCATTCAAACTGAACGAAATTTGCGCTTCATTGAGCACAAAATAGTCGTTTCCCAGTCCGTGCGATTTGACAAAAAAGTTTTGCATAGGATAAATTTTTGTTCTTCAACAAAGGTAGAACAGTTTTTAAGTTGATTGGTTTGACAGGTATCAATTTTACTTTAGGGGTTTCACTTGCAAGTGAAACCCCTAACAAAAGTTAGAACATCGGGTCCCACGGAGGAAGCATTTCGGCTTTCTGACCATAGATTTCAAGAACCCTATCAGTTAAATATTTTTTATTCACCACAAAACGGAACATGTATTCGTTAAACCAGGCATCGGTAAACGTGAGGTAGCCTTTTTCTCCGGCAGTTGGTCCCCAGCTGTTTTCAAACTGCCATTTTACCGGTTTGCCCTGAGTGTCCACATCAACAGCAATCAATGCCATTCCATGGCTCGAACCGCTTTCGCCTGTCTGGATTCGTTGTGCTTTGTTCATACTGAATTTCACGCCATAAACCGATTCGTAATCAAAATTATCGACATCCAAAATACCCACATCGCGGCGCGATTGTTTGCCCACATCACACGATGCATAGAGCGCTTCGTTGTTTTTGATGGAAGCAATGCAGAATTCCTTGATTACTTCATTGGGAAGGTTCACGTAGTGCCAGTTATTTCCTTCGGCGGTATTGCGGTAATTCTCCACTTCGTAATGTTTCCAGAACGGGCGCGATGGATCGTTCATAATCATCACATAGTCGTCCAGGTTGGTATTGCCAAAAATCTCGTCGCGGAAGCTTTGCGGAGTATAGGTTTTAGCGTCAACAATCTTTTTGTCCTTGTTTTTGTATCGCCACTGAAATTCGGTTGGTGGTTCGCCCAGGTTAAGCGCCAGCATCCGGTAAATTTCGGATAACATTTATACTTTCCGGATGGCTATCTTTTTCGGATCTGCTTTCGAATTTTTCAGGTCACGGATTTCCAACGCATCTTCGCGCAATTTAGTATTAATGAATTTGGTTAACAACGAAGTATTCTCGCTCGAATTGGTTTCGCCCATGGCTTCTTTGGGAACCATTCCATATTTTTTCACGAGATTCACAAAATTCATCCACTGACCTCCATCATCAACCGGCGATTTCAGGTACCAGCGAACTTTTTCGTTCTCGATGGACAGGCCAGCCGAATTCTCCACATTATTCAGGAAAAGATTGGCTTTTTCGAGCAAATCGTAGAAATACAGGTAGCTTTCTGAAAACTCAAACTCGGCCAGATTGAACTGCTTCATGGCCATCGGACGGAAAAGATTTAACGATGAAAACATCCAGCAACGGCCCGAACTTTTCTGGTCAGTAATTCCGGAAACATCAACCCTGTAAGTGAATAGCTGATCGGTAGTGCCAACATTTTCGCGGCTCCAGGCCAGTTTCGAAATGTCGTTCGACGACAATGCGTTTTGCATGGCTTTCGTGTAAGCATCTTTTTTAAATCTCGCTCGGATTTGATCCATCTCGGTTTTGGAAATTTCCTGTGCCAGCAAGCCCCCTGTTATAAGAAATCCAAGTAAAAAT
>CAXXKQ010000015.1:0-66726 GCA_963676535.2 Prolixibacteraceae bacterium | reverse complement strand
TCGGATGCATGGCGATGTCAGTTTGTCGGGAAAAACTGGCCGTTGGCCAAACGCGAAGCAATGGCTGATTTGCTTTTCAGTCAGGAGTTGGATCAGAACGGGAATCCCAAAGGAATAGGTTTATCTCTTTGGCGGTTTTACCTTAGCGGAGGAACAACCGAGCAGGGAGAAAGCTCCGGAATCAATAATGTTTGGCGCAGGGGCGAGTGTTTCCAAAATTCCGACGATTCATACGATTGGAACAAGCAGGCCGGTCAGCAATGGTTTCTGAAGGCAGCGAAAAAACGGGGAGTTGAGCGATTTTTGGCATTCTCGATTGCGGCGCCGGTTCACCTGAGCCTGAACGGAAAAGGTTATGCAACGAAAGGAAATATCCATTTGAACGTGAGACCTGATAAGTTTCAGGATTATGCCCGGTTTCTGGTTGATGTCATCCTCCGTTTTGAGAAAAAGGGAATTCATATCGATTACCTCAGTCCTTTTAATGAACCTCAGTGGGATTGGGATGCTGGTAGTCAGGAAGGGACGCCGGCCCTGAACGAAGAACTTTATAAGTTGGTCAAACTTCTATCTGCAGAGCTCAACCGGCGAAACCTTTCCACACAATTGGTTGTAGGAGAAGCCGGCACCATTGAGTATCTGGCCAAAACGGTGAAAAACGATCATCGCGATAATCAGATTGCCTATTTTTTTAATCCCCGATCACCAGGCTACATTGGTAATTTACCCAATGTCGGGCAAACCATCTCCGGCCACAGTTATTTTACAGTCTGGCCAATCGATAAGCAAGTGCATGCACGCGAAGAACTTGATTCCGCTATTCGTGCAAACAATCCAAAATTGGGGTACTGGCAAAGCGAATACTGTATTCTGGAGAAAAACGATGAAATCAAACAAGGCGGAACCCGTGACTTGGGAATGCCAACTGCACTTTTTGTAGCCCGGATCATCCACAACGACCTGACGATTTGCAATGCCAGATCGTGGCAATGGTGGACGGCCATTACCAAAGCCGATTACAAAGATGGCCTGATTTACCTCGACGACGGTTCTCAGGGAAATACCGGCAAAATGGGATCCAACGTTGAAAGCCTGAAAATTGACGGGCAATTTCACGACAGTAAATTACTTTGGGCCTTGGGTAACTATTCCCGGTTTATTCGTCCGGGGATGGTTCGTGTTCAATGTGAGCTTTCCGAACCGCAATCCATGAAAGATGGCTTGCTGGTATCGGCCTGGAAAAATCCGAAAACCGGGGCATTGGTTTATGTAATGATTAATCAGGGAACAAGAAGTCTGGCGGTTGATCTTGGGAATAAATCAACTGTGAAATTGTATACCACTTCGATGACTAACAACCTTAGCTATTCGGAAGCATCAGGCAATCAGATTGGCATTCCGCCCAAAGCTGTGGTTACGGTTACCAAATAAAAGAGTCTAATTAAGCTAAACAGAAATATCATGGAACCGATTGTATTAACAGACCCAAACGTACAGCCAACAGAAGAACTTATCTTTTCGATTATTGGTGAGAACAGCACTTACTGGGAACAGTTAGTTGATTACCTGTACGACAATCATTTCAATGTCACCGAAGAATGGCGTTTTTACAACGACGGGAAAAGTTGGTTGTACAAAGCTGTTCGGAAGAAACAAACCCTTTACTGGATTGGTGTAATTAAAGACACTTTCAGGATTTCGTTTTGGTTTGGAGATAAAGCAGAACCTGAAATTGAGGCCAGTGCTCTGCCCGACAGCATAAAGGAAGAGTTTCGGAATGCTAAACGGTATGGGAAGCTTAGGGCTATTTCAATTGAAATGCATTCAACTGAAGATCTGCAAAATGTAATTTCGTTGGTAGAGCTTAAAATTAAGATAAAATAATTGTACTTAAATCTCGTTCTACCTAAAAACAGCGATGAAAAGCCAATCTATTCCGATCAAAAACGAGTACGCTAAATTCATTTTCCCGTTGCTGATTGCCATAACAATCACATCCATTTTATTCTATATCGACGAAGGTTTTTACAATTTCAAATGGATGCTGAACATCGGAAATTGGATCGTTTTTTTGATTTACGTTGCTGCAATCTACATTCTTCAGCTCATTTTCATTTTGCCCCTTTATAAGTTTGCCCCACGTTTTATCGCCGATTCAGGGAAAATGTTTTTGGCAATAGCCGTCGTACTTCATTTGCTGGTCGTCATCCTCCTGTAAAAATTTGGTGCAGAGAATAGTATCATTTCCAGAAGTTTCACGTAAGTAAGTGCTACATAACTTTAAAACTTACTTCCATGAACATGCAAATTTTGAAAGGTACCCTTTTCGGCGGAATTGTTTATTTTTTCCTGGGTTGGATTATTTACGGAATCATTTTGGCCGATTTTTCGGCTGCAAACTTTAACCAGTGTATGAACCGGCCCGACATGGAAATGATTTGGTGGGCCATGATCATGTCTTGTTTCGTATATGCTCTTTTTCTTACCTTATTCCTGAAAGGTCAGGGAGCTGTAAACTGGCTCGATGGCCTGAAAATCGGAGCACTTTTCGGATGCCTTTTTACCCTGACGATTGATATGTCGTTTTATTCGATGACCACGATGTATAGCAGTTTCTCCGGAATTTTGGTTGATATAATTGCCGCATCGGTTTCGGCCGCGATCGTCGGAATTGCAATCGTTTTGCTTTGGGGCAAAGCTAAAGCAGCATAAACTTTAACCTCCAATACTCACTTCAAGCCCGTGTTGTTGAAAGATAGAAACAGCGCGGGCTTGCGCTTCTTTGGTAGGTTCCTGCAAAAGCTGAAAATCGTCGGGGCGACCGAGCTTTTGGTATTTCGTTTGGGCAATTTTGTGATAAGGCAACAGGCTAACAGGCTTTTTTTCTCCTGAAAGTGATGCCACAAACTGCGCTGTTGCTTCCATATTTTCGGCATCGTCGTTTACACCGCCAATCAACGGTATGCGAATAAAAATACGGGCTCCGGTTGCAGACAAAATCTTCAGGTTTTCCAATATTTTTTCGTTCGGAAAACCAATCCAGCGACGATGTTTTTCGGAGTCCATCAGCTTTAGGTCGTACAAAAACAGGTCGGTGCGTTTGGCCACGTCGAGCATGATTTCGGTGTTAATCAATCCTGCCGTATCCACCGCACGGTGAATGTTTCGTCGTCCGCATTCGTCCAACAGTTCAATCAAAAATTCAGGATACAGCATTGGTTCTCCGCCTGAAAAAGTTACGCCGCCGCCCGACTGATCGAAAAACACGCGCTCCTTTTCGATTTCGTTCATGATTTCCTCAAGCGTCATCGTGTGCCCCGACATTTCGATGGCCATCGTCGGGCAAACTTCGGCACATTTTCCGCACAAAGTACACAGGTGGGTGTCGGTAGCAATTCCTTCGGAAGTCAGTGTCAGTGCATCAACCGGACAAGCCTCCACGCAGGTGCTGCAGCCGATACATTTGTTGGGCGCATACATTTTTTCCTGTCTGGCCGAAATGCTCTCCGGATTGTGACACCACGTGCAATTAAGGTTACAACCTTTGGTGAAAATCACAATGCGAATGCCCGGCCCGTCGTTAATGGCGTAGCGCTTAATATCGAATATATAAGGATGATTCATGTTTTAATAATTAAGCCCCCTCCAAACCTCCCCCGAAGGGTGAGGCTCAAAAAAAGCAATATCAGCATTTTCCCTCTTTACAATCAATCTTTTGTGGCCCATACAGCGGTTTTGTTTCAATTTAGAAAACCAGATGCGCCTTAAACATTTGTGCCTCGTATTGCCCTGGGCTAGATTATTCTGCCCCTTCATGGCCAAAACCACCTCAATTCGGTCGCGCAAGTCCCCCTCCTTCGGAGGGGTTAGGGGAGGCTTCCTTTCCCCCTTCGGGGGAATCAGAAGGGGGCTTTGCTTTCTAAAACCCATCGTTTTCGGTTCGTTCAATTACTTCCTGCTGCAAGTCGCCGTTCATGTCATTGAAATAGTCGGAATAACCGGCCATGCGCACCATCAGGTCTTTATAATCTGACGGACAAGCCTGTGCTGCTTTCAGCGTTGCAGTATCGACAATGTTGAACTGAATGTGGTGTCCGCCCAATTTAAAATAGCTCCGGATGAGGTGTCCTAATTTGCGGACGTCTTCCTCTTTGCTCAATAAACTTGGAAGGAAACGCTGGTTGAGCAATGTTCCGCCCGATTTCACCTGATCGAATTTGGTCATCGATTTGATTACTGCTGATGGTCCATGTGTGTCGGCGCCGTGCGATGGCGAAGTTCCGTCGGAAATGGATTTTCCGGCCATGCGACCGTTTGGCGTAGCTCCCATCACTTTGCCAAAATACACGTGGCAGGTAGTCGAAAGCATATTCAGGTGATATTTTCCACCTGGCTTGATGTTTGGTTTTCCGTCGATGGCATCCACCAAATCGTCGTATACGCGAACGGCAATCGAATCGGCATAATCGTTGTCGTTTCCGAAGAAAGGCGTGCGATTCATGATGGTTTGACGCAACACTTCCTCGCCTTCAAAGTTTTTCAACACGGCATTCAACACGCGATCCATGCTGAAGGTTTTGCTTTCGAAAACATGCTTTTTCAGGGCAGCCAAACTATCGGTTGTAGTACCCAAACCACAGCACTGAATGTAGCTGGTGTTATAGCGCGGACCGGCATCGTAGTAGTCTTTTCCGCGGCTCACGCAATCTTCAATTACTACTGAAAGGAATGGCGCCGGGGCGTATTTGGCAAACATGCGGTCGATATAATTGCTCACGCGCATTTTCAAATCGACCACGTAATGCAACTGTTTCAGGAAAGCCTGGTAAAGATCTTCGTAAGTAGCAAACGTGCGTGGGTCACCGGTTTGCGGACCAACCTGGATTCCGGTAACCGGATTTACGCCGTTGTTCAGGGTAACTTCCAGAATTTTCGGAACATTGAGGTACCCGGTAAGCAGATAGGCTTCCTTACCGAAAGCGCCCACTTCAATACAACCGCTGCAACCACCTTCGCGGGCATCGGTTACCGATTTTCCCTGGCGCATCATTTCCATTACATACACATCAGGATTGAAAACTGACGGATAGCCGTGTCCCTGACGGATAACCTTAGCGGCAGCGTGAAGGAATTTATCCGGAGTTTTGGCGCTGATATGCACCGAACATCCGGGCTGCAGGATATGCAGTTCTTCCAGAATTTCGAGCATCAGATATGAAACTTCGCTACAACCATCACTACCGTCGCTTTTAATGCCGCCAATGTTGATGTTGGTGAAATCGTTGTAAGTTCCGCTTTCCCATGCAGTAATCCCCACTTTGGGTGGAGCCGGATGATTATTCACTTTAATCCAGAAGCACGACAGCAACTCTTTGGCTTTCTCGCGGTCGAGTGTTCCGGCAGCCAGTTCCAATTCGTAAAAAGGGGTCAGATGCTGATCGAAATGCCCAGGATTCATGGCGTCCCAGCCGTTCAATTCGGTAATAATGGCCAGGTGACAGAACCAGTACATTTGAATAGCTTCCCAAAAGTTACGTGGCGCATTGGCCGGAACCCAGCGGCAAACTTCGGCAATCTGCAACAATTCGGCTTTTCGTTTGGGGTCGGCTTCGGTTTTGGCCATTTCTTCGGCGAGCTCGGCATGACGTTCGGCAAATACGATTACCGCATCGCACGAAATATCCATCGCTTTCCACTCTTCGGCTTTATCAGTCGCTTCGGGGTCGTTCAGGTAGTCGAGGGCGGCGAGGTTGGCGGCAATTTCGCGCTTGTAATCGAGCATCCCTTTGGTGTAAATTTTACCGTCGAGGGCCGTATGACCCGGAGCGCGCTGTTCCATAAATTCGGTGAACATCCCAGCTTCGTAGGCCAATCGCCATTCCTGCGGAACATGACTGAAAATGCGTTCGTGCTGTGTGCGGCCTGCCCAATACGGAATCACTTCTTTCGCGTAGGTTTCAATGTCTTCCTGGCTGATGGTGTAGCGCTGCAATTCGCGCGTGTTCAGCACATTCAAATCCTCAACGCTGTGGCAGGTCAATTCAGGAAAGGTGGGTACGCATTTCGGTTTTGGACCGCGCTCTCCCACAATCAGTTCACCTTCGCCAATATAGATGGCTTTCTTTTGGCAATGGTCGAGATAATTGGCGGCACGCAAAACCGGAACCGACATTTTTCCGTAATTTTCCTTGTAAAAAGCGGTTTCGTGCAAGGCACGTTCTATGGTTAGTGATGGGTCGGTTTCGACGCTCAACTTGCGCAGCTTCTGGATGCGTTCGTTCATCCCGGGACCAAACCCATTTTCTTTCTTTTCGTAAAAGTTGCCTTCGGAGGCTGCCCCGCGCAACGGAGCTTCGGTATGTTGGGTAATTTTTTCAAACATGGCAAAGCAATGATGAATGATAAATGAAAAAGGAGAAGTGTAATCTGGATTTGCGGAATAAGCCACAAACCCGAAGGGGGTTAATTATAGAACATGAGGCAATTGAATAATCGCCGGTAGGTTTTTACAAGGGTTGTTATGTAGATGTTAGTTCCCACTTATACACTGTTTTATCTTTTACAAGGACGAATCAAAGATATAATTTTTCAATGTTGAAACGAGTTGTGAAAGCAAGGACTTAGTTGCCAATGTTACCCCATGTATTTTTTATACCTTCATCTCTATACAGGGAATACAAAAGCAGAAGAACCGAAGTTTACCTGGCTCAATATGAATGTTTTTCACAGTATTTTTTTCATTTGTTTTATTTGTAAATTAGCACATTCAGTAAATCGACACACAATTATCACTTACTTAAACTGAAGATTCACTATGACTATTTCAACAGAGCCATATCTGACTTATTTTCAAACGAAATATAGCCGGGATCTCTCTGTATACGATGTTACTTTTCTTCAAAACACGATCAATGACAGGAAGGCCGAACTGGGGCTAACAACCGACAGAGAATATCTGGATGATCTGAAGAGCAGTGCAGAGGAAGCTGCAACCATCCTTGACCGGTTATCCATTTCATACAGCGAATTTTTCAGGAATACGCTTACTTTTTCAATCCTCGAACAATCTGTTCTTCCCCGCATCTTCAACAAAAAGACTAAAAGTCATTCCCTCGAAATCAGAATTTGGTCGGCTGGATGTGCGGCTGGACAAGAACCTTATTCGCTGGCCATTTTGTTCGATGAATATAAAAATTCACGCACTTCCGATGTCGGATTCAGAATTTTTGCTACCGATGATTCAGAAAAAGAAATTGAGAAGGCCCGGCATGGTATCTTCGATTTCAAATCCGTTAGAAATGTCAGGCTCGAATTGGCTGAAAAGTATTTTAGAAGAAGTGGAGAATTTTATTTGCTTGACGACCAGATCAAAAAGCAAGTTGATTTTTCATGCTACAACTTATTAGACCAGGACTCCGGCGCTCCGCCTTCGAGTATTTATGGAGATTTTGACCTGATCATGTGCAGCAATGTACTTTTTTATTATCAGCCAAAGTATCAGCGTGTCTTTCTGCAAAAAATATTTCACGCGTTACGACCAGGAGGCTTTCTGGTAACCGGGGAGGCAGAAACTGCAATTGTCCGAACACTGGGGAGATTCAGTCAGGACACAACGCCTGCTGCCATTTTTGTAAAGAATTAGAATTGAATAAAAGATGAAATGATGAAGATAAAGGACTTAAAAATCGGAATTCAACTTAAAATTGGCTTTGCCTTTTTGCTGCTGTTTGTTGTTGTTTTGGGTGTTGTCTCTCACCGGATGAACGACCAGATTTATCAGGAAACAGAAACGATATATCAACACCCATTACAAGTTAGACGGGCAATTAGTCGTCTTAATATTGATGTTCTGAGTATGCGTTTGGGAACAAGGGATTTGATGCTGGCCAAAAGTGATCAGGAAAAACAAGACGCCGTTCAGCTCATGGAACTGGCTGCCACCGATGCTCCCAGACAGTTCGAAGTGTTGCGCAACCAGTATTTAGGACCACAAAGCGATGTAGATGAAGCATTCAAGGCTTTTATGAAGTGGAAAATTGCCCGAGAGGAGAATACTAGGCTGGCGCTTTCAGGTGAAATTGAAAAAGTAAAACAGAGTATCCTTTCTACTGGTACTGTCGGAATTTATAGGGATCAGATGCTATCTAAAATCCAAAAAATTGATGATTTTGCAAAAAATAAAGCCGATACTTTAATCGTCAGCTCCTCCAAATTAATGAATCAACTGGACACTCAACTGTTTCTGCTAGTCATTACCATTCTATTGTTATCGCTCCTCATTAACTATCTTCTACTTCGCAATATCCGGAAACCATTAAGTGAGCTGACCGACGCTACCCAACGGTTTCACAATGGCGACATGGATGCCCGCAGTTCTTATGCCTCACAAAATGAGTTTGGTAAGTTATCCGATTCCTTTAATGCGCTCGCAGCCAATATCCAGAGGAATCTGAATTTAGAGGAAAAATCAGCCAATATTACCCGGTTGATGCTGAATGAAGACGATGCAAGTGAATTCTTTAAAGGTGTTCTTTACGCATTAGCCACTCATACGGGCTCGCAGATGGCCGCCGTATATCTGCTCAATGATGATAAAAAAACCTTCGTACACTTTGAGTCAATCGGGTTGGACGACAACGCCAAAAAATCGTTTGATGCTAATAGTTCCGAAGGAGAGTTTGGATATGTTCTTTCTTCAAAAAAAGTCAGGCATCTCAAAGATATTTCAGAAGACACCCGATTTGTTTTTCACACGGCAAGTGGGAAGTTTATTCCACGCGAAATTTTAACTGCGCCGATTCTTGCCGGAAATGAGGTCATTGCCATTGTTTCGCTTGCAAGCATTAACGTTTACGATCAGCAATCCATTCATTTGATCGATTACATTCTCGATATCTTCAGCTCCCGGGTAGAAGGAATTCTGGCATACCGCAAAATTAAAGAAGTCTCCGAGCAACTTGCTCAGGCCGGCGCCTACAACCGCCGGCTGATTGAAGCAAGCATCGATCCGCTGGTAACGATCGGCCCTGATGGGCGCATCACCGATGTAAACAACTCGACTGAAACCATAACAGGCCGATCCCGCGAGGAACTTATCAATACTGATTTTGCTGACTACTTTACTGAACCCGAACTGGCGAAGTCGGGTTATGAGCAGGTTTTCAGGGATGGTTTTGTGCATGACTATGAATTGGCCATTCGCCATATCGATGGCAAAGTAACACCCGTTTTATACAATGCCTCTGTATATCGAAACGAATCTGGTCAGGTTATAGGCGTATTTGCTGCAGCCAGGGATATCACGGAACAGAAACGGAACGAACGTGAACTTCACGCACTCAACCAAGACTTGATTCAACGATCCGAAAAACTCGCTTCTGCCAATCGGGAGTTGGAACAACAGTCTAAAGAAATGGCCATGCAGGCCGACGAATTGAAAGAATATAACATCGAACTTGAATTACAGAAAAAACAACTCGACGAAGCCAACCAGCTCAAAAGCGCCTTTTTGTCGAATATGAGTCACGAACTTCGAACTCCGCTCAACTCGGTAATTGCCCTTTCAGGAGTTTTGAACCGGAGGCTGAAAACCCAAATTCCTGAAGATGAATACAACTATCTGGGAATTATCGAAAAAAACGGCAAACAATTGCTCTCACTGATCAACGACATTCTCGATTTGTCGAGAATTGAAGCAGGCAAAGAAGTAATCAGCTATACCCGGTTTCCGATACAGCAAGTGGTCAAAAATATACTGGACACCCTTTTGCCAATTGCAGCTGAAAAAGGCATTAGTTTAATTTCGCGAGTTCCGGAAGATTTGCTACCAATTGTAAGCGACAGCACCAAATGCCACCACATCCTCCAGAATATTATCAGTAATGCTGTGAAATTCACGGAAAAAGGAACGGTTGAAGTTACCGCAGAGATGAAAAATGGGAAATTTTACATCGGCATTAAAGACACCGGTATTGGCATTTCTGGAGAACACCTGCCATTTATTTTTGACGAATTCCGGCAAGCCGACGGCAAATCATCACGCAAATATAGTGGGACCGGACTTGGATTGGCTATCGCCAGAAAATATGCGTTAATGCTCCATGGAAATATTGAGGTTAAAAGTCAGGAAGGTGCCGGGTCAATTTTTGTAGTTACCCTTCCCGAGAAACCGTTCGAATACAAGTTTTCAGAAACAGCAATTGAACAAGAACAGATCAATCCGGTCGTCGTGGCAGCAGACTTTGTTTCTTCCAAATCGGAAAACGGCAAGACTCTTTTACTGGTTGAGGATAGTGAGCCGCAAATCATTCAACTGACCGACATCCTTAGAGAGGAAGGATATACCCTTCGGGTTGCCAGGAATGGAAAAGAAGCGCTGGAAGCTATTCGTGGATCAATTCCTGATGCCATGATTCTGGATCTGATGATGCCAGAGATTGATGGTTTTGAGGTACTTAAATCAATCAGGAGCCAGAAGGAAACCAGCCAGATTCCGGTTTTGATCCTTTCGGCAAAGCATGTTACCAAGGAGGAACTGAGCTTTCTGAAAAGTAATCATGTTTATCAGCTCATTCAAAAAGGCGATGTTAACCGAATAGCGTTGTTGACCCATGTACACAACATGGTGTATTCTGCTGAACCAAAGATTCAGGAGGCCGTTCAAACGAAAATCCCGGCAAAAGTAATCCGGGGGAAAGCCTCTCTTCTGTTAATTGAGGATAATAGCGACAACATCATTACCGTAAAAGCGATGCTGGCCGACAAATATAAACTGGCTATTGCTGCTGATGGATTGACTGGGCTTGAACGAGCAAGATTGCTTGTTCCAGACCTCATTCTTCTGGATATTTCATTGCCGGAGATGGATGGCTATTCAGTTTTGAAAGAGATAAAGAAGGATAACCGGTTGCAGCACATTCCGGTTATTGCCCTCACTGCACGTGCCATGAAAGGCGATCGTGAAGACTTGCTGAGCCATGGGTTTGATGATTATATATCAAAACCAATCGACCATGAATTATTCGAAAAGACCTTGTTTGACTGGCTGAAAAGTGAAGCAGGCAATTGAGTCAGGCCAATGGTTTTGTTGGAATGGATAATACCGTAATCAAGATTTTTTTATCATGGTAAATTGTTAACGAAAAACACAACAATATGGAGTGTCCAAAGATTTTAGCCATTGATGATAATGCGGACAACATCGTTGTAATGAAAGCCTTGATGAACGAGGCTTTCCCGGATGCCACATTTATTAGTGCACTTTCAGGAAAAAAAGGCATTGAGTTGAGCCTTACCGAAAAGCCCGATGTGATATTGACCGATATTGTAATGCCCGAAATGGATGGTTATGAAGTATGTAAAATCCTGAAGGCAAACGATTCGACTAAAATCATTCCCGTCATCATGGTTACAGCGGCACGTGCTGACAAAGAAAGTCGTATCAAAGCGCTGGAGTCCGGAGCTGATGCATTTTTGGCCAAACCTGTGGACGAATCGGAATTGGCAGCCCAGGTACGCGCCATGCTTAGGATAAAGGAAGCAGAAGACCAAAAACTGGATGAGAAAGAAAGATTAAAAAAATTAGTAAAAGAACGAACAATTGCCCTACGAAATGAACTTAAGGAAAGGCGAAAGTCGGAAGAAGCATTGCGTAAAAGTCAGCAAGCGCTTCTGGAAGCGCAACAAGTTGCCCGGATAGGGAGCTGGGAATATGATGTTCAGACTGATAAAACCACCTGGTCAAACGAAATGTTCCGAATCTTTGGAAGAGATCAGTCATTGGGAGAACCTTCCTGGCTGGAACACCGTTCGAGCATTCACCCGGATGACTGGTCTGCCGTTGATGCCGCCGTACAGACCGCAATCAAAGATGGAATTCCATATTCTGTTGAATTTCAGACTATTCATCCGGATGGAATGATCGTTTGGGCATGGACCGTTGGAAAACCAGAACGCGATTCCTCAGGCAACGTTTTCCGGATTTACGGTACCGTCCAGGAAATTTCGGAGCGTAAACAGGCTGAAGAGTCAATCCGAAAAAATGAAGAACGGTTCAAACAGGTTGCCGAAGGCTCAGGAAGCTGGATATGGGAGGTCGATGTCAATGGCCTGTATACTTATGTGAATGACTACGAGGAAACGATTTTAGGTTATTCTCCTGAAGAAATTGTCGGAAAGAAATATTTCTATGACTTCTTTGCTCCCGAGATTAAAGAAGACTTGAAAAAACAAGCACTCGAAGTTTTTTCACAAAAAGGCTCTTTCCAAAATTTCGAAAATCCTAACATTCACAAGGATGGCCGTCGGGTAATCCTTGAAACCATGGGCTTTCCGGTCCATGATCATACCGGAAAGCTGTTGGGTTATCGGGGTGCCGATAAAGATATTACTGAACGAAAGCAAACCGAGGAGGCTCTTCGCTTAAGTGAAGGAAAATTCCGAAGCATATTCGAAAATCATTCTGCAATCAAACTTCTGATTGATCCGGAAACGGGTGATATTGCAGACGCAAATCAATCTGCAGCAGATTATTATGGGTGGTCGCGTGAGGAGTTGAAACAAATGAAAATTCAGCAGATAAACGTCTTGTCTCCAGATCAGATTTTGGACAAAATGAGACAAGTAAAGATGAACGAACAAACGCATTTTGAGTTTCAGCACCGGCTTAAGGATGGTTCAATCCGGGACATGGAAGTGTTCAGCAGTAAAATTGAAATTAGTGGGAAAGCTTATTTGCATTCGATTAACCATGACATTACTGAGCGCAAGCAGGCTGAATCAGCATTAAAAGAGAGTGAAGAGCGGTATCGAAGGTTTATTTCCCAGGTTTCGGAGGGAGTTTATCGCTTTGAAACAGAAGAACCGATGGATATCAGTTTTCCACCCGAAGAACAGGTTGATTTCATTTATGACCACATGTTGATTGCCGAATGCAATGATGCTTTTCTAAAAATGCATGGATTATCCGATGAAAATGAGATGATTGGGAAGGGACACCTTGATTTTCATGGCGGACGAAACAATGAGATTAACCGGAATGCTCTCCGGACTTTTGTAAAAAATGGTTATCGTATTGAGGATACTTTAACCGAAGAAATCGTTGCTTCGGGACAAAAAGTCTATTTCAGTAATAATTCTATCGGAATCCTGGAAAACAATAAATTGGTCAGGATGTGGGGAACTCAATCCGATATAACGGACAGGATAAAGGACGAACATGTGCAACACGTGCTTTATTCCATTTCAAATGCTGCCCTTTCTTCAATCAGCCTGTCTGAGCTTATTGAGTTCATCAGTAAGGAAATTGGCAAACTGCTCGATTCAACCAATTTCTATATCGCCTTCTACGACGAAAAAACAAACATGCTTTCTACTCTTTATGAACGCGACGAGAAAGACGTTATTCAAAGTTGGTCAGCAGAGAAATCAATTACCGGTTACGTGATTAAACATCAGAAATCGATGCGTATCACCGAGCCGGATGTAAAAAAACTTTGCGAGGCAGGTGAAATTGAGTTATTGGGGACCCCCTCAAAAGTGTGGCTTGGCGTTCCTCTTAATCTGAATAATAAAGTTATTGGAGCCTTGGTTGTTCAGAGTTATGACAACCCGAATGCTTATACCGAGAAGGACAAACAAATGCTGGAATTTGTATCGCATCAAATCAGTATTTCAATTGAACGCAAGAAATCGGAGACTGAAATTCAGGAAAAAGAAGTTCAATACCACAACCTGGCAGACTCGGGAACCGCATTAATCTGGACTTCGGGAACGGACAAACTTTGTAACTATTTTAACGAACCCTGGTTAAATTTTACGGGACGAACGCCTGAACAGGAAATGGGCTATGGCTGGGCCGAAGGTGTTCATCCTGATGATTTCGATGGTTGTGTCCAAATCTACAATGCTGCATTTGACAAACGGGAGCCTTTTGAAATGGAATACCGGCTGCTTCATGCAAGTGGCGAATACCGATGGTTGCAGGATATGGGAACACCCAACTACAACAGCAAAGGCGAATTTATTGGTTACATAGGCCATTGTTTCGATATATCTGATCGTAAGAAAATGGAAATGGAACTCATCATTGCCAAAGAAAAGGCTGAAGAAAGTCAACACGAGCTTAAAGTCGCGAATGATGAACTTTTGGAACGAAACAGGTTTATTCAAACCATCCTCGATAATTTGCCTCTCGGAGTCGCTTTAAATAAAATCGATGATGGCGCGGCAACTTATATGAATAAAAAATTCGAAGAAATTTATGGATGGAATTCGGATGAAATCATCTCAATAGCCTCATTCTTTGAACACGTTTATCCTGACACTGATTACCGGAATAAACTGATGGGCCAAATAATGAAAGACATTCTATCGGGTGATCCTGATCGTATGCACTGGAAAAACATTTTCGTTACCCGGAAAGACGGAACCAAAAGAGTAGTTAATGCGGTCAACATTCCATTAGTTGAACAAAACACAATGGTATCAACCGTTTCCGATATCACAGAGTTAAATAAAACACAAAACGATTTGTTGGCCGCAAAGGAAAAAGCAGAAGAATCTGACCAGTTGAAATCTGCATTTCTGGCAAATATGAGTCACGAAATCCGCACACCATTAAACAGCATTCTTGGTTTTTCCGACCTCTTGCTTGATCCTGAATATGATGCAGAGCAAAAAGATGAATTTGCCCGTATGATCAATGCCGGAGGAAACAATCTATTGGCCATTATCAGCGACATTATCGATATCTCAAAAATTGAAGCTGGACAGGTCAGTGTTGAAATGAATGTTTTTCCCCTCCAGACTTTGGTTAAAGATATTCATAAAGAATATTCGTATAAGGCACAAGAGAAAAAGCTGGAATTGAGACTCGATCTTTCGGAAATGCAAGAAGAAATTTGGATTGAAAGTGACGAAAACCGGTTAAGACAGATTCTAATTAATTTTATTGGGAATGCCATAAAGTTTACTGAAAAAGGGTTTGTCGAAATCGGAATCAAACCCATCGGTCGTTTCATCGAGTTTCGGATATGCGACACCGGAATAGGGATACCGAAAGAATATCATGATAAAATATTCGAACGGTTTCGCCAGGTTGAATCTTCCAATACCCGAAAATATGGCGGAAACGGGTTGGGCCTGTCGATATCAAAAAGTCTGATTGAGCTGTTGGGCGGGTCGGTATGGATTGAATCGGAGATAGGAAAAGGATCAGTTTTTTATTTTTTAATCCCTATCTCGCAAAAATAAACATCAGGTTTTAGACTGAATTTGGTAAGTCTGAAAAGTAAGTTTGGAAATCCGGGTAAAGAGTCACCTCGCAAGATTCAACATATTTTCCATCCGGAAAGAAAAAATCCCCAACACTTGATAAAAGTGCCGGGGATTCTGATTCAATATCCTTGTTCTTGATTATTTATCGAACAATTTGCCCCAGTTTTTAAACTCCCGGTTTTTCCAGGTGCCCTTGTGGTAAACATAGCTGACAATCAACGGCAGTACCGAAGTAGCTTCGGCATAAACCATTTGTTCGTCGGTTACCTGAACTTTACCCCACGAGCTGGCTTCTTTCAGTGTTGATGAAGAGCAGGCTCCGTCGCGTACATCGGCTACGGTAATCTGAACGGCGTAGCGGTGCATCGGAACTTCCTTGCCGAGAATTTCGGCACAAACGACCGTGTCTTGGGCAAAGTTTTTCGGTACGCCACCCCCAATCATAAACAAACCAGTTGTTCCGGCAGCCATTTTGATTTTGGTCAGTTCGAGGAAATCAGCAACCGAATCAATGGAAACATGTTTTTCAGGGTTTTCCCATTGGTGTTTTGCTAATCCAAAACCTGCGCTTGAATCAGAAAAAGCCGGACAGAAGATCGGTACATTGTTTTCGTAGCAAACCTGGATAAGGCTGTCTTTCTTTACTGAGTTTTCGGTCAACCATTTGCCAATTTCTTTAATGAATTCGCGTGAAGAATAAGGTCTTTTTTCAAGATAATCAGCAATTTCCTTGATTGTACTGTCGCAGTTTTGCAATTCTTCTTCATCAATGAAAGTATCATAAATCCGGTCGATGTACAAATCGCGCAAAATTCCGTCGTTAATTTCGGTGGTGCCGCGGTAGTGCTTGTGCCCAAGCGCTTCAAAGAAATCCATGTCGATGATGGATGCTCCGGTAGCAACAATGACATCGATCATTTTATTTTTAACCATTTCAACATAAACCTGCATACAACCTGCAGCGCTGGTACTTCCGGCGAGGGTCAGAATGTTGGTACATTCGGTATCACTCACCATTTTCAATAAAATATCGGTAGCCGAAGCCGTGTCACGCGAGGTGAACGACATTTTTCGCATGGAGTCGATGATGGGAGTTGAATCGAATGACTTAATGTCGATGTGCTCGATGGTTTCCTGTAATAAATCTGATTTCTTCATTTCCGTTTTTAATCTTTAAATTGTGCTTACCAAACTTTGTATATCTTTAAAAATAAGCGATATACACTTGTCTTCTTGACTTAAAAAAGTGTGCGAATATAGTATAAAATATTTGGTTGTACCAATCATTGAAGTTAAAAATTTGTCAGCAACTAACTGGAACCGACCAACAATTTACAGACAGCCCGGTTTCTTTTATTTTCAGTTAATTCAGACTGGTTTTGCGGGCGCCTCCTTTTTGAGGCATTACCCTGTCTTTCAGGAATATTTCAGCAATATCGATAATCGAAGCATCCAGGCGCCGGTATTCAAAACCAATTGTTTGAATAATCTTTTGCCCGGAATAATGATTTTTTTGGTTTGTTCCTGAAACTGTTTCGCGCGTGATGACCGGTGGTTTGCCTGTAAAAAAACTGGCTGCTTTAGCCATCCGCCAGGCAATGTGAAGTTTAATATCGGAAGCAAAACTTCTGGGCCGTGGTTTATGTAGTGCATCCGCAATCTGGTTGAAAAAATCCTGGTAACTCAGGTTCCCGGCATTCAGAATAAAACGTTGGTTTTTTACCTGCTCAAACCGCTGGTCTTCCATCAGCAAAATCATTGCTTTAACAACGTCGCGCACATCTACGAACCCAGTAATCCCTTTGGTGTAATAATTCAGTCCTTTCCATATCGATTGAAACAATTTTGGACTGCCAATGTCCCAGTTTCCGGGCCCCATGATGATGGCCGGATTGACGATAACAGCATCCAATCCTTCCTCAATCCCCCGCCAGACTTCCATTTCAGAAAAAAACTTACTCAAAGAATAGCCTGACTTCCGCTTCGAAGGAGTCCAGTAGGTTTCTTCGGTAATTTCGCTTCCATCCTGGGTTTTACCCAGCGCAGCAATAGAACTGACATGACAAAAGCGACGGACTCCGTTATGAATAGCAGCATCGATGAGGTTTCCGGTTCCTTTCACATTGTTGTTGAGCATGATGTCGTGATCGTCGCCATGAAATGAAACGATAGCCGCGCAGTGGTATATCTGAGTGATTCCCTTCAGCGCTTCTTCCAGGCTTAGGTAATCGAGAATGTCACCTTCCACCCATTCAATCCGGGTAAATAATTCGTCAACACGGGTGGTGTAGTACGAAAAGATTTTTTTTACCCATTCGGTATTACTTTGCTGACGACGAAGAGCCTTCACCCGAAGTCCGGAGTTGGTCAACTCGTAAAGCAAATGTGCACCCACCAAGCCAGTTCCACCTGTTACCAGAATCATAGTTAATCAATTAGCATTTCAACCTGTAAAAGATTTAATCGGAAGAATTTGCCGAAAGTTTCTCTCCTATGCTTACTTTTGAGGAATTACCTCAGCAAAAGCACACAAAAATAAAGAAATATAATTTGAAAGGCCTGATTCTTTCCATATTACTGCTTGTGTCGTCTGGCTACCTTCAGGCACAGATGTTGCCCGGATTTAAACTTTCCGGATCATTTGAGGAACAGCAAAAGATCATCGAAAACCTAATTCCTGAAACGCGGATTCTGATTAACGCTCCAACCAAAGGTTTTGGGGAGGAGAATGAAGTTTTGCTGGTTTTTTATGCGCTTCCCAACGGGAACACGACTGAGCAAACCCTTGGCAAGAAACTAAAGGAAGGCGACGACTGGCACTTCAACATTCAGCACATCGGGGCGCAAACAAGGTTTTTGCGGGCAGTAGCACAAAAGCAAACCATCGTGGTTGTTTATCTTGAAAATGCACAAAGGAGCTGGCCTGCCTGGAAAGCGAAAACTCCGGATTATGCACTGAATGTAAAAAAGCTTGTTGATGAGGTAAAAGCTATTTTTGCTCAATGGAATCCGAAAGTAGTGCTAAACGGGCACAGTGGTGGCGGGCGTTTCCTATTCAGCTACCTCGATGCAGTGAAGGAAATTCCGGAGGATGTTGTTCGCATTGCTTTTCTGGACAGTAATTACGGCTACGAAGACACGATTTACGGGCCCAAATTGGAGAGGTGGCTAAAGTCAGGAAGAAATAAGTTTTTATGCACGTTGGCTTACAACGACAGTGTGGTGGTGCTCAACGGAAAACCTATTGTTTCACCCACTGGAGGAACCTGGTACCGAAGTAAAATGATGCTGAACTATCTGTCGGGGCAAAAACATTTCAAACAACAGGATCAGGACACTTTAATCTGGAACATTTCGCAAAAAAGAAGAATTGAAATCATCCTGAAACCTAATCCTGAAAAGAAGATTTACCACACGGTACAGGTAGAGCGAAACGGGTTTATTCACAGCCTGCTAAGTGGTACGAAGCTTGAACAAAAAGAATACACCTACTTTGGCACAAGAGTCTATTCCCGTTTCATTGCCGATTCTATCAATATTCCGATTCGTTGTATGAACATTCCTGAACGTGCACCCAATTCCGAATCGGGATCAGCTTTTATGCAAAGAATTGAATCATTGCCGTTGGCAGAGCGGGAACAGGAAATTTATAAAGCCATTACCCGAGGCAATATTCCTGAATTTTTGAGAAATACCATCACCCTCCATGCTGAATTCGCCGATTCAACAGGCACTGTTCATGAGGTAAAATATGAAGTGATGCCCGATTATTTATCGGTTGGCAGCGATGCCGATTTTTGCCGGATTCCAATGTCGCCGCATACAGCTCAACGACTGGCAACCGATTTCGGAGCTTCACTGATCACTGCTAAAATGAGCGATCATATTTACCAAAACGCTCAGATAAAACTGACTCCATTTAATTATGTCCCGGTAGGAAATGCGAATGAGTTGGTCACCCGGTTTCAGGAACACAATACTCAGATTGAAAAGCAGCGGATAGCGGCTGGAGGTAAAAACGGCCAATTGATTGCCGGAATTAAAAAAGATGTTATTCTTTCGTCGCGACTGGCAACCCAACCCGGAAAAGTAGTAATTTATGGATGGCACAAATCAGACGGAAAACCTATTCAGCCGGTATACAGTAAACATGTTGACTGGTATGTTGACTATAGTCACGGCATCCGGCTCATAAACAATCAGGTGTTGATTGACGGAAAGCCCACTTTGTTAACCGACATTTTAAGGCACCCGGTTCTTTACCGGATTTTCAGTGATGAACGTTCGCCCATGGAACAGCCATACTATAAGTCAGTAAAATAACTCGTCAAATTTAAGACGAATGAATTTATTGACCGCCAAATAGGTTGAAGACCAAGAAATAAGAATTCCCAACAAAAGGTCTGCCGCGAAAACCAGTCCGAAAATACGGAGATCAGTCAGATCGATAATGCCGGTCATATCTGAAGAATATGAAATCATCAGGATAAAAAGCAGCACATTGGCAGCCAACGCTCCAATTACCCCGTAAGTAACACTTCTTTTTAGAAACGGCATCCGGATAAACCGGTCAGTTGCGCCCACCAGCAGCATGGTGTTGATGATGAATCGCTGCGAATAAATCGATATTCGGATTGTATTGTTAATCAGGGCAAAAAAGATAGTGAGCAGCAAAGCAGAAAAGAACACAAGGATCAGTCCGATTTTTTGCACATTTTCGTTTATGATGCTAACCATGTCCCGCTGAAAGGTAACTTCTTTGACCTGCGGAAATTCCATGAATTTCTTTTCAAGAAGATTGATTTTTTCAGGATTGGTAAATTCGGCTTTTAATTTCACATCGAGTGACGAAAGCAAAGGATTATAACCAAGAAAACCGGTGAAATCCTCTCCCAGCTCCTTCTTCAGACGTTCGGCCGCAGTTTCTTTGTCTATATATTCCACCGATTTAACAAATCCGGTGGCCATCAGTAATTTTTGCAAATCGGCAATCTCCGACTCATTCACCTCATCATTCAAAACCAAAGTAAAGCCAATGTTCTCGCGCACATAGGTAGCCAGGCGATCGGCATTAAGCAATACAACTCCCAGTAATCCCACGAGGAATAAAACCATCGAAATACTGATGGTCGAAGTCAGGTACGACTTGAATATCCGCTTTTTAAGTTTTTGAGGCTGTACTTTGCCGGCCATGCTGGTTTACTTTTTAAGTTTGAAAATGTAGAACACATATCCCGCAATGGCCAACAGCAACAGGATGGAACTGGCCATCGAAACTTTGTTACCCAGGTAATAGGATTTCGGTTCAAATTTAAATTCGATCTCATGCTTACCGGCCGGAACAACTGCACCTCTTAAAACAAAATTCACCTGAACATGTTCGGTTTCTTTCCCGTCGACAAAGCATTTCCAGCCTTTTGGGTAATAGATTTCGGAGAAAACCGCCAGTTGAGAACCGCCGGTTATGGTGGCTTCGTATTTCAGATCGTTGGGCTGATATTGGGTTAGTTTAATTTCTCCTTCGCCCGATCCTGTTTTAAAACCTTCGAGTTGTTTCTCAAAATTTTTATTAACAATGGCTGTTGTTTTCGGATCGAAATCCTTCAGCGAACTTACCTCTTCATCAGCACTTCCAACCCATTTGGCTTCTTTCACCAGCCACGCATTGCCCAAGGCATGAGAGTTGGCCAAAGGCGGCTGATTCAAATCGTAAATGTAGTATTTGGTGTTGAGCATGTTGATCACAGGCAGCAAACTCATGACCGAATCAATCGACCCCGGTTTTTGAAAAGCACCGATCAGTGTGCGCATTTCCGGTTCAATAGCATATCCAACCAATTCGTTGTAGCGTTTCATCTTCGCGCCATGATAACCGCCCAAAGATTTATGGAAATACGACGTGCGGGCATCAGCAAACGGGTTTTGTAAGTTGAGTACGCGGTAGTATAAATCCTTGTCTTTTTTGATCTCCTTGTCAACCGGCATTTCGGGGAACGGAACCAATACCTCTTTTTTCGAAGTAAAATTGTCGTTGTTGAAATAGCGTTTATTCACCGGCCACATATCCACCACAACCAGTCCGACCCAAAGGACAATAGTATATTGAGCCTTAATTTTGTTGTTCCAGTAGGCCCACAAGCCAGCAGCTGCGAGGCTCACAAATACGAACGAACGAAAAGCATCAATCCGAAGGAATGACTGGCGGTCTGCAATCAGGGCATCAATCAGTTGTTTGGGCCAGCCCATTTTCAGGTACTGGGCATCGGTGCTTCCGGAGAAACTACCGGCTATGCCAGGGATGATGGCAAAAATTATTGCCAGTCCACCTGCAATTCCGAACGAATATTTCAGGGCTTTCATAAATTCTTCGGAAGTCACTTTCCGGAGATAAACCTCCCGAACAGCCAGCACGCCAAGCAAAGCCATGGCAAATTGCTGAATGACGATGATATTTTTTACATCCCGAAATTTGGTGTATCCAGGAAAATAATCGAGCATCAGGTTGGTAAGTATCGGAAAATTTTTGCCAAGAGATAACAATAGTGAAACAACAAACACAGCGGCCAGCCACCATTTATCTTTACCCTTAACGACAAACATGCCAAACACAAAAAGAAAACACAAAACAGCGCCGAAGTAGAACGGCGCTCCCGAAATGGGCTGACTACCCCAATACATAGGCATACCGCCAGCAACAGCCTTTTTCGCTGTTTCAGCGCCTTGTGCCTCGGCCAAAAATTTGTAGGTTTCGGAGCTGGTGCTCAACGGTTCGCTCATACCACCACCCTTGAACCGCGGAATGAAAGCCGTCATGGCTTCCCCCAGATCGTAGCTGTAATCCAAAATATAATCCTGATCGAGGCCCTTGGTTTTATTTTCACCATTCAGAGTCAACTCTGACTGACCGCGCATCGAGAATTTTCCGTATTCGTAAGTGGTATAAAGTCTGGAAAAGTTTGTACCTACCGCAAAAAGTCCGGCTAAAATCAGTAAAGCTGCAGTTTTGGTAAACTCGGGCAAGGTTTTTTCGCGAATGGCATAAACGAAGTAAGTGATTCCAAGAATTAAAACCAGAATAAACACATAATAAGTCATTTGCAGGTGATTGGCGCTTAACATCAACGAAAGGCCTAAAGCGGTGAGTATACTTCCACCAAATTTGTTCTTTTTGAACGCCAGTAGTATTCCGGCAACAATCAGCGAAGTGTAAGTGAGCGCATGTGCTTTGGTAAGGTGGCCGGTAACCATCACCACAAAAGTGAAAGTCATAAATCCGTAGGCCAGACTGGCTGCAAAAGCCGTCCACACGCCGATATCGAGCAGGATACAAAGGATAAAGAAGAATGTAAAACTGAGGGTCAGAATCATAACCGGCTGCGAAATGGCTGTGATTGACTTCTGTATTTTCGATAGGATTTCGCCCGAATAGATGGTCGATGTCAGGTAGGCCGGCATCCCCGAAAACATGTTGTTTGACCAAAGCGCCTCTTTCCCGGTAGCATTGCGATAGTCAACAATTTCTTTGGACATACCTTTAAATTGGGCCCCATCTGAACTTTGCAGTTTTTTCCCTTCCAAAACAGGCGAAAAATAAATGACGCTTACAACCAGGAAAAGTGCAATTGCCAGCAAATACGGTCCTGACTTGCGAAGGAGACTTTTTGTATCCATATTATTAATAGGTGTAATTTTTTAATTCGTATTTTCGTGCGAAGCAAAAATAAACCTTTTTAAGTCAATAACTAAATTTAAATGGGCGTAATTAAACGGCAAACCATCAAGGGTTCGGTCTATTCGTATTTGGGCGTGGCAGTTGGGTTTTTAACTACCGGGTTAATCGGTCCAAACATTATGTCGACAGAACAGGTCGGAGTAGCCAGTATTCTTGCTGTTATTTCAGCTGTCTATGCCCAGTTTTCCACACTTGGATTCACTAAAGTAACAGAACGCTTATTTTCTTATTTCCGCGATAAAGACAAAAATCACAACGGATTCGTTTTTATTACTGTTGTGGTTGGATTGGCTGGCTTTGTCATTTCCCTGATCACCTTTTTCATACTGAAGCCATATATTATTGAAAGTAACCTGGAGAAGTCTCCCTTGCTGGTAGAATACATCTGGTATCTGGTTCCGCTTATTTTCTTCCGGATGTTTTTTGTACTGCTTGATTCCTACAATAAAATGCTTTTCGATGCTACTACCGGAACTTTTTTAAGTGATCTTTTTTACCGGCTGGGAAACCTGGCATTACTGGTCGCCTATTTCTTAAAATGGATTAACTTCTCTCAGTATATTTTCGGATACGTCGTTGTTTTAAGTTTCCCTGCGGTTTATCTTGCTGGACTTCTTGTCTACCGGAAACAGTTCAACTTACAACCAAACTTTGAATTCATAAAACCTCCCCTCAAAAAAGAAATGATCAGTCTGTCCGTTTTTGGACTGATTACCGGCGTGAGTTCTGTGGCACTGCAAAATATCGATACGTTGATGCTAAACGGATACTACAATCTTTCCCTCACCGGTATTTATACCACCAGCTTTTTCTTTGGAACCATTATCCTGATTCCCAGCACAGCGCTTGGAAAAATTTCATCTACTATTATTGCCGATGCCTGGAAGAACAATGATCTGAAAATCATTGACGACATTTATTATAAAAGCAGCATCAATCAATTGTTCGCCGGTTTATTGCTTTTTATACTGATGGTTACCAACTTGCATAATATCTTCAAAGTACTGCCTAATGATTACAGCAATGGCGCATGGGTAATTATTTTGATTGCCCTGTCTAAGCTGATCATAACCTCAACCGGCGCCAGTGTTCAGATCATAGGAACTTCACACAAATATAAAATTCAAACCTACTCAATGATTGTGCTGCTCATTTTATCAGTGATTTTTTATATGATTTTTATACCCATGTGGGGAATGATTGGCGCTGCACTCGGATCATTGTTGTCGATATCGGGCGCATCGCTTTTGCGCGTTTATTATCTACAGCAAAATATGAAGTTGTTTCCCTACCGGCTCACCCATCTAAAATGTTTGGCCTTTGGGGCTGCTGCTTTTGCAATTGGTAAAATCATACCGGAAATGAATAATCTTTTTATCGATCTATTCATTCGATGCTCAGCTATCAGTGCAGTGTTTATTGGGTTGTGCTATTTTTTTCCTGTCTCATCCGACTTAAACCAGATGGCCGATAAATTTTTAAAACAAATCCGAATCCTCAAATAATCATGTCTCAGTTAGGTGTTATTCTGCAAGCCCGAACCGGATCGACCCGGATGCCCGAAAAAGTAATTCAGCCGTTCTTTGGCGATCAATCCATTCTCAATATTTTGATTGAGAAAGTGAAAACGCTTGACGTCCAGGCGGTATTAGCAACTACTGAAAATCCTTCGGACGACCGGATTTGTGATTTGGCTACCAGGCATAATTTCCCGTTTTTTCGCGGTTCAGAAAATGATGTGCTCGACCGCTTCATTCAAACAGCCCGTAAGTTTGGCTTCAGTAAAATTATTCGCGTTTGTGCTGATAATCCGTTCCTCGATTTGGAAAGCATGAAAACACTTATCAGCAAATTTGAGCATTCAGACGCCGATTATCTAAGTTTTCAACTCTCCGGGAACAAACCGTCCATCCTGACCCATTTCGGATTCTGGACTGAAGCTGTACGTCTTGATGCACTTGAAAAAGCTCAGCAAATGACTTCCGAAAAGTTGTACCACGAACATGTTACCAATTTCATTTATGGCAATCCAGACTTGTTCAATGTACAGTTTATTCCGGCTGATCAACTGGTATTTTCACGAACCGATATTCGCATGACGCTTGATACTCCCGAAGATTTCAAAATTCAGAAGGAAATATTTGCACAACTCAGCGGGGAAAAACCTAATTTTGACATTCCGGAAATTATAGCCTGGCTCGACCGGCATCCGGAAATTCTGGAACTCATGAAAAATGAAATCCAGAGAAACCAGAAATAAATGTATAACATGGTAAGACCAACTTACATCATCGGAGAAATCGGACAGAATCACAACGGCGAAGTTGAAATTGCCAAAAAACTGATTGATGTGATTGCCGAACCGGTGATTGACCATCTGTTCGGGCAAAAACTGATACCAATGAACGCGGTGAAAATGACCCGTCGCGATTTGAATGAAGAGCTTTCGGCCTCAGAAATGCATCGGCCTTACCAAAATCCAAACTCCTTCGGAAAAACCTACGGCGAACACCGTGCCTTTCTGGAACTGAATGACGAACAACATTTTGAGGTTTACCGTTACGCCAAAGCCAAGGGGCTCGAATTTGTGGAAACACTGTGTGCTAAAGGATGCCTTTCCATGCTGCGTTTGTTTACCCCCGATCGGCTGAAAGTGGCCTCGCGCGACCTGACCAACCTTCCGCTTCTTGAAGCAATGGCCGAAACCCGCATTCCGATGATTCTCTCAACCGGAATGACCGGCAAAAAAGAGCTTGACGACGCACTGGAAGTCATCACCCGTTACCATTCCAAAGTCAGTATTTTGCATTGTTTGTCTCAATATCCATCGGAATATCAGAACATCAATCTGCTGACGATTTCCTACCTGAAAGAGCAGTATCCGGAATTTACGATCGGCTATTCCGACCATTCCATCGGAATTTTGATGCCCGCGGTTGCTGTTGGAATGGGTGCCGAAATCATCGAAAAACATATCACGCTCGACCGGAACATGAAGGGCACCGATCACCGCGGATCGCTCGAACCGGAAGGAATCTGGCGCATGGTGCGAGACATTCGCAACACCGAGTATGCCATTGGCGAATACGGCATGTTTATCAACGAGAACGTGGAAGATACCCGTATAAAATTGGAACGTTCAATTGCTACCTTGCGTAGCATGGACGCCGGAGTAATAATTACCGAGCAGGATTTGCACATGCTCAGTCCCGGAAACGGCTTCAAATGGGCCGACCGGGAAAAGGTAATAGGTAAACGAACGTTCGTAGCCATTCCGGCCAATGAAATTATTTATCCTGAAATGCTTGAAAAATGAAAATTAAACTGGTTTTATCTGATATCGATGGAGTTTGGACTGACGGAGGAATGTATTACGACCAGACCGGAAATGAATTGAAAAAATTCAATACGACTGACAGTGCAGGAGTTATTTTTCTCCAACTGCTCGATATTCCGTTTGGAATCATCACCGGCGAAAACACCAAGATTGTTTGGCGGCGGGCCGAAAAATTAAAAATCAGTCACCTGTTTATCGGGGTCAAAAATAAAATGGAAGTGGCTGAAAGACTGGCAGCCGAGTTGCACATCTCGATGGATGAAGTAGCCTACATTGGCGACGATCTGAACGACGCCATGTTACTGAAAGCTGTTGGGTTCAGCGCAATTCCGGCCAATGCCTGTACTTACATGGAAAACTATGCCAAAATAAGGTTAACCCGCAAAGGTGGTGAAGGCGCTTTCCGCGAATTCGTTGAAATGATCCTGAAAAAAGAAAACCTGCTTGATACTGCCATCCAGAAATATCTGAAAGCTACATTGCAGAAGTAATCGCTTCAATACACCGCTCAACAACTTTTCCATCAATCTGGTAAGCATATTTCCGGATAAACTGATCGTATTTTGCCCGGTCAATTTTCAGGGTTCCACGCAGAATTCCGGATAGAATATGAATCAGGCTATCCGAATCGATAGCGTGGAAAGCCACTCCTTCGGCAACATATCCCTGAATGTCCTGCCTCAGGTGATCCAAAATTACCAGAGGTTTGTGGAAATAAACCGTTTCGGCGCCCACTGTCGAAAAACAAGTAATCAATACATCACACGAAGCAATCAGCTGGTACAAATCGGAAGTGGTATCGAGTTCATAGTTGGTACAGCGGGCATCTTTGGCAATCGCACGATAATAAGCTGAATCTGCAAACTCGCGCGGATGAAGTTTTACAATCAGTTTGGAATTTGGTAATCGCCGGGAAGCCTTGAACACATCATAGGCTGCCTGATACCGCAACTCCGCGTCGCGCTGCGGTTGCGAAGCAAATACAATCAGTTGTTTCGCTGTAGCCTGCTTTTGTTTTTCGGCTTGCAGCAACAGCGGGATAACATCGGTTCGGATTTGTCCCACCGAAACTACCGCATCTTTTGGATAATTGCCCTTTTCAACCAGAAATTGCTCCCAATAAGTTCCCCAGGTCAGCGTCAAATCGGGAATCACCTTGTTTTTGGCGTCATTTGCCGTGTAGAGATATGCCGGATGCAAGTCGTGCATGGTGCCGTGCTGCAAACCAATCACATTAATTCCACAGAAACGGGCCGCATCCAGAATCGATTTGGTGAGCGGACTGTTTTCATCGGCAGCTATAATCGCTTTCGGTTTGTTTTTCCTGAAATATTCGCGTGCGGCAAAATAGCGGAACAAATAGAAAACCGACGATTTATCGAGTGACCGGAAAACCTCCAGCGCCAGCTTTTGTGTCATCGAAAGTTCAGCTTTCCAGGCTTCCGGATATGCAGATTTCAATCTTTGATGTGCAGCATTAACAGATTTTCTGATATTGCTTTTCAGTATCCCTGAAATCAATATGCCTTCCAGAAAAACCTTCGGACAATGGTTCCATTCCGACTGAAACTGCCGCCTGCAATACGAATAGTCCGATTTGCCTTTGGGCTTTGGCATCAGTACTTCGGTCAGCAGGGCAAAACGGTCGTCGAGTCCCGAAATCAGGTATTCCAGAATATGATGGCCCGAATCAGGTAGAAGGGTCTTCTTATTCAGTACAGTGGAGTATTTTTCGACGAGATAAAGTAAATATTCAGGCTGTTTTTTAGCTGAAAACAAATACCTGAAAAACCGGTATTTAATTAGTAATAAGTAGCTAAACAAATGCCCAAAATTGAATCTGTTTTTGGATTTGTTCACCGGGAACCGGAAATCCACATTAGGAAATATGCTCTTCAACGGTTTGGTTTCAGGCGAAACATACCAGATGTGATCGTCAAAATTGCTGAAATGCTTTTCGAGCGGCCTGACAAAATACATCAGGTTTCGAACTGCAAAATAGACCCTGAATTTATGGTAGTGCCAAACGCTGGCATTGTCAATTCGGAATAAATCGGCCACCGTTCGTCCGTCAAGCAGCACATCGCCAAACAGAAGGATCTCCTCCATTGTCTGGTAATTGACCTCTCTTTTTTCATCGGAACTTAACCGGATGGACTTCGCAAATTCGGGAGCATGTCCTCCGGAAACGGCAAAAACCTGTGCTTCACCTTCTGCCATGCGGCTGATGTCGGCAATCTCTGCTTCAGAAAGCGGGCGGTTTAAAATAATCGTTTTACTCATCAGCAATGAATTGAAGCATTCAACAACTCAGCAATCTTTTCGGTCAACTGCCTGCGCGAATATCGATTCACCCGACCGGCATTTGATTCCGAAACCGGGTTTTCCAGATTTTTCAGGATGAACTGAGAAATACCATCCCTATCTGCATAATCAAAAAGTTGCCCGCACCCAGTCTCCTGAATAATTCGATCCAGATCACCATCAACCGGCCCAATGGCCAAAACCGGTTTCTGCGAGGCAAGGTATTCAAAGAACTTACCGGTAAGTATTCCCCGATTGTTTTTCACCTTCGGAATCACCAGCAAAAGCAGATCAGACCGAAACAAATACCCGATGGATTTCGGATGATCGACATACCCAACCAATTTAACGTCAATTCCGGTTTCCCTGAATTTCTGAACCACCTGAGACGGAACTTTCCCCACAAATCGGATCAACAAACGACTTTTCCATGACTCTGACATCCGGTGCAAGGCTTCCAGCAAACAATCCACCTCATAAGCTTCCGAGATGGTTCCGGTATACGTAATAACTTTCCGTGTTTCTTCCGGAACGTCGGTTATCCTGAAATCATCTTCATCAAATCCATTGGGAATCACCGCGGTTTTAACAGCAATGGGCTGCTCCGACTTTTCGGCAAAAATTCGTTTCACATCCTCACTAACCGTAATGAGTACATCAGCTCTTTCTACCACCTCGCGTTCCATGCGCAAATCGGCTTTGCGTGCCCACGCGGTGTGCCTAAACTGGTTGTAATAATAAATGTCGGTCCACGGGTCGCGCAGGTCGGCAATCCAGCGAATGTTTAGTTTTTGCTTCAGCTTCAGTCCAATCAGTTGGGTGGAATGCGGCGGACTGGTGGTAACTACAATATCGATGTTGTGCTGGGTAATCAGCTCAACCGCTTTACGAAAAGCATATTTGTTCCAGCCCTTTCGCGGATCGGGCAATAAAAAGTTTCCCCGAATAAATTTAGAAAGCTTCTGGAGCGTTCCTTCTTTTGATTCGTTGGCAAAACCTCCGTAGGGAACTTCCTTCTTTCCGGAGATCAACTTGTAGAAATTATAGAATTCGAAACTTTTGGTCGTATAAACCAAACAATCGGAACTAACCTCGGACGACAGACTTTCGTCACGCTGCGGGTAGCTGGCATACTGCGGATCGACTGTCAGAATAACCGGTTGCCAGCCAAATTCGGGCAGATACTTGGCAAACTTCAGCCACCGCTGAACCCCTGCCCCGCCCGACGGCGGCCAGTAATAGGTGATGATTAGTACTTTCTTCATTTCACTCAGTCTGTTCGGTAAAGATAATTGATTTGAAAGAAGCAACCGGACAAACACAAACAAAAAAGCCGCCTCAATTGCTTGAAGCGGCTCGTTAATTCCAACTATTCAATTAATTCAGGATGCTGTTGTATTGCTCATTGATTAAGTCGGGGAGATAGCTGGCAATCATATCCAATATCCGGTCGTTGCCAATCGCTTCGGGGCTGATACATTTCTGGCCGGCTACCTGGGTTTGGTTTAATACCGCAGCATTCAGGCTTTCGTTTACCGAACTTTCTGAAGGGTTAAGCATTCTTACACCAAAACCTTGAGCGCCATTCACGTATTTTACTTCGAAGTACTTGGTACGAACCACATATTCCTGTCCTTTTTTAGTTTCTTTCAGGAAGACATGAACCGGGGTTTTTGATTCGCCGTAAACAATTTCCCAACTCTTTTGGAAACCGGAACCCGGACTAAAATTCAGATCGGGGGAGATCTTGTAACTCGAATTATTAGCTCCTTCGTTGCCGGCCCAAACGTTGATAGAAATCAGCGTAAAAACTACCAACATCACTTGAACAAACAAATTTCTCGTTTTCATTTTCTTTCATTTTTAATTGTTAGAACCTAGTTTTCTTGAATTGAACGCTGCAAATCTAACAGCGTTTTCGCACCTAAAAACTCTAAAAAATCAGCTTTTCGGGACAAATAAAACCACTCCAAAAAATTCAGAAGGGAAAGCCCCGGTTTGCGTTCAAAAATGAAAAGAAAAAGCAAAGAACTTTCTTTTTAATATAAATATGCGTCAGAATACTTACGATTTGAAAGTGGCATGTTTTGCAGCATTTGATGTATTTATTTTTCTCTTTTCCTGATTGTTAAGAAATTGTAAACAAAAATAATCCGGGATAAATCTCTGTTGGACAAGGTGAAAAACGATAAAAGCCACCACACAACTTACAATCTGTCAATGAATTTTAGTGTCAGCTTTCACTTCCGTCAATCCGGAAGCATTTCCAGCTTTTATTTCGACATTTTACAGCAAAGAGTTTGACAAAAAACAAGATATCAAAAAAAATCCGGCACTTTTCGGGCGCCGGATTCAGCAAAATATATGAAATGATCAACTTACGATTTTGCGAACAACTTTTTGAGGCTTACTTCTCCCGAAATGATATTTTTCAGATCGGCAATGGCCACGCGGTCCTGCAACATGGAGTCGCGGTAACGAATGGTTACGGTGTTGTCTTCCTCCGTCTGATGATCAACCGTTACGCAAAAAGGCGTTCCGATGGCATCCTGACGGCGATAACGTTTGCCAATCGAATCTTTTTCGTCGTACTGGCAGTTGAAATCAAATTTCAGATCGTCAATAATCTGGCGGGCAATTTCAGGAAGACCATCTTTTTTCACCAAGGGCATCACGGCTAATTTAACCGGGGCCAGAGGCGCCGGAATGCGTAGCACCACGCGAATGTCTTTTTTACCTTCGCTCTCGATTTCTTCTTCGGAATATGAAGCAGCCATAATCTGAAGGAACATGCGGTCGACACCAATCGAAGTCTCTACCACAAAAGGTACATACGATTCGTTCAGTTCAGGATCGTAATACTGAATTTTCTTGCCTGAATACTGCTGGTGTTGCGAAAGGTCGAAATCGGTACGCGAATGAATTCCTTCCACTTCCTTGAACCCGAATGGGAAACGGAACTCCACATCAACAGCGGCATTGGCGTAGTGAGCCAGTTTATCGTGAACGTGGAAACGGTAGTTATCGGCGCCAAAGCCCAAAGCCTGATGCCAGGCCATACGGGTAGCTTTCCATTTTTCGAACCAATCCAATTCGCTGCCGGGACGAACAAAGAACTGCATTTCCATCTGTTCGAACTCGCGCATACGGAATATAAACTGACGGGCCACAATCTCGTTACGGAAAGCTTTGCCAATCTGGGCGATTCCGAATGGGATTTTCATGCGCCCGGTCTTCTGAACATTGAGGTAATTCACGAAAATTCCCTGGGCCGTTTCCGGTCGGAGGTAAATTTTCAAAGCGCCATCGGCGGTCGATCCCATTTCGGTGGCAAACATCAGGTTAAACTGGCGAACATCGGTCCAGTTACGGGTTCCGGAGATGGGGCAAACAATTTCCTGATCAATAATAATCTGTCTTAATTCGTCGAGATTCCCGTCGTTCAGCGCTTTTACAAAGCGGGCCTGCAGATTGTCCCATTTGGCCTGGTATTCCAGTACACGGCCATTCGTTTCGCGAAATTGTTTTTCGTCAAACGATTCTCCAAAGCGTTTTTTAGCCTTTTCGATTTCCTTCTCAATCTTATCTTCGTATTTGGCCAGCTGTTCTTCAATCAGCACATCGGCGCGGTAGCGTTTTTTCGAGTCGCGGTTATCAATCAGCGGATCGTTGAATGCATCAACATGGCCCGAAGCTTTCCAGATGGTGGGGTGCATAAAAATGGCCGAATCAATTCCAACCACATTTTCGTGCAGCAGGACCATCGAGTCCCACCAATATTTTTTGATGTTATTTTTAAGTTCTACCCCGTTCTGCCCGTAATCGTAAACGGCTCCCAGCCCATCGTAAATTTCGCTCGACTGAAACACAAATCCATACTCCTTACAATGCGCAACGAGCTTTTTAAATACATCTTCCTGAGCCATACTGCTATTGATTATTTATAATTGATGATTGACTATTTCTCCTGATTTATTCTATTTCCTCGAAATCGACATATTCGCCCTGGTTGCTGGTCTGATTTGTCTGACGACGGTGGTTCTCAACAGTCACTTCGCCTTCCTGCTTCTGCTGGTTTTGCCGCTGATACTGCGACTGCCTGGCCTGCATGTTGTTTACAGCTTTCTTTACCACAACGGGGAAAAGCAGTCGCCCGAGAAACTTCAGCACAAAATAAATGACGACAATTAGCCCGACTGTTTTCAGGAAATTTGTCAGGACTAACATGACAAATAATAGTTTCATAGCTATTCGAAATATGAGCGGCTAAAATTAGTAATTAATCGGAAAATCACCAGCATTAAAAAACAGGTAAGCTGATTAAGTGCGAATTATCATTTTGACTTAACACGCAGGTTGATTCCTGATCGGCACATTGAAAAACCTTTCATGTAAAAAACAGTGCGATTCATACGTCGAAACAGTCGTTTCATAAGGAATTTCGGCCGAATACGAAATTAGCATGCAAAAATTTATGTTCGTATTTTCTGATTCCGTAACTTGTACAAACCATTCATCCTCAGCGGTGAATGAAAATCAATTTAAACTTTAAACAATTAACTATGAGTAACGGAAATCAAATTTCATTGTCAATTCCTCCGGAAAAAGTGGAAGAAGCCAAACAATTTTATGCACAAGGCAACGCTATTTTGGCCCCGTATCTGGTTAGCCTCACCAACGACCAGAAAGCTGGTTTGCCCAAGATGGGCGAAAAGTCAATTCCGTTTGTGACCAAAGGGGCCGAGTACCTTCGGATTCCCGAAACCCCTGCGCCTCCTTACATCGAGTCGGCCGAGTTGGATATCGACCTCAATGCTTACGAAACGCTTCGCCAAATCAGACAGGTGGTAATGCCAACAGCCGAAATGATCGACGACACCATGTTGTTGTGTGGCAGCGAGGCCTACATTGCCGTACTGGCTTTTTACAATTACCTGAAGGGTGCAGCCAAAATGGGTGTTCCTGGAGCCAAAACCATTTTCGAAGATTTGAGCACCCGTTTCCCTGGCCGGACGGTTAAGAAAACGGAATAACTCCTTACAGATGTGGGAGAAATTAATATAGCTTCTACTTGTACGAGTTATAAACCACCTTATTTCTCCTTTTTCAACCTTAGTAGTCGCAACGGGCACACCTGCATTTAACCTTATTAATAAGGTTTGGAGTAGCAGAGGTTACAAGGGCTACTAAGGTTTATTTGTAAAAATAAGGTTGAAAGTTGGCCAAACCTGAGAATAGATACCCCGATGCCTCAAAAAGCAGTAACGTTCCCTCTTTTCGATCCCCAATTGCCTCGTTTCAAAGAAACATTGCCTCGAAAGGAAGGAACATTGCCTCGAAAAGAGGGAACAGTCCCTCGAAAAGAGGGAAATCCCCCCTTTTTTGCCCGACGTCGCCTGATTTTAGGGAATTAAGTCTGAATTTATGGGAAGAGCTGACCCAGCAGAGAACAAGCTCGGATAAAACATTAATTATCAATAATAATTGAGAAAAGTACTATATCTTTGGATATATTTACTAGTTGGCAGTCATTGTAGAGCGACCAGTCAAAACTAAGACGAACTATATAAAAACAAGGTGGACTTACAGCAAATTGACATATCAAATATTGGAGTTAGAAAAATAGAATGGCAAGGACCATTTTCGTGGACAGGCTACGAAAATCAAAACAATCTTAATAAAATTCCTGATACAGAAGGCATTTATCTTTGGACATTTCAATACAAAGACGGTTACTTGGTTTATTGTGCTGGAATAACAAAATCAACTCAAAAAAGGTTTAGACAACATACGTTAGAATATAAAAGTGGTAATTATACAGTGTTTAACGTAAATGATGCAGAACAAGGCAGACGAGTAGAAATTTGGCACGGTTGGTCATACGCAAGGACACATCGTGAAGAATTTACCGAACGAAAAGAAGAAATTTTAAATGCCATAGAAGAACAATTAAAATCGTTTAGAGTTTTTGTCGCTCAAATTCCCGACAAAAGAGAAAGAGCACGTTTTGAAGCAGCAATTATGAATAATATTTACTGCTCAACAGAATCTTGGGCGGAATTAGCAGACAGAGGAATGGCATTAAGCAAACGGAGAAAAGACGAAGTTCCTATCGTTATTAAAAACATAAGCAATGTCAAATTTTACGGACTATCAGAAACATTAGAAATATAGAAAGAAAAACAACGAACCGCCAATCGAGTAGACTGCCCCGTCAGTAAAGACTGACGGGGAGAGCCTCTCACACCACCGTGCGTACGGGTCGCGTACACGGCGGTTCATTAAGACGTAGGGCAACTTTTTCGTAATACGACAGCAACGATTCATAACCTCTTTTTCTCAGTCGTTCCAGGGTGATGGTAGTAACCAAAATCGGGCTTTGGGCGATGCGCCAACCCCCCGCTGGCGCGGATTTGCAATCCGGGCCATAACCGCAGTTTTGTCCTGTCGAAAAAATAAATCCCCATGTCCGACCACCATTCCCGTTTTCACCACCGCCGGTCGATCCGGTTAAAGGGCTACGATTATCGGGGCAATTCCGGGCCCGACTCGAAGTCGGACTCGGAATTACTAATAGAAATGGAACCAAGACCGGTTAACCTCCTGATCGAAGAAACAAAACCTTGACTGTGCTTCATAAAAAATCCCGCTTGCCAAAAAGACAACCGGGACGATGTTAAAGTAATGGGAATTTACTACTGTCAGGGTAGTATCTCTTTATCCGTTTAAAGCCTCGGCGCCGTTGGTCACTTCCAAAATAGCATTGGTAATGGCCGCCTGGCGGGCTTTGTTGAAGGTGAGCGTTAGTTCGTTGATTAGATCCGAAGCATTGTCGGTGGCCTTGTGCATAGCCGTCATCCGGGCGCCATGCTCGGCGGCATTTGAGTCGAGCAAAGCTTTATAAAACTGAATCTTCAACGAACGCGGAATCATTTCCTCAACAATGCTTTCGAGTGAAGGCTCAAAAATGTAATTCTGGTTCATTCGCTTTTTCTTTCCCGATTGCATTGGCAAAACCGGCAAAAACTGCTCATTCACCAACTCCTGCACGGCAGCATTGATAAACTTGTTGTACACCAGCTCAACCCGGTCGTATTTACCGCCGGCAAAATCATCCATAATCCCTTTGGCTATTGCAGATACATTTTCAAAAGTCAGTTCATCGAACAAATGATTTGCTTCGCCAATAGCCTGAAGCTGATACGACCGTAAAATTTTTCCGCCCTGTTTCCCGATGACCAGAAAATCTAGTTTTCCGACTTTTAGTTGCTTACTATAAACAGTTTTAGCCAGCGAAATGGCCCTTTTGGCAATGTATGAGTTGAATCCACCGCACAAGCCACGGTTCGAACTGACAAGCACAATTAAAACTTTTTCGGGAATGCGTTGAACGGTGTAAACCGAATTATCAGCATTTTCGAGTGTTGAACTCAACGATGAAAGCAGTTCCGAAAGCTTTTCAGCATAAGGCCGAATCTGTAAAATAGCATCCTGCGCTTTTTTAAGCTTGGCAGCCGAAACCATTTTCATGGCGCTTGTCACCTGCCGGGTGGTTTTAACTGAAGTAATCCGGGTCCGTATTTCTTTTAGGTTGGCCATTATTTTCTATTCAGATTCAACTATTCCGAGTATCGTTCAGCGACTTCCGCAGCGGCTTTTTCAATGACCTGAGTTTCGGCATCGCTCAAAACACCAGCCTTTAATTTATCGAGGACACTGCGGTACTGCATTTCCATCAGTTCCAGAAAATCGCGCTCAAAAGCTTTGACTTTCTCCACCGGAATATCCCGCATGAGTTCCTTCACCCCACAATAAATAATAGCAACCTGATGTTCAACTTTTAGCGGCGCGTATTGAGGTTGTTTCAAAATCTCAACATTCTTCCGGCCTTTATCCAGAACACGCATGGTTGCAGCATCCAAATCGGAACCGAATTTCGAAAAAGCTTCCAGTTCGCGGAACTGAGCCTGATCGAGCTTCAGGGTTCCGGCAATTTTTTTCATCGACTTGATCTGAGCATTACCCCCCACACGCGAAACTGAAATACCTACGTTAATTGCCGGGCGAACTCCTGAATTGAACAGGTTCGATTCCAGGAAGATTTGTCCGTCGGTAATTGAAATTACGTTGGTTGGGATGTAAGCCGAAACGTCGCCTGCCTGGGTTTCGATGATTGGAAGTGCTGTAAGCGATCCGCCGCCTTTTACTTTTCCTTTCAGGCATTCGGGCAGGTCGTTCATTTTGGCAGCCATTTCATCGGAACTGATGATTCGGGCAGCACGTTCGAGCAAACGGGAATGCAAATAGAACACATCGCCCGGATAAGCTTCACGTCCCGGAGGACGACGGAGCAGCAAGGAAACTTCGCGGTACGAAACAGCCTGTTTCGAAAGGTCGTCGTAAACAATCAGCGCATCGCGTCCCGTATCACGGAAATATTCGCCAATGGAGGCCCCGGCATAAGGCGCATAAAACTGAAGCGCGGCCGGATCGGAAGCGGTAGCCATAACAATGACAGTGTAGGCCATCGCCCCATGCTTTTCAAGCGTATGGGCAATATTGGCTACGGTTGATCCCTTTTGACCAACAGCTACATAAATGCAGTATACTGGTTTTCCTTTTTCAAAATTTTCGCGCTGATTGATAATGGTATCAATGGCAACTGCTGTTTTCCCGGTCTGACGGTCGCCAATAATCAATTCGCGTTGGCCGCGACCAATCGGGATCATGGCGTCAATGGCCTTCAACCCGGTTTGTAACGGCTGGTTGACCGGCTGACGGAAGATTACCCCCGGAGCTTTGCGTTCGAGCGGCATCACAAATTTCTCGCCCTGAATAGAACCTTTTCCATCGATGGGTTCGCCAAGGGTGTTGACCACACGGCCCAGCAATCCTTCGCCAACTTCGATGGAAGCTGTGCGGCGAAGCCTTTTGACGGTATCGCCTTCCTTGATTTCTTTGGTCAGACCGAGGATTACAGCTCCGACATTGTCTTCTTCCAGATTCAACACAATACCTTTTACTCCTGAATCAAATTCGATCATCTCGTTCGATTCAACGTTCGAAAGGCCGTAAATACGTGCGATGCCGTCGCCAACCTGAAGCACAGTTCCCACTTCTTCCAATTCGGCCTGACTTTTAAAGCCTTCCAGTTGTTGCCTGAGTATTACTGAAACCTCAGCAGGTTTTATATTTGCCATTTGTATTTGGTTTTTTTTCTGTCGTTATTCTATTTCAATTCTGTTTGAAGCAATTGCTCTTTTATTTTTTTCAACTGGGTTGCAATGCTTGCATCGTATTGTTTATCATCGATCCGAAGCACAAATCCACCAATTAGTTCTTCTTTTACGTTGGGGCTCAATTCAACTTTTGCTGCGAAATCTTTTTCGAGTAACCGTTTAAACTGAAGTACAACGGATTCTTCCAGGGCTTGGGCACTGGTCAACACAGCGGTCTGAATGCCTTCAGCCCGTCGGTATAGATCTTCCAGGTTTCGGAATATGCCGGGAATATATTTTTCACGTTTATTTTCGGTAATTAGTACCAGGAATTTCAGGGAGAAGTCGTTTACTTTTCCTTCAAACACGGTACGAATAGCCTTTACCTTGGCAGAAGCTTTAATGACCGGACTTTCGAGCAAAAGGATAAAATCGTTGCTGGTGGCACAAACACCCGAAATCAATGCAGCGTCCTGCCGAAGTTCGGTGGTCAGTTCCTTGTCTTTGGCCAAGGTGAAAAAAGCCTTGGCATATCGTACGTTGATTTTACTTTGATCCATATCAATTAGTTCAACTTCAGATCATTCAACATATCCTGCACCAATTTATCCTGATCTTTCGAATTTTCGAGCTCTTTTCTGATGACCTTTTCAGCAATCATGACCGACAGTTCTGCAACCTGCTTCTTGATGTCGTTGATGGCAGCCGTTTTTTCAGCTTCAATTTGTTGCCTGGCGTTCTCAATACTTTTCAGAGCTTCGAGATTCGCTTGATTCCGGGCTTCGGCAACAATTTTATCTTTGATGTCCCGGGCTTCTTTCAGGATATGGTCTTTTTCTTTTCGGGCTTCAGCAATAATCTGATCGTTGCTAGCCTTCAGTCCGGCCACATCTTTTCGGGCTTTTTCGGCTGAGTTCAGGGCATCTGAAATCGATTTTTCGCGATCTTTCAGTGCTTTCAGAATAGGGCCCCATGCAAATTTTTTCAGGACAAACAGTACGATCCCGAAAATGATGAGCATCCAAAATATTGTACCGTAATCCGGAGTTACAAATCCCATAGTTGTGTTGTTGTTTGGTTAAAAACAGCCAAACTCCCGGCAACCCCGGGAGCAGCTGCAAACTAAAAATTTCTTAAATGAAAATTACCAAAGCACAGATGATCACAGCGAAGAATGCAACACCTTCGATCAAAGCTGCGGAAACGATCATGTTTGAACGGATGTCTCCAACTGCTTCGGGCTGACGGGCGATTGCTTCCATGGCGCTGGCTCCAATGCGACCGATGCCAATACCTGCGCCGATAGCTGCCAAACCTGCACCCAGTGCGGCTCCCATTGAACCGAGAGCTAATTCTGCCAAAATAATGATTAATGCAGTCATAATGATTAATTTAAAATATAATGAAAACTCAATGATGTTCAGGTGAAGCCATACCGAAGTACAGCGCCGACAATAAAGTAAATACGTATGCCTGTATAAAAGAAACGAGCACATCAAGCAAAACAATAAAAACCGAAAATGCAACTGAAACAACCGAAACGCCCAACCCGGCTTCAATACCCATAAGGGAATTGAAAATAAAAATCAGAGAAACAAATACGGTCACAATCAAATGTCCGGCCAACATATTAGCGAAGAGACGGACCATCAATACAAAGGGTTTCGTAATGACTCCGGTAAGTTCAACAATTGGCATTAACGGTATTGGAAACTTCAACCACCAGGGAACATCCGGATTGTATATTTCCTTCCAATAGTGTTTGTTCGAATTGAATGTTGTTATAAAAAAAGTAAAAAGTGCCAGCACCATGGTAACCGCAATATTACCGGAAACATTGGCTCCAAAAGGGAAAATGGGAACTAATCCGAGTAAATTGTTAATCAGTATAAAGAAAAAAACAGTTAACAGGAACGGCATAAATTTCTCGTATTTTTTCTCTCCAATAGCTGGTTTGGCAACATCGTCGCGAATAAAAAGAATGACTGGTTCGAGCAAGTTCTGAAGTCCTTTCGGCGCCTGATTAGCCCGCTGTTTAGCCGATTTGGCTATACCGATAAAAATAGCAAGCATTATGATGACACTCACAATTATTCCTGCAACGGTTTTGGTGATCGATAAGTCAATCGGTACTCCAATGATTTCACCGGTCTCGTTCACCTCAACAATTTTTCCTTCATGTTCGCCTTCGTGTTCAATCCTGAATCCATTGTAGGTCTCATGTCCGTGGTGAAATCTGGACGACATAAAAAAGCTCCATCCTTTAGTCTGGCTGTGCAGGATGATGGGAAGCGGAATACTGACATGCGTTTCGCCGAAAGTGGCGATGTGCCATTCAAAAGCATCCGAAACGTGCTCAATGACGAATTTACCTGCTTCGAATTTTCCGGCCCGAGTATCGTTTGGCTTAACGGGTTCGTCATTTGCAAGGCAGATTCCTGCATTTAGAAAGACCGTGAAAAGGATGAATAAACAAGATCGTATAATTCGTGTCATTTTAGTTTTTCTTTGGATTCTGCCGTTAGCAAAATTAAATTTTTGAATCAATAAATTGTACTCCATTCGCAAAGAATATATGCTATCCGACCTGCTTTACAACTTTTGAATATTCGTAAACTTCAAAAACAGTATAAATCAGATATAGCAAAACAAAATTCGCAATAAAAAATTTGGCATTTCCCCGGTCGATAATTACAAGCACAATAGCAATGGCCAGATAAAGGAACATTTTCAAAAAACTTGCAGCCATATAATGTGAGGTAAATTTTGATCCTGATTTTCTGGCAATCTTCAACAAATAAGCATGAACAAGGTTTGTGACGCCATAAAAAAAGAGCACAACAATGGGTAATACAGGCAGAAAATAGTTTTTCAGGATCGTCAGGTACAAGGCCACACCTATTAAAAAAACAATGAGTGTCAGAATAGTAGATTTAATCAGAAAACTTTTCATGCAGAAAATAGGTTAAGTTTGAGTAAATTTTTTTAAAGAAACCTCCGGATGGCGTGATAAACGGCCCCAACAACCGACAAAATCATCAGTCCAAGGGTAAATGCCGGAAAATCCAGATCGAGCCACTGGTCAATTTTTACGCCAGCCAAAACTCCGATCCCCATAATCGCAATCATTTCGAAAGCAAGACCTGAATACCGGATAAAATCATCAACCTGTTTCTTTTGTTTCTGATGTTTTAACGGGGTCATTGATTTGCTGATTCATCACCCATCGTGCATGTTCCGGCAAAATAAGCTCCAGGTTCAATCGATAGTTTGCCGGTGACAATATCGCCTGAAACAGTAGAGGAAGCTTTGAGTGAAAGTAGTTCTGCAATGAACAGTTTCCCGTTATGAGTCCCCGCTATTTCACAACTTTTGCATTTGATCTCGCCGTCGAGTCGCCCGGATGCCCCAATAACCAATCGTCCTTTTGTATCCAGGGTTCCGGCTAATTCGCCGTCAATCCGGATATCCCCGTCAGAAATAATATCACCTGTAATCCGGGTTCCTTTAGCTATCAGATTAATCACCTGCGGATTGATTTCGTGGTTTTCTTTTGCCATTGTTTTTAGGTTTTTTTGAACGGACTTCAAATATACTAAAGCAATCCCAAGAACATCACTCAATCTGCCGGAAATCGATAATCCAAAATAAAAAAACGTGCTCCCTGACCGGAAACACGTTTTTATGTTTGTATAATTTGTTTGTCTTACTAAATAAAGTGATAAAGGAAAGTCATAATTCCTTCGAAGGCAGGTTTGCGATTCCCTTCAATTTCCATTGTCACATCAAGCTGGACTTTGGTGATCCCTCTCAGGTTTGTTACTGAGCGCAAGGTCACCCTCGTCCTGATCCGGCTGTTAACCAACACGGGTTGATTAAACCTGAAATTTTCAATCCCGTAATTCACCAGCATTTTGATATTTTCCACCTGAATAATCTGGTCCCACATGAAAGGCAGAAGCGACAACGTCAGATATCCGTGGGCAATGGTACTTCCAAAAGCCCCTTCGGTTTTGGCTCTTTCCTCATCAACATGAATCCACTGGTGATCAAAAGTGGCGTCAGCAAATTGGCTAATTTGTTTCTGGGTAACCGTTAAATATTCCGAAACGCCCAGTTCCTGACCAACGTGTTTTTCAAATTCTTCATGACTTCTGATAATCAATTTTCCCATGGCCGACTAGATTTAGGTTTGTCTGAAAGTTTATTTTGGATCGTATGCCCATTTCAGGTAAATACTACCCCAGGTAAATCCTGCTCCAAAAGCAGCAAGTATAATGTTATCACCTTTTTTCAGCTGACTTTCATAATCGTATAAGCAAAGTGGAATCGTGGCAGCCGTCGTGTTCCCATAGTTTTGAATGTTAACCATGACCCGTTCTTTGTCAATTCCCATTCGGCGTCCAACAGCGTCGATAATCCTCAGGTTGGCCTGATGGGGTACAAACCAAGCCAGATTGTTAACAGAAATGCCATGTTTTTCCATCATTTCAACTGCGACATCGGCCATATTTGAAACTGCAAATTTAAAAACGGTCTGCCCTTCCTGATAGACGTAATGCTCCTCGTTATAAACAGTCTCGTTGGATGCCGGACGCAACGATCCTCCGCTTTTGATTTGCAGATACTGACTTCCTGAGCCATCCACACGATTAATGTGATCAATCACACCCAAATATTCAGTTGTCGGCTCTAGCATGACAGCCGCGGCCCCATCGCCAAAAAGCGGACAAGTTGCCCGGTCTTTGTAATTGGTAATGGACGACATCATATCGGCGCCCAAAACAATCACTTTTTTATACTGACCGCTTTCAATAAATTTTGCCCCGGTAGTTAAAGCATATACAAATCCTGAACAGGCTGCCGTAAGGTCAAAACTCCAGGCATTTACCAAGCCTGCTTTATGACCGATAATATTGGCTGCTGCAGGCAATGGGTTGTCAGCAGTTATCGTGGCACATATCAATAATTCAATTTCTTCGGGTTTGGTCCCGGTTTTTTCGAGCAACTGTTTTACTGCAGCGGCTCCCATATCAGAGGTAGCCATCCCTTCCTCCCTTAAAATACGGCGTTCTTTAATGCCGATTCGCTGCATAATCCATTCATCGGAAGTTTCAACCAATGTGCTTAATTCTTCATTGGTTAAACGGTATTCCGGTAAAAATGCTCCAATGCCTGTTATTGCAGCATGAACTTTATCCATAATAAAAATTTTAAGTCAAATCCATCCTAACCGACCATCCCGGCATGTTCCGAAATGTCATATTTATACAAAAAATTGAAATTAAAAATTGCGGCGCAAGATAAAATGAAAAAAACCGAATAGCAAAGTAAAATCAGGCAAAAAAAATGCCTAACTCCTTTTGAAACAATTAATTAAATTGTTCGAATATTAAAACGGAAAAGTGTAAAAGAGATCAGAAGAACATCAGCTCTTCTGATCATAATAGGATAGTTATTAAACTGTAACGTCTTTTTCGATTGCCAGTTTACCTCTGTAATATCCGCATTCCGGACATACAGTGTGGTATTTTACTGTTGTACCACAATTTGAGCATGAAGCCAGAGTTGCCGGCGTAGCTTTGTAGTGTGTTCTTCTTTTGTCTCTGCGGGTTTTTGATACCCTGTGTTTTGGATGTGCCATCTTAACTTGCCTTTATTCGTTATCTAATAATTTCTTCAAATCTTTCCAGACCGGATTATTCTCGGTCTCGTCCCGAACTACATATTTGTTCAGCTTTTCAATCATCTCGGGGTCACAGGTTGTGTTCCCATTTTCATCGTCAGGATGAACTTTTTTGATCGGAACGGCTAAACAGATAAACTCATAAATCAGTTGAGCAACGTTCAACTGATAATCGTTTGTACTTACCCAAATCACGTCGTCACCATCACTGAACTCTTTTTCGCCAAACTTCACGAAAACTCGTTCACGGCTTTCAATGGGCTGATCATACATTTCCAGACATCGGTCACATTGCACCCTCACAGTTCCTTCCAGATCAAACCAAAAGATCATGAGGGAACTCTGTTTTTCAAGGGTTATGCGAACATTAATCTGTCCGTCATCAACAACGCCACCATCATATTCTGCAAAGAACTTGTTGTCTATTTCATATTCAAAGGTATGCTTGCCTTGTGCAAGCCCTTTGAATGCAATGTTATAGAATGATAGAATGCTCATTGCCTGAAAAAAGTTTTGCAAAAGTATAAAAAATACGCAAACTCGAAAAATATATTGATTTTTTTAACAGCGTTTGGTTTTAAAAAGTACAATCCAAAATAAAGCACTCATTACCAATTTTTTGAATCAGAAGAGGGCTGTTGATAAATTATCCCCTGTTCAGGATAATCCGGAAAGTTGTCCCTTTGTTGATTTCTGATTGCTTCAGAAAAATTTTTCCCTTATGATAATTCTCAACAATCCGCTTGGCTAACGAAAGGCCAAGGCCCCAACCTCGCTTTTTTGTTGTAAATCCAGGTTGAAACACCGTTTTAAAATAGGCTTTAGAGATGCCCTTTCCTGTATCCGAAACATCGATAATCACTTGTCCGTTTTTTTCGGTCATCGAAATCAGGATCGTTCCGCTGCTATTCATAGCATCGATGGCATTTTTGCACAAATTTTCAATCACCCAGGTAAACAATGAGGCATTGAGCGGAACTTCGTATTTCCTTTGCTGGTCGAAATCAAGCAAGTACTTCACTTTACCCGAAGAGCGGGTTTTAAGATATTCGACTGTAGTTTTGATGGTATCTGCCACATCGGTTGGAACAAGCTCCGGAACCGATCCAATCTTTGAAAAACGTTCAGTAATTTTCTGGAGGCGCTGGGTGTCCTTTTCAAACTCATGAATCAGATTCTCGTCGATATTTTGCATTTTGAGCAACTCAACCCAAGCCATCAACGACGAAATCGGAGTGCCCAGCTGATGGGCTGTTTCTTTTGACATACCCACCCAAACCTGATTTTGTTCGGCATTTCGGGATGAACTGAAAGCCAAATAGGCCACAAGAATAAAAAGAAAAATCACTGCGAACTGAATAACCGGATAGTATTTCAGGTTTTCGAGCAAAACCGAGTCGCGGTAATACAGGTACTGCTTTTCAGTTTCGGAAACTGAAATAACGATCGGTTCATTTTCTTCTTTCATTTTATGCAATTCTCTTTTCAGTACACGATCTTTATTCTCTTCATTAAATGAGATATTCTTTTTTTCGAGAATACGGCCCAGACTGTCAGTTGTAATAATAGGAATGGTGGTATTCCGGTTTAAAATATCAACCAAAAAAGTAATGTCTTGATTCGAATTAATGTCTGAGTTGGCCAATTGCTGGGTTGCTTCGGCCCACAATTCAACATTTTTACGTTCTTCAGCAGCCATTTTTTTGACTAGCCAGTTGGTATAAAAGAATGACCCAATGCCAATCCCTACAGCCAGCAAGAGAAGCAATATTTTCCAGCGACGTTTCTTAAAATAAAAATCCAATGTGTGAGTATTTAATGTATGCCAGATTAACGCTCCAATGTTTCAAAAAGTATGCTGAAGGACTTATTCTCCAAGCATAAAGGATTTTATAGTTTTATATATTCCCTGTTGATCAAGTCCATAATCACGATACAATTCATCGGTCGTTCCGTGATCGACAAACTTATCCGGAATTCCTATTCGCTTCAGATCAGCACAATAATTATGGTCGGCCATGAATTCGAGTACTGCACTGCCAAATCCTCCCTGCAAAACGCCATCTTCGATGGTCACTATCCGTTTATATTTTCCAAATACCAAATGCAGTGTTTCTTCATCCAGTGGTTTTACAAACCGCATATCGAAATGAGTTACTGAAATCCCGTCCTTTAATAACATTTTGACTGCACGTCCGGCAGGAATACCTATCGTGCCAATGGTCAGAATAGCCAAATCAGAACCTTCAGAAAGCTGGCGAGCCTGTCCGATTGGAATAGCCTTCATGGGCTGGCGCCAGTCAACCACACAGCCACAGCCACGCGGATACCGGATAGAGAACGGACCATGATTTTCGTTTTGAGCAGTAAACATCAGGTTGCGTAACTCCAGTTCGTCCATAGGGGCCGACACAATCATATTCGGAATGGAACGCATGTAGGACAAGTCGAATACCCCGTGATGAGTCGCCCCATCTGCCCCAACCAAGCCTCCCCGATCGAGACAAAACACAACCTGCAGATTTTGAAGCGCTACATCGTGAATGATCTGATCGTAGGCCCGCTGCATAAAAGTCGAATAAATGTTGCAGAAAGGCAGCATCCCCTGAATAGCCAGTCCGGCAGAAAAGGTAACCGCATGTTGTTCAGCAATGCCCACATCAAATGCACGATGAGGCATTTTTTCCATCATTAGGTTCAGTGAACATCCCGAAGGCATTGCCGGAGTGATGGCCACAATCCGCTCATTCATTTCCGCCAGTTCAATGATGGTGTGCCCAAAAACATTTTGAAATTTGGGCGGTTTGTTTATCGCACATTCGCAATCGAGTAGTTCCCCGGTTAATTTATCAAATTTACCTGGGGCATGATATTCGGTTTGTCGGAGTTCGGCTTGTTTAAAGCCTTTTCCCTTTTTCGTAATTACATGCAAAAGTTTAGGCCCGGGGATGTTGCTCAAACTTTCCAAAACTTCGGCCAGGTAAACCACATCGTGCCCGTCAACCGGCCCGAAATAGCGAAACCCCAGCCCTTCGAATAAATTGGATTGTTTGAGCAGCATGGTTTTAATCGCATTCTCAGTTTTCTGGACCAAGCGCCTTGCCTTGGGCCCAAAACCATTTAGTTTTCCCAATCCATCCCAAATATCTTTTTTGAGCTTGTTGTAAGCGTACGATTTAGAAATATTCAACAAATAATTGCTCATGCCACCAACACTGGGATCGATGGCCATATTGTTGTCGTTCAGGATAACCAACAGGTCTGATTTGTTGACAGCAGCATTGTTTAATCCTTCAAAAGCCATCCCTCCCGTCATCGCCCCATCGCCAATAATCGCCACAATTTTTCGGTTTTTCTCCCCTTTCAGTCTTGAAGCCACTGCCATACCAAGTGCTGCTGAAATGGACGTACTCGAATGGCCAACGCCAAATGAATCATAAATGCTTTCGGATGGTTTGGGAAAACCGCTAATCCCATTATATTTCCGGTTGGTATGGAAAACGTCTTTCCTTCCCGTCAAAATTTTATGCCCATAAGCCTGATGGCCAACATCCCAGACCAACAGATCGTAAGGCGTTTTAAAAACATAGTGGAGGGCAACCGTAAGTTCAACAACCCCCAAACTGGCTCCAAAATGACCTGGATTGGTAGAAACCACATCAATAATAAAATTCCTGAGTTCATCGCAAACTTCGGGTAACTGGTCAACTTTCAATTTTCTAAGTTCGGAAGGATCTTTGATCTGATCCAGCAGGCTTCCCGCATTTTCAACCATCAATCTTCAATTTTGAATCCAAATATACAACTAATGACAAGCAAAAAGTTCAAATACAAAAGGCAAAAGTTCAAAGATAAAAATCATCCTTTATCAAACCTTTTCTTAACTTTCTCAATTATATCTTAACTTTTCAATATTAACTACTGATATAATTTGAGTCTTGCCCAAAACTTTGCAAAGTTCTATATTTAGCCGACTAAAAAACACAAGCCATGAATAAATTCTTGTTTATTGTCCTTATTTTTCTGATTACCTCCTGTGTATCATCAAAAAAATATAATCAGCTAACCAGAAATTTTCAGGAATCTGAAAACAGCGTTCAGTCGCTGAAAGAACAAAACCAGGCATTAAAAGTACAGCAGACTGAACTGCAAAGCCGGTTTGACCAACTGCAAAAAGAGCAGAAAGAACTTGCGGTAAAGTTTGAAGAAACATCACGATTGCTGGAAAGTTCAAAACTGAACAATCAGAAACTAAACCAAGCCAAAACCGAACTTGAAAGCCAGTTGTCTAGTCTGAAAGTAGGCAGTTCGGAAGAAATTGCCCGACTGATGGAAAAACTTCAGCAAGCACAAACTGATTTACAAAAACGGGAAGACAACTTACGGCTGGCCCAAAGTGAGCTTGAACAACGCAGCATCCGCCTTCAGGAGTTGGAAAATGCTTTACGAGAAAAAGATGAAGCAGTCAAGCAACTTCGTCAAAAAGTGATGGATGCCTTGCTTGGTTTCAATAACAAGGGATTGACCATTCAGGAAAAAAACGGGAAGGTTTATGTGTCACTCGAAGAACAGTTGCTTTTCAAAACCGGCCAGTGGGAAGTCGACCCCAAAGGACAGCAGGCACTTCTGAATCTGGCTGAGGTTCTGGCTCAAAATCCGGACATCAATGTTTTAGTTGAAGGTCATACCGACGATGTGCCGATGCGTGGAACGGGTTCGGTTAAAGATAACTGGGACCTGAGCGTAATGCGTGCTACCGCCGTTACCCGCATTTTGCTTAAAAACAAAGCCGTCGATCCCAAACGGATTACTTCGGCAGGTCGAGGCGAATTTTTCCCTATTGATGAAGCAAAAACACCGGAAGCCCGGCAAAAAAACCGCCGGACTGAAATTATCCTGACACCACGTCTGGATGAGATTTTCCGTATTCTTGAAAGTAATTAAATTCGGATTATTCGCCGAATTCGTTTTTGAAACCCTACAATTTCCCGGTATCCGATTTGAGTTAGCTGCTCTACTGCTGTTTCGTAATGCCGTGCAATATGAATCGCACTATGTGCATCCGAACTCAAGGTTACCGGAACCTGGTGCTTGTAACACAGTTCCAGCAGCCTGGGTGAAGGCGTAAATTCAGCACACGGACGGTCCATCCCCCCAGTATTTAATTCAACGACTAGGTTGTAGGCCTTGATTACTTTGATCGTTTCCTCAAAAAGAATGTCCTGATTGGTTTCCGGATAAACCCTGAATTTTTTAATAATATCCAGATGACCTATAATATCGAAAAGTCCTGATTCAGCCGTTTGCCTGATCAATCCAAAATATTTTTCGTAAAGCTTGTCGTTCGACCATTTCCCATAAAATGACTGATCGTTATCAAAATTCCAGTCGCCAATAAAATGAACCGATCCGATGACATAATCAACCGGAATTTCATCAATCAGGCTTTTAAGTTCTGATTCTCTTCCTGGAAAATAGTCCATCTCTATTCCATACCTGATTTTAATCTGCTCTTCATACTTTTGTTTGAGGGAAAGAATCTGCCCGGTCATTACAGGAATATCTTCCAACCTGATACCCCAGTCCACCGGCTTCAGGCAAACATGATCGCTGAAGCCGATTTCATCCAGGCCTTTTGCAATCGCCCCCTGGACCATTTCTTCGTACGAATCCTTCCCGTCAGAAAGGATGGAATGTGTGTGATAATCAACCATTCCAATCATGAGCTATTTGATTATTCTGATTTTAATGTTCCGAAACTGGGCCAGTCCCCCATGATCCTGAAGTCCAATATGACCTTTTCGGGCCATTCCGTAATAGGGATAATCTTTCCATTTACCATTTTCCTTCCGCAGTTTCCAGTCAGCATCCCAAAGCTGGTAATCAACTGTTTTGACCCCATTCAGGAAATGCTGAACGTGGGTTCCGTCAACAATAATACGAGCTTGATTCCAGTCGTTCAAGTCTTTAACTACCGCGTTTCGAGGCGCATGCATTCCGTAGTTTGCGCTTGAATACTGATCGTCATGAAGTTTACTGGGCCAGCCTTTGTCGTCGAGCAATTGATATTCAGGCCCCGATTCATAAATTGCCTTCCCGATTTTTTCATTCACATGAAAGAAAATTCCGCTGTTGCTTTGAGGTGCAATTTTCCATTCGAGGGTAAGCTCAAAGTTCTGTAATTTTTCTTTGGTAATAATATCTCCGCCGTGGTCGCTGCCCACTCCCGAATTATTTAAAACTCCGTCAATTACTTTCCATCCTGTAATGTCCTTTCCCTGAAATGTCCTCCATCCCTCAAAATCTTTCCCGTTAAACAACAACTGCCACCCGTCTTTTTTTTCTTTTTCAGACAAAGTATTCATCGGCAGATTTTGGGCTACGATGTTAAAGTATGCGATAATTGCAAAAAATAAAATAATTATATTTTTCATATTCAGATATATACATTTAATTGGTTAGTTAAAAATCAAAAAAAATGAATTCATAATTTGGCAATGGAAACTCATATCCATCGTTTATTAATAACCTTCTGAAATTATTAACTTAAAACGAAATGAACAATACATATTAGTTTCAATTTTAGAATATCTTACGAATTTAAATATAATTTCAAAAGTAACGGTAAAGAAATAAGACTGGCCGAGCAAGTCAACAATAAGAAATTATCGGATCCGGGTTAAAAGCAGATAGTAACCGAAAAATCCGGTTTTGGAAGAACAGGTGAAAAAGGTAGTTCAAAAAGGAGGGGAATTGCGAATGGAAATAGTATAAAAAAAATTGAGACGGCTTCAACAAGCCGCCTCAAAGCCATGAAAACAATTAAACAATGTTCAGAAAACAGAAAACTAGAAACAATTATATCGTTAAAATCTCAACATTTTTTTCGTCGAGCATTTTGTCAACTTTTTTGGTGAAATCAGCAATAAACTCCTGAACCTGATCTTCTGCGTCTTTTTCCAAGTCTTCAGAAAGTCCGTCCTTCAAAAGTTTTTTCAAATTATCATTCGCATCTTTTCGCGCACTGCGAAGGCTCACTTTGGCTGTTTCACCTTCTTTATTAACCTGTTTCACCATGTCTTTACGACGTTGTTCGGTTGGTGCAGGCACATTAATGCGAATAACTTCACCATTATTATCAGGATTAAAACCAAGATTCGAATTGATGATTGCCTTCTCAATGGGACGTATCATTGACTTTTCCCAAGGTTGAATAGCAATTGTTCTGGCATCAGGCGTACTTATGTTGGAAACCTGCATAATCGGAACCATACTTCCGTAATAATCCACCATAACTGAATCCAACATTCGAGGAGAAGCTTTTCCGGCGCGGATGTGAACCAATTCTTTATCAAGATGGCCGAGCGCATGTTCCATTCTCTCCTTGCAAATATCCAGAATCATTTGAACCTCTTCCTGCATATGAACTAACTCTTCTCGTTTATTAAAAGTGCTGGCAACAAATATAGAAAAAATTAAAGAAATTTGAAATTTATATCTTTTTTATAAAAATAAATGCAAATTTCTTACCGATGAACGTAAGTACCAATATTTTGACCCTCTAAAATTTTTTTCAGGTTTCCCTTCTCATCCATATTAAATACGATAATTGGCAAATTATTTTCCTTACACATAGCGGTTGCGGTGAGGTCCATGACCTTCAACCCCCTTTGATAAATCTCATCAAATGATATCGTTTCGAACCGGGTTGCTGTTGGATCCTTCTCCGGATCGGCTGTATAAATTCCATCTACACGTGTACCTTTTAACATGACTTCAGCCTCAATTTCAATCCCCCTCAATGACGAGCCGGTATCGGTGGTAAAATACGGATTGCCTGTACCCGCTGAAAATATAGCTATTTCACCATTTTCCATCACTTCAATGGCGCGGTCTTTGGAATAAAACTCACCAATAGGTTCCATCCGGATGGCTGTCAAAACCCGTGATTTACATCCAACTCCCTGAAGTGCAGAATTCAGAGCCAAACTGTTGATGACAGTTGCCAGCATCCCCATTTGGTCGCCCTTCACCCGGTCGAATCCCTTCGTAGCGCCACTCAATCCCCTGAAAATATTTCCGCCGCCAATAACAACACCAATCTGGACTCCAAGATCGGCTATTTCCTTGATCTGTTCGGCATAGTCTTTCAGTCGCTGCTGATCAATTCCGTATTGTTGTTTCCCCATCAGCGACTCGCCACTCAGTTTCAGCAGAATTCGTTTAAATTTTGGCATAACAATAATTTTCAGCAAAAATAGATTAAAAGTTTTAATGGCTGGAATGAATTGAGACTTGAAATGAAAAAAGTCAATCAAAAATTGATTGACTTTCATTTTGTGCTCTTGAGGTGTTTATGCACAAATTCGAACTGTAAATAGTTTTCTCTGTTTCGACTCCAAAATTAAACAGTCAAAAAGCATTTTTACCATTCGCCGGTATGAATTTTCTGAACTGGCCAAAATTCGTTACGAAACGCTCTATTTGCCTCATGAATGGATAATTTTTACTACAATAAGTTAAATTTAAATTAGAATTTTAGGCTTAATCCTAATCCAAACATCTCCTTAAATTGTACTCTTGGCCCTTTTTTCTCGATGATACCATCATTGTTTTTGTCAATTGCAATTTTAATATCGTCATCATAAATCAGGTTGCTGATCAGGTTGGCTGAAAGGTAGTCGTTGATCTTCATGTTAACCAGCAAATCCCAATTCACATCAATATTCTCCGGATTATTCAGATAGTTGGAGAACAAATCCAGCTTGCTATTCAAGCTTACATTTTTTACGATCTCACTTTTCAACTCCATTTTGAGGAATGAACCAATCTCGGCCCGCATAGTTTTCCCGGGATCAACGCCAAACGCTCCGGCATTGGATAAGATTTGATCTGATACGATAGTCATTTTTCCGGTTAGTGGCGATACAAACAGCGAAAAGATTTTATTCGGTTTGTAATCGATCCCAACCGAAAGAGTCATGTATGCAGGAGCCATAAAACGGGAAATGGCATTAGTGGGGTTCGGATACTTGTAGCCAGGTGCAAACTGGGTCCGGAAATTGAAAATTGTAGAATAATATAATTTTTCTGCCTGCTTTATCCCGAACTTGGAATTAAAATCAAGTTTATCGTTTGACTTAATGGCATCTTTATCTTTCTCTTTCAATATCCCATACCCCATGTCGAGACTGTTTTCCCAGCTTATTTTTTCTTTTTTATAGTTTCCAAACACGTTAAATATGGCCACACCTGACGTTGAACTTTGTCCCCCAGCTGCCCAGTTTGTTAACGAAACCTGTGAAAAGTTAAAAGAAGCCAAACCACCAAAATCCCACGCCTTGATTGAATCCGGTTTTTCGGCCGAATATAAAGCCATTGGGATAAGCAGAAATACACAAAGGATTTTTTTCATGATGTTGGATTTGATTTTTATTAGTCAAAATATGATTAGCTAACCTTTAAACAGCTATATTTCAACATTGTTCAGCAGAATGAAAAGCGTCCATAAAAAAAGGTACTCCGCGAACTGAATACCTTTTGAGAATACATTGAACTGAACTGCTACAACTATTCTACCGCAGTTCTTCTACTAACCATCTCGACGGTGTCATTCACAAACGACATTTTCCTGATCTCCTGGTCTTCAAGCTGAATCTTGAAAAAGCCTTCGAGATAATAAACAAAAAGGTCCCAGTCAACCTGGTCAAAATTCAAATCATCCCGGAAGGATGCTTCAAGTTTTATCCTGTCGCGGCGAACCCCGGTTTTCCGAAGAACTTTATACAATGTACGCTGAATTGTTTTCTTTTCCATAAACTTCTGCATTTAATCCAAATCGTTTTGAATGAAACAATCCGGGTTCAACCGCGCAAAAGTAAGAAATAAAATATTCGACCAATCGATCATTTGGGTCAAATATGAAATTTAGAGCGTTATTTTGTGTTTTTGAGACTTTCGAAGCATTTTTAAACATTTCGATATCGGTATAATGCTTATTTTATGTTTTTATGGGGCCGCTCGGCTGTCTGAATAATCTCGTTTCGGATTACAATAAATTAACTTTTGCCACTTAAAACAAGGTTTCGGCCCATTCACGCTTGAGCAAACTGAATACTTCGAGATCAATATAGGAACGATTATGTCTTTCGCCACAACGTTCGATTCCTTCGAATGTGAAACCGAGTCGTCTGGGTATTGCTGAACTTTTATCATTTCCAATTCCGCAACGAATTTGCACCCGATTCATTTCCTTGTTTCGGAAAGCCAGATTTACCATTTTTCGGGTAGCAGAAGTAGCTATTCCTTTCCCGGTCATCTTTTCGATCAGCCAATAGCCAATCTCAATTTTATCGTTCATCCGGTCGGCATCTTTGAATCCAATTAGTCCGGCAAATTCGTGTTTATACCAAATCACGTAAACTTCATCGCGGTCGGCAACCGGTTTTTCCAATATAGAACGGACAAACCGTTCGGTATCTGCAATTTTATGAGTAAAATCAACAAAGGGCAACCATCTCCGAAGAAAATTCCGGTTTTGATCGATGGCATTAAAAATTAACTCAACATGCGAAAGACTTAATCGTTCCAGAAACTGATGATCATCAATGATAAGTTTTTCCATCATTAAAACTTCCTGATAAATGGATTTACAAGCCAAGATACATTAAAAATCCTGACTTTTGATGAGATTTTGATTTCATTATCTTTGTTTCACGCGTAAAGCTTGAATTAAATTTAATCCTGAAAATTAAATATTGCCATGATGAAAAAAATTGCGCTGCTTTTCTTGTTCGCGGGACTTTTTGTCAACCTGTCATGCGGGCTGTCTAACCAAACGAGCGAAACCAAGGTCCAGATTGAAACGGAATACGGAATGATTAAAATCAAACTTTATAACGAAACGCCCTCGCATCGCGACAATTTTATCAAGTTAATCCGGGAGGGTTTTTACACGGATTTACTGTTTCACCGGGTGATCAAAGGATTTATGATTCAGGGAGGGGACCCCCAATCAAAAAATGCTGAACAGGGAAAGCAACTTGGAAATGGCGACCTCGGCTATACTATTCCTGCTGAAATTAACCCGAAGTTTTTTCATAAAAGAGGAGTACTGGCTGCTGCCCGAATGGGCGATCAGGTAAATCCTGAAAAAAGATCGTCAGCCTCGCAATTTTATATCATGCAAGGTAAGGTTTTCAGACCGGGAGAATTGGATAGTCTCCAGACAAAGCTAGAAGAATCGAGAAAAGTAGCCCTGCTTCAGACTAAACTGAAACCCATTGAGCCGGAACTAAACAAACTGGGAGCCGAAGGAAAACAGGACGAAATGATGGCTCGCTTTAACAGCCTTAAAAGCGAAGTGGAAGCAGAGGCGGCCAAACTTCCTCCCATCAAATTTTCGGAAGAACAGCGCAAGGCTTACACAACTGTTGGTGGTTATCCGTCGCTCGATAACAACTACACCATTTTTGGCGAAGTGCTCGAAGGCATGGATGTGGTTGATAAAATCACTGAAGAAGCTGTCGATCAGTTTAACCGTCCGCAAAAAGACATCAAGTTTAAAATTACGATGCTCAACTAATACAGATGAAGAAATTCGGAATTATATTTTTCTTCTCTTTCCTGGTTCTGCTGACTTCGGGGCAAAACCGGATTATTCAGATCTCGACCAATTTGGGAACCATGAAATTCAAACTATACAATGAAACGCCCAAACACCGCGATGCTTTTTTGCAGCTGGCCAACGAAGGTTATTACAACCAGACTTTATTTTACCGGGTTATCCAAGATTTCCTGATTCAGGGGGGATCCCGTTCATCGCGTAATGCAGCACCGGGTAAACGAATTGGATATGGTGATCCGGACAAAACGGTGGACGACGAAATCCTTCCGCAGTTCTGCCATAAAAAAGGGGCTTTATGCGCACCTCGCCAGCCCGATGAAGTGAACCCTTTCAAACAATCCGACATTTCGCAGTTCTATATCATTAAAGGCAAAATTTACACCAGCGGAGAACTCGACACGCTTGAAATAGCAGTGAACCGGCCCATTCGAAATAAAATCAATGCCCGCTATCTTACTCCTGAAATCAAGGAAAAACTGAAAACGCTGAAAGCTGAAAAGAAAGTTGAAGAATTCAGGGCCATTGCCGGGGAGGTAAAAAAACAAATTGACACCGAATATTTTCTTTTCCCCGGAAAATTGATTTTTACTGAAGAGCAGCGAAAAGCCTATACCACGGTTGGCGGTTATCCTGATTTAGATGGGAAATACACCATCTTTGGCGAATGTATTTCAGGAATGGAGGTAATCGACAAAATTGCAGCCCTGAAAACGGACGAGAATCACCGCCCATTGACTGATATAAAAATCACGGTTTCAGTAATTGAATAAAATATGAAAAGGCAAAAAATCAGCGTTGTTTTCCTTTCAGTTTTGCTTCTGTTGATATGGGCAGGCTGTGGTTCTCCGGGCAAAAAACAACCAGAAAAAACAGCAGTGGAGCAAACACCTGGGACTGAAGAACAAAAGCCATCCGGATTTAGAGATTTGGTTCCAACCACATTTCGGATTGATACCTACGATAACAACCGGATTTTGGAAACAGCGATGGGCTTTTTTGTATCAGAAGATATGGCTGTAACCCGGTTCTCATTTTTCGAATCAGCAAACCGGGCCTTAATCAGTCCGTTTGATGAGACTCAAAGTTACGAGGTCACCGGTTTTGTAGCCGTTGACCGGGTCAATGATCTGATTATCCTGAAAGTGGAAGGACTGAAAAAACAGCCCGTTATGCTTTCGGAAACGATCCTGTCCGATAATGAAAAGACCATTTTTTTTGATAAACCACAGGGGAGCACTGTCCCATTACACGAAGGAAAAGTGTTGAGTTATTCCAATGCTCTTGGTAGCAAACTTTACCAGGTCACCAATCAGTTACGGTCAAAAAGTGCAGGTAGCCCCGTGTTTAATTCATCGATGGAATGTATTGGACTGGCTTTCTCCCAGATCGCTGATTTCGAAACTCAAACTTTTGTTACGCCTTCAACTTTTATTACTGAACTGATTAAAAAGGCCGGGGCATCACAACCACTAAGCCAGTTACAGAAACAAACCACCGATCAGGAAAGTGCAAGCAACAGCAAGGTGAAGGGGCTGGTCATCGAAACCGACATGGGAAACATCAAAATCAAATTATACAATTCAACACCTCAGTACCGCGACAATTTCATCAAACTGACCCGCGAAGGCTATTACGACGGATTGCTGATTCACCGGGTGATCGAAGGATTCGGTATTCAAAGCGGTGCTGCCGATACCCGTTTTGCCACCAAAGACGATGTGGTTGGCTGGAAAGGCCCGGGATACACGCTGCCGGCTCACATTGTTCCCGGATTGTACCACCGTCGGGGAGTGATTGGCTCACCCCGAAAGCCGGAGCGCGAAAACATGCGAAAACGATCTGATGGGTCACAATATTACATTGTAACCGGTCGCACTTATACCGATCAGGAACTGAATGATCTGGAAAAAGAAATTCAGCACAAGTTTACCGAAGAACAGCGAAACACTTATAAAACTATTGGCGGTGCTCCTCATCTGGACGGCACGTATACCATATTTGGAGAAGTTACTGAAGGCCTCGAAATTGCAGACCAGATTGCCAAAGTGGAAGTTGATGGTGATTTTCGACCCAAAAAAGACCTCAGGGTTAAAAAAATCAGGATTCTGGAATAATTGAACCAGTTTAAAACTTGAATCATTATCTTTGCCGATCAATCAAATAGCATGAATCCGATGTTAGACAAAATCAAAGCATTAAAGGAAGAACTTGAGCAGATTTCGGTGTCTGCCAAAGAAGATGTTGAAGAATTACGCATCAAATATATCAGCAAAAAAGGTTTGGTAGGCCAGCTTTTTAACGAATTTAAAGATGTTCCGGTTGAACTGAAAAAAGAAGTCGGACAAGCCATCAACGAACTGAAAGACTTTGCCGTAACTAAGATTAATGAACTAAAAGACAACTTCGAATCAGCCGACCAGGGACAAGCAGGCGCAGACCTGACGATGCCTGGCGAACCCATGAAACTGGGCAGCCGCCATCCACTGTCGGTGGTTAAAAACGAGATGATCGACATTTTTACCCGTCTTGGATTTACCATTGCCGAAGGACCTGAAATTGAAGACGACTGGCATGTATTTTCAGCCTTGAATTTCCCGCCCGAACACCCGGCCCGCGACATGCAGGATACCTTCTTCATCGAGAAAAATCCGGATGTTTTGCTGCGTACCCACACATCCAGCGTACAAATCCGCGTGATGGAAAAAACCCAGCCACCCATTCGCGCCATTTTCCCCGGACGAGTATTCCGTAACGAAGCCATCTCGGCCCGTTCGCACTGCATATTCCACCAGATCGAAGGTTTGTATGTGGACGAAAATGTTTCGTTTGCCGACCTGAAACAAACGCTGCTGTACTTTGCCCGTGAGCTTTTCGGAGAAAAATCACAAATTCGCCTGCGCCCGTCGTACTTCCCGTTCACCGAGCCATCAGCCGAAATGGACGTGAGTTGCTCCATTTGCGGCGGCGAAGGTTGCAACGTGTGTAAATATACCGGCTGGCTCGAAATCCTGGGCTGTGGAATGGTTGACCCGAACGTTTTGGAAGCTTGTAACATCGACAGCAAGAAATACACAGGCTTTGCTTTCGGGATGGGAATTGAGCGCATCACGATGCTGAAATACGGCATCAAAGACATCCGCCACTTCTTCGAAAATGATGTGCGATTCCTGAAGCAATTCGAATCGGCGAATTAGTATAAAGACATGATAACAAAAATCCCGGCTCCGGTAAGAGTCGGGATTTTTGTTTTATCTGAGAATGATCTGCTTTGATTTCCTGATGTGCTCGTCCGTTTTGATTTCCAGTCTGACTGCGTTTAACCCAAGTTTCTCCTCATGTTGGTTGTATTCATACTTTATAGCAGCAATTTCGGCACGGTAAAAAACCGGCTTTTGAAAAATCTTTTCAGGCACGCCATCCCTTTTTTCAGAATCCCGATAAAACCCGGTCAAAAATCAGGCGTTGTGCAACGGCTACTGATGTTACCAGTAGTACTTCTTTGTCTGTCAATACTTTACTTTGAATTGTCGTAGTTTTCAACAACTTTTAAAAGCGCGTCGGAGAAGTTGAAAATGTCGTCAAGACATGAAATCTCGTTTTTAATTTCCTTCTTCTGGTCGTCAAGAATTGCCAAGTATTTTTTGCTGCCGTTTAAATAAAGCCTACAAATTGTCTTGCGGTTGTTGTCGTCAAGCAGGATTGCAAAATATGATTGCGCGTCTCTGAATGAAACCCTTGCTACGCTTATCTTTTGGCGCAGGATTGTTTTAACAATCATAAAGCCTTCCATCTCGTCTTGAGTCGTAACTACTTTACTCTCTTCAACTTTTGTTTGCTCTGCTTGAACCGCTTCTTGTTCTTTAATTGCTTCGTCTTCCTTAGTCAATGCCGTTTTTAGGCGTTCAGTGATTAAGTCGCTGATATGTTGTTGCATTGACCTCTTTGTCAAAGTTGTAAATTGCTCTAAAACCTTGGCGGTTACAATACTTGGATATACCTGTTTGGCAAAGTATTTTACAAATTCTGGCGAGGGATTTGTCAATTCTTGTTGGAAAAGTTGTTTTAGCTCATTTATGAATTTTAACTCACTGGCAGTGTTTACAATGCTTTCCGCGTCAAATATTGTTTTGTGGAACTTTTTAAGTTCTTCAATTTGGTTGTCTTTTATCTCGTTGACGTTAAACTCCAAGAAAGGTTTTTCATCCATTTTGTTTGGCTCGACCAAATCGGAGTAAAAGCGGTAATTTATACCATTTGTCAAAAGCCCAAACTTTGCTTTAGAAACGTGGAAGTAGCGCAAAAGCTGTCCGTCGTGCAGATTTAGGTTTTGAGCCCAATGTTTGCACTCGACCAATATTGTCGGAATACCATCTTTGAAAATTGCGTAGTCAATTTTCTCTCCTTTTTTTGTACCGATGTCGGTTGTGTATTCGGGAACGACCTCGATTGGGTTGAAAACGTCGTACCCCAATGCTTGTAAAAATGGCATAATGAAAGCGTTCTTTGTTGCTTCCTCTGTCTGAATTTGGTCTTTGAGTTTTACAACTCTGTCACCGATTTGCTTAATGTAGTCTTTAAAGTCCATGGTTTAATTTTTTTTATTTTAAAAGGCTCGTTAATTGTTCGTCTGTATCAAGTTGCACTGTCCCATAGTATTACTGGTAACGGACGGAACTATATGCAGTTGGGGATTGCGGAGTGCTTTCCTGTCGAACCCCGATGCTGCTGTTGCGGGCTACGGACTTTGTTGTCCGCACCGAAACCCCAATTGACATATAGTTTTTGTTAACGGCAGGGTTCATTGTATCTCAATCTTTTTAAGTTTGTCAATATTCATAGGAGTAACAGGCAAAGTAATAAAATGCGATTTACTGCCATAAACGAGGCTGTCTCGTAAAAAGACAGAATCAAAATATAAAGTCTGTTTTTTACCGTTATTGTCTGTCAGCCGAATACCTGTGTTTTGCTGTATTTTGACAATTTTCTCTTTACCATTTTTGTCTGTGCATTTTAAAGATTCAATTCCATTATAGAAATTTTTTCCTTTTAATGCTCCAACAAGAACTCCGAGTCTAAAATCGTAACTGTCATTAATTTTGTTTGGGTCAACATTTTGGAGTTGTTCTTTTAAACTTGTTGAAGTCATGTAATAAGTCGAACAAGATGTCAATAACAGCGTCGCAAGAGCTGTCAATAAATAATACCTTCTCATAATTTCAATTCTCTGTCGTTTGATTTATAGTGTTTTGTCATTCAAATTTTCTGTCGTTTCCGCAGGTCTAACCTTGCCGTTAACTTTTTAATATACGCAATACTCCATCAAATTTATGAATATTATTAAACAACCAAATTATTGATTAGTATATTTTTCAAAGACTTGATTTTTAATTGTGTGGGCTTTTTAAAATTTAAAGATTTAATCTTTCGCATTTTGTATTGTCAGCCTCAAACATAGCTCTGAAATATTCAAAAAAACAATACAAAATGCGAAGTCTATAGGTTGTCAGGCGGACTTCTAATTTTCCCCTTGCTGGCGCGGGTTCATAACTCGTGTCTTTGATGCTTAAATCCTGACAGGTTTCGAAACCTGTCAGGATTTAAGCGAAAAACCCTGAAACGCCCGTCCCTGCTCGTCCTGTTAAGGATTTACCCGCACGAGTTAAAGATATGGGCGAACGAGTTAAAAATATCGCCGCACGAGTTAAGAATCTGGCGTCCGAGTTAAAGATCTGGCCACACGAGTTAAGTATTTACCCACACGAGTTAGAAATGCCCGAAAAAAGAGGCCGTCTCAAAAGTCAAAATTCCCGAGTCGCTGGTCATCCCGAATTTATTTCGGGATCTGATATACAATGTGTCGAGATCCTGAAACCCCGTCTGACCATCCGGGCAGGAAGTTCAGGATGACTGGGGCAATGACTTTTGAGACGGCCTCTTTATACGCCTAAAGCCAAATTGTTCAGGCTACAGGAGGTTCCTTTTCTTTGGCCGCATTCTTTTTTTGCCAGAAATCGCTCACATACCCTTTCATCCTATCCGGATTTCTCCAGAAAACGAACTTGCCGCATTCGCGGATTTCGTCAACAGCCAGCTTCAGGTAAGTAAAGGCCTTGTCGCGGATTTGCATGGCTTCGCTCACTTCTTTACGCTCGCCGTTGGTGGCGCCCAGCAGGTCGCCCATGCGGTCGGATAAATCGGCAGCCGTATCGAGTAAGGTCAGGTCGAAATTAACTTTCGTCAACAGATTCGTATTGGCCTTTCCCAATACGGCCAGGTCGTTCAGGTCTTGAACCATGTCGGAGTTGGTGTCGCCCTGGGCTATTTCTTCGACCCGGGCCAGTAAGCCATCGTCTTTGCGGAAAGCAAAACGGAAGGTGTGCACCAACTGGTTGCGCATGTCGAATGCGGCCGGGGCTTCCACTTTCCAGAGCCTTTCGGCCTCTTGATTGGTGTTGCGCTCTTTAATCCAGAGCGACTGGGCTTCGCGGCAAGCCCCCGACCGGGCCGGCAGGCTGGTTACCAGTTCCCAGTCGAGCCCTGCCCCGGTAAGGGCCTGTTCGTCGTCGAGGCACCAGTGGTAAAGGTTTTCGGATTCCTGTACAAACACATCGATGGGCAGGTTTGGGGTCAGAACATCGGCAGGTTTGATCGCCATGAGTTCTGGTAGCAGTTCATTGTAGTCAGAAGTTGTTGACATAGCTGATGGTTTTTAAGATTAATAATTAGAAAATTCAGGATTTAAATCTCAGTTAACTGATTCTCCGGAAGGGATAGAAATCAGCAGTTAAGACTTAAACGCGAATCAAGTTACGGCAGGATGTTAAATAAATTGATACCCGTAAGGCAGAAAAATATTGAAACGACTGGTTTTTTGCATGAACTACCCATTTTGACGGGTTGAATGAACATTTAAGTTTGTAATACCCGACCCATTTTGAATCGGGAAAAATAGTTTTTGATACTTTTAACCTGTCAAACCCTAAAAATCAGACTTATGAAACCTGCTGCCCGAATGCTTCAGTTACTGTTTGTTTTGATAGCCGTTCAGTTTAGTTCGTGCGACGAGCTGACCAACGATTCGCCCGATAATTTACGCCTGTTACCCGGCCAGGTGCTTTCGGCCAACATCGACGCCAGCGGAAACATGTACTTTATGCCTCAAATGATTATGGCCGAAGGGGGCAACCCGTTTCATACCTACAGCTGGTCGATCGACATGGGTTCAAACCCTCCGTCGGGTGTGAGCATTGGCTCCATCGACGGAATTGTTATGCGGACGAGTACTTCGGGAACAGGATTCACCGCAGGAACCACCAGCTTCAGGGTCAATGTTTCGGATGGCGACAAGGTCAGGACCGAGTCGGTGGGATTACACATTACCAACTATGGCATCGGTCCGGTGGCCGATGTTCAGCAGCTTCCGGTGAACGAATTTAAACTGATGGACGGCAAAGCGGGCCAGCCCTACTGCGCCTCGCTTTTCGTAATGGGTGGCACCCCGCCTTATACCTGGGCCATCGACACCGATTATCCTTCGAACCCCGAATCGTTCGGTTTGTCACTCACTCCCATCTACGGATTAATTCGGGGAACAATTCCGGCAACCGTACCCCAATCCGATCTGGCCTTCCGGGTAGTTATCCGCGACTCAAAAGGGAAATACGCCCTGTTCAACCCCATTTATAAAATCCACATCAACCAATAGTTATCAGTCAGCCTCGAAGAACTTGCAGTTTTTCACTTTGGCAAGTCTGGATTTGTCAAAAAAACAGGAGATAAACAAAACGAAGCTGCCTCAAAAGTCAAAATTCCCGGGGATCTGGTCATCCCGAATTTATTTCGGGATCTTGTATACAATGTTTTGAGATCCTGAAACAAGTTCAGGATGACTGGTCAATGACTTTTGAGAAAGCCTCTTTTTATTTTGAAAGCCTGTTAAGCGTGAAAAACAAGAATGGGAGTTTTGGAATGCAGAACCAGCTTGCGGGCTACGCTTGGATTAAACAATCGGGTCAGCATATTTCGGCGATGGGTGGTTAGTGCCAGCACATCAATCTGGTTTTCCTGGATAAACTGGTCAATAGCTTCAGGAAGTTCCTTCTTGTGAATCAGGCGACAGTCGAACCCGGAATATGGGTATTTTTCACAAAGCGCTTCGCGCATCCCTTCGAGCATAGCTTCATCGAGCCCGCCATTGTTACCCTGATTGACATGCAGACAAACGACTTTGGTTTCGAACGGTTTCATCAGTTTCAGTAATTTATCGATGGCAACAAAATCATGAGCTTCGAAATTCGTCGCATAAACTACCGTTTTGAAACTCTTCAGCCAATCGTCAGACGCTTTTTCGGGAATAGCCAAAACGGGAACCCGGGTATTGAAAATAACGCTTGCCGTTGTTGTTCCGATAAAATCGCCAACCTCGGCATCTCCGCCACGCACACCCATTACAATCAGTTTTGGCGGATGAAGCTGCGTATAGGAAATAATATCATCTTCGGGCTCGCCAATTTTAACGATATACTCAGGCCGTGATTGCTTCCAGCGATGGTAATCGATCCGTGAGGTAAGTTCGTTCAAAAACTTTTCAAATTTTTTGCTGGTTGCTTTTTCGGTCATTTCATAATTCAGGAAAAGGGCCGAATCATACACAATCACGTCCGAATAGGGAATAGTCAAAAACTCAGGCCTTGGGCTCGAATGGTAGAGCACCATTTTGGAACCTAACTTTTCGGCAATATCGAAACCAACCAGCGCTGCTTTCAGCGAATAAGTTGAAAAATCGATTGGTACCAACACGTAATTTTCACGCTTGGTTTGATCGTTGAACACTTTTCCCAGCATCTTTTCCAGAATCAGAAAAGCCTGACGGGCATCTTGTTCGCGAACACGGATATGAACTCCGGTATCCATCGCATCCTGAAGAAAATCAACATGCTCAAGCAAACAATCAATGCCTTCTGATTCCAGCAGCGATCTCAAAATTTCTGCTTTGGAATAAGATAATGAAGCGAGGGTAATTAGCTTGTCATCCATGATCCCTGGATTTTAAGGTTATCGTTTTATCCCTGATTCGGGAAATAACGATGAAGGTTACTAAAACCAACAAAATTTTTTCATTCAATATGTATATTTTCCAACCCAAAAACCACGAAACATCAATTACATTTTTTATTACCTTCCGCAGCTCATTTTTGGCTAAACGAACTCATGAACTTCAAAGGATTTCTCCTCATTCTGCTTTTATTTTATATCGCCCCGACTCAATTATTTTCAGCTGAAAAATTAATTATTTCTGAGTTTATGGCCATCAACAGTCATGTCATTCAGGACGAAGACAAGGAATTTTCTGACTGGATTGAAATACAGAATACGGATGAAACTACAATCTCGCTGAAAGGATATTATCTGACAGATAATCCGCTCAACCTCGCAAAATGGAAGTTTCCGGATGTGAAACTTGATGCCGGCAAATTTCTGATTGTATTTGCCTCCGAGAAAAACCGGACGGATCCGGTAAAAACACTCCATACCAATTTTAAACTTTCCGGGTCGGGCGAGTTTCTGGCCCTGATTTCCCCGGATGGCAAAACCATCATTAGTTCGTTCGCACCGCAGTTTCCGGCACAGGAAGAAGACATTTCCTACGGATTCTACAACGGACAAGCCATATATTTTAATCAACCTACCCCCGGTGCAGCCAATATTAAGGGGAGCAACGTCCAGATGCCTGTTTTTAGTAAACCCCGCGGTTATTACACCGAGCCGTTCCTGGTTTCGCTTCAAACGCCCGATAGCGGCACTCAGATTTATTATACAACCGACGGAATAAGGCCTTCGGCGCAAAAAGGCATTTTGTATAAGGAACCTATCCGGATACAAACCACAACCCCGTTGAGTGCAATCGCTGTCAGGAATGGCACAGAAACCAGTACCATTGTAACCAACACCTACTTTTTTACCGACAGTATTCTGAAACAGAATAATCATCCCAAAGGATATCCGTCAACATGGGGCGCTTTTGAAACTATTCCGGGAATTGCTCCTGCCGACTATGAAATGGACCCGGAAGTCTGCGAGAACCCAACGTACAAGCCCCAGCTTATTCCTGCTTTTCAGGATTTACCGAGCCTTTCAATCGTCACCGATCCCGACAATATTTTTTCGCACAGTACTGATCCCGAAACCGGAGGGATCTATATTTATACCTGTTCGACCGGGGTTGGAATAGGTACAGGCTGGGAGCGGCCGGCCTCGGTGGAATATTACGATCCGAAAAATCAGGATTGGTTTCAGGTAAATTGTGCACTTCAGTTACATGGCGGCGCCAGCCGTGTTCCCGAAAAAACGCCTAAACATTCATTTCGCATCGAGTTTAAAAGTAAATACGGACCATCGAAGCTTGACTTCCCGCTTTTCAGCGAACCCGATGCCACCACCCGGTTCAACTCGCTGATTCTTCGCGCCAACTTTGGATACACCTGGTTGCACTGGAGTGCCACCGAACGAAAAGCACCCAAATACGTTCAGGACAGCTGGGGAAAAGACACCCAACTGGCAATGGGATATCCTTCGGCACACAACAAATTTGTTCATTTATTTCTGAACGGAATTTACTGGGGTATGTACAATGTATGCGAACGCCTTGACGAAAACTTCATGGGAACCTACCTGAAAGGAAAAGCCGCCGATTTTGACGTAATTAAAGATTATGCTGAAGTTTCGAATGGCGACATTACCACGTGGAACAACATGATGGCTATGGCGAACAGCGGATTGTCCACACAAGCTGCCTATCAAAAAATTCAGGGGAACAATCCCGACGGCACACGGAACAACGCCTATGAACCTTTTGTTGATGTGGAAAACCTGATCGACTATATGCTGATGAATTTTTACGCCGGAAACAACGACTGGGACCACCACAACTGGGTAGCTGCCCGAAATAAGGTTGAGCCGGGTAAAGGATTTAAGTTTTTCAGCTGGGATGCCGAACATTTGTTTACCAACAACACAATTGACGTAACCAAAGAAAACAATGCCAACTGCCCCAGCCGGCTGTTTACCAAGCTGAAAGATAATGCTGATTTTCGAATGCTGGTTGCCGATCATATTCATCAATTATTTTTTGGCAATGGTTTGCTTACCCCACAATCGGCCGCTGACCGTTACCTGAAACGCACCAAAGAGATCGAAAAAGCCATTTTGTGCGAATCGGCCCGTTGGGGAGATTACCGCCGCGACATGCACCCGCGCGATAAAGACAACGATTTATACACGCCTGAAAAATATTGGCTAACCACTCTTGATTGGCTAACCAAAACCTATTTCCCTCTGCGAACCGGGCTGGTGGTAAGCCAACTTCGTTTATCGGGATTGTATCCGCTGATTAATGCCCCTGTATTTTCTCATGAGGGCGGATTGATTAATACGGAACTTGACCTGGAAATGTCCGCTTCAACCGGAACCATTTATTACACGGTTGACGGAACCGATCCCCGCGCTTCCGGAAGGAAATGTGGCTGCAAACGGAGTTTACACCTATCA
>CAXXKQ010000014.1:0-21681 GCA_963676535.2 Prolixibacteraceae bacterium | reverse complement strand
GGTAATTTCCGGCTTTCAGATTTTTAAACTGGTAAGCGCCGTTCACATCGGTTGTTGTTCCGTTGAAACTGTTCGAAAGAGTTACCGCAGCGCCGGTCAGCCGTTCGCCCGAGTCTGATTTTACAGTTCCTTTCAGTGCAAATTGGGCAAAAGCCAGATACACCGCGCATTGCAAAAGCAATGTCAAATAAATGCGTTTCATTTTTTGTTTTTTAATGGTTAATGAATAACCAATGAGGCAAGTGTTCACTTTCGCCATCCCTTCGCCGGCATTACCCGTATCAGGTTCGGTGGGTATGATCTCAGCCTGTAATTACCCCGGTTTTCACCGGGAAGGCACCCCATTGCGTAAAATATCGGGGGCAAATGTAGATTTTTAGTTATTCAGATCAAAACTTTCGGGAGAAAAAGTGTTGCAGGTCTTTTTTAACCTCTGTGGGTTTTACAAACCTTCGGGGTCTGGTGCGTTTTCGGAAAATTTGTCATTTTAGATTTCTTTAGTTCAGAAAAATTGACACTAAAAATGACTTTATGACATTCAATATCAGGAATATAGCATTTGGCATCTGGTTTGAAATATACCCTTCCGAAAACAAAAAACAAAAATAAAGTATCACTTAAAGTATGGAGGATTAAACTATGTTACCCGTATTTAGAAACAGAAACTTGCCGGATTTATTTGATGAATTTTTTAATTCGAATTTACTTCCGAATTTCATTGAAGAAGGAGCCTGGAAATCGACTCCGGCTGTAAATATCTTTGAAAACAACGAAAAGTTTGAGATTGAAGTTGCAGCTCCCGGCCTCGAAAAAGAAGATTTCAAAATTGATCTGAAAAACGACCATCTGGTAGTTTATTCTGAAAAGAAAGACAAAAAAGAGGAAAAGGAAAAAGGAAAAGTAGTCCGTTCCGAATTCAGGTATTCTTCGTTTCAACGGTCGTTCGCTCTGCCTAAAGAAGTTGACGTTGCAGCGATCAAAGCCAATCACAAAAATGGCGTGCTGACCATCGAACTTCCGAAGAAAACAGAATACAAGGAAAATTGGTCACGTCAGATCGAAATCATTTAAGTTTAGTTTAGTTCGTGTTGGTTTAAAGGATTGTACTTTCGGGTACAATCCTTTTTTTATAAGTCTTTTTTCGAAAAACTCAGGGGTAATAAGCTTTGCACACCGTTCAGCATTAAAATCGAATCCTGTCCGTCGAGGAGAATCCGGATGGGGTGGTCAAACCGGACTTCGGCCTCGGCCAGTGCCTGACGGCACCCGCCACAAGGTTTAACTGGTTCATTGACCAAAATTCCATCTTTGGCAGCCGAAATAGCGATGGTTTTTACTTTGGACTCAGGATAATTGGCATTAGCGTAAAATAAGGTTACCCGTTCGGCGCACATTCCTGATGGGTAAGCCGAATTTTCCTGATTATTTCCTTTTATAATGATACCGTTGTCGAGTAATATAGCCGCACCGACATGAAATCCGGAGTAGGGGGCATAAGCCAGCCTGGTAATTTTACGGGCTTCTTCGAGAAGTAACCGGTCACTTTCAGGGAGTTCCTCAATAAATTGGAATTCGTATACTGTAATTCTGATTTCCGACGTTTTCATTATTAAACAGTTTTGGCAAATGTACGTTAATACTTGCGATTTGACAATTGCCATACCTTACAACATTTTCTTATTTTTGCAGACATACCAATCGACCGATATGCTAAAATATAACTTACTCTTTATCCTGTTTTTTGTGATTATTTCCAGTTTTGCTCAAACGCAATTCACCCGTGATGAATACATTCAGAAATACTATAAATTCGCTATTGCCGAGATGGAACGAAGCGGAATTCCGGCCAGTATCACGCTGGCTCAAGGCTGTTGGGAATCGCAAAACGGGAATAGTCGTCTGGCTACCGAGGGGAATAACCACTTTGGAATAAAATGCAAAGCTGAATGGAAAGGCCGGAAAATCTATCATGATGACGACGCTAAAGGTGAATGTTTCCGAAAATATGACCATGCTGAAGCTTCGTATATTGATCATTCAAACTTTTTGATGAATAGCGTCCGGTACAGTTTCCTGTTTCAGCTCGATCCGAAGGATTATGTGGGTTGGGCCAGAGGTTTGAAAAAGGCTGGCTACGCCACCGATCCGATTTATGCTGAACGACTGATCAAAATTATTGAGGATTACAAGCTGTATTTATACGACGAATATGGCGACAACCGGCAAGTCGCAACGATTCAGCAAGCTCCGTCTCAACCGAAGCCAGCTTTAAAGAATGGAACACTAAGTAAGCCTTCGGCGCGGCATAAAATTCAATTACGAAACCGACTACGAACTGTTATTGTTGCAGAAGGAGATTCCTATGAAAGTTTAACCAAAGAACTGAAACTGAAAGATTGGGAACTTTATACCTACAACGATTTTGCAAAAGGCCGGACCTTAAGGGCTAACGAGATTTTATACATTGAAAGCAAGCATAAAAAAGCAGATAAAGGTCACAAACAACATGTTGCCGAGAGTGATGATACCATGCATTATATTTCGCAGCGATATGGACTGAAACTGAAAAAACTGCTTCGCCGTAACCGGATGAAATCAGGTGATGAACCGGAGACCGGGCAGATTGTGTATCTCCGGAATAAAAGACCCAGAAAAGGTTAGACTAAGGCAAAAGTAAAAAGGTAAAAGTCAAAAGCGGCGATAGTATTGGCTCGTCAGGAATAACCTCATTTCCAGCTGAATTTTTGCCTTTATACTTTTACCTTTTGCCTTGATTAGCCACGGTTCCAGCGGTTAAAGAGCAGGCGTAACAGCACCCGGTCGGCAAACAAGATGAAGTTTAGCAACAAAATGACTAAAAGAACCTGTATCCAGTTGGCTGATACAAATTGGAAAACAGACAGGCTTGTTTGCTTATCAACAAAGAAATAGAATCCGGCCACCAGCGCGATTAATCCAGTGATTACGGCTGCTATTAGTAAATATTCGCGCATATCGGTTTTCCATTGTTCGCGCCGAACAACAGCAAAACTTAACTTGCGGGCGAAATCAAACGACAACTTATACTGCGGTTCTGCTTTAAACGACTGATTCAGAATTTGGTTCAGTTCTTCATTTTTCATGGGTAATCTCCTCCACACTTTTCAGACTGTTTTCGTCAACTACAAACTTAAGTTTTTCTTTTAAAAGAGCTTTTGCCCTGAACAGATAACTCTTAACAGTTCCTTCGGGCATTCCTGTAATTTGTTCAATTTCCTGGTACGAAAACTCTTCCAGATAATATAGTGTCAGCACTGTCCTGTATTGAACAGGCAGTTTTTCAATTTGTTCGCGGATGTACCGGTGCAGGTCGGTCTGTTCATAGTCTGCTGTTCTAAAATCAGTCAGATTTCGAAGAGCAGCCGAGTTATCCGGATTAACTTCATCGCCTTTTTTGAACTTACGCAAATAATTGATGCTGGTGTTGTAGGCAATAGTTGCAATCCAGGTCGATAGCTTGCATTCATTCCGGTATTTTCCGAGGTTCTGGTAAACTTTCATAAACACATCCTGGCAAACATCTTCCAACTCATCCTGACGCTGAATTAACCGCCCGGTAATGTGAATCACCAGTTTCTGGTAACGGTTGACCAGAAACGTAAAGGCATTCATATTCCCGTTTAAAATCAGGTTTATTAATTCAATGTCATTCATACAGGTGGTTTGACAGAAGATAGGTGCAAAATGTTGCAGAAAAGTTACCTTTCTTTCAAAATAAAGCCCGGCATTTGGGCTGTAATTACCAAACGCCGGGTCGCTGCAAAAACCAGTTCACTATAAAAATTCTATTAGTGCATTATTTTTTAATGATGATCTTTGATTGAACATTTTCACCAGACTTTACTTTTACCAAATATGATCCAGGAACAAAGCCAGACATATCGATTGTTTGTCTTGCCCTAAACAGTTCCTGCTGCAAGATCAATCCGCCCTGGATGTTAAAGACTGAAACTTGAGCCTTATCAACATAAGTCTGCCCAAAATCGATTGTTAGCGGACCACTGACAGGGTTTGGATACAGTTTTAAGGTAACACTATTCAATTCGTTTGTATTTGTAATCAACTGTGTTGTGATATTTACCGCAATATAAACAACTGTTGATTGTACCGATTCTGTTAGATTTGCCGGAAGCCTATTTGATTGAGCATATCCCGGCAATTGAACAACAAGTTCGTACTCAGCTATCCTGATTTTATCAAACTGATAAAAGCCTTTCGTGTCGGTAAAACAAGTAGAAATTGGTAATTTTTCTCCTTTTTTAAATAGCTGTACCAATACCCCCGGAACAGGAGTGACATTGTCAAGTGGTCCTTGGATAATAGATATGCTTTTTGTTCCTTCCTTGGCATATATGTAGCCTGAAATGTCTCCACTTCCATTTTCAACATTTGAGCTGACAGGAATACAATCAATAGTAGTGGATACAATCCCTCCGTCCGGAATAGTAATTGTTTGAGCGCTTTCCCATCCAACCGAATTACCTGAATAAGTTGGAATAAACGATTTGGAATCCCTGGAGCTCACCAAAACAATCCATTCTCCATGTTCCATCAAAATTTTTGGTATGCCTGATTCTGTTACATAAATGCATTGTTTTTCATCATAAATGTTTATGTTCTTTTTGAATAACTGGATGTGAAGGTTTGACTCAGAAATTAGCTCACCATTTAATCGTGCTGAAAGCATTAAATATGGAATAACCGGATTTACTGTTACGATTGTTGTGGCTGTGGCAGTGGCTGCTCCATCACTTACTGTAAGGGTAAAGGTATAGCCAGTTGTGCGTGAAATATCAGGGGCAATAAATGTAGGATTGTTTGTCGTGGAATTGTTTAATGTAATACCATAAGGAGAAATCCAACTAAAAGTCAACAAATCACCATCAGGATCGATTGACCTCGAACCATCAAGGGTAACAACAGCCCTTTCATTAACCGTTTGAGGTAACCCGGCATTGGCAACCGGGACTTTGTTTACCTGTTTTACCGTGATGACAACCTGATCGGCAGTTGAGCTGGTCGTTCCGTCGTTGACCACCAACGAGAAAGTATAAGTTTTATCAGCAGTTACTTCTGGTGCGGTGAATGTTGGTTTGGCAACAGATGGCGAGCTTAATATAACTCCTGCCGGGGCAGCCCAGAAATAGGTTACAGGAGTTCCGTCAGGATCGGAAGATAAACTTCCATCCAAAGTAACGGTTGTTCCTTCGTTCACAGACTGGTCGTTTCCGGCATTGGCAACCGGGACTTTGTTTACCTGTTTTACCGTGATGACAACCTGATCGGCAGTTGAGCTGGTCGTTCCGTCGTTGACTACCAACGAGAAAGTATAAGTTTTATCAGCAGTTACTTCTGGTGCGGTGAATGTTGGTTTGGCAACAAATGGCGAGCTTAATGTAACTCCTGCCGGGGCAGCCCAGAAATAGGTTACAGGAGTTCCGTCAGGATCGGAAGATAGACTTCCATCCAAAGTAACGGTTGTTCCTTCGTTCACAGACTGGTCGGTTCCGGCATTGGCAACCGGGACTTTGTTGGCCTGTTTGACTGTAATAATCACTTGTTGATAATCTGAATTTATTATTCCATCACCAACATATAATAAAAAGATCAGTGGGGTATCTTTAGTTACTTCAGGAGCTAAAAATGTGGGGTTAGCTACTGTTTCTGAACTGAGCGTAACACCGGCTGGGGCGATCCATACATACTGCAATACATCTCCATCGGCATCGGTTGAACCTGTACCATCGAGTTGCACAGTTGAGCCTTCGTTTACTGTCTGATCGTTTCCGGCATCGGCTATCGGCGCTTTGTTTACCTGTTTTACCATGATGACAATCTGATCGGCGGTTGAACTCACTGTTCCGTCGTTAACTACTAGTGTAAATGTGAACGGTGTATCCTGGGTTACTTCCGGCGCGGTAAAGGTTGGTTTGGAGACATTGGCCGAACTCAGCGTGATTCCGGCCGGGGCAGTCCACTGATAAGTCAACGGATTCCCATCGGCATCGGTCGAACCTGAGCCATCGAGTTGAACGGTTGCTCCTTCGTTAACCGCCTGATCGGCTCCGGCATTGGCAACCGGAACTTGATTTGATGCTACAATGTGAGTAAAATCTTTCCATTGGCTGGCGGCCTTGTAAAGGTTTTCCGAACCAGCAGGCACATATAATGTGCAGGTAGTTTTATTGATACCAAAGAATACATCTGTTTTCGAACTTAAATCAACCGGAGTTGGATTATTGGCATATATGGAAGTTAAGCCAATGCAATTGTACATAACCTGACTTCCAATTGAATTTAAAGATGAGGGCAGAGAAATGGTAGTTAATCCGCTACATTCTTCCAAAGCCCAATCTTCTAAAGTTGTAAGACCTTCAGGCAAAGTAATGGAGGTTAACCCGGAACAATTATAAAAGGCATCAACTGCCACAGTTGAAACGGTTGCGGGGATTACGAAAACTCCACTTGTTGCAGGTGGGCAATAGATTAACTGAGTTTTATTTTTATCGTACAAAACACCGTTTTGGCTGGAATATTTAGGATTATTTTCGTTCACAGTAACAACGGCTGAAGCACCAATAAAAGCACCCCTACCGATTAACATGGTTGAAGTTGGAATGTTAAAGCTCAGTATCTCACTACATGAATGAAAAGCAAATTCACCAATTGATTCAACGCTTTTTGGTATTATAATATCTTTCAATTTATAGCACCAATAAAAAGCGACATTACCTATTGTTCTAACCGACTCGGGTAAATTACAGGTAACTAAAGCCGAACATTGCCTAAAAGCTCCGTAGTCAAGCATTGTTACATTGGATGGGATTTGCATATTGGTCAAATTATCGCAATACGCGAAACTCAGGTACCCAATGGTTTCGATCTGCGAATTAGCACCAAAAGTAACCTGAGTTAATCCATCGCAATTGTTAAAAGCACTTCTCCCAATGGTTTTGGACGATAACGGAATACTAATCGAGGTCAGGCTTAATTTATTATAAAAAGCATTTCGAGGAACTTCATGGGCTGGATATGTAATTAGCTGTGTTCCTGCAGTTCCTTCGGTGCCAGTATATTCGGCAATGGTCACGCCACTCAAATCAAGCTCGGCCAAGGCAGGCATCAAATCGCGCATAGTTTTAAAGTCGCGGGCATCAATGGTGCCGGTGAGGGTAAGATTGATAATTGTATTTAATTCAGTAGTTGTTAACAAAGTAGATAAAGTTCCAGGGGTAGCAATGTTGACAGATTTATTACCATTAATCACCATTATTTTAGATGTCTTAAGCGTCAGTCCGGAAAACTGAGCATTGGTCATTATACAATAGTATATACCTGTTTCTGAAGGAGTATATCTCCCCGTTTGATTCGTATTTTCAATCAAAAGATCATTTTTATACCATTTAAATAAAGTTGCGGTTCCATTAATCTCTGCTTCTAATGAATAATCTATCTCTTTTCCAATGTTGATAGTAGATTCAGTAAATATTCCATTTACGCCCTGAGGGGAATAACTCATTCCATTCAGATTTACTGTGGTAATGGGTAGATTTAATGGTAATAATTGTTTTAAAACACTGAAAGGCAATAAATTTCCTCCGACGTGTATTCTTTCAATTTTTGATAGTCCATTTATATTTAAGAAATTAAGCATGTTGTCCCAACAACCAAGTTGAGTTAAATTAGACAAAGAACTCACATCTAGTGATTGTAAAAGATTAGCGTAGCAAAATAAGTGCTGTAAATTTCTTAACCCCTGAAGGTTAAGAGTAGTTATTTGATTTCCGCCGCAATACAGGCCTTGTAAATTTTCTAATCCAAATACATTAAGTTCTGATATATTATTCCAGTAACATTCCAATCTTTGTAAATAAGTTAAACTTCTAACATCAAGCGAATTTATTTTTTTGCTATTAATCACAAGACTTGTAATCCTTTTCTGATCTTGAATTAACTCCCAAGTTACCCCAGGCCATTCATTGATATTACTTTCATATGCCCATTCATTTTTCAATGGGGAATCCGAAGGAGCATTGTCGCGAATTAGCTTTAGCGTTTCTACTTCGCTAATATTGTATCCCTTGGTTATTGACTCGATATGCCCAAAATCTTTCCATTGATTTGCATTAGCATAAGAAGTTTCAGAATCAAAAGGAACGTATAAGGTACAATTGCTTTTATTGAAGTTATTAAAAGCGTCGGAAAACAAGGAAGGTGGTGTTGGGTTATGTGAATAAAGAGAAGTTAATCCATCGCAATTAGCAAAGGCATTAGATCTAATTAAGTAAACGGACTTAGGCAATGAAATAGATGTAAGTTTATTACAACCATGAAAAGCATTATCCCCAATTGTCATAACAGTGGTCGGAATAAATAATTCACCTGTTTTATAATTAGTGCAAATAACCAAATAACTCTTGACCTTATTAAAAAGCATCCCTTCGGTTGCAGAGTATTTCAAATTATTAGCATCAACAGAAAAGATCGCCTGAGTATTTAAAAACGCATCCTTTCCTATTGATTCTAAAGATTCAGGAATAGATACTGACTTTAAATTTGAACAATTTACAAATGCTAATTCTGCTATTGAAGTTACAGGTGATGGAATAGAAATTGACTCTAACGCAGTACAACCGGTAAATGCAATCCATCCAATAGACTTTAATGATGAAGGCAAAGTGAAACTAACCGTTTTTAGTTTTGTACACAATTGAAATGCAATATCTCCAATTGCAGAAACAGAAGCCGGAATAGCTATTGAGGTAATGGTTGATTTATCTTCAAAAGCAGATTTGGGAATTTCTGACACATTATAATCAACCAGTACATTACCGAAAGTTCCTTCCGTTCCACTATACGCCACAATACTTGCTTCGCTCAAATCAATATCGGCCAGCACGGGCATCAAATCGCGCATAGTTTTGAAGTCGCGGGCATCGATAGTGCCGGTAAGGGTAAGGTTTGTAACTGTGTTTAATTCGTCAACTGTTAAAGTTGTAGAAAGCGTTCCGGCAGTGGCCAGGTTCACAGTTTTTGATACCTGGGCATAGGTGCCTAATGCAAAGCCTATGAGGATAAAAAGAAGTAAAAATTTTTTCATCTGTTGATTTTATGGGTTATTTTTTTTAGTTTTGAGGCATCATTTTAGTACTTTATTCCATTGTAAAAAGCCTTTTTCATGGTTTAGATTACCCATCTGCCACTATTTTGTGGCTGAAACTGACTTTGCATTAGCAAAAGGCCACTTCTGATTGTGTTTGGTTCACTCCAAAGTGTTTCTCTACCGCTCATTTATGGTATTAACCAACTTGTTAATGCTCATGTGCCATTTCGGAGTGGTGCCAGATCATTTTTTTTTGGCTGTTTGCCACTCCGGAGTATTCGTTTGTCAAAAAATAGTGGTTTTGAAACACTCTTTACAGGTTTCACCCACGGGTGAAACCTGTAATTGTAATTGTATTATTTCGCCGGTTCGCTTTTAGTCTTCGTCTTTTTAAAGAATACCGCCATTTCATCGGCAGTAACCGCCAGACCCGGCACTTTGTCTTTGTTTTGTTTTACCGCGCCATATACTTCAAGGGCGGCTATCAGGGTATCGCTGCCAACAGCGATAAAAGTTTTTTGGATGCTTTCTGCCAGTTCGTTAATTTGATTAAAAATAGGCCGAAGCGTATTCAACAGGTTATAATCACGTGTAAATTCATCTTTATCGAATATGCCGGAAAGAATTTCGGGATGTGCCATCATGGTTTGATAAGCCAGGTCGATAAACGGAAGGTAAGCATTGCCTACCTTAAATAGTGTCGAAACATCTTCAGTTTGCAGGCTAAGCAGAAAATTAAGTTTGGCTTTGGCAGCCATGAGGTTTTGTTGTACTTCGGTAGCATCGGTAGCGGATAAAGTTGCAGAAATAAGGTTTTGCGTCATGGTGATTGTTTTTTTAGGTTAAATTTAGAGAATAGCAACATAACATTACACCCCCACATAACCTATTGGCGTGTTTATGTAACCAATCGTATATTTGGCGTAATGAAGTGCATGTTTTTTGTAATGAACAGAATAAGTATAGGAAGAATATTTTCACTCTTGGGGCTAAATCGTGTTATGCTACGGCAATTCAGTGTAATAGGGTATAATAATTTGGTGAGATATTATTATCATATTAGCTTATTGACTCACAAAATTTTTTATTGACCCCTCCTGATAATCCTTTAAAAACATAAATTTACAGTTTATAATATTGGCCAATGATATTCAGGTTTATAACCATATTTCTCTTTTGTGTGGTTTCCCTCAAGGTAAGCGGGCAATTTACTCATCCGTCTTACAAGCAATATACTTTACGCGATGGGCTATCGCAAATGCAGGTCATGTGTTTGTTTCAGGACAGCCGTGGATATCTTTGGGTTGGCACCAAAGAAGGAATTAATTGTTTTAATGGAGATAGAATCATCAGCTTTACAGATAAAGATGGACTGGAAAATGAAAATATTTATCAAATAGCTGAAGATTTTACCGGAAATATTTGGGCATCAACCAATGATGGACTTGCCTGTTTCGATGGTGAAAAATGGAAGTCAGTCTCTTTCGAAAAAATCATATCGCTAACATTTGCATCCGCACCTGATGGAAAGATTTGGTACCTGGGAACAAATCCGAAGATACTGCCAATTTTTGGATATCTGGAAAATGGGAAATATCACAATCAGTTAAACTTACTTCCTGAATTTAATGTATCAGGATCTGCCGGAATCGCATATTCCAAAGATAATGATGCTCTAATATTGCACGATACCCATAATCTCTATGAACTAAAAAAACGGAATCCTTAAGAAATTACTTAGCGTTCCTGAAACCCTTCTATTGAAAGACGTTGGATTATCTATCTTAGTTTTTGAAACAGATAAGATGGAAACCGTGAATTTGTTTGAATATAAAGAAGGGAAACTACTAAATGTAGCAACGATCAAAAATGATCGGGTTATTGGGAAAAACCGAACAACCCATGAATTTACCTTTCTTCCTAACCTGGCGAAAAATCAAATCTATACTATAAATCAGGATACCCTTATCGTAAGAGGCTTCTCAGAACTCCGTAAAAATAGCTGTTTAACAGATCAGGATAAACGGCTCTGGATCGGCACAGAAGAAGGACTTTATCAGGTTTTCTCTGGTGGATTTGAAACTTATAAAAGAGAATTTTTACCAACGATATGGTCGGTAGTTGAAGATTTGGATCAAAACATCTGGTTTGCCTCGTATGATTATGGACTAAAGAAATTCGATGGCAAAACGATAACGTCATATTCAGAAACTAAGCTTGAAAAATATGGATATCATTTCCATTTTCACTCTTCAGTCGATAAGCGCGGAACACTTTATTTCCCTAATGAAAAAGGCATTATGGCATACAATGGGAGTTTTTTTCGACCAATAAACAGGGTCGGTTGCCTGACATCGTTTTATGATCGGGACCGGGATTTATTGTGGGGCGGGTACCGGTTATTGGCTGAAGTATATGACCGGACCCACAAGCTCATCAGGGCCATTGGTATAGCCGATGGGATGGAAATTAAAGGTTATGTGGTTACAATAGGCAAAGACAAAAATGGTTTTTTACTGGCTGGGTGGATTTACCGGGCTTTGCCGTTACAACTGGGACACCAAAGAACTGATTAATTACAACCGGGGCAACGGACGATTACCTGCCGACGGGGTAATGTCAACGTTCAACACGTCGGAAGGACGCACTTGGTTTGGCAGTACCAATGGACTGCTTTATTACGATAACAAAACCGACTCTATCCGGAAAATTGATCGTGAAGAAATTTCAGGCACTGTGAGTTTTGTTTCAGCCATCGACAGCGCCTGGCTGGTATTCAGTCAATCAACAGGGATTTACCTGATGGATCTGCAAAAATTCAATCGTTCTGGAGAAATTGAACTACACCTGTTTAACGAACAAAACGGATTTACTGGAATCGACCCTGGGCAGGATGGGGCCCTGAAAGATTCGAAAGGAAATATTTGGATGACCACAAGTACAGAGGTCGTGAAGCTTGATCCCACAAAAATTGATTTCAAAAACAATACTGTCAATGTCAGGATCTCAGGAATTAATAACAAATCAATCTTATATAATCAAAAAAATATCGAATTGCCCAGAAATGACCGAACGGCTGTTGCTAAATTTGAGACGATTTGTTTTAACCGGCCCAATCCGACAAGGTATTCGTGGAAGATTAAAGACCGTGATCAGGATTGGTCGCCCTGGCAAAAAGAAGACTATGTTGTTTTGACCAATTCTTTCAGATGGAGAATCTGTTTTGCAGGTAAAGGCAGAGATTCCTGGGTTACCCGATTCTGAAGTTATTACTTCAATGCCATTAGTGGTTTTCTTTGTCTCTTTGGAAAAAACCCTGGTTTTTTCCTGTTCTTTTGGGCATAGTTTCGCTGTTAGTGATCTTTGCGTTGTCTCTTCTTTTTCAGGCACGTGCAAAAATGATTCAAATCAATAAACAGGCAAAAATGTTTCAGCTTCAGGCCATTTTATCACAGATGAATCCGCATTTTATATTTAATGTCATGGCCTCTCTTCAATCGATGATTGTATCGGCAAACGTGGAGAAAGCCAATGAATACCTGGTAAAGTTGTCAAACCTGGTCCGAGGATTTCTTGATTGCGTCGATTTCAACAAGCCTTTCCAAATCAAAAAATCTGAGAGAAAGTGAACTTCCGCTGAAAAAAGAACTGGAAATACTTCAAAATTTTATTCACTTTCAACAGCTCATTTATGCCGGTAAATTTGAATGTGAAAATCATTGTAGATCCTTCGATTGATACGAAACAACAAACTATCCCGCCCATGTTAATTCAGCCTTTTGTTGAAAATGCCATCAGGCATGGGGTTGTTACAGAAATCGGGGAAAGGATTACTCGAAATCAAAATTTCGCGATTGGAGGGAAATTTATTACTGATCGAAATTTCTGATGATGGTATTGGAATTGAAAAATCAGGCGAATTGATGCGTCAGTCGCATCTGCTTTATACTTCCCGCGGGAAAGAACTTACCATGAAACGAATAAAGCTACTGAACGAAATGGGATACAATATTTTTCTCGATATACAAAGCTCAGATATGGGAACCACTGTTACCATAAAAATTCGTTACCATGACAAAGTCTGAAATTACAGCAATTATTGTTGAAGATATCCGGGAGTTTCACTCTGTGATTGAAACATTTTTAGCTGATGTTGCCCCACATGTCAAAATAGTTGGGCATGCTACAACCCTTGCCGAGGCAGAAAAACTGATTTACGAATTGCAGCCCATGTTACTTTTCCTGGATATTCAATTTGAGGCCGAAGAGAAGACCGCTTTTGACTTGCTCAATAAATTATCCGGACAAAAAAAATATAATTTTCATATTATAATCATTACGGCTTTTAATCAGGAGGAATATTATGCCGAGGCATTTAATTTTGGCGCGCTGCATTTTATTACCAAACCAATTGATAAAGAACGACTCAAAGTGGCAATTGATCGGGTTGATCAAAATCTGAACAGCGAAAACCCAATGGAATGGTTTTGCCCAGTTTCAGCGTTTTTCATGAGCATTTACATACTTCGGGTGCACCCGTGAAAATCATTATTGATGGGGTTAATTATACTGAAGTTATTCAGATTAAAGACATCGTTTATATGGAAGCATCAGGCCGCTATACCTACGTTTATGTGAACTTTCAACGGTGTGAAAACCCATTTGTTCGTCGGTTAATATCGGAGAGTACGAACGAAATCTAAAAGTAAATTCCTGATTTTTTTCGTGTCCACCGAAATATGATTATTAATATCAATTATATTCAGCGTTTTTCAAAGAAAGATCATTCTATTATTCTTTCTCCCCCGTAATGAAAAGCAATTTGGCCTCAAAAGACAGGTTCAAAGAGTTTATTAAATTCATGGAAGAAAAGAATGAACTATAAATTGACCTGACTTGGTCAGCTGATAATTTTTCAGAAAAAAACGGGAATTTGTTGCAACATTTTGAACAGAGGTCCTGTCACATCTTGCAAACAATTTAAAATTTGAAAGCTATGAGCATGAATGAAGTATTAATGGCCGCTGTTGTTTTCTTTTCGATTTTACATGGTCCTGAAAAATTTTACCGACTTTTTTACTGAAGCGTAAAATCATCAAAGCCGGACATTTCGACAAAGCCGGAATCCTGAACCAAAAAGTTTGCCTCTGAAAGCATTGAAAACCAGGAGGCCAACAAATATCCATCGCTGAAATGGGGATTAGTAGCATTTTTTCGCCGGACTTGGCTTTATCATTATTAATCAAATGAGTCCAAGCCTTTATAATGAAAACACATATCGTAATTTTACGGAACACAGCCTGCTCCCTTTCGGAATTGAACTGGTTTCCATTTCGTTTGGTTTTATTGTCTATTTCCTGATTGTTAATTTCAGCAAGAAGAGAACAGAAACTAAGGCAAAAGTAAAAAAGGCAAAAGCAAAAGAATCTTCTTTCAACTTTTGCCTTTAACTTTTACCTTGATCTATATTTTTATCCGCCATTGGTTTAAGTCCTGAAATCCGCGCAGCAATTCATCAATTTTCATCCGCTTTTTCCCCGAAAGCTGAATTTCGGCTACCGATAGCCAACCATCAGAAACAGGCAATGTTCAGAAATTTTTTGCCATCTGTCACCAAAGTTCCCTGGAGCAGCTGGGAGACTTGCGGTTGTCACGAAAAACAGAGAATATCTTAGCCATGAGAATTTCGTTCGTTTCGGAATGAATGAATTCGGTCCAGGCAGTGGGGTAGGGTGAAAGACCCCGAACCAGGTTTCTGACTGATTCTGTATCTTTCGTCCAGTCAATCCGGCAATCTTCCTTAAATATTTTAGGCGCCTGTTTAATTTTATCCGGATGATCAGTCATTCTGGATTGATCAATGGGTTCAACCTCTTGGTTGGCGATGGCATCAACAGTTTTCATTACTAATTCTGACCCCAGTGTCATCAGCCGGTCGTGCAGATCACCCACAGTATCATTTTCTTCAATCATAATTTTTTTCTGGAAGATAACCTGTCCCGTATCAATTTCATTGCGAAAGCAAAAATGTTGTGATTCCGGTTTCAGTTTCTCCGTTGATAATCGCCCAGTTTAATGGTGCTGCGCCACGGTTATTGGGGCAACAACGAAGCATGAAGGTTGAAAGTTTCCGAGTGGGGGCATGTTCCACACCACTTCGGGTAACATGCGGAAAGCAACTACAATCTGCAGATCAGCTTTCAACCTTTCGAGTTCAGCAATAAAATTCTGGATTTTTCAGCTTTTCAGGTTGAAGAATATTCAGATTTTGCTGATCTGCATATTGTTTGACTGCCGATTCGCTTAACTGGCGTCCCCCGGCCTGCCGGCTTATCGGGGGCGGTAATAACACCAACCACGTTATACCCGTTTTCGACCAAAGCTTTTAAGCTTTTCAACTGCAAAATCGGGCGTTCCCATGAAAACGATGCGGATTTTCTTTGGATCCATCTGCTTGTTTTTTTGACAAAGATAAGGCTTGCTGATGAACCTCAAAGCAGGCAATAAGAAAAGGTTTGAAATGTTGAATATAGGAAATACCATTCTGAAAATGAAGCTTTTAATCTTGCGTTAACAAAGTGGAAAATAGATGAATTGCTGGTTGTCAGTCGATTAGTTAATTTTAAAGTTAACTAATCGTCAACATATTGCTAAATAATTTGTTTACAGTTATTTGGGTGTTTGTAGCGCCATCTCTTTCGGGTATTTTTGCCACATCAAATAATCGTCGATTTAAAACTTACATTATGAGCTTAAAAAAACAATTCTTAAAATCGAAACCTGTGTGCAAGGTTTCATTCCGCTTGGATGCTTCAGAAGCTTTGGGAGCAAACAAAGTGCAACTGCTGGGCGATTTCAATAATTGGGGACGAATCAGCAGCGCCAATGACAGCACTAAAATCAAATGATTTTACGGCTACGCTTGAGCTGGAAGCAGGCAAAGAATACCAGTTTCGCTATTTAATTGATGGTTCTAACTGGAAAAATGATCCACAGGCTGATTACTTTGTACCCAATAATCTGGGTGACGAGAACGGTGTGGTTTCAACAAAACTGTAATAATGAGTACTGAATAAAAAACCGGAACAAAAATGCTTTGATGTTCCGGCTTTTTAATTTGGCTTAATTTTCAATCACTTATTTGTATTTGCCTTCCACTTCGGGGCGAAGTTTCCGGTTGCCTTTTATGGCTTTGGGCGAATACGGACAATGTTTGCATCCATTCGAACAGCAATAACCTCGTTTTACAAGGTAATATTCGGTCATAACCCGGTACCCCTCAGGGCTCATGTAATAATCAACACCTTCAGTTTGGGATTCCCCGTAGCCGGATTCAAACAGGTGATCAAACATTGCCATAATGCTGGCTTAGTATTTAAATTTTTGTAAAAAATGACCCATCCGGTCGCGCTTGGTCTTCAGGTAGAACTGATTGTATTGATTGGGCTCTATTTCAATATTAACGGTTGAAACCACTTCAAGATCATAAGCTTCAAGGCCGACACGCTTAATCGGATTGTTGGTCATTAGTCGCATTTTGGTTACTCCGAGGTTACGAAGAATCTGTGCTCCAACGCCATAATCCCGCTCATCGGCATCAAATCCGAGGTGAATGTTGGCTTCAATGGTGTCGAGCCCCTGATCCTGAAGTTTGTAGGCTGCAATTTTATTCATCAGTCCAATTCCGCGGCCTTCCTGCATCATGTAAACAATTACCCCTTTTCCTTCCTTTTCGATGAGTTTCATGGCGTATTCCAGTTGTTCGCCGCATTCGCAGCGCATTGATCCGAAAATGTCGCCAGTCATACACGACGAATGTACGCGGACCAGAATTGGTTCATCGTGCTGCCATTCTCCTTTAATCAATGCAATGTGTTCCACTCCGTTTGAAATTTGACGGAAAGGGACAATTTGAAATTTCCATATCGGGTTGGCAGATTGACCACTTCGCCTTGTTCAATTAAGCTTTCGCTCTGCAGACGATAAGTAATCAAATCTTTAATTGAAATTATTTTCAGGTTGAAGCGTTTGGCAATTACCATTAATTCGGGCAAACGGGCCATTGTGCCATCTTCGTTCATAATTTCGATCAGCACTCCGGCAGGAGTCAGACCAGCCAGACGTGTCAGGTCGACAGCAGCTTCGGTGTGTCCCGAACGACGCAGTACTCCCCGGCTTTTGGCTCTGAGCGGGAAAATGTGTCCGGGGCGACCAAGCTCTTCGGGTTTGGTGTCCAGATTGGCCAGGGCATTAAGGGTTTTGGCGCGGTCGCTGGCCGAAATACCAGTTGTGCAGCCGTAGCCCAGCAAATCAACCGAAATGGTAAACGGCGTTTCGTGCGACGAAGTATTTTTGCCAACCATCAGGTTAAGCTCTAGTTCTTCGCAGCGCTCTTCCGTTAGTGGGGCACAAACCAATCCACGTCCGTACATGGTCATAAAGTTGACCATTTCAGGAGTTACTTTTTCGGCAGCAGCAATAAAATCACCTTCGTTTTCACGATCCTCATCATCAACAACTATAACCAGTTCCCCATTCCGGATGGCATCAATTGCCTCAGGTATGGTATTTAATATAAATTCGCTCATTTCGTGAAATGCTTTTCAAACGTGCGGCAAAGCTAATTAAAAAATATCGATTAGCGGGTAAAATACTTAATCAGGCCCTTTTCGACTTTTCCCAGTTAACGGTTTGTTTACCTTTAAGAAAACGTCCCCATCCCCGAATAGAAGCATAATTTATGGCGGAAAAATAATAAGGGACGAAAAGTATTTTGAATCTGATTTTGCGGCGCTCCAACAACCAGCCCATTAGTGCAAGGAAGTACATAAAAGTCTGGAAATAAAAGAAAAAAAGATAGAAATGTATTTGTTAATGTTTCACCTTTATCGATGAGAATGAATAAATTAACTGGGAATAAACAGAACAGGGCAATCGGAGCTATTGTCCATCGCAGCGCTTTGTGTGAAATATATTGAAACGAGAGCATTCCAAACCGAAAAGGATTGAGCAGACTTTTAAGCCGTGAAATCGTTTGAAGGCCACCAACTGCTATTCTGATTTTTCGTTTTAACTCTTCGGAGACATTTACTGAGGCCGTTTCGATGGCATAAGCGCCGGGAGTATAGGCAATCCGGTAGCCTTTTTGTGCAATCCGGAGCGAGATGATAAAATCGTCTAAAATAGTGTCGTTTTCAACGGGTTCAAACAAATCAGTACGTATGGCAAACAATTCGCCAACGCCGCCAACGGCTGAATTCAATTCGCTGTCCATTCGTTTTACCCAGGACTCAAATTTCCAGTACAGGTTTTCTCCAGCGCCTGCAGCGTCGTCTGCTTCACGACTTACAATTCGTTTTTCGCCGGCAATGCAACCTACTTTGGGGTTGTTGAATGTTTCCACAATTATACGGATAGACTGGAGATTTAAGGTCGTATTGCTGTCAGAGAAAATGACAATGGGCGCGTCAACAAATTGCATCCCCCGGTTCATGGCATGTATTTTACCTCTTCGTTCCTGAAGGTGATGTACTTCCATCTGGGGAAATTTCCATAGAAGTTCGGGGTGTGCCATCGTTGGAGCCATCGGTTATCCATAAATACTGAATCTTATCGGCCGGGTAATCCAGTTCAAGCAGATTTTTAACTTTTTGATCGACATAATCGGCTTCGTTATATGCCGTTACAAACATACACACCTTGGGCAGGTTCAGTGTTTCAGGTTCCGGATAGCTTTTCCTCCTATGGAAAAGCTTTTTGAAAAAAAGGATTATTGCCAGCAGGATAGCATAACCGGCGAACGTGTAAAACACGATCAGAAAAAATATCCAGAAAATGAGTTCCAAAATTAGATATGTTGTTTGTAAAATTCGATCAGTGCACCAGCCTGCGATAAATTATCAAATTTTTCCTGGATGAACCCGATGGCATTTTTCCCGATTTGATCCGAAAGCTCCCGGCTGTTTATGAGTTGGGTAATAGCTTTGACAAACTGATCGGTATCGTTGGCAATCAGAATGTTGTTCCCGTTTTCAGTAGGGATGCCTTCTGTGCCGATGTCGGTAGTCACAATGGGCTTACCAAGGGCCATGCCTTCAATAATTTTGATACGCATTCCACTGCCTGAGAACAACGGAACAACCATCACCGCTTTCGAATTCATAAAATCGTAGGCGTCATGAATTTCTCCAAGGTATTCAATTCCTGCATATTTAATACGACGCTCAAACCATTCGGGGGCATTCCGTCCTGCCAGGTAAAATTTCATCTCCGGATTTTCATTGTGAATTTTGGGCCAGCAGTGATCAAAAAACCAGATTAATCCTTCCTGATTTGGCGCCCAGTCGAGCGCCCCGATATGGAAAAGTGAAGGAAATTCAAGTTTTTTGGCTGTTGGAAACGAGCGAGGCAAAATCGATACCGGTTTGCGAGGTGTGCCGTGGCTTGGTATTCCCCAGAGCATCGAGGATTTGTCCGTCGCGGTCGGTAATCGGCACCAGCAAATCATAAGAATTTAAATGACTGATTTCGAAACGTTTGATGCGTTTTGATAAATTCCGGAGATATTTGGAGCGCAGACCTTCAGATAGTTTGGCTGTCCGTTCCCAAATTTCGTATTCAATATTATGGGCGCGGTAAGCAATTTTGGCATCAGAATATTTTCGGATTACAGGTATGTATGGGCAAAGGTAGAGGCCTTCAAGTTGAATGATATCAAAACTTTTTTCGGTCAGGAGTTTAACCAGCGCCATGCTAAATTCGTCGGAAATGAAGCGCTGTGCGTTGTAAGGCAGCTTGGAAAACAGGAAGTTGACTGCGGCATCGAACCAATTGATGGAAGCGGGAACTTCAACCAGGCGAAAATCGGCTCTGCTTCGTATGTGCTGGGGCATGTCTTTGATACGAATGTGATGTTTGGAGGTGTTCATGCTTAAAACTGTCACCTCATGTCCGAGCATTGAAAATCCTTTGGTCATGTTCAGGCAGGCAATGGCTCCACCGTCTTTTGGGGGCCAGGGCACTTTATTCATTAACTGGAGTATTCGCATCAGTTTAATTTTCAATTTTTTTGACGTTTTAGAAAGCTAAACCTGAACAGCTTCCTGAAGAACAGTTGATAACTTTCCATATTCATAACTGCTGAATCGGTGGCTGCTTTGTAAGTGAGCCACACACCCAACGGAAGAAAAATAAACGAAGAAAACCACATCCCGCCAAACATTGACCAGGCATCTTCGCGTGCAAATTTTTCACCGGTAATCATTAATATGTAATAGGCAATAAACATCAAAATAGACACAACTACAGGCATCCCGAGTCCCCCTTTACGGATGATTGCTCCTAATGGCGCTCCAATGAAGAAGAAAATAATGCAGGCAACTGAAAGCGTAAATTTTCGGTGCCATTCCATCGGAAAATTGTTTACATATTTTTTTCGGGTGTACATATCCTCCATTTGCTGGCTTATCATTTGAGCATTACCCCTTGCTTCGTTGATGGCCCGCTGGTACATTTCTTCTTTGTTGAACGAACTCATTGATGCGATGGTTTTATCAAAGTCGACAATCGTATCCGGCTTAATTTGAGGATCACTAGCCAGTGAATCAACCGGAACGGACAACCAGGAGACTTGTCGGTTAATGTCGCCCGGGTAATTGAGTGAAGTTACAAAGTGCCAAAGCCGGAATTTGTAATCAGAAAATAAAGAGTCACCATAGGTGGTTATCTGGCTGATGTTCATCATTCGCGATCCGTGTGTAAACAGCTTTTCATCATATCGGGTAAACTCAAAATCCTGCATGCTGATGTTGATGATTTCTTTCTGAAAAGAGGAACGCTGAAAGGGGTAACGCCGTTCGTCGCCTTGTTTGTGCTCCTTCTTTTCTTCATAATTCTGCCCATTATACAAGGTAACAGCCATAAATTTCTTGTCTTCGGTTATTTCCATCTTGCCCGAATCAGCAATGGTTACTTTGACGTTACCTTCGTTGCTCGAATGGTCGTAAATCAAGACATCATAAAGGATGTTGCTGTTTCTGCCTTTTCGTTCAACTTTAATGCTGTATTTGTCAAGGTCGTTGGAGAAAACCCCTTCCTTAATCACCATTTCCGGTTTTTGCTTTTTCACACTGGAAAGTAAGGCGTAAAATTCGAGATTGGTTTTGGGGAGAATGTTGTTCGAAAAATAAAAGGCAATCCCAGTCAATATCAGAGTAACCACCAACAAGGGTCTCATGATGCGGAACAGGGATATTCCGGAAGCTTTCATGGCGACCAATTCATAATTTTCGCCCAGATTGCCAAAGGTCATGATTGAAGCCAGCAGCATAGCCAGCGGGAAGGCAAGTGGCACCAGCCCGAAAGAGGCATACGTAAGTAATTCGGCCACAATGTTCCACTCCAGGCCCTTTCCGACCAGATCGTCAATGTATTTCCACAGAAATTGCATCAGGAGGATAAATACACAGATGAAAAAGGTCATAAAAAACGGACCCAGAAAACTTTTGATAATAAACCGGTGCAGACGCTTCATGCTGATC
>CAXXKQ010000013.1:0-86859 GCA_963676535.2 Prolixibacteraceae bacterium | reverse complement strand
TGATTTTAAGACTGTTGTGTGGCGAAATGAAGAGGAAACCGAACAAGTTACCGAACAAGTTACCGAGGAAATCAGAAGAGTTATGCTTGTTTTGAAAGGCGAAATGAAGAGATCTGAAATTCAGGATGCTCTTGGTTTAAAACATACAGTAAACTTTCGGGATAACTATCTTTTACCGGCCCTTGAAGCACAATGTATCGAAATGATCTACCCTGATATACCCAATCACCCTAATCAGCGCTACCGGTTGACGACCAAAGGGAAGGAATTAAAGCTAACGCTGAAAAAACAGAACAGGAAAAAAAGATTTTAATAGATTCTGAACGATAAACCTAAACTAACGATGAAACAACTTACCATTTTATTTTTCCTGATGGCTGCAATCGCTATTCAGGCTCAACAAAAAACTTACGATTTTGTATTTCCGGAGAAAAAAGCAGGCGTAACTCAATTGCTTAACCTTCGGTTTTTAAACGAAGAAACTGCTGGAGCAAAAGGCTTTATCCGTCTTTCGGACGATGGCGAAAGTTTTATGGCCGGCGATAAACCCATCCGCTTTTGGCCGGTAAATTCTGGCGGCGACATGAATGATGAAGATTTGGCCCACCATGCCGAATTTCTAGCGCAAATGGGGGTCAACATGGTTCGGTACCACGGTTCAATTAATCCTGCCGGAAAAGGAACTGACATTTACGACGTCGACCGCAAAGAGATCAACAACATTTGGAGGGTGGTTGCTGCCATGAAAAAACAGGGAATTTATACCACCATTTCTCCCTTCTGGCCACACAACGGGCACATGGGCGGGTGGCTTCCCAAAGAATGGGGAATAGAAGATTACTCCGACAAAGACGATTTGTGGGGTGTGATGTATTTCAACGATCGGCTTCAGGATGCATACAAAGCCTGGGTGCGTGTGCTTTATACCGAAAAAAATCCCTATACCGGGATCGCTCTGAAAGATGAGTCAGCCGTGGGAATCATCCAGATTATGAACGAAGACGGCGTCTTTTTCTGGACCATGCAAAACATGCGCCCTGCCCTGAAAAAAATGGTCACCGCAAAATTTGCCAGTTGGTTACAAAAAAGATATGGGACATTGGCCAGTGCCTTTGCAGCCTGGTGCGATGCTCATCTTCCTGCAGACAATCTGAAAAATCAAACGGTTGATATCTATCCTTTCTACGATATGACGCAGCCAGCAACGGTAAGCAAAGCAATCCGAATGCGAGACCAGGTTGAATTTTTTGCAGATACCCAATACGATTTTTATCATGAGATTCACGATTATTACCGCAATGTACTCGGATGTAAACAAATTATCAACGCAGAGAACTGGACTACGGCAAGTCCGTCGCGACTGCTTGATCTGGAACGCTGGACCAATACCTCAAACGAAGTGCTGGCCATCAACCGCTATTACGACCCGGGACATTTTGGCGAAAATAATGGCTGGCGGATTGATCCGGGACATTATTACATGGGACTTTCGGTATTGAAAAGGCCCCAGAAGCTACCCATCAATGTGAAGCAACCCACAGGCCATCCGTTTGTAATGACCGAAAGTGGCTGGAACTTGCCCCACAAATACATGGCCGAGGGTCCGTTCCTGATTTCCACCCTTCAGTCGATCACCGGATTTGATGCCTACTATTGGTTCGCTGCTGAAGGGGTTGATTATACCCGAAATCCGTATTTCGATTTTACGAAAGACTCAGAAGGAAGATGTGCCATGCACCGCTGGACCTGTTCCGTTCCGGGTATGATCGGACAATTTCCGGCCAATGCTCTGCTTTATCGTCTGGCTTATCTGAAACAGGGCGAAGTGGTTGTTCATGAAGAAAAACCGATGGATCAGCTCTGGAACCGCAAAGTAAGCCCAATCGTTGAAGACACAAATTTTGATCCGAACCGCGACACCAAAAATAGCCTGAATACCGGAACTGAGTCTGAAATTTCACCACTTGCTTTTTTAACCGGTAAGGTTGAAGTCGTTTTTGGCGGCGATGCATCCAAAACCCAGATCAGCCCCAATTTGACGAATTTGATCGATCCGGAGAAGAAACTCATTAAAAGCTCTTCCGGAGAAATGAGTTGGGATTACGGGAATGGCATTTGTCAGGTCAATTCTGAAAAAGCCAAAGGAGTTTGCGGCTTTTTATCAGGTCAACAAAAATTCAGCCTTGGAAACGTAAAAATCTCCACCTCAAATAACTATGCTGCCATTTGGATCGTTGCCATGGACAATCAGCCCATTGAAAAATCAGGAAAGATTCTGATTCAGGTCGGTACCATTTATCAGCCCACCGGATGGAAAGAAGAGGAATGCGATTTCAAGGGCGACAAACAAAATCTGCATGGATACCGGGTGATTGATACCGGCAAAATGCCCTGGAAAGTGGATGCTACTCAAGTAACCGTTGAGTTGCCCAATTCCGGACTAAAAAAAGCTACCTTACTGGATGCCGGCGGATATGCTGCCGGTAACGTAAAAGTCAGATCAGGCAAAGGAAACATCAGCCTGACACTTCCATACAATGCCATGTACGTTTTAATCGAAAAATAAACTAAATCAGGATGAAAAAATTAGTTTCGCTCTTTTTCTTTCTTTTGGCTCTTCAATTTATCGCAAAGTCATCTGATCTGGTCGAAGTGCTTCCGTTAACCAATCAAATCCTGATGCTTCATTTCGATGACGGATATGCCATTTACCACAAAAAAGGACAGGCCCGGTCGAACGAGCGGGTGGTTGTTGAACTCCTGAATACTGCCGAAGCAGTTAAACCCCTGAATTATTTGCTGAAAAGTTCGGACGACCTCAATTATTCCGCTGGACTGAAACCCACAGACATTGGCCGGAAAACCAAAGGAACCGAATTTACATGGTTATGCCAAAGCTGGGCCAACGGCTGTGTCAACACCAGTCCCGATCATGTGGAAGACCATTGGATTTATCTGTATCTTCCTCAACCCATGCAATCCGGAAAAACTTATTCGCTTCAGACCGGCACTTTGGCCAATAACGGTTCGCAATGGACTTTTACTTTTGATGAAAAGAAGATTCGCTCCGAGGCAGTTCATGTGAATCAGATTGGGTACAATCCGGAGGCTCCAGAAAAATTTGCTTACGTTTATCATTGGGCAGGCGACAAGGGTGGAATCAACCTATCGGCCTTTTCAGGGAAGAATTTTTATCTTCTGAATCTTCAAACTGATCAGGTTGTTTTTACCGGGAATTTGACATTCAGGAAAAGCAAAACCAACGCCGAAACCGGACAAACCGCAGAAACTCCATCGGCCAATTTTTCGGCAGCCGATGTGTACGAATGCAATTTTTCGTCGTTTAACCAGCCCGGCGACTATAAAATTGTGGTGGAAGGCATTGGTTCGTCTTTCCCTTTCCGCATCGCCGCCGACCTTTACCGCGACGTGTTTTACACCACCATCCGGGGTTTGTACCACAACCGCAGCGGTATCGAGCTAAAAAAACCATATACCGAATTTGAACGAAAGGCGCCGCACAATCCGCTCATCACCCCGGGATTTGCCGGAAAGTTGAAATATACCACTTCGCGCTTTATCGATTGGAATAACGGCGATGCCGATGCAACAGATAAACCGGCTATTGAAGCCGGAATAAAAGGGCCCGTTGACACTTGGGGATGGTATCAGGATGCCGGTGACTGGGATGGTTATTTCACCCATTTGAATGTTCCAACCATGCTGCTGTTTGCCTGGCAAATTTCACCTGAAAATTATGCCGATGGCGAACTAAATATTCCCGAAGGCAAAAACGGCATTCCCGATATTCTGGACGAAGCAAGCTGGCTGATCCGGTATTACTACCGTACCCGTCAGGAATTAATCAAAAAAGGATTCGGAACCGGCGGCGTCGGAGGCCGTGTGTGCGGTGATCATTTTGGTGGTGACGGCGAAGGCAAACCATCTTACGAAGATGTTGACCGTACCTGGATCGTTTCGGGCGAAGACCCGCACACAACATACAAATATTCGGCACTGGCCGCTCAACTGGCTTTTTGCCTGAAAACGCTGAATGTGGCCGATCCGGAAGGCGTTGATTGGGCGAAAGAGGCCCGCGAAGCGTACGACTGGGCCAAAACGAATACCCGAGCCGGCGATGAGCTAACCAAACCAGCAATGGGTTCTCTTCTGAAAGACATTCGGGGTTTTGCAGCGGCCAGTTTGTACCAGTTGACCGGAGAAAGTACCTATCATGATCAGTTGAAAACGGATTTATCAGGAATAACATCAACAAGCATTCTGACTGGCGAAAATCGATGGGGTTCTTTTGTTTATGCCATAACGAAAAATCAGGCGACTGATGCAACGTTGAAAACCAAACTGATTTCAGCGTTTAAAGCAACAGCCAGTGCGATGGTAACCTCTGCAAATAAACGAGCTTGCCGTTGGGGTGGCGACTTTTACATGCCGATGCTGGTTGGGCAGTCTACAACGCCCTTGGTTTTTGAAGTAATCATGGGCTGGAAACTGGTCAAAGACTCGGACCCGACACTGGCTAAAGATTATAAAACCTGTGTGCAAAATACAGCTGATTATTTTCTGGGTAACAATCCGCTGAATACTACCTGGATCACCGGACTTGGTTTGCGCAGGCCGGAACGGGTCATGCACCTGGATTCGTGGTACAACGGGAAGGACGAAATGGCTCCCGGAATTACGCCCTATGGTCCCTGGCGAAAAGAATCCTATTCAAACGGGCAAGGCCCGTGGGACATGGCTTGGGCATTCAAAAGTATTTATCCAACAACCGTTACCGACTGGCCCGGGCACGAACGCTGGTTTGGAAATTACACCTGCCCGATGAATGCCGAGTTTACCATTCACCAAAATACCATTATGAATGCGGTGGTTTACGGCTTTTTGTGCGACAAAGCAGACGGAACTTTTGCAGCCAATCAAAAACCTGTAATGAACAAGGTTACCATCAAAAAAATTAACGCCGAAACAACCACCGACGAGCTGATTATTGAAGCCAGCGTTTCTGATCCGGATGCCAACAGCCGCATTTATAAAGTAGAATTTTTTGACAGCTGGCATAAAATCGGCGAAACCTTTGATGCTCCCTATAAAATAAGCTGGACTTGCTCCGGCACACGCGATTTCGAGATTACTGCCAAAGTATATGATGAGCTGGGCGCCAATATCCAATCAGCAATTCTGAAACGGGCCTCAATCATTACAGCATCTATTCAACAAGAGAAAAACAAGCCGCAACTCATCGTTTTCCCAAACCCCAGTGACGGACAATTCAATTTTCAGTTTCAGCATGTTGGCAACCGGTCTGTTCAACTCACCATTTTTAATACCGAAGGCAAACTAATGGAGAAATTCACTCCTGGAATCAGTCTGAATAGTTCAACTTTGTTGAGTTGGAATCCACAAAAACAAAATTGTCCGGAAGGTTTGTATTTTTATAGCAGTATTATCTTATCAGGTAATCAGGAAATGCGGGAAGAAGGTAAAATTGTATATCAAAAAAACTAATCATGAGCAAAATTAAAATTCTGGGAAGTCTGATCATTTTCTTTTTGGCGACGTTAGTTGCCCCGGCGCAAAACAATAAAATCCGGTTATTGGTTCGGTCCGATGATATGGCTTCGAGCCATGCAACCAATGAAAGTTGTCTTAAAGTGTTCAAGAAAGGCATCAGCCGTTCAATCGAAGTAATGGTACCCTGTCCCTGGTTTTTCGAGGCCGCCCAACTGCTGAAAGAAAATCCGGGCATCGATGTAGGCGTCCACCTGACCCTGACCAGCGAATGGGACGGAATCAAATGGGGACCGATCACTCCTTCCCCTTCACTGGCCGATGCCGATGGCAATTTTCTGGCTGCGACCGGCGATTGGTACAAAAAGAATTACAAGATGGAAGAAGTTGAAGCCGAGTTGAGAAAACAAATTGAACTGGCCAAACGCGAAATTCCAAATGTAACACACCTCTCATCGCACATGGGAGCGCCCGACTGCAAGCCTGAGTTAAAAAATCTGGTAAAAAAACTGGCTAGGGAATACAATCTGATTTACGAAACCGAAGGTCTGACTCCAATCCCAAACTTTGGCTGGGATAAGGCTCAGTCGCAAAAAGAAAAGGAAGCCGCATTCGTTTCAATGCTCAAAATGCTGAAACCCGGAAATACCTACCTATTTGTGGAGCATCCGGCAAATAAAACAGAAGAAATGAAGGCCGTTGGAAACAAAAATATGCTCACCGTAGCCCGCGACCGGCATTGGGTGACCGAAGTTTTCACCAACGACCTGGTCATGAAAACCATCAAAGACCGGGGAATTGAGCTAATTAATTACACCAGTATAGGAACGAAAGGACGATAATTTGGCCAAAATTCTTCTCGTTGATACTATTTTTTCAACAGACTATACATCAGAAATATACATCCATTTTAAAATCGAATCCGGTTTTGAAAAGAATAGCTAATGTTAATTTTTCCTGACCTTTACATCACCAAATGATCAAAAGATAAGATTTCAGGATACTTTTGGGGAGACTACTCAAATGTTCTTTTTTAATCCCGAATATAATTTAGATGGGGGATTAGCAGGAGAAGTTGATTAAATTAGTATTAATAATAATATTTTATCGGGATGGAAAATTCAAAAAACCAAGAAGCTTTAAATTACCACAAGGATGGTCGGCCCGGAAAAATTCAGGTTGTGCCAACAAAACCTTATAGCACACAACGTGATTTGGCGCTTGCTTATTCACCAGGGGTGGCTATACCTTGCCTGGAAATCGAAAAAGATCTCCAGTGTGCTTATGACTACACCGCCAAAGGAAATCTGGTCGCCGTAATCTCAAATGGCACAGCAGTTTTGGGTTTGGGCGATATTGGCGCTCTTGCCGGGAAACCAGTAATGGAAGGAAAAGGTCTGCTATTCAAAATATTTGCCGACATCGACGTGTTTGATATTGAAGTAAATGAAAAAGATCCGCAGAAATTTATTGAAGTGGTGAAAGCCATCTCGCCAACCTTTGGTGGAATCAATCTTGAAGATATTAAAGCTCCAGAATGCTTTGAAATTGAAGAAAAGTTGAAAGAAGCTCTAGATATTCCATTGATGCATGATGACCAGCACGGGACTGCTATTATTTCAGCTGCTGCACTGATCAATGCACTTGAGCTGGTTGGCAAAAAAATCGAAGATATTAAAATCGTGGTCAATGGCGCGGGAGCTGCTGCGTCGTCATGTACGACTCTTTACATGGCACTCGGCGCTAAACTTGAAAATATTGTGATGGTCGATAGCAAAGGTGTTATCTCAACACGCCGTACCGACCTGAACAGCCGCAAAAAACCATTTGCAACCAATCTTCCCTGTAATACGCTTGAAGAAGCTGTTGCCGGTTCCGATGTTTTCCTTGGACTCTCAGTTGAAGGTTGTCTGACTCAGGATATGGTCCGCAGCATGGCTGAAAATCCAATCGTGTTTGCCTGTGCCAATCCCAATCCTGAAATTTCGTATGCCGACGCGGTGGCTTCACGTCCCGATATTATTTTTGCCACTGGACGAAGCGACTATCCCAATCAGGTGAACAATGTATTAGGATTCCCATATATTTTCCGTGGTGCATTGGATGTACGTTCAACGGGCATTAACGAAGCAATGAAAGTTGCAGCAGTTCATGCTATTGCCGAACTGGCAAAAAAACCGGTTCCTGATGTGGTAACTTCAGCCTATAATACAAACAGTCTTAGTTTTGGCCCTCAGTACATTATTCCAAAACCACTTGATCCACGTTTATTGGTTACCGTTGCTCCGGCAGTAGCAAAAGCTGCCATGGAGAGTGGCATCGCCCGCAAACCGATTAAAGACTGGGACAAATACGCTGAAGAGTTACGCCAGAGAATGGGACTCGACAATAAGCTGATCAATGGGTTGACCGAAAAAGCCAAAGAAAATCCGAAACGGGTAGTTTTTGCTGAAGCAAACCACAGCAATATGCTTAAAGCTGCACAGGTGGCTCGCACCGAAGGCATTTGCATCCCAATTCTTTTAGGGAATGAAGAAATTATAGAAAAGAAATACCGCAAACATAATATTGAACTTGAAGGAGTCGAAATCGTTAATTTGCGTCACGACCGCGAAGAAGCCAAACGTAAGAAATATGCCAAAATGCTGACAGCCAAACGTCAGCGCGAAGGTATGACTTACAGCGAAGCATACGAAAAAATGTTCGATCGTAACTATTTTGGAATGATGATGGTTGAAGCCGGCGATGCCGATGCCTTTATCACCGGAGTTTATACCAAATATCAGGATGCCATTACCCCAGCGATCGAAATCGTTGGCATGCGCGAAGGGTTGAACCACATTGCAGGATTGAATATTGTTACCACAAAACTGGGCACATTCTTCTTTGCCGACACGATGGTAAACAACCACCCTTCAAAAGAAACTTTGATAGACATCGCCAAACTTGCACACGATGCTGTTCAGTTGTTCAATACTGATCCGGTGATGGCCATGCTTTCATATTCAAACTTTGGAGAACGGAACATTGGTAGTCCGGCAATGATTCATGAAGCTGTTGATTACCTGCATAAAAACAATCCTGAAATGATGATTGATGGAGAAATGCAAGTGAATTTTGCTCTCGATCGTGAATTGCGTCACGATAAATTTCCATTCTCGAAAATTGACGGCATGAATGTAAACACCCTGATTTTCCCAAATCTGAGTTCATCAAGTATTGCCCACAAAATGCTGCTTGAAATCGGGATGAGTGACACCATTGGACCAATCCAGATGGGACTAAACAAACCCATTCACATCCTGAATGTGGAAAGCTCGGTTCGTGACATCCTCAACATGGTTACAATTGCCGTAATCGATGCTCAGGTTGAAGAGCAGAAGCTTTTAAATCTTCAGAAGGATTAGTCGACATTCAGGAAAGTATCCTGGTGATTACTTATAAAAGAAGCCTCGATGTTCATTGTCATCGGGGCTTCTTTATTTTTCTGGGTCAGTCGCACAGCACACAAATATCTTTTTTGGGGTTGATAAGTAATACCGGCATTCCACCTGCTTTTTTAACAATCCGTTTTTCCGGAAGGCCAATCAGCAAATCAATCAGGGTAATTGAACTGCTTCCCGAGAAAATCATCACGTCACCATTCCATTCACCAGCCCGTTCGAGGGTTTCGCGACAAATACCCCAGCTCGACGATTTTCCGGCAACCAAATAATGGCGTACATTCAGGCTGGAAAGAAACTTTTCGAAGAACTTCACATTCCGTACCAAAAGCGCCTCATCTTCCCGGTTGTTTTCACGGGCATAAATCACCTGAATCAACGACCGGTTAAATCTTCCAAAGTACGAAGCCCACAACGATGTTTCTTTCGAAGCCTTCCGGCAGTCAACCGGAACCAATACATTTTTGTATTGCAGATATTCCGGCGAATTGCCACTTACAAATAAGAAAGCAATACTGCTCTCCCTGAAAGCTTTCAGTGAAGATGTCACCTCCGATTTATGCAAAACCACCAGCACGGCATTGTAATCGTCAACCAACTTCACAATATTATCGCTGAGTGAGTTTTTGAGAATCAGATTGGAGATTTGTAATCCAGGCAAACGATTTTTCAGGCTGTGACTAATTCCAATCAATTTTTCCTGTATTTCGCTTTTTTGTACTTTGTTTTTCCACATGCCAAACAAGCACAACTCTTTTCTCAACAGATCAGCCATTCGCGCACCATGAACAATTACCTCGTTCATTTGCTCGCTGAAATCGCAAACAACTATTATCTTCTGATCCGAAATCTGCGTCATCATTCAATTTTTTGGAATCGGAACCAACCCGAAAGTCTTCAGCAAACTTAACAGATTTTTAGACAAACCCCATCCGTTTCAAAAGCCGTAAAAAGTCAGTTACTCCTGAAATTGCTTTTGCTAACTTTGCTCAATCACAAATATGCCGGAATGATAACAAAAGAACTAATCGCACCCAAAAGTATTGCAGTTATTGGCGCTTCAAATAATATTTCAAAACCGGGCGGAAAACTGCTCAAAAATCTGATCGACAATAATTACAAAGGACAATTGTGGGTGGTCAATCCTTCTTCCGAAACTGTTCAGGGAATCAAATCTTTCTCTTCGGTCAACGATTTGCCTCCGGTTGAAATGGCTGTTCTGGCCATTCCTGCATCTCTTTGTGTTGAAGCTGTTGATGTATTGGCAAATAAAAAAGGCACCAAAGGGTTTATTATTATTTCAGCTGGATTCAGTGAAGAAAGTGAAGAAGGACACATGCTGGAACAAAAGATTGTAAAAATTATCGAAGCCAATAATGCTTGCCTGATTGGCCCCAACTGCATCGGGGTAATTACTTACGCTCACACCAGCGTGTTTACAACCCCGGTTCCGAAACTCGAACAAATGAGTTGCGACCTCATTTCAAGTTCGGGTGCAACAGCCGTATTTATTATGGAATCCGGCATTCCAAAGGGACTTCATTTTGCCAGTGTATTCTCGGTAGGTAATTCGGCCCAGAATGGCGTTGAAGAAGTACTGGAATTTATGGACAATGTTTTCAATCCTAAAACCAGTACCCGGGTGAAACTGCTCTACATCGAAAGCATCCGGAATCCGGACAAGTTATTGAAACATGCTTCATCGCTCATCCGCAAGGGGTGCAAAATTGCCGCGATTAAAGCCGGGAGTAGCCAGGCCGGCAGCAGGGCAGCAGCTTCGCACACCGGCGCCATGGCCAACTCCGATCTGGCCGTCGAGGCTTTATTCCGCAAAGCAGGAATCGTTCGTTGCTATGGGCGCGAAGAACTGACAACAATTGCCAATGTATTTCACTGCAAACCGATGAAAGGCAAGCGGCTGGCCATCATCACCCATGCTGGTGGCCCTGCCGTCATGCTCACCGATTCACTTGAAAGTGGCGGATTACATATTCCACATATCCAGGATTCGGAAGCCCGACAAAAGCTTAAAAGCAAACTTTTCCCCGGTTCTTCGGTCGAAAATCCGATCGATTTTCTGGCAACCGGAAACGCAGAGCAGCTGGCGGCTATTATCGATGCCTGCGAGAATGAGTTCGATGAGATTGATGGGATGGCAGTTATTTTTGGTAGTCCGGGATTAAACCCGGTCAGGGATGTATATCAGGTCTTAAATGAAAAAATGCAGACTTGCAAAAAACCGATCTTTCCGATCCTCCCTTCTGTAATCAATGTAAAAGACGATGTTGCCTATTTCATTTCTCAAGGAAATATCATTTTCCCGGATGAGGTCCTGCTGGGAAAAGCCCTAACCTCAATTCTAAAAACGGCCCGTCCTCCCGAAGAAAAAATATTCCTCGACAACATTGATATTCCGGAGATTCGTCGCATCATCGATCGGGCTGAAGATGGTTTTCAGTCGCCCGAAACCATTCATCAGTTATTTGCTGCTTCCGGAATTCCGATGGTAAAAGAGATGACCGTAACAACCGAAGATGCTGCCCTGGAAACCGCTAAAAAACTTGGATTTCCTTTGGTGATGAAAGTGGTTGGCCCCATTCATAAAACAGATGTCGGTGGTGTAGTTCTGAATGTTCAGGATATGGAAACGGTCGAACACGAATTCAGGCGCCTGATCCGGATTAAAGACACCACGGCAGTTCTGATGGCTGAAATGGCTTCGGGTATTGAGCTTTTCCTTGGGGCTAAATACGAAGATAAGTTCGGACATATTATTTTGTGCGGCATAGGTGGAATTTTTGTGGAAGTATTTAAAGACATTACCTCCGGTCTGGCGCCACTCACCTTGTGCGAAGCTGCTTCCATGATAAAAAATCTCCGGGCATACCAGATTATCAAAGGGTACCGTGGAAAAAACGGAGTCAGCGAACGAAAGTTTGCCGAGATTATGGTGCGACTGTCAACTCTGCTGCGCTTTGCCGTCGAAATCAAGGAAATGGACATCAACCCGCTGATGGGCAACGGGGAAATACTCGTAGCCGTTGATGCCCGGATCAGGATTGAAAAATATAGCCTCCCCTAACCCCTCCACCGGAGGGGAACTTGAGCCATGCGACCAGAAAAGTGGTTCTACTTTGCCCTAGCCATTCCTTTAAAGAGCAGAACAGCTTTCCCCTTTCGGGGGAACGGGAAGGGGGCTTTCACAAAAAACGAAGGCTAATAAACTTTGGTGTAATCACCTTAATTTATTAGCCTTTATGTAGTTATAAAAATTAAATCTAATTTCTATATTCAGAGCACATTAAAACAGGAAATATCCTAATATTCAGATCTTCTGTTGCCGCCAGCGCTGCTTCCACCGCCTCTGTTGAAGCCGCCTTTATTGAAACCACCGCCACCGCCGGTGCTTCCACCACGGTTACCACCGCGGAAACCACCACCTGAATTACCTCCGCGGAAACCACCGCCAGAGTTGCCACCACGGAAACCACCACCACTTGGGCGTCCGCCTTCTTTCTTTTCTTCAGCTTTATTTACAACAATTGTTCGGCCTTCAACCTCAGCGTTATTCAGTTCTTCAATTGCTTTTTTAGCTTCTTCTTCATTAGTCATCTCAACAAAACCAAAGCCTTTTGAACGGCCGGTAGCTCTGTCCATAATAATCTTCACGGATGTAACTTCTCCGTATTCTTCAAAAATTTCCTGTAATTCGCTTTCCTCAATTTTAAAGGGAAGGCTTCCAACAAAAATGTTCATAAATAACTGTTTAAATAATGGATAAATGTCCTCCAAAAGTAGTTATATTTTGATTCAAAATACGTTTGACTCAATAAATTATTGGGCGAAATCACTTTTTGTGCGAATTTAGTGTGCTATTTGATAATTATTTACAAATGAACAGGTTCTGGCAGGCAACATTTTTCTGGCCTTAAACATGAATTCACAAGCAAACTTCATTCCTTTCAGTTCGTCCTGACTTCCTGCCTGATTCCGAAATCCATTATTCAAATTGAATCTAAATTAACCCATTTCAGTTTATTTGGTAAAAACCAACAATAGCTTATAATTGCTTTATTTTAATGTATTTCATCTTTTATACTGAAAGAAATTTTCAAAAAATGCTTACAACTGCCTGTTTTTCAAATTTGAAGTGTGAATTAAATATTTTACTTTTGGGTTCAATTCTGGGAAAGGGTTAATTTTAAAAACTCTTGCATTTTCAGAAAATTCATGTAATAAAAACCAAAGATCAGGAACTGAGATCCCCTGTTGGGTTCTGGGTTGGTTGTTGTTTGCCGATAGCGGAAAAAGCAATCCTGTTCTAAAATTTGAACCAACTATTAATGAAAAGACCACTTTTTGTCTTCGCTTTGCTCCTCTCACTACAAACTATTGCGCAAGAAGCTAAACCCAAAGAAACCAGTCTCGAATTTTATGGTTTCGTCAGAAATGAGTTCTACCTCGACACCTATAAGGGGTTAGATGCAGCTCACGATCAATTTTATCTGGTTCCGCTTTATGTTGGAAAAGATGCCAATGGCGAAGATATTAACGAACAAACAAGCGCTAACCTTTCGTCCATTACCACCCGCCTCGGTTTGCGAATCACGGGTCCGGAGATTTTTGGCGCTAAAACCAGCGGAAATATTGAATTCGATTTTGGCGGAATTTTAAAATCAGAGCCGACGCTCCTTCGCATTCGTCATGCCTATTCGGCTTTCACCTGGGAAAGATCGAAATTACTGGTTGGACAGACCTGGCACCCGTTTTGGGGAGGAACTATTTTTCCTACGGTTGCAGCCCTTAACACAGGCGCTCCATTCCAGTGTTTTAGCCGGACACCCCAAATCAGATATGACATTTATAGTGGAAAAATTTCATTTGGCGGAGCGTTGGCTTATGAACTGCAATATCCATCAAAGACCATTGAATCATCTAATTACACTACTGCAAACCAGGCAAAGCGGAATGGAATACTTCCGGAGATTGACCTGGTTATGGAATATAAGAACAAAAACTTCACTGCCGGATTCGGTGCATTGTATAATCAGCTCAAACCCAGAATGACCAATACCGGAACGGACGGAGTGTTTAAATCAAACGAGTTCATTGCCGGCAAAGGAGTGATGGCCTATGCAAAATACCTGCACAATAAATTTTCAATTATCTCAAAGGGCTATTACGGACAGAACATGACTCAGATCACTCTACTGGGCGGTTATGGAGTAGCTTCATTTGATTCAAAAACAGGTGCAGAAACATACACCAACTACACCAACTACACCGCACTGGTGAATGCTCTTTATGGAAAGAAATGGCAGGTCGGTTTGCTGCTCGGAATCGGAGATAACCTTGGCACTGATAAACCTTTGTATAACGATGGAAGTAATAAAGCCAAAACTTACGGATTACTTCAGAATGTAAAAGGTATTTCAAGGGTTTCGCCCAGTATTTCGCTGAATGTTTCAAAAGTAAGGCTGGTTGCTGAATATGAATTAACAACTGCTGATTATGGCACTGGAGCCATCAATTTTCAAAACGGCCTGTATGCCGACACACACAGAACTGTCAACAATCGTTTGAATTTAATGATGATGTATCTTTTTTAATCTGGAAACTCATGTACTGGGAAAATGAACTGGAAACTCTTGACCGCAGACAACTCGAAAGCCTACAGGTCAGCCGACTGAAAAAAACAATTCAATCCGCAATTAATTCTCCTTACTACGAAAATCTCTATAAACAACTTGGTTTGTCGGCTGATTCGGTTAACTCGGTTGCCGACATCCGAAAATTACCATTCACGACCAAGCAAAATCTACGTGAAAATTTTCCCTACGGATTCCTCGGATTACCACAAAAAGAGCTGATTCGTTTGCACAGCACCAGCGGAACAACCGGGAACCCAACCGTAATTTTTCACAACCGTCACGACATTGACTCTTGGGCTAATCTGATGGCACGTTCGCTGTTTTGCGCCGGTGTCCGCGACACCGATGTCTTCCAGAATATCTGCGGATATGGCCTTTTTACCGGAGGACTGGGGTTTCAATACGGCATCGAACGTCTGGGATGTTTGAGTATTCCGGCAGGCGCAGGAAATAGTCCCCGTCAGATTAAACTGATGCGCGACTACGGAACAACCGTGGCCCATGCCATCCCAAGCTACCTGAACCGTTTGTTCGAAGTATTTCAGGAAGAGAGACTAGACCCGAGAAAAGATACCAAACTACATACTTTTGTAATTGGCGCCGAACCACATACCGAAGAACAACGCCGCCGAATTGAAGAAATGTTTGGTGTAAAAGCATACAACTCATTTGGCCTGACCGAAATGAATGGTCCCGGCGTTGCCTTCGAATGTACTTACCAGAATGGTCTGCATATTTGGGAAGATGCTTACATCGTCGAAATCATTAATCCGGATACGCTTGAACCTGTTGCTGACGAGGAAGTTGGTGAACTGGTCCTGACAACGCTCGACCGTGAAGCCATGCCGCTCATCCGTTACCGCACCCGCGATCTGACACGCATTTTGCCAGGCGATTGCCCCTGTGGACGCACGCACATCCGCCTCGACCGAATCACCGGACGTAGCGACGACATGTTCATTATTAAAGGTTGTAATGTGTTCCCCATGCAGATTGAAGGTGTTCTGATGAAAATTTCCGAAGTTGGTTCTGATTATCTGATTACCTTAGACACAATCAACGGATCAGACGAGATGATCATTGAAGTGGAAGTAAAAAAAGACTGGTTCAATGGCGACATTACCCGTCTTGACAAGCTTTCCCGAACGATTTGCAGTCAGATTCGAGATGAAGTGCTGGTTAAACCAATTGTAAAATTAGTTGAACCAGGTTCGCTTCCAAAACCAGAAGGCAAAGCGGTCCGGGTAAAAGAACTCCGGAAAGCGCTTAATTCATAATTTATAATTAATAACTCCTATGGCTTATCAGGTTTCCATATTTCTTGAGAATAAAATCGGGCACCTCGAACGGGTAACTGCCGTACTGAAAGAAGCCCATATCAACATCCGGACCATGAACTTAAACCATACTGCCAGTGGATGGGGAATCCTGAACCTGGTTGTTTCCAATCCGGTGCTGGCACATCAATTATTGGTTGAAAAAAGTCTGTCGGCTGCCCTTCGTGAAATTGTGGTGATCGAAATGAAAGATCAACCTGGCGGGCTGGATGAATTGTTGCAGGAAGTGGCCAAAGCCGGGGTGAATTTTACGAATGCCTACGGAAGGTCGGCTTTTGCTTCCGAAAAGGCATATTTGGTAATTGACACCGAAGACGTTACCGATGCCGACCTAAAACTTCGGAAAGTGGGACTAAAACTACTTGCCGACGAAGCCATCTACGGAATCACCAAATAATGCCAATTGACCCGAAAATTAATCCCCACGATATGATCTGGAATGAAAAGATGGAATGTGCGAGCCGCGACGAAATGCGCGCGGTTCAATCCGAACGGCTGAAAGAAACAGTCAGAAGAATTTACCACAACGTGCCCAGCTATCGACAAAAGATGCAGGAAGCGGGACTTGTTCCCGACGACATCAAATCGATTGACGATTTAAGCAAACTGCCATTTACACTAAAAACCGATTTGCGCGACAATTATCCATTTGGGATGTTTACCGTACCCATGAGCGAAATTGTACGCATCCATGCTTCTTCCGGAACAACCGGCAAACCAACCGTAGTAGGATACACCCGCAAAGACCTGAATACCTGGGCAGAAGTGGTTACCCGCTCGCTTTGCATGGCAGGTGTCCACCGCGAAGATATCGTTCAGGTAGCCTACGGATACGGATTGTTTACCGGCGGACTTGGGCTCCATTACGGATGCGAAAACCTGGGCGCTTCAGTTATCCCGATTTCAGGAGGGAACACCGAAAAGCAGCTTCAGCTAATGCAGGATTTCGGAACTTCAGTTCTGGCCTGCACACCTTCCTATTCGTTGCACCTGGCCGAAGAAATGAAAGCCGCCGGAATAAACAAGGAAGACTTGAAGCTCCGGATAGGAATTTTCGGCGCTGAACCATGGACCGAAAACATGCGCAGGGAAATTGAAAACAGCCTCGGAATTAAAGCCATCGATATTTACGGGTTGAGCGAAATTATTGGGCCCGGCGTGTCCTGCGAATGCGAGCACCAGCTGGGAATGCACGTCAATGAAGATCATTTTATACCTGAAATTATCGATCCACAAACCCTGCAACCCCTTCCTGAGGGTGAAGTTGGAGAACTCGTTTTCACGACTATCACCAAAGAAGGCATCCCACTGATCCGTTACCGCACCCGTGATTTGACACGTCTGAACTACGAAAAATGTGCTTGCGGACGCACCCTCGTCAGGATGGAAAAATGCAAAGGCCGCAGCGACGACATGCTCATCATCCGGGGTGTAAACGTGTTCCCATCGCAAATTGAAAGTGTACTGCTCGAAATGAGCGAAACCGCCCCGCACTATTTGCTGATAGTCGAACGGGAAGGTAATTTAGATTCGCTCAAACTTATGGTGGAAGTTCAGGAACAGTTCTTCTCCGATGAAATCAGGCAACTGGAAGCCTTGCGCAAAAAAATCACACACAAGCTTCAAAGTACGCTGGGCATTTCAGTCGATGTAAAACTGGTTGAACCCAAAACCATTGAGCGCACCGCAGGAAAAGCAAAACGTGTAATCGACAACCGTAAATTGTAGGAGGAACCATCATGATTATCAAACAACTATCCGTATTTCTGGAAAATAAAACCGGCAGGCTTAACGAAGTAACCCAGCTGTTGGGAAATGCCGGGATCAACATGTCAGCCTTCAGTGTGGCCGATACTTCTGAATTTGGAATTTTGAGAGTCATTGTTTCCGAGCCCGAAAAGGCGCTGGCTATCCTCAAAGAAGCCGAATTTTCAGGCAGGCTGACTGATGTGGTTTGCCTGAACAGTCCGAACGAACCGGGAGCATTGGCACGGGCACTCGATATACTTTCTGAAGAAGGGGTGTTTATTGAATATTTATACGCCTACTCAATGGATGTCAAATCAGCCAACATTGTGCTGAAACCCGACAATATTGAAAGATGTATTGAAGTTCTTCAGAAGCATAAGATGGAACTGGTGAAAGCCAGCGACATGTACAAAATTTAAAAACAACCAATTCGGATAGCATTTTCATTTCCTGTTCCGGCTGATCAAACCGGGTCGTTTTTCGATTGTTGTCTTTAACAATTAGTTTACCCGGAGCGGAAAAGGATTGAACCTGTTAACGAGTTGAACGAAGCAAAATTACCGGCAAGAGTCACCTGCCCAAATCATGGTTTTTGCTTTTGCAATATCACTTTTATCTTGAAATCAGGATATTTTCCGTAAATTGTCCCGGCTTTGACCGGGATTTTTAATATCATAAGAAAATGAAAAAAGTAGCTATTCAGGGAATTGCAGGTTCATTTCACGAAGATGCAGCCATAAATTATTTCGGTGAAGTTCCGATTGAAGTTGTTGAATGCAAAACATTCAAGCAGGTTTGCGACCTGATTGACAATGATCAGGTTGATATTGCGGTTATGGCCATTGAAAACTCAATTGCCGGAAGCCTTCTTCAAAATTATGCCCTCATTCGGGATTATCACCTGAAAATTATCGGCGAAATCTACATTCATATTCAAATGAACCTGATGGTGCTGCCCGGAGTTAAGAAAAAGGAAATTAAAGAAATTTACTCCCATCCGGTTTCGTTTATGCAGTGTGCCGAATACCTCGAAAAGTATTTCCCAAACGCCGAGCGCAAAGAATTGGGTGACAATGCTAAAGTTGCCAAGCTTATTTCCGATGAAAAAATAAAACATGCTGCAGCCATCAGCAATACGCGTTCGGCCAGCTTGTATGGCCTTGAAATATTGGACAAGGGTATCGAATCAAATAAAAAGAATTACACCCGTTTCCTGATTTTGGCCAAGCATGGAAATCCGGCAGAAGGAACCAATAAAGCCTCGCTTTGTTTTGAAGTAGGTCACTTTTATGGTTCACTGGCCAAAGTGCTCAACATTTTTGCCGAAAACAAAATTAACCTGACTAAAATCCAGTCGGTTCCGATCATCGGCAAACCGAATGAATACACGTTTCATGTTGATGTTGAATGGGATCAGTTGAAAAACTATGAGCACGCCATTCATGTTATTCTAAAAAACGTTTCCAGTTTATCTATTCTCGGCGAATATGTTCGTGGAGAATTAGCAATTCACAATCAGTAAAATATAGCATTATGAGCAAAATCGGATTATTTTTCGGTCCTTTAAAAGGTTCAGTTCATCGGGTTGCGGAAAAGGTAAAAGCAGCCATCGGCGAACAACAGGTTGAACTAATTTCAGTGAATGATGCCGGTGCTGCCGATCTTGAAAAATACGATAAGATCATTTTTGGCATTTCAACGGTTGGAAAAGAAACCTGGGATTCCAGTTATTCAAATACCGATTGGGCCAAATTTTTTCCCAATATCAGTAAGCTGGATTTCTCCGGAAAAACTGTTGCTATTTTCGGGTTGGGCGACCACATTACTTATTCGAATTACTTTGTCAATGCAATAGGCGTTTTAGCCAATGAACTGAAGAAAAACGGCGCATCCATCGTGGGACAGGTCGATCCCTCGGGGTACGAATTTGATGAGTCAGAAGCTGTCGTCGATGGAAAATTCATCGGACTTCCAATTGATGAAGATTTTGAACCGGAACTGACCGACGAACGTGTTTCAAACTGGGCAAAAAGCATTAAACCAGCCTTTGGACTCTAAAAAAAACAAAAACATGACAAAATTCAGGCCTCTCTTTTGACCCTGTTTTCTGTCAATTCAAAACGGAAAGAGGTTGTCTGCTTTCAATTTAAAATCCGGCAGTTCATTGCGTTGCCGAATTGCGATTCATGGTTTGTGATACCCTGATTTCAGTTGATTTATCGCAAATTCTTTATTTACTTTTACTCCAAAATTCCGACTATTTCAAATGAGCAATACTCCTGTAAAACAAGAAATTGTAAAAAAACATCTCGAAAAACTTCGGATTTCTGATCCGGGAAAAGCTTCGATCAGGGAAATTGTGGCCCTGATCAATCGGATTGAAGCCGAAAGTAAAGTTCGGTTCATCCGGATGGAAATGGGTGTGCCGGGGTTACCCCCTGCCCAGGTGGGTGTTGATGCCGAAATTAAAGCGCTTCAGTCGGGCGTTGCTTCGGTTTACCCGATGATGGATGGTATCCAGCCACTCAAAGACGAAGCCTCCAGATTTATTAAACTGTTTATGGATGTCAGCGTTGATCCGGCAAGTTGTATTCCCACAACCGGTTCCATGCAGGGAACTTATGCGGCCCTGCTGGTTGCATCAAATGTTGATGCCCGGAAAGATACCACCTTGTTCATCGACCCGGGTTTCCCGGTACAGAAGCAACAAATGAACGTGATGGGACACAAATTCCTGTCATTCGACATTTTTGAGCATCGTGGAGAAAAGTTACGCGGAGCGCTGGAGGAATTTCTTGCTGAGGGCAATATCAATTCAATCGTTTATTCGAACCCGAATAATCCAAGCTGGATTTGCCTTACAGAAGACGAATTACAAATTATTGGCGAGCTGGCAACCATGTACGATGTGATCGTGATGGAAGATCTGGCCTATTTCGGAATGGATTTCCGCAAAGACCTTTATACACCGGGAAGACCACCTTATCAGCCAACGGTTGCCAAATACACCGATAACTACGTGTTGTTCATTTCGGCATCCAAAATATTCTCGTATGCCGGTCAGCGCGGGGCCATCATGGCCATTTCCAATGCGCTGTGGGATCGTCAGTACGATAATCTGGAAAAACGATTCGGCAGTCGGCCGTTTGGTTTTACCATAGTGATGCAGGTTTTGTATGCCCTTTCATCCGGCATCACGCACTCAACCCAACACGCATTGGCAGCCATGTTTAAAGCAGCCAGCGATGGTGAATTCAATTTCATTGAAGATGTGAAAGAATACGGCCGGAAAGCCCGAATCATGAAGGATTTATTCCTGTCAAACGGTTTTCATGTGGTGTACGAAAAAGACGGAGACGAGCCTATTGCCGACGGATTCTACTTTACGATTGGATATAAAGGAATGACCGGCGGCCAACTTTTGGAAAACCTTTTGTACTACGGAATCAGTGCCATTACGCTGAAAAATACCGGCAGCAAAAAAGAAGGATTACGGGCCTGCGTTTCGCATGTGAAACGTGATCAGTTTGAAGATTTGGGCAAAAGGCTGAAAATTTTTAACGAAAACTTCGGGTAAGAAAATGAATGCAGGGATCGACTATCTGTTTTCCGGGTATACCCAGACCCTCGTGCAGTTGAAAGAATTCTTTATCAAGAAAAGCCCTGTAAAACTGAAGAAAGGAGAAACTTTTCTGGACTATGGCGATCAATCGCAGAAGCTGGGAATTGTTCTCGATGGGCTGCTTTATTCTTCCTACATTTCGGAAAGCGGACAGGAATGGATATCCAATTTTTTCTATCCACCCAATCATGCTATCATCAGCAGTCACGAAAGCTTTATGCTTGGGAAAAAATCAACCGAATCGATCCGGGCCTACGAAGATTCTTCGCTCATATATATTACTAAATCAGAATATGATGCACTTACCACGCAAAATCCACAATTGGAGCACATGGTGAGGGTAATTGCCGAAGCAAGTTATGTACAAGCACTCAAACGGGTGTATGCCTTACAGTCACTGACGGCTTTACAGCGGGTAAAAAAATTTATTTCTGAAAATGGCGATTTGGTATCACGGGTGCAACGGCAACACATTGCATCTTACCTGGGGATACACCGGAACATTTTTACCAGAGTGTTGCATAAGATATGATTTCGCAACTTTTGTTGCGCAGGCAAATAACGATATCCGCTAGTTTTGTGACAACAGGCTCAGTTCTAGGAAATACAATGACAATATAAAAAATAAATCATGGCAAAAGTTATTGGAGCAGTGGTGGTAGATAATGAAGAATGCAAAGGGTGCGGTCTTTGCGTGGTAGCTTGCCCACAGGATGTTTTGGGACAAAACAAGCAGGTAAACAGCCGTGGTTATCACTATTCATTTATGAAAAATCCGGAAGCCTGCATCGGGTGTTCAAACTGCGCAACAGTTTGCCCCGATACCTGCATTACCGTTTACCGGGTAAAATTATAAGAAGTTCGGAGTGCCTAGAGTACTTTAGGTAGGCACTCTGAGCACTTTTTCACTTAAGCAAAAATCTAAAAATTAGAATATGGGAGAATTACGATTAATGAAGGGAAATGAGGTCATCGCCGAAGCGGCCATTCGCTGTGGTTGCGACGGTTATTTCGGATACCCCATCACTCCCCAGTCGGAAGTTATGGAAACCCTGATGGAGCGCGAGCCGTGGAACGAAACGGGGATGGTAGTTCTTCAGGCTGAAAGCGAGATTGCTTCCATAAACATGCTGTACGGGGCAGCCTCCACCGGCAAAAAAGTGATGACTTCTTCCTCCAGTCCGGGCATCAGCCTGATGGCCGAAGGTATTTCATACATTGCCGGAGCCGAATTGCCCTGTCTGATCGTGAATGTTCAGCGTGGCGGTCCCGGTCTGGGAACCATCCAGCCCTCGCAAGCCGACTATTTTCAGTCGACCAAGGGCGGTGGTCACGGCGACTACCGGCTGATTGTACTAGCGCCTTCATCGGTTCAGGAAATGAACGATTTTGTTGCGATTGGCTTTAAGCTCGCCTTCAAATACCGCAATCCGGCTATGATCCTCACCGACGGCGTAACTGGCCAAACGATGGAAAAAGTGGTGTTGGCCGACTATGTTCCCCGGTTGACTGATGAAGAAATTGATCAGAATTACGGTTCATGGGCGACCAATGGTCGCAAACCAAACCGTCAGCGAAACATCATTACGTCTCTCGAAATGGACTCGGGGCGGATGGAGAAAAACAATATCCGCTTTCAGGAAAAATATGCACGGATGGAACAGGAAGAGGTGCTTTTTGAGGAAATTCAGTGCGACGATGCCGATTACCTGTTGGTAGCTTTTGGATCATCAGCACGTATTTGCCAGAAAGCAGTCGACCTAGCCCGCGAAAAAGGTATTAAAGTCGGACTTTTGCGCCCGATTACTTTATTTCCTTTTCCTAAGAAACCAATTGCGGCATTGTCCAAACGTGTAAAAGGCATGTTGGTTGTTGAAATGAATGCCGGACAAATGATCGAAGATGTTCAGCTGGCCGCCGAATGTGCGCTTCCTGTAAAACATTTCGGACGGATGGGCGGAATTATTCCCAGTCCCGCAGAAGTGGTTGAAGCCTTGGAACAAAAACTGATAGGAGGATAATTTATGGAACTGGCAGATATCATCAATCCCAATAACCTGGTTTACGAAAAACCAAAATTACTGACCGAAACCACCATGCATTATTGCCCGGGCTGTAGCCACGGCGTTGTGCATAAGTTATTGGCCGAAGTCATCGAGGATCTGGGCATTCAGGATAAAACCATCGGCGTTTCGCCCGTTGGATGTGCTGTTTTTGCTTATAACTACATCGATATCGACTGGCAGGAAGCTGCTCACGGAAGAGCGCCGGCTGTGGCAACCGGAATTGCACGTACCAACCCGGATAAAGTGGTTTTCACTTATCAGGGCGACGGCGATTTGGCTTCCATCGGCACTGCTGAAATAATGCACGCCTGCAACCGCGGCGAAAACATGGTTGTCATTTTTATCAATAACGGTATTTACGGCATGACCGGAGGACAAATGGCGCCAACCACTTTGCTCGGACAAATAACCGCCACAACACCCAATGGCCGCGATGCCGGACGAAACGGATATCCGCTGAAAATTACCGAACTGATCGCACAATTACCTGGAACATCTTATGTAACCCGTCAGTCAGTGCATACCCCGGGCACCATCCGCAAATGCAAAAAGGCCATTACAAAGGCATTTCAGGCTGCAATGGATAAAAAAGGAACCTCGTTTGTCGAAGTTGTTTCAACCTGCAACATGAACTGGAAGATGACACCGGTAAAAGCCAATGAATGGATGGAAGAAAACATGTTTGCATTCTATCCTCCCGGCGATCTCAAAGACAGTTCAAAAAATGATCCTGCAAGTTACACACCACTCAAAAACTGAAAACATGACTGAAGAAATCATTATAGCCGGATTTGGCGGGCAGGGCGTCCTTTCGATGGGAAAGATATTAGCCTATTCGGGCGTGATGGCCGATCAGGAAGTTTCCTGGTTCCCATCGTATGGCCCTGAAATGCGTGGCGGAACGGCCAATGTAACCGTCATCCTGAGTGAAAACCGGATCAGTTCACCGGTTTTGAACGAATACGATACGGCCATCATTCTGAATCAGCAATCGATGGATAAATTTGAACACACGGTAAAACCCGGAGGCGTATTAATTTACGACCCCAACGGGATCATTCATCCGCCCAAACGCACCGACATCAACATTTATAAAATTGAAGGAACCCTGATTGCTGCCGAATTGGGCAACGTAAAAACCTTTAACATGGTGGTTTTGGGCGCTTACCTGAAAGCCAAACCAGTGGTTAAAATGGAAAGCGTTGAAAAAGGTTTGCAGAAATCACTGCCCTCACGCCATCACAACCTGATCCCAATGAACCTCGAAGCCGTTCAAAAAGGATTCGAAAGCCTCGAATTGGTACAGGCCGTTTAGTCCTGAATAATTTTACCTGAAATACAAATACCTGTTGGAGATAATCTGGCGGGTATTTTTGTTTGGCATATTGCATAGAATTAGGGGTTTTACACCACCTTCAGCTCAATCCGGCATTTCGGTTGATTGCAGGCCACCGGAACAGCTTCCAGCCCGGCAACAAAATTAAAAATACGACTACCGGTAGTTGGTAATAGAACCAGATCAGTATCCGAAGTAATTTTCACCACGGCATGATCCTTTTGAATTTGGATCGAACGCTTACCAAGCACATCAACTTTTTCGGATGATTTGGAAATAAGTGGAAGAACAATCCGGATCGAATCGTTCGCTAAAGCAGAATCAGCACTAAATTCCAGAATTACCATATCGGGTTGGAAAGTATAAACCGTTTGACAACTGATTTCGCCTAATACTGGCGGATTTTGGTCCTGATCAACCAGTTGCGAATGCGTACGAACGACCGTCGCATTTCCTTCCTCTTTCACTTCCATCACGGCCTTTAAATCCGAGATATTCATGAAATGCCCGTCTTTCTTCAATTCTATACGCGGTGTCAGCGGCATCGACAACGGATCGTTATCAGATTGCATGTTCCCGGCCTCTTTCAGCTGGTATTCATTCATACTCGCCGAAAGCAAAGGTCCCGTTTTCTCGTGCCAGAGCATCGACAACGCTCCTCCGGTTGGATGCCCGTTTTTCATGGTATATTCACGATCGTAGGCAGTAACCGTTGCCCTGAACTTACCAACCGAAATCAGCGAAGTCTGAATATCCATAAAAAATCGGTTGCCATATACTTTTTCGCGCGGAAGTTCCACCTTCTCCAAATTCAGCTTTGCCGGGTGAATCTCATGTTCCAGAATCGTGGTCAGCGCTTTGGCATGGCAAAACGTATGGTGAACACAAGGCAAAACCCCGTGCGACACATAATGAGGTCCGCCATAGAGCAATCCCTTATGAGTTGTGGCTTTCAGAAGCTCAGTATTTTTAAGCGCTGCCTGATAAAATCGCGGATCCCGGTCAGCCATCAGCGCGTAGGCTGGCTGGCAACCATCCGAAGTCCGGCTTCCCCAATAGGTCCACTTAAAATTCCGGGTACCCCAGCTGTTATCCCAGGCGCCGTCGGGCAGCATAAACTCCAGGTGTGTTTGCATAACGGGCACCACCGCATCAAGCACTTCCTGATCGCCGGTCAACTTTCCGTATAAAACCAGCGACGGAAGCGATTCTTCCACATTATAACCTAAATCAACAGAGAGACAGCCTTTCGGACTGGCCTGATCATAAGGTCTACCCTCTCCGTAAATAAACCGGTCATTTTTGGTGATAAACTGAAGCGAATCATGAGCGAACTTACGCCCCCGGGCTTTAAATTCAGCATTGTCCAGCAACGTACCGAGTAACGTTAAACCGTATGATGCCGCTACCGGATAATTGATATTCCCGTAATCCATCGAGAAGTTCGCACAGATATAATCGCCTGCTTTTTTTAGTCTGCTTTCTACTTCTTTCCTGAAAGCAGGTTCGAGCAAGTGTCCATGATTTATCAGCGACTCTGCAAGGGCAATGGAAGTAAATACAGTTATGCCTTTCCACGAATTCTTTTCCACATCATTGAACCACGATCCGTCGGGCTGGCTCACATTTCGTTCAATCCATCGATACAAACCAATGGCAAAATCAACATATTTGCTTTGCTGATGTTTGTCGGCCATATAAAGTAAGGGGTAGATGGTATCTCCCACCCGCCCGTGAACCCTGCCGCAAGCCGGGCAGGCTATGCCTCCCAAATCATCTCCGCGCGATTGATCTGTAATTCGTAATCTGAATAAAGAGTCAGTCCAGGTTGTCAGCAATTCATTACTTAATAAAATAAGTTTGTCAGATGAGGGAGAAGTGGCAAATACATTATTGCTGAAACCTCCGGCCAAGGCAGTACCGCCAAGTGCCGTCAGTCGTATGAAATTTCGTCGTGTCGTCATTGGATTAGTTTAAGAATAACCAATCAAACATACAAAAATTAAAAAGGGAAGGGAATATGGGAAAAGCTGATTTTACTCCAGCAACAAAGAATATTCAAAGGCCAAATAAATAGAATAAAAAAACCTCCGGTTCAATAAAGAACCGGAGGTTAGAAAAAGTGGCGACGACCTACTCTCCCACAAGTAAATGCAGTACCATCGGCGCTGGCGGTCTTAACTTCTCTGTTCGGAATGGGAAGAGGTGGAACCCCGCCGCAATAGTCACCTTAAGCTTTCATGGTGGCTTACGTATTTGCAACACCAAAATATTTTTAACACATCGGGAATAAACAGAAGCGACAATCAACCTGTAAACATTAGCGAAAGTCTTCGGGCAATTAGTACTACTCGGCTATGACGTCACCGCCTTTACACCTGTAGCCTATCAACGTCGTGGTCTACGACGACCCTCAAAGGAAATCTCATCTTGAGGTAAGCTTCGCGCTTAGATGCTTTCAGCGCTTATCTCGTCCACACTTAGCTACTCTGCAATGCAGCTGGCGCCACAACAGATTCACCAGAGGTGTGTCCACCGCGGTCCTCTCGTACTAGCAGCAGGTCCTCTCAAATTTCCAACGCCCACAACAGATAGGGACCGAACTGTCTCACGACGTTCTGAACCCAGCTCGCGTGCCACTTTAATGGGCGAACAGCCCAACCCTTGGGACCTTCTCCAGCCCCAGGATGTGACGAGCCGACATCGAGGTGCCAAACCGCTCCGTCGATATGAGCTCTTGGGAGCGATCAGCCTGTTATCCCCGGCGTACCTTTTATCCTTTGAGCGATGGCCCTTCCATGCGGAACCACCGGATCACTATGCCCTACTTTCGTACCTGATCGACTTGTCAGTCTCACAGTCAAGCTCCCTTGTGCCATTGCACTCTACAGACGGTTACCAATCGTCCTGAGGGAACCTTTGGAAGCCTCCGTTACTCTTTTGGAGGCGACCACCCCAGTCAAACTACCCACCACACATTGTCCCCCGGTTTCCCGGGGTTAGGTTCCAGATAAGCAAAGGGACGTATTTCAAGGATGGCTCCACGATTCCTGGCGAAACCGCTTCATAGCCTCCGTCCTATCCTACACATCACTTACCCAGAATCAATGTGAAGTTGCAGTAAAGGTGCACGGGGTCTTTCCGTCCCGTTGCGGGTACTCGGCATCTTCACCGAGACTACAATTTCACCGAGCTCATGGCTGAGACAGTGCCCAGATCGTTACACCATTCGTGCAGGTCGGAACTTACCCGACAAGGAATTTCGCTACCTTAGGACCGTTATAGTTACGGCCGCCGTTTACTGGGGCTTCGATTCAATGCTTCTCTTGCGATGACATCCCCTCTTAACCTTCCAGCACCGGGCAGGTGTCAGGCCATATACATCATCTTGCGATTTAGCATAGCCATGTGTTTGTGATAAACAGTCGCCTGGGCCTCTTCACTGCGGCTGACTTGCGTCAGCGCCCCTTCTCCCGAAGTTACGGGGCTATTTTGCCTAGTTCCTTAGCCATGGATCACTCGAGCGCCTTAGGATTCTCTCCTTGACTACCTGTGTCGGTTTGTGGTACGGGTCTTCGATACCTGAAGCTTAGAGGTTTTTCTTGGAAGCCTTTAGGATCACTATCCGATTGCCCGAAGGCTCTCGGTACTGTCAGGTTTCAGCTCTGCCGGCGGATTTACCTACCAGCTTCAACACTTACGCCCTTTAACGTACTATTCCGTCAGTACGCGGATCTTTCATTACTTCGTCACCCCATCGCAGTATCAAAAAGTATCGGAATATTAACCGATTATCCATCGAATACGCCTTTCGGCTTTTCCTTAGGTCCCGACTAACCCTGATCCGATTAACGTTGATCAGGAAACCTTAGTCTATCGGCGAGGGGGTTTCCCACCCCCTTTGTCGTTACTTATGCCTACATTTGCTTTTCCAAACACTCCACCGCTCCTTACGAAACGGCTTCAACGCGGTTTGGAATGCTCCCCTACCAGTGTCATTGCTGACAATTCATAGCTTCGGTGATATACTTAATGCCCGATTATTATCCATGCCCGATCGCTCGACTAGTGAGCTGTTACGCACTCTTTAAATGAATGGCTGCTTCCAAGCCAACATCCTAGCTGTCTAAGCAATCAGACCTCGTTAACTCAACTTAGTATATACTTGGGGACCTTAGCTGATGATCTGGGTTCTTTCCCTTTTGGACGTGGACCTTAGCACCCGCGCCCTCACTCCCGGTAAGCATCTTGCAGCATTCGGAGTTTGTCTGGATTTGATAGGCGGTGAAGCCCTCGCATCCAATCAGTAGCTCTACCTCTGCAAGACTCGTAACCGAGGCTGCACCTAAATGCATTTCGGGGAGTACGAGCTATTTCCCAGTTTGATTGGCCTTTCACCCCTACCCACAGTTCATCCAAGAACTTTTCAACGTTAACTGGTTCGGTCCTCCATCCCGTGTTACCGGGACTTCAACCTGACCATGGGTAGATCACAAGGTTTCGCGTCTAGCGCCACTGACTTTACGCCCTATTCAGACTCGCTTTCGCTTCGACTCCGGGACTTAATCCCTTAATCTCGCCAGTGACGACTAACTCGTAGGCTCATTATGCAAAAGGCACGCAGTCACCCCACGAAGGGGCTCCTACAGCTTGTAAGCGCACGGTTTCAGGTACTATTTCACTCCGCTGTTCGCGGTTCTTTTCACCTTTCCCTCACGGTACTAGTTCACTATCGGTCTCTCAGGAGTATTTAGCCTTACCGGATGGTCCCGGCAGATTCAGACAGGATTCCTCGTGTCCCGCCCTACTCAGGATACTGCTAGACTTTTAACTCGTTACGTGTACAGGACTTTCACCTTCTATAGTCGATCTTTCCAAATCGTTCCACTTAAAATTAATTATCATATCGCAGTCCTACAACCCCAACATTGCCGAAACAACATTGGTTTAGGCTGTTCCCTGTTCGCTCGCCACTACTGGGGGAATCACTTTTGTTTTCTTTTCCTCCGCTTACTTAGATGTTTCAGTTCAGCGGGTTGACCTCCGACATAATCGGATACCTGTTGCCAGGTGGGTTGTCCCATTCGGATATTTGCGGATCAAAGGTTATTTGCACCTCCCCGCAACTTTTCGCAGCTTATCACGTCCTTCATCGTCTCTGAGAGCCAAGGCATCCTCCGTACGCTCTTACTAACTTTCTTCTATTTATTATACTTACAGGTTAATTATAACTTCTATTTATTTTTCCCAATATGTCAAAGAACTTTATAACTCTTCTTTTCACTTCCAGATCACCGAACCGGCCTTCCTTTCTGCTTCCAGATTTTCTGAGTTAAACGTGGATATTTCATGGACTCGAACCACTTTTATATGCGCCACCGCATATCCTTGTTATTCCAATACTTTAAGAACTTCTTATGCTATTAGTTTTCTTATTCTCCGGCTTCCGATTGAAAACCTCTCTTTTGGTGGAGAATAAGGGAGTCGAACCCTTGACCCTCTGCGTGCAAGGCAGATGCTCTAGCCAACTGAGCTAATCCCCCGGGTTTTAGTTTCAGGTTCCAGGTTTCAAGTTGCTTTCACACTTGGAACTTTGAACTTGGAACTGATTTGTGTAGTCCCGCCCAGAGTTGAACTGGGGACCTCTACATTATCAGTGTAGCGCTCTAACCAACTGAGCTACGAGACTGTTTTTGCTTTGTCAGCGATCTTGCTGTAATAACTTAAGCATTTTCGCTCCCGGCTAACAGCTCTTCGCTTTTCGCTGCACTCAATATTTTAATAAAAAAGGTAAACAAGGCGTTTTCAACAATTTAAACCCTTGTAACGTCGGCTCCAGAAAGGAGGTGTTCCAGCCACACCTTCCGGTACGGCTACCTTGTTACGACTTAACACCAGTTACTGGTTTTACCCTAGGCCGCTCCTCGCGGTTACAGACTTCAGGTCCCCCCAGCTTCCATTGTTTGACGGGCGGTGTGTACAAGGCCCGGGAACGTATTCACCGCGCCATGGCTGATGCGCGATTACTAGCGAATCCAGCTTCACGAAGTCGGGTTGCAGACTTCGATCCGAACTGAGACCAACTTTAGAGATTAGCATCTTGTCACCAAGTAGCTGCCCTTTGTATTGGCCATTGTAACACGTGTGTAGCCCTGGACATAAGGGCCGTGCTGATTTGACGTCATCCCCACCTTCCTCACACCTTACGGTGGCAGTCTCGCTAGAGTCCCCGGCTTGACCCGCTGGCAACTAACGATAAGGGTTGCGCTCGTTATGGGACTTAACCCGACACCTCACGGCACGAGCTGACGACAACCATGCAGCACCTTGTAGATCGTCCGAAGAAAGCCTGCTTTCACAAGCTGTCGCTCTACATTTAAGCCCAGGTAAGGTTCCTCGCGTATCATCGAATTAAACCACATGTTCCTCCGCTTGTGCGGGCCCCCGTCAATTCCTTTGAGTTTCAACCTTGCGATCGTACTCCCCAGGTGGCTCACTTAATGCTTTCGCTTGGCCGCATACTGTGTATCGCATACAGCGAGTGAGCATCGTTTACGGCGTGGACTACCAGGGTATCTAATCCTGTTCGCTCCCCACGCTTTCGTGCATTAGCGTCAGTAACAGTTTAGTAAGCTGCCTTCGCAATTGGTGTTCTGTGTAATATCTAAGCATTTCACCGCTACACTACACATTCCGCTTACCTCAACTGTACTCAAGCTCTTCAGTATCAATGGCAATTCTACCGTTAAGCGGCAGGATTTCACCACTGACTTAAAGAGCCGCCTACGCACCCTTTAAACCCAATAAATCCGGATAACGCTTGCATCCTCCGTATTACCGCGGCTGCTGGCACGGAGTTAGCCGATGCTTATTCATACAGTACCGTCGGCCACGGACACGTCCGTGTTTTTCTTCCTGTATAAAAGAAGTTTACAACCCATAGGGCCGTCATCCTTCACGCGGGATGGCTGGTTCAGGCTTGCGCCCATTGACCAATATTCCTCACTGCTGCCTCCCGTAGGAGTCTGGTCCGTGTCTCAGTACCAGTGTGGGGGATCATCCTCTCAGAACCCCTAGACATCGTAGCCTTGGTGAGCCGTTACCTCACCAACTAGCTAATGTCACGCATGCCCATCTATAACCGCCGGAGCTTTATCTTTAATCCCATGCGGAACTAAAGAACTATGAGGTATTAATCCACATTTCTATGGGCTATCCCTCAGTTATAGGTAGGTTGCATACGCGTTACTCACCCGTGCGCCACTCTCATGGGAGCAAGCTCCCAATCCCGTTCGACTTGCATGTGTTAGGCCTCCCGCTAGCGTTCATCCTGAGCCAGGATCAAACTCTTCGTTGTAAGTTAAAAGTTAAAATATTCTCTAGCTCTGACGTAACTCTTGATTTAATTTGCGTAACCTTCCTTGTTTTACCTTTTTCAATATTTTCAATGAACTCTGCCTTGCGGCTTTTTATTTCTTACAGCTATATCGCCCGGAATCCCTCTTGCGAAGTACCTTCTTTTCAAACTGCTTTTCAATCTCTTTATAGAACTGATTTCCCTTTTTGTTCCCTTCGCTTTCGTTGGTCGCAAACGGGGTGGCAAAGTTAAGAAGCTTTTTTATTCTGCCAAAAGTTTTTTAAACTTTTTTCGCTTTTATTTCTCGGCCCCATCTTTCTAAAACTCCCGTCTTCTCTTGCTTCCGTTCGTCTTATCATCCCCAGAACCTAATCCCTTCGCTTTACTCTCAGTCTTTTTCAGTGAACTCGTTTTGCTTTTAGCGGCGGCAAAGGTAAACTTCATTTCTTAAATTCCAAAATTTTTTTAACCTTTTTAATCACCTTTCTTTTTAACCCCTCTAAACCTGTGTATTACAAAAACTAAAAATTGTCTTCCATGAGCTCCGACTAGTTACTATTCTACCAACTTCTCAACTATTTCACCTCTTTTGTCCGATTAACCTCCAGAATCACCTTAAAATTAAAATCTCAATGACTAGTCCACCAAACTAATACCCAAATTAAAATCAGGCTTTAAATAAGAATTGGAAATTTATGGGTACCGCGGAGAAACAGGAAGAATCTTTTTCTTATACCTTTGTCCATTTCAGTTTTGAGTACAATGAAAATAGTTAAACACTTCTACCTTTTATGGGTATTCTCGTTATTTCATACAAATCTACATGCGAAAGCACCCGTTTTCCAAATACAGAAATCAGATATTAAACCTCATCGCATCATCAGAACCTGTTGTTCATTTGGTTCGGAAATGCAGCTTTTTGCCATTCCGGGACTGAAATTGACGGAGATTACCAGTACCGAAAAAATTGGAACACACCATTATCTGGGTGACATCAGTGAAGAGAATGGAATCATTTATACCCGTCGCGGAGGGTTTATTGATATGGGCCATTTACGTGATCAGATTGACTGGACGGCATATCTTTATACCCAGCTACGTGAAAATCAAGCAAAGGGAAATTTGACGATGGTGCTTGGACACGAAGGAGGCGAAAAAAACCTTCATGTTCAGATCCCGGCAAACTTGACCGATGCGGATCTCGTTTTGCTTGCAGGAAAAATTACGTACGACCTTTCTGTCTGGCACGAAATAGCTACCTGGTTTGGAGCTTCTACCATTCCCTTGGTACCTGAACGATATTCCAGTTTTTCGATTGAAGATGCATATTCCAACCTGCTCGGAGTTACTATTGGCATTCAGGCTTTGCAAAGCCAATTGTCCTATGAATCTGCCGTGAGCCAAATTATTAATAAGACTTTGAAGGAATTGGATGCAGTTTCGAATGAAACCGAAACTTACCTGGCGATGGAAGCTGTCCGCGATGTATGGTGGACCCGAAAGAAGAAACTACCTAGCAGTAAAGTACTTTTGCAACGGCAACTTCAGGTTTACCCCTGTCTGCAACCCTGGCTGGTTCCCGGATGGTCGGACAAAAATCAGGAACCAACCGAATTGAAAGTGCCCGAATTCACCTCGGAGGGCGAAGAACTAAATAAGCTGTATTCATTGGATTTCAGATTAAATTACAAATTCCCATTTCGAAAAATGTTTCCTGATCGACATGAGAGAAGCATATCCCAAAACGATTTTGATCGTTTATTGGCACAAATCGCCACTGAACTCAACAAGAAGAATAGTCAGTTCCGCTAAGGCTTGGTGAAAATTTAATCCTCGTCTGTCCAGGGTTTGTCCGGATCAACTTGTTTGTTGCGCTGAATACGTGACAAAAGTTCAAACGTACGGATGCGGTCTTTGTAAAGGTTATTTGCATTCTGACGGGCAGTGTCGAGCGAGGCATCGCTGTTATCTTCCCAACGTCGGCATAAATAGACCGGCTGATAAACACGTCCAATTTTGTACTTTCCTGAAATAGCCAACCCCAAGGCATAATCTTCGCCGTAACTTACATTGGGAACCCTGATTTCGCGAAGAATCGGTGTATAAAATGCCCTTGGAGCTCCCAATCCGTTGATGCGCAAAGCATTGTTCGGACCGTTATCATCGGTCCATTCGCGATGATCAATAACCCCCGGAGGTATTTCCTTCAGATCAAAATTGGTCATCCGGTAACTTCCAATAACCATGGCGCAATTCTCTTCATAAAACTTATCCACCATGATCTGAAGAGTATTTTCGTCCAGATATAAATCATCGCTGTCGAGTTGAACGGCAAATTTCCCGCATTCGGGATGAAAAACTGCTTCGTTCCAGCATCCGCCAATCCCCAGGTCTTTTCGCTCCGGAATTACATGAATCAGTTTTCCGGCTGAAGCGTACTCTTTTATTATTTCAGTGGTCCCGTCGGTCGAGTAATTATCAACAACGATGAGGTTAAACGGGAAGGATGTCTTCTGGATCAATACCGAAACGATGGCTTCGCGTATAGTTTTCACCCTGTTTCTAATCGGAATAACTACTGAAGCTTCTGTCTTAAAATTTTCAGCAAAAATTGTTTCCGGAAATGGTGCCAGCAGTAAAGCTCCGATATCCCGCAAATGGGCAATGCAAACCTGTTCCATTTCCAACTGTCGTTCACGGGCAGCAGCTTTTACATAGTCAAACTGTTTTTCTCCTGATTTTCGGGTATCTGTTTCAATCATCGTAAACAAACATTCCGGAACGTGAACCAACTCGCCCATTCGGCTGGCCCGAAGACGCAGAGCATAACAACCGGCATATTTCAACACCTCATAATTCTCATAGCGAAATGCTTTCAAAACATCGGCACGGTAAAACCTGACAGGTCCAAAATTGAAATCGTCGCGCAGACTGCCCAACTGATAATCAATCACCTGATGAACAGATTGCACTCCGGCCTTCACTTCCAGATAATCGGCATACACCATCGGAGCTTCCGTATTTTCAGCAACCTGAACCAACCGTTCAACCGCGCCCTGCCCTAACTCAAATGGTGAATAGCCCAAAGCCAACAGCGCATAATCGGCCTGAACAAGTTTGGCAACCTGTCTGATAGTGGAACACGATCCGTTTTCTTCAACCAAAATCTGCTCACAATCAACCAGATTGACCGGTATCCGGGAAAGGACATAAACATGATTCACAAGTGCTGATTCACGAAATTGATTGACCAGTTTCTGGCTGGCCTCTTCGTTGCTGAAGACAAAAAAACAATCAACATTTCGTTTCATGCCTAGCTTTTTTAGAGTTTTATCATTTTGGCTTTGGTTATTCCGCTTTCGTTTTGAAGGCGGTCGAGTGCCGAAATCCGGATTTCATATTTTCTCTGTAATTTACGAGAATTTGGCTTAAAAACGATGCTTTTGTCACGAGTAATAGTAAAAATATTTTCAGGGTTTCCGGCATCAAACTTCTGTCCGGAAGGTGTCAAATAAACAACAAAACTTGCCGCCTTATCCATTTCTGACCTGCTTTTAGCGACTTTCCATTTAAGTTTGTTTCCTCTCTTTCTAAAATGCTTGGGCGCTTCGGGTGCTTTGTTGTCGATCCAGGGCATTTCAGGGACCAAAGCCGGACGATTGTAAAGTTTTTGCTGAAGGCTTTGATCAAAACCAAACAAGTCTCGTTTAAAATGGACACTACTATAAAAAGCGCTCCCTTCAAGTTTCGGAATCCGGCGGGTAATCTGAATCTGCTTTACCAGTTGATCCGGATCCCTCCAATCCAGAACAGTTGAATTGGCTTCCAGTTTATAAACTGCGTGTCCAATGTATATGGCACGGCCATAAGCATGAGCAGCCCACCATTTGGCCAGTGTCAGGTAATCAACTGACGGATGACCGATCTGCCAGTACAGTTGTGGAAGACAGTAATCTATCCAGCCATTTTTTTGCCATTTCAGGATGTCGGCATACAATTGGTCGTAATTGGTAGTACCTGCTGTCGTTTCCGATCCTTCCGGATCCTGTGATTTATTGCGCCAAACGCCAAACGGGCTAATTCCAAACTTGACCCAGGGTTTTGTTTTTTTAATCGCCGAAGAAAGTGCCCGAATAGTCAAATCAACATTGTCACGACGCCAGTCAGCTTTCTGAGTTGTGGTAAAACCACGGTTGAACTGGCTAAATGAATTTTCATCCGGAAAATCTTCATTCAGCGGGTACGGATAAAAATAATCATCGAAATGAATGGCATCCAAATCGTAGCGCGAAACAATATCAGTCACTACTTTGACCACAAATTCCCGGGCTTGCGGTATTCCCGGATCAAAATACAGTTTTCCCCCGTAATTCACAATCCACTCAGGGTGCTTAAATGCAATATGATTTGAGGCCAGAGGATCGCTGGCATTTTGCGCAACACGAAACGGATTTAACCAAGCATGAAATTCTATATTCCGTTTGTGGCATTCTTCGATCCAGAATTTCAGAGGATCATAAAAAGGCGACGGCGTTTTCCCGGGAGTTCCAGTCAGATACTTCGACCAGGGCTCCAGTTCCGAAGGATAAAAAGTGTCGGATGCCGGTCGAATCTGCATAATGATGGCATTCATGCCATTTTTGGCGTGAAGGTCAAGAATCGCAATTACTTCCTTTTTCTGCTGATCGGACGACAACCCAGGGCGTGACGGCCAGTCAATGTTATTCACCGTTGCCACCCAAACTGCCCTGAATTCGCGTTTCGGCGATTGCTGCCCAAGCAGGTTTATCGTTAAAACCAAAAACAGGAAAAATACATATCGTTTCATGTCAGTTTTCTAAAGGTTAAATGCAAAATAACTCGATCTGTAAACATACCCGACATCATACCTCAGAAATTTATTAAGGTTCTATTGTTGAAAAAGTAATGTCCAAACAAGTAGTTTATTGCTTGGTGAATATTCGATGAAAATATTCTGATTTTGATCTTTAGCCAGTTTGTTTATTTCTCAATTTTTTTGATATCTTTGCCGCGTTCAGTTCACCAAAATGTACTTCGAAAATTTATATTAAAAATATAATACACTTGGCAAACCAAAGTGCTGCTTCGATGGTTATTTAGGTAGCTACTTCAAAGTTGATTACTTTGGTAAGCTCATGGTTTATTAGGTTTAGTTGGTTTAGGTTAGTTTCCCGTCGTAACGGGTGAAAAGGCTGTCAGAGGACAGCCTTTTCTATTTTGCCTGACTGATCAGCAATTTCGCCGTTTCAGTTTTTTTATACATTTGCGCCTCCTTTAAAATTGAGAATATTTAAACTGAAAACATTTCTGCGAATGGCAAATGAGAAAGGAATTTTCCAGCGGACCGAGTTGTTGATGGGCAAAGAATTGATGGATGGCATTGCCACAAAAAAAGTCATCATCTTTGGAATTGGCGGAGTCGGCAGTTGGTGTGCCGAAAGCCTCGTCAGAACAGGTATCCGTCAGTTGACCATTGTTGATTCGGACCGAGTGTGTATTACAAATATTAACCGGCAGTTGCATGCCACCACTCAAACAGTTGGTGAAGTAAAAACCGAAGCGCTGAAAAAACGGCTGCTCGAAATTAATCCCTTTGCCGAAATTACCGCCATACAAAAAATATACAACCAGCGAAATCACGACTATTTCCAACTCGAACAATACGATTACATCATCGATGCCATCGACAGCATTAGCAGCAAAATACATCTGATCCGTACAGCAACACGCACCAAAGCCGTGCTTTTCTCGTCAATGGGAGCTTCTTTAAAAATGGACCCAACCAAAATTAAAGTAACCGAATTCTGGAAAGTGAAAGGTTGTCCGCTTGCTGCACGTATTCGTAAAATGATCAAAAAAGGCGATTTGCCGGCAAAGAAATTTTCGTGCGTTTACAGCGAGGAATTGCTCGAAAACAAAGGTTCAGGAGCAACATGCGGTACCGAAAAATGTATGTGCCCGAAAACGAAAAATGCTCCCGGCGATCCTGAATTGGCCGATCACGAATGGTGTAGCCTGAAAGCCGTGATCAACGGAACCGTTGCCCACATCACCGCCATTTATGGATTTACCCTTGCAGGATTGGTGATTCAGGACATCTATAAGCAAAAGTAACCGGAATAATAATTGCGTTCGCCCGGTAGTAAATCTGAAGACTGATAATCAAATTCATTGGATCAAAGTGAAGCGTTCAGCATGGTACATTTTACAGCACTGATGGCGATTGCGTTGGATTAACGACCAAAGCGCCGTGGGCAAAAAACAAACAATGGATGGAACTGGTTGCCAAAAGCGGAACTCCATTGTTTATATCGGCACAGCCCGATACAACCGAAACCGAGCAAAAAGCAGTCATCAAATAATGTTCCCGTTTAGCCTCCGGGGAATTATCTGCTGGTGAATCGTTGAACTGGGAGGAAACAGCCCGTCCAAAAACATGGAACCTGAACGATAAAATTGAACATTTTGACTGGGACTAAATAAGTTCGCATTTTGTTTTCGAAACTTTTACACAAACAGATAAACAGAAGCTTATTTAATGATAATTCCCCAGTAAATATTTCCAGTTTTTATTTTACTTTTCGCTTCCTCTATCAAAAATATATTTAAACTTTTATTTGATTACAATATGAAAAAACTAAATGCCCTGCCAATGATCTTGTTGATCATTGCCTTGTTTTCCCTCCAATCTCAGAGCAAAGACTCCGGATTTTCGTTACCCATTGAAAAATACACTTTAGATAACGGCCTTACCGTAGTGCTTCATGAAGATCATTCAGATCCGATTGCCTCTGTTGCTGTTTATTATCATGTGGGTTCAAGCCGCGAAACCAAAGGCAAAACCGGGTTTGCCCATCTATTTGAACACATGATGTTCCAGAAATCAGAGAATGTTGGTGAAGACCAGCTTTTCAAAAACATTCAGGGCGCCGGAGGCTCACTCAATGGCAGTACCACCCAGGACAGGACTAATTATTACGAGGTCGTTCCTAAAAATGCACTTGAAATGGCACTTTGGATGGAGTCGGACAGGATGGGCTATCTCGAAAACACCGTTACAAAAGCCGCGCTTGTTAACCAGCAAAATGTTGTTCAAAACGAAAAACGCGAGAGTGTTGATAATGCTCCCTATGGCTTTAACAATGGTCTTATTCTTAAAAATATTTATCCTCAGGGGCATCCGTACAACTGGACCGTAATTGGAGAAATGGAAGATCTGACCAATGCAACTGTGGACGATGTTAAGGCTTTTCACCGGAAGTTCTATTCCCCAAACAATGCTTTCCTGGTCATTTCAGGCGACATCAATAAGTCTGAAGTAAAGGAGATGGTAAAAAAATACTTTGGAGAAATACCTTCGGGCGAAAAAATTGAGAAACGTCCACCGATGCCAACCACGCTTGCATCCACCATCAGACTTTACCATGAGGATAATTTTGCAAAAGCTCCGCTGCTAACCATGGTATTTCCAACCGTCGAACGATATTCAAAGGATTCGTATGCCCTCAATTTTCTTGGAGAACTGCTTGCCGGAAGCAAAAAATCTCCCCTTTATACGGTATTGGTGAAAGACAAAAAACTGACGTCACGGGTCATGGCCAGAAACGGATCGCAGGAACTGGCCGGCGTTTTTACTATTTCGGTCAATGCCAATCCCAGTGTTAATCTTACTGATGTTGAAAAAGCAATTTCCGAAGGACTCGCTAAATTTGAAAAAGACGGATTCACCGCAGAAGATCTTACACGAATCAAAGCAGTGTATGAAACCGGATTTTACAATCGTTTTTCAAGTGTGCAGGGAAAAGCCTTTACCCTTGCTGAATATGCCATGTTTACCGGCGATCCTGAATTTTACAAAAAAGATTTGGCCGGTAACCAGTCGGTTACAATGGCTGATATAAAGGCTGTATATGAAAAATATATTAAAGGAAAGAATTTTGTTGAAACCAGTTTCGTTCCCAAGGGCGAAGCAAAGCTGATTGTTGAAGGATCAGTAAATGCGGGTATTGTTGAAGAAGATGTTACAAAAGCTGCTGAAGTTAAAGCGGATGCAGTAGTCGAAGAGGCAATTGTAAAAACACCTACCAAATTAGACCGGTCAGTTATGCCACCACTAGGGCCCGATCCTGAAGTTACCATTCCAAAACCCTGGACTGTTTCACTCTCAAACGGAATGAAAATATGGGGGATCGGCCAAAACGAACTACCGCTGGTGCAATATTCGATCGTTATTGACGGGGGCCATAAACTTGATAAGGTTGAAAAGGCCGGCGTTGCAAACCTTGTTGCTACCATGATGAACGAAGGAACAAAAAACAGAACCCCCGAACAGCTGGAAGATGCGATTGATTTACTTGGCGCCTCAATCAGAGTATCTTCAGGGAACGAACAAATATCAATTGATGTGAGTTCGCTGGCCCGGAATTTTGAAAAAACACTGGCTCTTGTCGAGGAAATCCTTTTGGAACCCCGGTGGGATGCAGAACAATTCGCCCTTGCCAAGAACCGCATCATAAACGGACTAAAACGCAATGCCGCCAGTCCCGATTATCTGGCATCAAGTACGCTCAACAAACTAATCTACGGTGACAATATCCTCGCTGTTGATGCTTCAGGAACAGAAGCCTCTGTGGCAGCAATTACAATGGAAGACCTGAAAGATTATTACAACAGGTATTTCTCGCCATCCATTTCCAATTTTCTTATTGTTGGCGATGTTGATCAAGCAAAAGTAGTCGCCGCACTTGCAGAATTGAACAAAAAATGGCAGGCAAAAAGGGTAGAAATACCTGAAATAAAAGTTCCGGGAGCTCCTGAAAAATCTCAGATCTATTTTGTTGACGTCCCCGGCGCGAAACAATCCGTCATTTCAATTGGTGCTCCTTCCATTTCCAGGTCAAATCCCGATTATTATGCCGCCACTGTTACCAACTACAAGCTTGGCGGGTCGTTCAACGGAGTCTTCAATCTTATCCTCAGAGAAGAAAAAGGATTCACGTATGGAGCAAGATCCTATTTTTACGGTGCTAAAAATTTTGGCGCCTTCATTGCATCATCAAGAGTGAGAACGAATTCCACACTCGAGTCAGTAAACATTTTCAAGACAGAGATGGAGAAATACCGCAACAGCATCCCCCAGGAGTACGTTAATTTTACAAAGTCATCTCTTCTGAAAGGAAATGCATTACGTTTCGAAACGCTGCGCGATCTTTTGAATATATTAAATGAAATGTCGTCGTATAACCTTCCGGCAGACTATATTAAGCAGGAGGAAGCTTTCACAAAAGGTCTTACTCTTAACAAAGAACTCGACCTTGCAAAAAAATACATTGATCCATCAAAAATGTACTATGTTGTTGTAGGCGATGCCAAAACTCAAATGAACCCGCTCGAGGAAATTGGCTTTGGAAAACCAATTTTGGTAAAACCCAGCAAATAAAAGATTTAAAACAATTTCAGAGCCGTCCTTTCAGTCATGAAGGGACGGCTTTTTCTTTTGATACGTTTTTTCATCAAGCGGGGAATTACCGGTTTTGTCATTCTCCGCTCCTTTTTTCATCTTTGCAGCTCAATTTAAAAACTCAACATGTCGCTTTTCAACGAAATACTCATTTTTCTGGCAGCAGTTGTCGCCGGATTTATCAATGCAATGGCTGGTGGAGGCACACTGGTCAGTTTTCCGGTTTTGCTGGCAGTTGGCATTTCGCCCGTAGTAGCTAATGTAACCAATACGGTAGCTTTGGTTCCCGGAACAATTGGAGGCATGTGGGCGCAGCGCAACGAATTTCAATCGCAGTACCGGCGTTTGCTGAAACTGTTACCAGTAGCCATCGTTGGCGGAATTGCAGGAGGACTGCTCATCCTGAATACCAGTGAAAACGCATTCCGTAGTATTATTCCTTACCTCATTTTGCTGGCTACCTTGCTCCTTGCAGCACAGGCCCACATTAAAAACTGGGTAATTGCACGTATTGGTCATGCTCATACCGAGCACCACAATCCGTTGGTAATGATGAGCCTGGTTTTTCTGGCAGCCATTTATGGAGGCTATTTCGGTGCCGGACTGGGCGTTATCCTGATGGCCGTTCTGGGAATGGTGACCGACGAAAACATGACCCGACTGAATTTTCTGAAACAGGCGCTTAGCTTCACCGTTAACCTGGCTGCTGCCATCTATTTTGCCTTTTCAGGAAAAGTTGACTGGTTGGTGGCAGTGGTAATGATTTTTGGTTCGCTGCTGGGTGGATGGATTGGAGGGAAATTGGCCGGAAAAATGAAACCAGAATTACTACGCTGGGTGGTGGTTGGTGCCGGATTGATTGCCGCAACGATTTACTTTTTGAAGAATTAGGGTTCAACAAGGTCACTCACCGGTTCTTAGAAAAGGTTTGGCTGAGTTAAAACGAAAGTTAAGCTCCCGACGGCATAATTTTTGATAAACAAAAAGTTCGCTTCCAAAAATTAGCTTATGAAAAATTTTACCTTTTTATTTCTGCTATTGCTTGGCTTTACCGGATTCACTCAACAAAAACAAAATCCCGAAGTCTATTTAAATTCAGTGAAGATTGACTTTAACAAGGTTTACATCAACGAAAACAGGATCGATTCAGTAAAGGTGGATAAGAAACCAATTAACGGAGCAATATATATCCTCACCAAAGGCAAACAGTTTTCTTACCTGACTTTAACCGATATCCTGGCAAAATACACGGATATCAAATCAGACGAAAGCTCCATCCTATTCCAGATTAAAGGTAAATTTCTTGAAGATATCTCAGGAATTGAAATTGACGACACCTATTTCATTTATGTTGATGTAAAAGATTTGTCTGGCGCAATGTATCTGAAAGATAAATTCCGTGATATGAAAATAGTGAGCATCCAATTGGAGAACGTGGAAAGAAGGCCGGAAATCAGAATACGCGGAAATAAGGACATCTTACCCACAGAAAACATAAATTAGCTCAAAATATAGCGAATCTGTAATAATGCATGAATAACTCAATATGGACAATTGGACGGTTATCATTAGTTTTACTTACGGCTACGAAGCACATTTGGCAAAATCGAAACTCGAATCGGAAGAAATTGAGGTATTGATCAGGGACGAACTGAACGCGCAGGTTTGTGAAGCTGGTGCCAATGCAGTAGGTGGTGTAAAATTGTGCGTCCGCGAATCGGATGTGGTACGGGCAATTCATTTGCTTCAAAAAGGCGGATTTATTCACGAACCGACTGAAACAGTATCGGCATTTACGAAAAAGTTTGGTCCACTGTTTTCACAAATTCCGGTCATTGGCAAACTGACTCCCGAACTGGTTTTACTTATTCTGATCGCCATTGTCCTGATTCTGATTTTTATACCCTATGCAATTCTGAACATGGCATAAAACCAGTTCAAACAACTTATTCATTATTCTGAATGACCTTTAAAATCAACCCTCATAGTTTAAAATAGCCAATTGTATCATCCATTCGGATTTATTAAGTTAATTCATTATTTTTGAGCAACTCACAATTCCGGATCTATTCTATGAAGTTATTTGCTGCATATTTATTTTTTCTGATTCCCTGCTTCACCTCAGCACAGCTTTTCCCGAAGATGGCTGACTTTAAAGGGCATATCGAAAAAGTAACAGAAAAGAGGTATGGCAAAGAACTTAATAGAGCCGGAAAAGATTCCGGTGTATTTAAGCCCAAAGTTTTCTCCGGATGGAAATATATTTACCTGTTCGATGAAAATTCGAAACTCGTCCGCCGAACCAACCAGTATCAGGGGGAAATCATTTCCGAATACCGCTTTGAAAGGCATATCAATGGAAATCGATTCATGGAAAGACAGACCATTGAAAAAAATCCGGAAGGAGAAAACGGTGGATACATCGAATATGAAAATTTTCTTGATTCACTTGGCCGTATTGCAAAGGTCAATTATTGGGCGTATGAACCGGGTAAAAAATTGCGAGAGTTGTTTGTAGTTGAAATGAATCCGGAATATAAAAACAACCGTTTGATGGCCTTTACCCGCTACAACATACAAGCTAACGGAGAAATGGACAGCGGCGAAAAATGTAGTTTGTTTTACGACGATCAGGGCCGGCTGACCCGATTGGAAAGAAAAGATCTTGTTTCTGACTTTAAAACTGTAATTGACTACAATTACAACGAGCACGGATTTATAATGCGGTATGCAATCGATTATTTACTTGGATTTCGTGAGTATGAAAAGAATCCAAAACAAGACATTTTCTTCAAATTTGACAATAACGGAAACTGGACCCGAAAATATCTAATAACAGACGATAAAAAACGGCTTGAATCCAAACGGCTGATCAGCTACAAATAACCGGAAAAATCACCGGTTATTCGCCCACCTTTTCGTGGTGAGTAAACCAGCTTCTAATCTTCATTTTCAGCACACCCCAAAGCGCTTCGTTAAAAATACCACCACTCATTTTCGAAGTTCCTTCCTTGCGATCGGTAAAAATGATGGGCACTTCCACTATTTTGAACCCGTGTTTCCAGGTTTTAAATTTCATTTCAATCTGAAACCCGTAGCCTTTCAACCTGATGTTGTCAAAATCAATAGTCTCCAGCACTTTCCGGTGGTAGCATTTAAAACCGGCTGTGGTATCCATGATGTTCATGCCGGTTATGGTCCGCACATAAACCGATGCCAGGTACGACATCAGCACCCGACCCAGCGGCCAGTTAATTACATTAATTCCTGAAATATAGCGTGAGCCAATGGCCAGACTGGCTTTTTGGTCCACACAGGCAGCGTACAAGCGTTCCAAATCTTCGGGGTTGTGCGAAAAATCGCAGTCCATCTCGAAAATATAGTCATACGAACGTTCCAGAGCCCAATGGAATCCGGCCAGGTAAGCTTTACCCAACCCCTGTTTCCCGGCCCGTTTCAGAATATGAAGCTTTTCCTGAAATTCAGGCATAAGCCGTTCTACAATCGCCGCAGTTCCATCGGGCGAATTATCATCGATAATCAGCACCTGGAAAGGTATTCTCAGTGAAAAAACCTTTCGGATCATGCGTTCAACGTTTTCCTTTTCGTTGTAGGTTGGTATGAGTACCAGATTCTGATGTACGATCATTGTTTCATGATTTTGATACGAAAATAAGGCTTTTTATGAACCCAACCTGCATCTGTGACATGTTTAACAAATTTTAGAAGATTAGGATCGACCAATTTATCAGAAACTTCCGGCTATGGTCTGTTGTTTGTTATTTTCCGGCATTCAGGAAACCATTATCTTCATGTCTTCAAAAAAAATGAGCGCCATGTATCTTAAAAACTTTTTCACATTGCTTTTTTGCCTGATAGTGAGTTACTCTCATGCACAAACAACAAGGCCAAAACTAAAAATTGTTTCTTCGCCCTCCGGAAATCAGTACACCCAAATCAATAAATCAGGAAAAACCGTCATCCCGAATGGCCGCTTTATAACGCCATACGGAAGATCGGTTGAAGTAGCACCACATCCGTTCGGTCTGACACTGAGCCACGACGGAACTGTGGCCGTAACTGCCAACTCGGGGACCTCTCCCATTTCAATCTCCATCATCAAAAACCTGAAATCAGACAATCCAACAGTCATGCAGGTACCTCCCGGCCCCTCAACCGATGAGGGTGTCTTGTCTTCTGTTTTTATGGGACTGGCAATTTCTTCTGACAGCAAAATAGTTTATGTAGCTGGCGGACAACAAAATAAAATTTACCTGTTTTCAACCGAAACCGGCGCCAAGCTCGATTCTGTTAGCTGTGCAGCCGATGAAACCGGTCGGCCAACTCCGAATGGCTATATTGGCGACATGAAGTTGAGTAAAGATGGCCGGTACCTTTATGCCGTCGATCAGATGCTGTTTCGACTAATTGTAATTGACACGCAGAAAAAGAAAATGATTGCTACTGCAAAAACCGGCCGTTATCCGTTTGGCATCATTCTTTCGCCTGATCAGCAAAAAGTTTATGTGGCCAATGTGGGCATGTTCGAATACAGCAAAGTTGGCAACATCGAAGCTGAAAAAGATTACAAAAAAGCGCTCGATTTCCCTCCCTTTGGATTTGGAACGGAAGAAATGAAAAAAGGAATCCATGTCGGCTCTCAGGATATTCCCGGGCTGGGCGATCCGAATGTACCCGAATCGTTTTCGGTCTGGTCATTCGCTGTTAAAAATCCGGCGAAACCTGAAGTTCAGGCCAAAATTAAAACCGGGGTGCTGGTTGGCGAAACCATCGAAGGCATTCCGGCGGTGGGTGGTTCGAGCCCCAATTCGCTGGCCGCGACCGATCGGTACATTTTTGTGAGCAACGGCACCAACGACAACATTTCGGTAATCGACATTCACCACGATACCATTGCTTTCGAAATACCGATTAAACTGCATCCGGCAGTGAAACAGTTTCGCGGCGTGATTCCATTCGGACTGGCTGTTTCGCCCGATCAAAAACGACTTTTCGTAGCCGAATCGGGTGTGAATTCCATTGGGGTGATTGACATTCCCGGCCTCAAAGTCCTCGGGCATATTCCTTCGGGTTGGTTCCCTTCCAAGCTTGAAGTCACTCCGGATGGGAAAAGGCTGGTGGTGAGTAATGCCAAAGGTTTTGGCAGCGGGCCCAATGGCGGAAAAACATTTCAGGAAGGGAAAGAAGGCAGTTACATTGGCAACCTGATGAAAGGAACAGTTTCGCTGATGGAAATTCCTGACGATCACAAACTGGCCGGTCTGACCCAACAGGTAATCAGCAACAACTATAAAATTGAAGATTACAGCAACGTAAAAAAAGAACGGGGAAATAATCCCATCCCGGTTTTTGGCGGAGAAAAGGAATCCCCGATAAAATATATCGTGTTCATTTCGAAAGAAAACCGTACCTATGATGAGGTTTTTGGACAGATGGAAAAGGGGAATGGTGATCCAACGATTGCCCGTTATGGCCGCAATGCCACATTCACTAACCGGAATAAATCATTGAAAGTTGAGCAGGCCACCGTGATGCCCAACCACCTGAAGCTGGCTGCGGAATTTGCCATGTCAGACAATTTTTATGTCGACTCAGATGTTTCGGCTGACGGCCACCGCTGGTTGGTAAACACCTACCCCAACGAATGGGTTGAGTCAACCGTTCCGGCCAGCTATGGTGGAAACCGTTCGTACAACGCGAAGTCAAAAGCACCGGGAAGCCTGGGAATGAACGGATCGGCCGGGGCAATTTATCCGGAAGACTACAACGAAGCCGGATCGATGTGGGAGCACCTCGAACGCAACAAAGTTGAATTTTATAATTTCGGCTTCGGAGTTATGTTCGAACCTGCGTTTTACGATGATTCATTCAAATATTCCGGAATAAAACATTACGTCAATTTTCCGGTTCCGTTGCCCATGTTTTCGCGTACATCAAAAATGTACCCGACTTACAACACGGCTATTCCCGATCAGTTCCGTATTCACCAGTTCATCAAAGAGTTTGACGAGAAATGGATCAAACCCAAAATAGAAATGCCATCGGTAATCACGGTCATTATTCCGAATGATCATGGAGCCAGTGAGCGTCCCGGAGCTGGTTACCCATTCAGGGAAAGTTACATGGCCGATAATGATCTGGCGGTAGGCCGAATTGTAGAATACCTGTCGCACACGCCATTCTGGAAAAACATGGCCATTGTAATCACCGAGGACGATGCCCAAAACGGAGTTGATCACCTTGATGCACACCGCAGTATTCTGATGGTGATTTCGCCTTATGCCAAAAAGAATTACGTTTCGAAAGTGCATTACAGCTTCGGAAGTATTTTCAAGACGTTCTGGAATGTATTGGGAATGCCTTACCTGAACCAATATGATGCAGCGGCCAACGATTTCGCCGATATGTTTACTGCCACTCCCGATTTTACGCCATATAATGCCGTAGCAGTTAATCCGCAAATTTTCGATCCTAAAAAAGCACTAAGCCCACTGGATGAAAATTTCGACTGGAAAGCCGTCAAAGAATCGCCGTTGATCGATGATGTGAAAGACATGCAAAACGATCAGAAAGAAAAGAAGGAATACCGGCTCGAAGACCAAAAAAGGAAATGAAGCTAAAGTCCATTAACAGTCAGGAATGTCAGGAAGTCCGACAACAACCAATGACTATTAACGACTTTTAAATTTATTCTCACCATTTTTTCTGACCTTCAGGAGCGGGAGGCAAATTGGCATCGCGCTTACACAAGGCAAGTTCAAAAAAGTATTTCAGTTTTTTGATCTGAGACTGATTTAGGCGTACATCAAAACCTTCCTTCCCGATGTAAAGACGGTATCCAATTGTACTGCTGTTGGCAACTGAAACCCAAAGATTTTCAGGTACAATAAATTGGCGGTGCATCAGTTGATAACTTCCGGGTTCGGCGGTAGAGGTTTTTGAAGTCGAAGTTGTTTGTGTTCGTCCGGTATTTGAGCTTTTATCATTATTTACCATGACACTATCTGCGGGAGTTGTTGATGGAGGCCTCCAATCAAACTGTTTGTACTGATATTGATTACCAACAATTTCTATTTTTTCGCCATCGAGGTTCAGATAGATGACCGAGTCGAGTTCTTCAGCACGAATTGGAGTTACAATCTGAAAATCGATCAATAATTCGGCCTTGCCATTTTTGCCAACTTCAAAAAGATGAACCATATTTAAGTTCAAATATTCTGATATATTGGCCCATCCGGTTTTCTCTTCAGAAAAAGCTCTTAAAGAATAGGTCATTTTCATTCTATTGACTTCTTTGTACGGATCATTAATCTCGACGATTTTATTCGTAACCAAACAGGAAGTCAAAACAACGCTTCCAAATAAAAAGAGAAGTGTTTTTTTCATGTCAATTAACTTAAAATAACATAAGCCAAATTTAGCAAAAATCATTCCACTTCAAGCGTCTGACAGGCAGTTTATTGAATTAAATGTTTACAAACATTAACAACTCTTTTCAAATTGTTATTAAACTTTCAGAATGTCTTTCTTGTCTGAAAGGTTACAATCAGGAAAAGATTGAATGTTTTGAAAACAAATTAAACAAAGAGCGATGAAGATGAAGAATGTTTTGATTTTATTAATTCTAATCCTTTCAGCAACCGGGACGGTTTTTTCGCAGGTGCCGCCAGCAATGGCAAATCCTGGCGCAGCACCACTGGCAAAGAGCGGAAAAATAAAAGGAAAAGTAATTGATGCTGATTCCAAATCAGCGATGGAATATGCCAATGTATCGGTTTACCGCAAACAAGACTCGAAATTGGTCACCGGTGGAATTGCCAATGAGTCCGGAATCTTCGAAATCAATGAAGTGCCATTTGGCATCTATTATATTGAAGCCAATTTTATCGGGTTCGAAAAAACTACGGTAAACGATATTAAAGTCCTGCCCAATGCTCACACTGTTGATATGGGGACCATCGCACTGGCTCCTTCCAGCCAGCAAATCGGGGCTGTTGATGTGGTAGCCGAAAGAAACCGCATTGAATACAAGATTGACAAAAAGGTTATCAATGTGGCCAACGACATAAATGCTGCCGGCGGGACTGCCGTGACTGCTCTGGAAAATACTCCGTCAGTTGAAGTTGATATTGACGGGAATGTCAGTTTGAGAGGTTCTTCCAACTTCACCGTGCTGATCGACGGCAGGCCAAGTGTACTCAGTGGCAGTGATGCCTTGAAGCAAATTCCATCAGCCGCTATCCAGAACATCGAAATTATCACCAATCCTTCGGTGAAATATGATCCCGACGGAATGGCCGGTATCATTAATGTAGTCATGAAAAAAAATGTTCTTTCGGGATTAAACGGAATATTGAACGTAAACCTGGGAACCGGAGAAAAATACGGGACCGACCTGATGCTGAATTACAAAACAAAAAAATACAACTTCTTCATGGGTGCCAGCTGGAATGACAATACCGATTACGGCAAAATGAAATCAACCCGTGAAACTTATTCTCCCGATACAACTACCTTTCTGATAACAGATGGGAAAAGAAACATGTCGAGAGGTGGTCAACAAATTAAAGGAGGATTCGATTATTATCTTTCGGATAAAACATCCATAACCGTTTCGTCTGAAATAGGAAAATACAATTTTGACAGCTACGTGGGCGGAAATCTTCACAATTACGAGAACCCCGGTACTCTAAATGTTTACTCAATACAAAAAAATAATTCGGGACGGAATGGCAACTTTGTCAGTGGCAACGCCAGTTTCCTGACTAAACTTGATGAATCGGGGATGCACAAACTGGAAGGTTCGTTCGATTACCGCAACCGGGATGGACTGGCCGATGAAACCATTGATGAGTTTTTATCTGATCAGACTTATCGCCAGACCAACGATTATCTTTCACGCGTTGTCACAAGCGAAAACAGTACCTCCAATGATTACCGGATGAAGCTGGATTACACACTTCCGCTGAAAGAAGGTTCAAAGTTTGAAGCCGGACTGCAAAGCAGAATTGAAAGTGAAAAAGAATATTTCAGCTTCAAAAACTTTGATCCAACATCCGGTTCCTTCATTGATAATCCTTTATTCACCAGTGATATGGATTTCAGAGAAGATATTCATTCCGTTTATTCAACCTATTCAGGAAAACTATCCGGAATCCAATATCAACTTGGGCTACGTGGCGAATACACCAAGCGGACCATCGACCATTCGAAAGCAGCGGTGCCATACACACTCGATCGTTTCGACTATTTCCCATCAGTCCATTTTTCGTACGAACTTGCCGATCAAACCCAGTTTATGACCAGCTATTCACGCCGTATCAACCGCCCCGACGGGCGTGATCTCGATCCTTTTCCCAGTTACATGAACCAATATACCATCCGTATCGGCAATCCCAATTTAAAACCAGAATACACTGATTCGTATGAATTTAGCTACATGCGTAAATTTGGAAGTTCATTTGTCTCACTGGAAACATTCTACCGCACTACGAACGATTTGATGACCCGAGTTCAGGAACCGAAAGACGATGGCATTTTTTACATGAGCACACAAAACCTGAGCCGGGACTATTCACTTGGAGGCGAAATCATGGGAAACATTAATGCAACAAAATGGTTGCTTGTCAATGCCAGTTTCAGCCTGTACAATTATAAACTGAAAGGCGAAGTGCTGGGAAAATCGATTGACAAGCAGAGCACTAACTACTCCGGACGACTGAATGCTACCGTCAAATTTTCAGGTGACAGCCGGTTGCAGCTTACCGGATTTTACCGTGGCCCATCAGTTTCAGCGCAGGGTGATCAAAAAGGAATGATCTTTACGAACCTGGCGTACCGGCAGGATTTTATGAAAAAGAAGTTATCAGCTACACTCAGTGTGCGTGATGTTTTAGGTACGATGCGCATGGAGGGAACCTCCATTGGCGATGGATTTAAATCAACATTTAAAATGACGCGTGAACCAAGAGTTTTGATGCTGACATTGAGCTACAAGATCAACAACTACAAAGTTGACAAACAAGCTCCTTCGGAACAACCCAGTCAGGGCGGCATGGACGATATGTTTTAACCGAAATACTCAATTTTAACGCAAATACGAAAGCGGAATCCGGGCAACTGGGCTTCGCTTTTTTGTGTAACGCTATTTCAGGACGAGACACAGTCCGGCAAAAAAAAAGCTGCCCTTACGGACAGCCCCTTTCTACTTATCTATGATTCTCAAAACAATTACAAGGTTGCCTCTCCCGGAACCCAGTCGCAGGGAGTTAATTCGCCGGTTTGCAATGCGTCAAGTATGCGCAGAGTTTCCTTCACGTTACGCCCCACATTCAGTCCGTTAACCGATACATGCTGAATCGTCCCTTCCGGATCGATAATAAAAGTAGCCCGGTAGGCAATTTTGTCACCAGCTTCCAAAATACCTAATTCTTCAGAAAGCGATTTGCTGGTGTCGGCCAACATCGGGAACTTCAGACCTTTGAGACCGGGATGGCTTTTGCGCCAGGCCAGGTGCACATGATGTGAATCGATGGAAGCACCCACAAGATTGGCTCCGCGGCTGACAAACTCTTCGTAATGCTCGTTAAACGATATAATTTCGGTTGGGCAAACAAAGGTAAAGTCCATCGGCCACCAAAAAAATACAGTCCATTTGCCTGTAATGTCGACCTGCGTTAAAGTCTTAAACTCTTTACCTGTTTCAAGTGAAACAACGGCCTCTTTTTTAAAGTCAGGAAATTTTTCTCCAATAGTCTTCATAATATTTGTATTTACAATTTAGAATTCCTAAAAATTACAAGACAAATATAGGCGCCGATTGTTCGCCCGTCAAATCGAATTTTTCAATACGGAATAGACAAAAGCTATCCGAAAAAATTCATTTACTTGAATTTAGGATTAAACGATTACCAAGCGCTTCCGGATGTTCAGGATGCGGGTTTCATAAAATTCAAAAAGATAGAACTTTCAGACTTGGTGATTCTGGAAGATAATTTTACCTTTAGGGGATTTTTGATCAAATACAATTAATAATAGATACCTAAATCGAAATTAAATTATTAACCAATGAAAGAGAAATTTAGCAGAAGAACATTTCTTGCAACTACTGCAACTGCGGCTGCCGGAGCTACTATTCTTCCGAGCAATGTAATTGCTGGCCTGGGGCATAAAGCACCAAGTGACAAATTGAACATTGCCGGTATTGGAATCGGTGGTATGGGTTTCGCAAACCTTAAAAATCTGAAATCAGAAAACATCGTTGGATTATGCGATGTGGACTGGAAATATGCCGAAAACACATTCAAATTTTTCCCGAATGCCAAACAGTACAAAGACTGGAGAGTTATGTACGATGAACTGGGTAAATCGATTGATGGTGTGGTGGTAGCAACTGCCGACCACACACACGCCATTATTGCCTCACATGCTATCCAGATGGGTAAAAGTGTATATGTACAGAAACCTTTGACTCACACAGTTTACGAATCACGTTTATTGACCAAGCTGGCTGCAAAATACAATATTGCCACTCAAATGGGTAATCAGGGTTCATCGGCAGAAGGAGTTAACCTGACCTGCGAATGGCTTGCCAACGGCGAAATTGGTGAAGTAACCAAAGTTGAAGCATTTACCGATCGTCCGATCTGGCCACAAGGATTAAACACCCCCAAACAAGGTCAGTGGGTTCCTGAAACATTGGATTGGGATTTATTTACAGGACCCGCTCAAATGCGTCCTTATAACGAAGTTTATCACCCCTGGAACTGGCGCGGATGGTGGGCTTATGGAACTGGCGCTTTAGGTGATATGGCTTGCCACATTCTTCACCCCGTATTTGTTGGCCTCGAACTGGGATATCCAACCAAAGCTCAGGGTAATTCAACTTTATTATTGCAGGATTGTGCCCCAACTGCCCAGTCAGTAAAATTAACTTTCCCGGCCCGTGCACCAAAACGCGCATGGAAAGGATCGAAAAAAGGAGCTCAACTTCCTCAGGTAGAAGTATACTGGTATGACGGAGGAATAAAACCGATGCTTCCTGCTGCATGGCCAGCTGGTAAAGAACCGAATGATTCAGGCGGTTGTGTATTCTTCCACGGAACCAAAGGTACTTTAGTTTGCGGTTGCTACGGCGTTAATCCTTGGATTTTACGTCCCGACGGCACCGTTTATAAACCAGAAGCTACTCCAAAATTCCGTCGTCGTGTTGGAACTTCACACGAAATGGATTGGGTTCGCGCTGCAAAAGAATCTCCTGAAAGCCGTGTTCAAACAGCTTCCAACTTCAGCGAAGCCGGACCATTCAACGAAATGGTTGTTATGGGAGTACTGGCAGTTCGCCTTCAAACGTTGAATAAAGAATTGGAATGGGACGGACCAAGTATGAAATTCACCAACATCAGCGACAGCGAAAAAATAAAAATCGTTGTCGAAGACGGATTCAAGATTCACGACGGTCACCCAACATTCAATAAAACTTATACTGATCCGGTTCCTGCAACTCAATTTGCAGCCGAACTGATTAAACATACTTACCGCAAACCCTGGAGTCTTCCGGAAATGCCGGCATAATTGTTTATTTAATGGACATTTTAAAGGTGAATCTGCAAAGGTTCACCTTTTTTATTTCTTTAACGATTTGAATTCTGGTTTCATTTCAGAAATTAAACCAGAATATCTATTTTCACCGAATTAGAAAATCTATTCTTTTTGGAACGATAATATCATGGGAAACAATCATTCAACCATCAGCCGCCGGCATTTTTTAGGAACGACCACTTTAGCTGCCACAGCCGCCACCATCCTTCCTTCAAACGTAATTGCCGGTCTGGGGCACAAGGCGCCAAGCGATAAACTTAACATAGCCGGTATCGGCGTGGGTGGCATGGGTTTCAACAACCTGACCAACATGGAAACGGAGAATATTGTTGCCCTTTGTGATGTCGATTGGAAATATGCCGAACGAAATGCTTTCCGGAAATGGCCGAACGCTCCAAAATACCAGGATTACCGGGTAATGTTCGACAAGCAGAAAGACATTGATGCCGTAATGATTGCCACACCCGACCATTCCCATGCCCTTCCCGCCCTGATGGCTATGAAAGCCGGATTGCACGTTTACCTACAAAAACCGCTGACCCATTCAGTATTCGAATCCCGGATTATGACTGAGACTGCCGCACGATATGGTGTTGCCACCCAAATGGGAAACCAGGGAAATTCGGGAGAAGGAATCCGGAAAATTTGCGAATGGATTTGGGCCGGAACCATTGGTGAAATCAAATCGGTCGATGCATGGACCAACCGCCCCATCTGGCCTCAGGGGCTGGAAAGACCTACCGATAAAATGCGCGTACCAAATACTTTGAATTGGGACTTATTTATCGGACCAGCCAAATTCCGTCCGTACCACGAAGTTTACACCCCCTGGAACTGGCGTGGCTGGTGGGATTTCGGTACCGGTGCACTGGGCGATATGGCCTGTCATATTCTCGACCCTGTATTTAAAGCGCTAATGCTGCAATACCCGACCGCTGTCGAAGGCAGTTCAACCCAGATCAATAACGAATCGGCACCCAATGCGGAGAAGGTAACTTACTGGTTTCCGCGCCGCGATAACCTTCCACGGGTGTCCATGCCCGAAGTTAAAGTAACCTGGTATGATGGCGGAATGTTACCCGAACGCCCGGACGAACTGAAAGACGACGAACCAATGGGCGACTGGAACGGAGGAGTTATTTTTTACGGTACCAAAGGAAAAATTATGTGCGGCTGTTACGCAACCAACCCGACCTTGTTACCAACTTCGGAAATGGCTCATTTCAACGAACCTGAAAAGTCGATCCGCCGCATACCCAATACTGAAACCAATGGGCACGAACAAGACTGGATTCGCGCAGCTAAAGAAAACAAGGGAAACCGGGTAGAAGCAAGTTCCTATTTCGGCTACTCGGGACCTCTCAACGAAATGGTAGTGATGGGCGTGTTGGCGGTCCGCCTTCAGGATTTGAGAAAGCGATTGCTTTGGGATGGCAAGAATATGCAGTTTACCAACATCGGGTACGATGAAAAAATCAGGGTAATTACATCCAATAAATTTGAAGTGGTGAATGGCGACCCGAAATTCGATACTAAATACGACACGATTCTGGCACTTGCCTCAGCCGAAGAATGGATCAGGCACAATTACCGCGATGGCTGGGAACAGATATAAGTTTCAAAATCCAAGTTTAAGGTTATAAAAATGAAACACATAGGCTCATTAGCCCACATAGATTTTCATTGTATTTAATTCCGCTATTATTGAGGTGTTTTTGAACCCTCCCTTGAGGGGAGGGTTTGGGTGGGGCTTATCACCAGCCGGTTATCGGCCATCCGGTTATTGAATTGCTGGACGATGGCTCTCTGAAGTTGCTGTTCTCCGGTCAGATCAAGTTTTCCAAGCAAATTATTCATTAGCAACGGATCTTCTTTCCGGTTGTAAATAGAAGTCAGTTTATCGTCGGTTAAATGAAGGACATAATCACCACTCAGAAACTGGTACGATTCTTCGATGTAGTTAATGGCAAACCGCCGACTTTTCGGATCGAGCAGGTTATTCCCAAAAGCCACGTATGGATACGGATAATTTAAATAGCTCAACACCGTAGGCATGATGTCGATTTGTTGGGCCAATCCTTTATCTTCTCCTTTCAGGCTGCCATCAGCTTTATAGAATAAAATCGGGATGGCAAAATGGTTGACCGAAGTATAATATTCGAGAATGTCTGAATCAACCGCATGATCGGCAGTAATAACAAACAAGGTATTTTTAAACCATGGCATCTTCCGGGCTGTATCGAAAAACTTCTGCAACGACAGATCGGTGTACCGGATGCACTTGTTAAGCGGAATTCTTCCTTCCGAAAATTTGCCTTTGTATTTTGCAGGAACTTCATACGGATGGTGCGACGAAACCGAGAACATGGTCGTTAGAAAGGGTTCTTTCAGGTCGTTCATCTGGCGGGCAAAAAACTGGAAATATGGTTCGTCCCAAACACCCCAGACCCCATCAAAATCAGCCGTGTTCCCATATTCATTTAGTCCGTAATATTTTTGGAATCCGGCAATTTTAGTAAACGCATCGAACCCCATCGAACCATTGGGGGCTCCGTGGAAAAAGGCAGACTGGTAGCCCTGTACAGAAAGCAGACTGGCCAAACTGTTAATGTCATTTCCCGAGCGCTCCGAAATGACATAAGGCAGGACCAGCGCCGGAATGCTGGCGGTAACCGATGGAATGGCGTCGATTGATTTTCGTCCGTTGGCAAAAGCGTTGGTAAAAACCAGGCTTTCGTGAATAAGTGAATCAAGAAAAGGCGTGTAACTGCGGTCGCGCGGATCCTCAAACTGCGGATTGAGCGCCCCTACAAAAGCACGGCTAAAACTTTCGAGAATAATGATCACTACATTGTCTTTTCGTGCAGGGCCAATACTATCGGGTACATGAACCGGATTATAAATTTGCTCCAGTTCCTGTTCCGAAGCGAAATAGGTTTTATGTATGAAAGCCTTTTTGCCCCAGGTTCGGAAAATACAGAAAGGCGTATTTTGTACCAGCGCCATTTCTTCAGGCGCATTGACAAAAGCCCCTGCATTGTTCATGTTGATGGGACGGGTGCTGTGTCTCCAGCCTCCGCGCATTCCGATAATGGAAAGAACCACGGCAAGAAAAATAAATGGGAGCCCCGACAGAAAATAAACAAATGGATGCCTGATCCGGAATGGTTTTGGTTTCAGCAAGGAATACAGCAAAGAAAGTAAAATCAGCAAAATGACCAGAATGACCGGAATGTACCAAAAATCATAAAAGAACCGCATGATCAGGTTCGTGTTTCCGGCATCAAAGGCAGCCACATCAAACATACTTGCTGTGGTCCGCTTCAGGATATACCGGTAATAAATCATGTCAATCAGGTTGAATGCAAGGCCTGCTCCGTTGCTGATCACAAAAAGCCATTTCAGGAACATCTGGTACCAGTTGCTAAACTTAAACCTGAAGGGCAATAAAAATAAAAAGACGTAAACAGCATTAAGGTAAAGCAGTGCACTGATGTCGAACATCAATCCACCCTTTAGAATAGTGAGGAACGACATGAATGTAACTTTGGGAAACGAGGGCGTGTTGAACAGGTAAAATAAGATGCGGCAAACGGAATAAAGGGCCATCATTACCAGAAACCTGTAAATCAAAACCAGGTATTCGTTGGCCTCGTATTTTTTCATGTTAAGCCGGAGTCTCAGCATCGGTGTAATTCAATTTTTCGGAAGCAAAATTAGCAGCTTATTTGATTTGCAATAGATTTTTGATGAATTTGTAATGAATGATCATCCCCACATTCAACCACTTTATCGGTAAAACCGGTATGTCTGTCGAAAAAAAGATGCAAAGAACTTCATTTTTGTAACTTAGAGTCGATTAAGTGATTAAACCTAAAGGAAGAATTCTAGTCATAGAAACCGTGACCTAACTTTTTAGCAGTGAAGATAACCATTGAAAACTTAAATAAAGTCTATCCCAACGGCAATCATGCCCTCAAAGATGTCAACCTCGAAATCAATAACGGGATGTTCGGTCTGCTTGGACCCAACGGAGCGGGAAAGTCAAGTCTGATGCGCATTTTGGTTACCCTGATGCAGCCATCTTCAGGAAAAGTATTGATGAATAACTATGACCTGACGAAAGACCGCGAGCAAATCCGCGCCATGCTGGGTTATCTGCCTCAGGATTTTCGCTTTTTTTCGCACCTCAAAACTTACGAATTCCTCGATTACGCTGCACGTTTAGCTGGCATGAAAGAATCGAAGACACGGAAACTGGCTGTCGATAAAATGCTCGAAGAAGTAGGTTTATTCGAAGCCCGCGACCGCCAGGCCAATAAACTTTCAGGAGGGATGAAACGCCGCCTCGGCATTGCGCAGGCGCTGATTAACGAACCAAAAATCATCATTGTTGACGAACCAACTACCGGTCTCGATCCCGAAGAACGCATCCGTTTCCGAAATTTACTCTCAACCATTTCCACGCAGGATGTCATCATTATTTTATCGACCCACATTGTTGGCGATATTTCAAGTTCGTGTACCGACATGGCTTTGCTCAACCAGGGAGGTTTGGCTTTTACCGGCTCTCCCGACGAGCTGGTTGCCCGTGCCGAAGGAAAAGTATGGCTGATTCAGGCCACCGAAGCCGAATACCTCGAAATCAACGAAAAATATCCGGTTATATCGAATGTACCGACCAGCGAAGGTTGGGAAATTCAGGTAGTGGCCGATGCGATCAACGGGTACAGCGGACAAAACATCGCACCTAACCTCGAACATGCCTACGTATATTTTATGGAAAGTAACTTAAATCAATGGACAGCCATTTAAACCTGAGCAGCTATGATATCTCTTCATAACATTACTTCCATTGCCAAATACGAAATCACAACGCTTTTGCGTTCGTGGTTTTTCCGGATTTTTGCCATTCTGGCTATGGTCTTTTTGTTCTTTTTCAATATGGGAACATTGATCATGGGTAATGGAGGAGCCGGAAACTGGGAAATGAAAGCCATTTCGTCGGTCATTCCCTATGTAAATCTGTTGTTGCTAAATACTGTTCAGGCGATAATTGCCATATTTCTGGCTTCCGATTTCCTGAAACGTGATAAAAAACTGGATACCACCGACGTGATTTACATCCGCTCGATGTCGAACGGCGAATATGTAGCCGGAAAGACCATTGGGAATTTGGTTGTTTTCATCATTCTAAACCTGATTATCCTTTCGGAAGCACTTGTTTTTAACCTGATTGCCGAAAACGTAACGGTTAACTGGATGGCTTATCTGGAGTATTTCCTGATCATCAGCTTGCCAACCCTTATTTTTATCCTCGGACTTTCTTTCTTTATTATGAGTATCCTGAAAAATCAGGCGATCACGTTTATTCTTTTACTTGGATATGTGGCAGTTACGATTTTTTATCTCAACACCAAATTTTACTTCCTTTTCGATTACATGGCATACAGTATGCCGCTGCTCAATTCCGACTTTATTGGTTTCGGAAACCTTCAGACCATTCTTATTCACCGTGGGATGTATGCCTGTTTTGGTGTTGCATTTATTTTTCTGACGATTTCACTTCTGAAAAGGCTGCCTCAAAGTCCGTTCAGCAATAAAGTGACCTTATTCCCCGCATTGATATTTTTCATCGCCGGAATCTGGCTGGGCCAAATGCACATTTCCACGTTCGCCCAGAACCAGGAGTTGAGGAAAAACATTCGGACGCTGAACGATGCCAATCTGAAAACTCCACGATTAAACGTTGAAAGTTACCGCATTGAGATCGACCACAAAGGAAATAATCTGGATGTGACCGCCAAACTAAAAGTAAGCAATCCGCATCCGGAAGCAGTCAATCATTTTGTATTCAGCCTGAACCCGGGATTCGAAGTGCGCAAAGTAAGTTTTAATGGGCAGGAAGTCGCGGTTAAACGCGAACTGAACCTGATCGATTTTTCGGAAACAAAGCTGGAACCCGGCGAAAGCGCCGAACTTGAATTTATTTACAGCGGAAACCTGAACGAAGCCGCAAGTTACCTGGACGTGGACGATAAAACCCTTCAAAAAGCGAATCAGGCATTCATGTTTAAAATTGATAAACGATCGGGCATTGTTTCACCTGATTTTGTTCTGCTGACGCGCGAATGCGACTGGTATCCGATAGCCGGAACAAGTTTCGGAAATCAAAGCAAACAGTGGATGCAAAAACAATTCAGCAGTTTTGATATTTCGGTTAAAACCAAACCGGGACTGATTGCTATTTCGCAGGGAATTGCAGAGCAGAAAGACGGAACATTCCATTTCACCAACAAAAACAATTTACCCCAGATTTCGCTGATCATCGGTAAGTACACACAAAAAACAGATACCATCGACGGACTGGTATTCAATCTGTTTCATCATCCCAAACACGATTATTTTACCAAATTCCTTGAACCGATAAAAGATACTGTTCCTCAACTGATTGCCACTGCTTTAAAAGATTACGAACGCAAAATTGATATGTATTATCCGTTTCAGCGGTTTACCCTGGTTGAAGTTCCGGCACAGTTCTATTCTTATCCCCGCACTTTAATGGGCGAACGCGAACAGGTGCAGCCCGAAACTGTACTTTTTCCGGAGAAAGGGTTGTTGATTAATGAAGCCGATTTTGAAGGAACAATAAAGAGAATGGAACGTTGGGGAAATCGTGGAAGCGACGTCCAAACCACTCCGGAAGAGAAAAAAGTACAGGCTTTCAATAGCTTCCTGTCGCTTTTCACACAAGAATCAGCACGGCCAGCCTTTAACCGGAGACAAGGTGAAATTCAGGTGGAAGAAAAATCCAACCCGTTGTATGCTTTTCCCTTATTTTATAACTATGCCTACTTCGTGCAATCCGACCAATGGCCAATCACCGACCGCATTTTTGAATCATACCTGAAACAATCTTCCCAGTCGGGAGCAATGGGATTTATGCGCGACATGCAGGGAATGACCGAAAACGAACAGGCCAACCTGGCTTTACAGGATTTCTCGTTTGCCGAACTGCTCAACGATACAACCAAATCGAAAATTATTGATAATGTGATCCAGCAAAAAGGACAGTCGCTTTTTTCCATCATCAAACGACGCACCGGTGACGAGGCTTTTGACGATTTCATGTTCAATTTCTTGAAGAGTATCAAGTTTAAAGGAACCACCATCGAAGACTTCAATAGCAGAATCAAATCTCAATTTGGTGCTGATTTATTGCCGTTTATGGACAAGTGGTTCAATAGCAGGAGTCTGCCCGGCTACCTGATTGGCGAAGTAAATGCCGTAAATGTGCTGGATGGCGACCGCCTGAAAACCATGGTTAAGTTCAAAGTTACCAACATAGAAACTACCGAGGGAATTATAATTGTCCAGTTCCGTCTTGGCGGAGGCGGGGGCCCCGGACGAGGCCGATTTATGATGGGTGGCGATGCCGAAACCATTGACAAACTCGTCAGTCTGGATGGCAAACAAACCAAAGAGGTTAGTTTCCTTCTCGACGGAACACCCCGCGGATTGACAATTAACACGCTGACGTCACGGAATATTCCTTCAGAAATACGTGTTCAGCTCGAAAACATTGAGGAAGATACCAAAGCCACTCCGTTTGAGGGCGAAAAGATATCGGATGTTCCTGTTCGACTGACCGAAGAAGGTGAGTTTATTTGCGATGACGAAGATGCAAACTTCAAGTTTACACAGACCGCCGACTACAGCTTATTGCAAAGAATTCTGCTCAAGGAAGATCTGACCAAAGATCGGTTCGTCGGATTTAATACCTGGCATGCTCCCCGGACATGGAAAGCTACCACCAACAGTGGATTTTTTGGAGAATTTATCCGTTCGGCTCATTATATCCGTTCGGGCGATGGCAATAAAAAGGCAAGCTGGAATATTCCGATCAAAGGCGACGGAACGTATGAAGTTTTCAGCTATATTATGAAAGCCAATCAGCGTATGCAGCGGCATGACAACCAGGATGCAGGAGGCGAATATACCTACACCGTTTATCACAATGGCGAAAAGGAAGAAGTCGTAATCGACCTGAAAACAGCAGACAATGGCTGGAATAGCCTGGGGTCATTCTATTTCTCGGGTGATACGGCTAAAGTTGAATTGGGAAATAAATCGGAAGCACAGGTTGTTGTGGCCGACGCTATTAAGTTGGTGAAACAATAAAAACAACACAACCTCCTTCCCGTTCTCCAAAGGGGGAAAAGTTTTGGGGGTGAGAATTCTGATGGACATTTTTTTTAATTGATAAAACCTTTAGAAGAGTTTAAATGATATTAACAAATGCCGTTCTTAAGGCTCCCTCTTATGGAGGGGGTTGGGGGAGGCTACAAACACGATAACAATTATGCTTTTACAAAAATTCATTCGAAGAGGACTCCTGCTGTTCATTTTTTGTCAGCTTTTGCTTACGGCAAATGCACAACAAATCCTGACGCTCGAAAGTGCACTTGAAATTGCACGAAACAACAGCCCCGACATCCGACGCTCTTTGTTGAACCTGGAACGTTCCGAACAGTCGTTAAAAGCGCAGAATGCCGCACTCAAATCGAACTTCTCGTTAAGTGTGACTCCGATCAGTTACAATAAAAACAGGCAGTTCGACGACTTATTCTCGATTTGGAATACCAGCGAAAATACTCAGTCATTCGGTACATTTACCGTTTCGCAACCGATCCTTCCAACCGATGGAACTGTCAGCCTGGTAAACCGATTTGGATGGCAGAAAAATATAAGCGAGTTTAAAAACAACATTGAAAACAAATCATTCAGTAACAATCTGTATCTGAGTATTAGCCAGCCTTTGTTCACTTACAATCGCACCAAACTGCAACTTAAAGAATTGGAACTGGACCTCGAGAATGCCCAGTTGAATTACGCCATGCAAAAACTAAACAATGAAAAGCAGGTAACCCAATTCTTTTACGATGTTTATCTGGCACAAATGAATCTGAGTATCTCGCAGGATGAGTTTACCAATACCCAAAAAAGTTACGAAATCACCCAGAATAAAGTAACTGCCGGAATTGCCGCCAAAGAAGAATTGTATCAGGCCGAACTGAACTTTGCCACAGCAAAATCCAGCCTTCAGAATGCGCAGGTAAGTCTCGATAATCTCAAAGATCAGTTTAAGCAATACATCGGCATGGATATTATGGAGGAAATAACCGTGATGACTGATGTGGCATTGAACCCTGTAGTGGTTGATGTAAAAAAAGCCATCGAATTTGGGTTGAATTCGAGGATGGAACTTCGCCAGCGCGAAATTGACATCGAAACCTCACAATTTGATTTGATACGGACCAAATCGCAAAACGAATTCAGGGGAGATATCAACTTATCGCTGGGAATTATTGGTGAAAATGAGAAAATGAAAGACATTTATGACAATCCGACAAACAATCCAAGAGTATCGGTTGCATTCAATCTTCCGTTGTATGATTGGGGCGAAAAGAAAGCCCGTATCAAAGCGCAGGAAGCAGTCATTGAAACACAGAAACTGAGTCAGGTTGAAGAACGGAAACAAATTACACTTGATATCCGAAAAATTTACCGGGGTTTACAAAACCTGGTTAATCAGATAGATATTGCTGCACAGAGTGAAAAAAATGCACAGCTGACTTACGAAATCAACCTGGAACGCTATGCCAACGGCGACCTGACCAGTATGGACATGAACCTTTTCCAGAACCAGCTGTCGTCAAAGAAAATGGCTTATGCACAAGCTTTAATCGACTATAAAATCGAATTGCTGAACCTGAAAATTCAGTCGCTTTACGATTTTGAAAAAAACGAAGCTATTGTTCCTGAAAATATTATCCAGAAGAAAAAATAAAAACATAAACAGATATGAAATCATTTCGCCAATTAATTGCTATGCTTGCCCTGATTGGGGCTGCCACAGCCTGTAACAACCAACCGCAAAACACCACTACCGAACTGGCCGTTCCGGTTTCGGTAACCGACATCAAACCCGGGTCAATTGAAAAAGTGATTAATACAACCGGAACACTTAACGCTACCAAGACTACCGTTGTAAAAACCGAAATGACCGGGAAATACCGGCTACTCATTAATCCAAGAACACGCCGTCCGTTTGCATTGGGCGATATCGTTGAAAACGGTCAGGTAGTTGTTATGCTCGAAGATGCCGAATATGTCAATGGCATCGGGTTAGAGAGCAAACGACTGAATCTGGAAATTTCGGAACAGAACATGAAAAAGCAACAGTCGCTTTTTGAAAAAGGAGGAGTTACCCAGCTTGATTACCGCAATTCGGAAGTCAGTTACACCAACGCCAAAGACGCTTTCGAACGAGCCAATCTGCAGTTGGCCAAAATGAAAGTTACAGCTCCTTTTAAAGGTGTTATTACCGATCTGCCTGCTATTACAAACAGCACTCAGGTCTCAACCGGAACCGCCGTATTTAGCCTGATGGACTACAGCATCATGACTGTGGAAGTAAATCTTCCGGAAAAATACATTACCGATGTTGCGACTGACCAGATGGTACGAATCATGAATTATACCCTTCCGAAAGATACCCTACACGGACGCGTGAAAGAACTTTCACCCGCTATCAGTACCGAAACCCGCACGTTTAAAGGCATTATTCAGGTTGAAAATCCAGATCTGAAACTTCGCCCGGGAATGTTCGCCAAAGCCGACATCGTTCTGGCACGCAAAGACAGCGTGATTGTGATCCAAAAAGACATTATTATTTCAAGCCAGCGTGGCAAATCAGTATTCATTGTTGATAACGGGACGGCCATCGAAAAACGCATCACGCTTGGATATGAAAATCAAAATCAGGCAGAAATTACTTCAGGACTAAAAATTAACGATCGCCTTGTTATTAAAGGTTTCGAAACCTTGAAGAACCGCTCGAAAGTGAAGATTGTGAAATAAGAAGTTCGGAATTCGGTGTGCCTAAAGTTCGAAGTTTAACTTCAGGCACTCCGGAATCTAATCGCTTCAAGATTTTATAACTGCGATATAAATGAGTTCGGCATTAAATTTTAGACACTCCGAACTTTAGTCACTCCGAACTTATAAATTGTAATTCAACTGAACGAATGAAAAAACTAACACAATTTGCTGTCAACTATCCGGTAACCATTCTGATGGTGGTGTCTGCCGTTATCCTGCTGGGATACATTTCCTTCGACAAGCTGGGCATCGACTTGTTCCCGGAGATAAATAACCCCCGCCTGTTTATCGAATTGAAGTCGGGCGAACGTCCTCCGGAAGAAATGGAGAAACAATTCGTGGAAAACCTCGAAGCTCTTGCCATCCGACAGGCTGGTGTGGTGCAGGTTTCGTCGGTTTCGAAAGTTGGTACTGCGCAGATTACAGTCGAATATGGCTGGACCAAAGACATGGATGAAGCATTTCTCGATCTTCAGAAAGCCTCCAGCGCTTATGCACAAAATCAGGACATCGACGAAATAAACATCACTCAGCACGATCCAAATACTGCACCAGTAATGGTTGTTGCCCTTTCGCACGAAAGTATAACCGATATGAACGAACTCCGGAAGGTTGCTGAAAACTATATCCGGAACGAGTTGGTGAGGCTCGAAGGCGTTGCCGAGGTTGAAGTTTCGGGAGCCGAGGTTAATGAAGTATTGATTGAAACCGATCAATATATGCTCGATGCGTTCGGGCTGACACTTAATGAACTAAACACCCGCATTCAAAGTTTCAATCAGAGTATTTCAGGTGGATCGATCACCGAAATGGGAATGAAATATGTCGTTAAGGGAGTTAGTTTACTAACCGACCTGAGCGACTTTGAAAATACCATCGTCGGATACAAGTCAACAACAACGGGTGATCAGCTTGCTGAAAAAGCTCCAATTTACCTGCGCGAAGTGGCAAAAATCAGTTTTGCCAATAAAGAGCCGGAAAATATTGTACGAATGAATGGCACACGTTGCCTGGGATTGTCGATTTATAAAGAAACCCGTTTCAATACGGTAAAAGCTGTTGAAGATGTGACCAAAGCATTGGCCGACATGGAGAAGGCATTACCGGGTTATCAACTTAAAGTGGTTTCCAATCAGGGGGTTTTCATTAATAATGCTATCAGGGAAGTTGAAGAAACATCGCTGATTGGCATGGCACTGGCAATATTTGTTGTATTTATTTTCTTGAGGCGCATCGGAACAACTATGATCATCAGTGTGTCCATGCCGGTCTCCATCATTGCAACATTTAACCTGATGTATTTTAACGGCCTTAGCCTGAACATTATGACTCTGGGAGGGCTGGCGCTGGGGGCTGGAATGCTTGTCGACAATGCCATCGTGGTAATGGAAAATATATTTCGCTTACGAGAAACGGGCATGTCGGTGAAAGATGCCGCTATTCAGGGAACTTCGCAGGTAAGCGGAGCAATCACTTCATCAACTCTTACCACCATCATTGTGTTTCTGCCCATTGTATACCTGCATGGAGCATCGGGTGCGCTTTTCCGTGACCAGGCATGGACCATCACCTTTTCCTTGCTTTCATCACTGGTGGCTGCAGTTTTGTTAATCCCGATGCTGTACAATTATTTCTTTAAAAACAGTAAAAAGACCGGGACTGCAAAAACTGTTCAGGTAAAAGGATATGGCCGGTTTTTAGGAAAAGTACTCCAGCACAAATGGGTTGTAATTATCTGTGCCATCATACTGCTTGGATCTTCAGTATTGCTGGTTCCATACATTGGCACTGAGTTTATGCCCAAATCGGAAACAAGGCAATTTTCTTTCGAATTAAAAATGCAGGAAGGCACACGTCTTGGACGAACCACTGCTGCAGTCGAAAACATGGAAAAAATTGTCAAAGAAGTTCTGGGTGATCATTTGGAAACCATTTATAGTCAGGTTGGTCCTTCAACCGGGGTACTTAATAGTCAGGATGCACTCTTTCAGGGCGAGAACACGGCAAGCATTAAAATTATACTTAAACCGGATGGAAAGTATGGCTCAACAATGGCAATCCAAGACATTTCCCAGGCTTTGGGCGAACTTCCGGATATGGAAATCAAATTCGTTCAGGATCAAACTGCCTTGGGTGGGCTTATGGGTACTTCCGAAGCACCACTGGTGATCGAAATTCAGGGTCAGGATCTCGCGACAATACAGGGACTATCAGATCAGGTTAAGAAAGCCGTTCAGAGCATTCCTGAATTATATAACCTCGAAGCTTCGATGGAAGGCGGATCGCCTGAAGTGGAAATAGTGGTGGATCGCTTGCGGGCCGGTATCTTTAACCTGAGTGTAGCCAATGTGGTCAGCCAGATTCAGGATCAGCTTGTTGGCAAAACTGCCGGTACCGTTGAAAAAGGCGGAGAAATGCAAGACATTACCATACGGTTGCCCGATAAAGGATTAGCTGATTTGTCGGATATGATTATTAAAAACGGAACCCAGGTGATACGCATTAATGAGATCGCCGATATTCGGGAAGGTACTGCACCAAAAGAAATATTCCGACGTAACCAGACGCGAATTGGTAAAATTACAGCCTACATGAGTAAAGATGTGGCACTCGATAAAATGGTAAATAAAGTGAATCTGGCCACTGCCGGAATTGCTCTTCCTCCCGACTATAAAATTAAAGTAACCGGAGAAGAGGAGAAACGGAAAGAATCGATGGATGCACTCAGTTTTGCTTTGCTATTATCGGTTATTCTGGTATTTATGGTGCTGGCTGCCGAATTTGAGTCTTTGCTACATCCATTTACCATTCTGACAACCATTCCGTTTGCAATTGTAGGATCCATCCTTATTTTCTTCATACTTGGCCAAACATTAAATATTATGGCCGTGATCGGGATCATCATGCTGGTAGGTATAGCTGTTAACAATTCGATCATCCTGGTTGATCGTATCCTGCAAATCCAGAAGGAAGGGGTTCCACGAATTGAGGCCATCAAACAGGCCGGACAGCAACGTATCCGTCCGATTTTGATGACCAAATTAACAACCATTCTGGCCATGTTGCCGCTTACCATCGGATTCGGAGAATCTGTGTCGTTACGCGCACCTATGGCATTGGCGGTCATCGGCGGATTGATTACTTCAACCATCATGTCGCTGGTTGTAATCCCTTGTGTATTTGATGTACTGGATGGCTTAAAAGACAAAGCCTCCCCCAAACCCCCTCCAATAGAGGGGGCTTAAAAAGTTGCTCTTGTTGAGTTGAGATTATTTATTAAAAAGCGCTTCCAAACTTTCCCCCTTCGGGGGAATTAGAAGGGGGCTTATATTTTTGACAATGAAATTCATTATAGAACGAAAAGTACTGATAAGCATGCTGTTTCTGGGACTGACCATTCTGGGTTATGTCTCGTATAAACAACTGCCGGTGGAATTACTGCCTAATGCTGAACTTCCGTTTCTGTATGTTCAAGCCAATTCGACTACCGAAATGGCTCCTGAATACATGGAAAATCAGGTTGTTGTGCCACTCGAAGGAGCAATTGGTACCTTGGAAGGCATTGAATCTATCGAGTCCACAGTCAATGCGCGTCAGTCATCTATCGTAGTATATTATCAAAAAGATGTCAACTTCAAATATGCTTATCTGAAGCTTCAGGAAAAGGTCAATGAGGTTCAATCATCGATGCCCCAAAACGTGCGGGTCAATGTTGCCAAAGTCGACCTGAAACAGATGAACAGCCAGTTTATGGAGCTTCAGGCTCGAGGTGAAGGTGGAATTGACAGGGTGCGCACCATTGTTGATCAGGATATTAAACCCGATCTGGAAAATATTGACGGAATTGCCTCGGTGAATATTTATGGCGGAAAACAGAAATCGATTGAAATCATTCTGGATACCAAAGCCTGTGAAGCTTATCACATAACTCCAGGCAAAATCCGGTCATTGCTTTCTCAAAACTCAAGCTCGCGCACCTATGTAGGTAATCTCAAAGAAAAACGAGTTCAGTACTTTGTTCATGTTACGGCCGAATATACCAAAGTTGAGGATATTGAAAATCTAGTTGTGGCCAACGGACCAATATTACTGAAGGATGTAGCTGAAGTTCGTTTTGGAGTAAAAGAAGAGACCTCATACAGTCGTGTCAACGGGAAAGATGCTGTGACTATTTTGCTCGTTAATGATTCGCAGGCCAACATGATCGAACTTTCAGCGGCTACCCGCAAAGTGGTGGCCAAACTGAATGAGAAAATGGCAAACAAAGAAATTGAGATTGCTGAAATTAGCAATTCGGCCGATCAGATGGAAGAAAACATCAATCAGATCATGGAGCTTGCACTTGTTGGAGCCATTATGGCCATCTTCGTATTGTGGATTTTCCTGAAGAATCTCCGGATTGTTTCATTCATTGCCCTGGCTATCCCAATTTCGATCTTTACTTCCTTCAACTTGTTTTATGCCTTTAATATCTCCATCAACAGTCTGACGCTGGTTGGTATGGCGCTGGCCATAGGAATGCTACTCGATAACAGTGTAGTGGTTCTTGAGAATATTTACCGGCTTGCAGGGAAGGGGTATGCCCCGCTGCAGGCAGTGGTACAGGGAACCACCGAGGTCTGGCGCTCCATTGTAGCCTCCACCTTAACCACCATTGTGGTGCTTTTGCCTTTCTTTTTCTCCGATAACTTTATGGTGGTCATGCTCGGTTCCAATGTTGGAGTCTCGATAATTTCAACAGTGCTTGTTTCGCTGGCAGTGGCTATTTTGCTGGTTCCAATGGCTTCCTACGCCTTGCTCAAAAGGCAGGTCGCCAAAAATATTTTCTACGAAAAGGTGACAACCAACATGCGTATGGTCCAGATTTATCTGGTCTTCCTGAAATCATGTATGCGTAATCCGGCTGGTACTGTTATCGGTGGAATTGTCATTTTCTTTCTGGCCATATTTATAAGTCTGGCTGTCAGTATCAGCTCACTTAAGGAAGTGGAAAACAAAGAAATACGGTTGTATGTGACCATGCCATCAGGTTCGTCGCTGGAAACTACCGATAAAACTGTTCAGGAGATTGAAAAGAAACTGGATGATCTGGCTGAAAAGCTTGATGTTATCAGTAAGATTGAAGAAGAGTCTGCGGTTGTGACAGTCAAATTGAAAGAAGATTTTGAAAAAATTAACGACCGGACATTTGCCGTTATTAAAAACGATATTAATGATCGGACCAAAGGGATTAAAGCATCGTCGATTTCATTTACCCAAACGCAAAGTACCCGGAATTTTCAGGGAGGAAGCCGCAACATGGGCGCCAGTTTCCAGAAGATGATGGGCATTGGAACTGACGAAGAAAAAATTACAATCAAAGGTCAGGATTTTAAACAAATGCAGGCGGTTGGCGAAGACCTGAAATACTTCATCGACCAGCTTGAATCTGTTCAAACAGTTAATCTGAATATTTCGGACAACCGCCCTGAAGTACATTTGTATTTCAACCCGTTATTGATGACCGAATATAACATTTCGCTCAGCAATGTTCTTTCAGAAATTAATTCCTTTTCAAAAGAAATTGCTACCAACATCCAATACAAACAAGGTGTTGACGAATATGAAATCATCATTACCCAAAAACCGCTGGTTGCCGGGGTGGAAGAGAAGACCGACCGTAACATGGAAGAGTTGAAAATGTTACAGGTAAACGACGCCCAGGGAGGAATACACGACCTTCAGGATTTTACAAATATTGTATATGCCAGTGGTATTGCCGGAATTAACCGGGTTAACCAGGAAAAACAAATTGAAGTAAACTACCGGTTTGTTAGCGAAGCAAACAGTTCAAAGGAACTTTTAGCTGCCTATCGCTACGAAATTGACCAGTTGGTTGCCAATTACAATCTGCCTTCAGGAGTGGCGGCCGAAGTAATTCACGAAGAAACCGATTTCTCTGAATTTTATTTCATGATCGGCGCTGCTATTATGCTGATATTTATGATTATGGCTTCAGTATTCGAATCGATTGTTACACCATTCGTCCTTCTGTTCTCCATACCTCTGGCTGCTATTGGGTCGCTTTTGGCGCTTATCATTACCAACAACAGCCTGCTTAATGCCAACACGCTTACCGGTTTTCTTATCTTGATAGGAGTTGTGGTCAACAATGGTATCATCCTGATTGATTATACCAACATTTTGAGAAAACGTGGATTCCGACGCTCTCGGGCACTGATGACTGCCGGCCTGTCACGTGTTCGTCCAATCCTGATTACAGCCATTGTCACCATTGTTGGAATGCTTCCATTGGCAATGGGCGATGCAGAATATGTAAGTGCTATTGGTGCACCATTTGCCATCGTAGTTATAGGGGGGTTAGCATTGAGTACCATGTTAACACTTGTATTTATCCCGACATTTTATTCCGGTCTGGAGAATTCTATTGAATGGTTTAAAGAACAGACCCTACGAATCAAAATCATACAGTTTTTGTTAATGGCCGGTTCTTTTGCCCTAATTTATTTCAAAGTAGATTCAGGCTTGTGGCAGATGCTCGATTTTATACTGGTAATCATACTTGTTCCAGGATCAACCTGGTTCGTGCTCAACAGTTTACGGAAAGCTGGCACCAAGCTGATTAGCGATGAGGATACTCTTAATATCCGCATTCAAAACCTGGTAAAAATATACGATCGCGAAGGCCGGTTTGCCCGCGAATGGGAATCAGGTAAGAAAATACGCCGTCGCGCCGGTCTCGAAAAAGAGTACCATACACTTCGCGAATTCGACTACTTGATTTGGCAATTGCCGGTAATTGGATTCCTTATTTATTTCACTTTTATTTATCTTGATTCAGCGTTTTGGTCGCTGTTACTCTCGATTGGAATAGCACAGCTTGCGCTTAATATGTGGAAACCCTTTGGGTTCTTCCTGAATTACCGCTCCACCCAATCGGGGAAAAAATTCCCGGCAAAAATCTACAAGATAATTTACGTTTTCCTGTTCTGGATTTTGCCTGTTATCGAAGTGGGTACGGTGATTGTTCAAACTAAAACTTACGGACTGTCAGCAGCATTAGCTTTGGTATGGTATCTGGCCCTCATCATTTCTGTTACTTCAAAAAAATTGTATCAGGAAAAAATTAATATTGACCGCATCACGGGACGCTTTGGAACATTACGCCGTGGTACGCTTCGTCTGGTAAAACGGATTCCGGTTATCGGCAAACAACATCAGCCATTCAAAGCGCTTAACGGCGTTTCACTCAATATCGGAACCGGAATGTTTGGGTTGCTCGGTCCTAACGGAGCCGGAAAATCGACCATGATGCGCATCATTTGCGGTATTCTGGAACAGAGCTACGGAAAAATCTGGATTAATGGTATCGACACGCAGGAAAAACGCGAAGAATTGCAAGGGCTGATTGGTTATTTGCCTCAGGAATTCGGGACCTACGAAAATATGCCGGCACAGGACTTTCTTGATTACCAGGCTATCCTGAAAGGATTGACCGATAAAGATGAACGGAAACAGCGTATCGAATACGTACTGAAGGCCGTACACATGTGGGAAAAACGGGCAGACAAAATCGGCAGCTATTCCGGAGGGATGAAACAGCGGATCGGTATTGCGCAAATTCTGCTGCATCTGCCCAAAATATTGGTTGTTGACGAACCAACTGCCGGACTTGACCCACGCGAACGAATCCGTTTCCGTAACCTGTTGGTCGAGTTGAGTCGCGAACGAATCGTGATTTTCTCGACACACATCATCGAAGATATTTCGAGTTCGTGTAACCAGGTGGCAGTGATCAACCGCGGGCGGGTAAAATACAATGGAACTCCGAGTGATATGGTTCATCTGGCCAAAAATATGGTTTGGCAGTTCGATTTGTCTGTTGCCGATTTCGACAAAATGGAAAACAAACAAATGGTTACCCACCACATGCGTCAGGGCGATCAGATCAGGGTACGTTTCCTCTCCAGGCAAAAGCCAACTGAAGATGCAATCATGGCCAACCCGGTTTTGGAAGATGCCTATCTGTGCCTGATTAAAGATTTGAAGTGAGGAAAGTAGTTACAAAGTACCTGAAAAACAAGGGACAAAGTTTATACTGTTTTTTATGCTTTGATACTTAGGAACTTTGTCGCGTTAGTACTTATTTAAAAATTAAACATTTGCAAAATAAAAAGAATATGCAATCCATTTCAGCAAAAGACCTCCGAAATTTCACAACTCTGTTTCATCGGATGGTGAAATACAACATGAAGGTTATTTTCGGCAACCGGTTCATCTGGTTTGTGTTGGCGGCTATTGCTTTCTACTTTTTTATCGCCATTACCAACATATACGATAACAATGCGATTGATGATGGTTTTATCTACGGACTCCAGATTATGCCCGGAATCCTGCTCATTTTTTACCCGATGACCTTCGGTATTCAAAACGATCTCGATGCAGGCATTCTCGAAATTCTGTTCGGAATACCCGACTACCGCTACAAAGTTTGGCTGGTGCGATTGATCCTGGTTTTTGTTCTGGTTTTCCTGATGATGATTGGCCTGACTGTAATGAGCTACTACCTGCTTGCACCTGTACCTGTTTTGGAACTAAGCTTCCAGGTGATGTTCCCGATTTATTTTCTGGGTTCGCTGGCTTTCATGTTCTCAACCATCATTAAAAATGGAAACGGAACAGCTGTGGTCATGGTCATTATCGGAGTTGGATTACTAATTATCTCCGAAATACTTGGACGTACCATGTGGAATATTTTTCTGAATCCGTTTGACATTCCACACCGCCTCAACGAAATGGTCTGGCAGGAAATCACCATGGAAAATCGTATCTTTCTGGCAGTCGGCTCACTGCTTTTTGTACTGTACGGACTGTTTAATTTGCAAAAACGGGAAAAGTTCATCTAAAAGATAATAGCTGAAAGTGGATAAAAACTCCCCGATCAACCGCGTTGCTTCCAGAAAAACAAAAAAGATCCGGACTCATAAGAGAACCGGATCTTCCTGTTTTATGCTGAAGTGTTTTAAATAAGCAAATCGACCATTGCGTCCAATTGCACATCGAAATTCTGGGCCGTGTAAGTACCAAGTTCTTTCAGCGCCTGAAGATTTTTGGGCGAGGCATCGTCCATATCGGGGCTCACGTCAATGGGCAGTTCAGTATTGATGCGAACGTACTGGCCATTAGCGCCCACTGCGTCAAAAATCTGCCGAAGCTGGTAATCAACCACCTCGGAAACTCCCGACATCATGATGTCAATTATTGGTTTTACCCATTGTATCATTCCCCAGTCTTTGGCTTTGTCGTAGTCGTATTCCTTTTTCGAATAGCCGGTTCCGAGCGATAATATCACTATTTTTTCTGGCGCTGTTTTATACTCATTGTAAACTTCGGCAAAAGCACAAAGCGCGGGGTTGTTGACAAATACGCCGCCATCAATCAGCGGATAGCTCACCTCCGAAACCGATTTAATATCTGAACATTGAAAATATGTTGGTGCAGCGGAGGTTGAACGGGCAACATCTTTTACCAGATAATCCCAGCCTTTTCTCTTAATGGCATCATGCTGGGTAAAAAAGTGCCCCATCCGGCGTTTGATGTCATACGAAGTAATCAGGCATGGCTTTAGCAATTCGCTCAACTTGGTGTCGCCAAAATAATCGTCGAGCGCCTTTTCAAGGTGACTTGCCGGATACATTTCGTCCAGAATTCCTCCCCCGGTCCGAAGTTTATGTCCAAAGGGAACACTGAAAATGTCTCCGCCCCGTTTCAGGTAGAGATCAACCACCTGCTTGGCATCGAACTTTGGACGCGAAGTTAACGTTTCGCCATCAGCAGCAGGCATCAGGTAGGCACAGGTAAGGATTCCGCCGGTACTGGTTCCTGCAATCAGGTCAAAATAGTCGGCAATCCGTGCATCCGGATTTCCCGATTTCGCTTTCAGCTTTTCTTCCAGGATAACCAGAATCTGCCCTGGAATAATGCCTCGGATACCGCCTCCGTCAATCGACAGAATGCGGGTCATTTTTTGTTTTGTTTCAGCCATGTTTTTTTGAGTTACAAGAATTTTTCTGAACAATCAGTGACAATTTTTGCAGCAAATGTTTCAGGAGAAACGCATACAAGGATACCCGGGAGGCATTTCCCAGAAACTTAATGAAGAGAGGTTTTATATCTAATGTGGATAACCGATCTGATAGTTCACAACCAGATAGTGTATAATATCGTCAGGTTGATTGATAAACGAGCCATCGTCGAGCACCAAAACCGGGCAGCTTTGATTGGCTTCGCCCAACAAATCAACAAGAACTTTTCGTGGCCGGGCAAAGTCGAGGTAGTGAACTTCCAGCTTTTCGCGAAGCCGGGGATAGAACGACAATAGTCCTTCCAGAATTGCACAATTGGGACAAAAATAGCTTTTCCCGTCAGCCCGGTTGGCATCCTGAAAATCAGGTTTCAGTAAGAATAGTTTTTGCATAGTCGGTGTTCTTTAAGTATTTGTTTCCTAAACACCGGGCGGGTGATTTTGTTTGAGACCATCCGGATCAGCGAACCCGTTTGACCGAATGAATCACCACCGGATTGAGCAAATATTGATCTTTATTCTTTTGCGCCTGAATCTTTCTGACCACTTTCATGCCCCGGACCACTTGCCCGAAAGCAGCAAAGCCCTGCCCATCAGGATTTCGTTTGCCGGTAAAATCCAGCTCGGGTTGGTCGCCGATACAAATAAAAAAGCTGCTGGTCGCCGAATTGGGAGTATCGCGTGCCATCGAAAGAGCGCCATTCCGATGCCTCAGCCCGGTCATTTGAGTCATTTCCATCCGAATCGGGGCAAACTGTTTGTTCTCCGGGACATCGCCACCCTGAATAACCTGAATCTGAACCATTCGCTCTTTTTCGTTTTCGGGTGTACAGACCCTGTAAAAGCTGGTTCCGTCATACAGCCCGGCATCCACATATCTCAGAAAATTAGTTACCGTAACCGGAGCTTGTTCCGGGCAGAGCTCAATCCGGATGGTTCCCATGGAAGTTTGAATGTCGCAGACAGCTGCCTTTTGCGCAAAAGAAATCACGAAAAGCAGGTTCAGCAGGGTAATCAGCAGAATCTTTCTCATCTGATTTTATCGATTACTTTTTCGTTTTCGACGATTTGGCGTGTTTGTTATATTCAATTGCCAGCCTAATCCAGTACTGCAAATCAGTAACATTTTTCATTCCTTCTTCGCCAACCAACACCCAGCCTTTTATGGGTCTTCCGGTAAAATCCATTTCGTGACAGCCAGTTTTTTCGAGAGCTTCCTCATACAATGCCGGATCCATCCGGCACATCAGCTCGTCTTTGACTATGCCAACACACATTTTATCGTTGAGCATGAAACACAAGCCACCCATCATTTCTTTTTCTTCAATACCCTCCAATTCCTGAAGCTGTTCCCTGATCCGGTTAGCCAGTTGTTGATTATATGCCATATTTCGGTTTAATGGATATCAATATCATAAGGCATGCGTGCCAGAATTCCCTTTTGCGAAAGAACTCCGCGCAACTCCTGGTAATATTTGTAGTTTTCGCCCAGCTCATCTTTCATGAAACTGGCTTTGGCCGAACCCGAAATTTCTTTCAGTAATTCTTCAAACGGATCTTTCAGTTTGGGAAGGTTAACGATCCTGTAATTTTCAAGCTTAGCCATTTTTTTTGCCAGTTCCACGGCATCGGTCAAACCGCCAAACACATCAACCAGCTTGATTTCCTTGGCATTGGGAGCGGCCCAAACCCGACCCTGGCCAATTTCATCGACAGCAGTTTTTTCCAACGAACGGCCATCAGCTACGCGACTGATAAATGTGTCATAACCTTCTTCAATCATTTGTTGCATCAGGTCACGTTCGAAAGTGGTCATTGGACGGGTCAGTGAAATCATGTCCGAATGTTCGTTGGTCATCACCACATCCTGGGTAATGCCCAATTTGTCGGTCAGCAATTTCTGCGCATTCGGAATCATCCCGAAAATACCGATCGACCCGGTAATGGTTGTATGGTCGGCCATGATGGTATCGGCAGCACAGGCAATGTAATAACCGCCCGAAGCAGCCACATCGCCCATCGAAGCAATTACCGGTTTTGTTTTGGCAGCCAGCTTTACTTCGCGCCAGATCACTTCCGAACCAAAGGCGCTTCCTCCCGGCGAGTTGATGCGCAAAACAATAGCTTTGACCGACGAATCGCGACGGGCTTCACGAATAGTACGCGACAAATCTTCCGACTGGATACCATCGTCGGAAACGCCGGCATCAATACTTCCAGAAGCATAAATAATGGCAATCTTATTACGGGCCAGCCCCTGATGAGCACGTTTTTCGGGCACTTTTACATATTTGAAAATATCGACCACCTTCACATCGACTTTCTCGCTGATGCCTGTCAGTTTTTTCAGGTCGTCAATCACCTGATCCTTATATTTCAGCCGATCCACCAGATTTTTCTGCTTGGCAAAATCAGCCTTCCTGAAGGTAGCGACCATGTCGGCAATGTCGTTCAGCTCGTCAAAACCCATCTTTCGTGAAGCCGAAATATCGGTCAGCATTTCGTTCCATAAGCTTTTCAGGTAGGTTTCAGTCTGAAGCCGGTTTTCGTCGCTCATTTTATCGAGCAGGAAAGGCTCAACTGCTGATTTAAATTTACCATGCCGGATAATCTGCATTTCAATCCCGAGCTTTTCCAGACCTTTTTTATAGAACGTGCGTTCGCCTCCCAAACCTCTGAAATCGAGCATTCCCTGCGGATTCAGAATCACCGAATCAGCTACCGTTACCAGGTAATAAGCCTTTTGTGAAAAGGCATCGCCATAAGCATAGATAAACTTACCAGATGTTTTAAAATCTTTCAATGCCGACCGGATTTCTTCCACAGTTGCCATTCCGGCCTGGATATCTGTCGGATTTAGATAAATACCTTTGATGTTGTCGTCGGTTTTGGCTTTCCGGATACAATCGAGAATATCGTTCAGCCCGGCAGTTTTAGTTCCCTGGAAAATGCCTAAATCCAAATCCCCAAATGGATTCTTTTTGGCGCGGTCAACAATCTGGTGATCAAATTTCATGATCAGCACCGTGTTGCTTTCAATCTGTTCAGGTTGTTCGGAAACTGAAACCATTGCAGAAAAGAAACCAATGGTGATAAAAAATAAAAGCAATCCGGCAACCATCACGCCGAGAATAGAGGCTAGGGTAAATTTGAAAAAATCCTTCATGTGTATTTTATTTAAATTTGTTTGTTCCGATTGAAATGTACGATAGATTTGTACGAATTTAGTGTTTTTGTTACACATAGCTATGGCAAGTCTTTATTTGTTACTTGGCGGAAACCTGGGAGATAAAACAAAAGTTTTTTCAGACGCGCGAATCCGGCTTAATAATCGGGTAGGAAAAATCACCGCGAAGTCGGCTTTGTATGAAACCGAGCCCTGGGGATTTGAATCGGAAGATCTATTCTGGAATCAGGCTCTTGAAATTATAACCAGTCATTCGCCGGAAGAAATTCTTCGCCAAACACAGCAAATTGAATTTGAATTGGGACGAATCAGAAAAGAGAACCAATATAGTTCGCGGGTAATCGATATCGATATTCTTTTTATTGACAACCAGACCATCAGTCAGTCCAATCTGATCGTTCCACATCCCCGGATTCAGGAGCGGAAATTTGCGTTGGCGCCACTCTGCGAAATTGCTCCTGAACTGATTCATCCTGTATTTCAAAAAAGCATCAAGCAATTGCTGGATGAATGCGCCGATCAGCTAAAGGTTGAAATCGTTTCTGATTTGAGGAGTTGATTTCATTCATAATTCAAAATTTATCATTTATAGTTTGATGAAAGCATCGTTCAAAAAATATACCCTCAACTTTAAACAAGCCTCCGGAACTTCGCGCGGCGTTTACACAACACGAGATTCGTGGTTCATTTTTCTGAACGACGGAACAACAACAGGAATTGGCGAATGCGCTCCCCTGCCCGACCTGAGCCTGGAAAGTCTGAAAAAAATGAGTTCAAAACTCCTGCAGGTCTGCGAGCAAATCAGCTATTTTATTCATACACCCGAAGAACTGCGCGAATGGCCATCCATCCGTTTCGGCATCGAAACCGCGCTGCTCGACCTGCAAAACGGAGGAACCCGAATATTGTTTCCTTCTGATTTTACCCGTGGAGAACAGGGTATTCCAATCAACGGACTGATCTGGATGGGAACGCCGGAATTTATGAATCAGCAAATCCGCACCAAACTGGATGCCGGATTTCGGTGCATCAAAATGAAAATCGGGGCGCTGGATTTTGAAACCGAATTTGAATTGCTGAAAGCCATCCGCAGCGAATTTTCGCCGGAAGAAATTACGCTTCGGGTAGACGCCAATTGCGCATACTCGTATCAAACAGCGCTCGAAAATCTGAAGCGACTGTCTGATCTGCATATTCACTCCATCGAGCAACCCATCCCTACCGGAAGATGGGACGAAATGGCCCGATTGTGTGAAAGATCCCCGGTCCCGATCGGTCTCGATGAAGAACTGATTGGAATTATTTCAGGAAAAGAAAAGCAGAAATTGCTCGAAACCATCCATCCGGCTTATCTGATTTTGAAACCTAGTTTGCACGGCGGATTTGCCGGTTGCGAAAAATGGATTGAACTGGCTAAAAACTTCGAAACAAGCTGGTGGATAACTTCAGCGCTCGAATCGAACGTCGGACTGAATGCCATTGCGCAATGGACTTTTCAACTGAATACAACGACAGAACAGGGACTTGGAACCGGACAACTTTTCACCAATAATTTCGGCTCGCCTCTCGAAATTGAAGGTCAGCAATTGTGGTTTCGCCCCGGGAAAAGCTGGAACTTAGAAAATATTCAGGAAGAAGAACCCGATGATTTTTAGAAAAAGTGATCAGTTTCAGCGTTCTGTAATCAGTAACTTTATTTTCGAATCGTGAAATACACCACACCACCTATCATCCTGAACGGACGAACAATCACTCCGGCTGATCGTTTAGCCTTCGTTGCCGAAAAACACAACAATTCTTCCGTTCCCGAATGGGAAGAACAATTGTATTTATTTCTGAATGAATGGTTCTCGGATAAAGATTTTGTGACGGCTCAAACCTCTGGCAGTACCGGGAAACCGAAGCCCATCGAACTGTCCAAAAATATCATGATCAGAAGCGCCGAACGGACTATTGAATATTTTGGGTTGCGGTCCGGCAACCGGCTTTTATTGAGCCTGCCCTGCCGCTACATTGCCGGAAAAATGATGGTTGTCCGTGCTGTTGTTGGCCGAATGAACCTGATTACAGTTGATCCGGCCAGCAATTTTGACTTTTTGCAGCGTGAAACAGTTGATTTCGGAGCCTTGGTCCCCAACCAGGTTTTTAAGCTTTTGGAGCAGCCTGAGGGGGAAAAGAAACTACAAAATATCCGCAACCTGTTGATTGGTGGTTCGGCCCTTTCATTGTCTCTCGAAACCCAGATCAGCCAGCTTTCCAACCGGATAGTTTCAACTTACGGGATGACCGAAACCGCATCGCATATTGCAATCCGTGAACTTTCGGGCGCCCTGAAATCTGATTTTTACCAGTGCTTGCCTGACATTTCAGTCAGCCTTGCAGAAAACGGATGTTTGCAAATACATGTTCCTGAATTTGATGTGCCGCTCCAGACCAACGATCTGGCAGAACTTCAGTCGGAAACCAGTTTTCGCATTTTAGGACGGGCGGATTCCATGATCATTTCAGGAGGTATCAAGTTTTCGCCCGAAAGCATCGAGAAAAAACTTGAAGGTCTGATTAATCAGCGATTTGTTGTTTCTTCAGTCCCGGATGAAAAGCTAGGCGAAAAACTGGTGCTGGTCATTGAAGACGAACCTTTTCCTGCCCAAAATATGCAGGAACAAATTGCAAATCTTTTATCTCCTTTCGAACGCCCCAGACAAATTCTGTTTCTGAATCAATTCCCGGAGACCTCGTCCGGAAAAATCAGAAGGCCTGAAATAAAAAAACTGCTGTAGTTCACCTTGTCTTTGTGCTTCCAATTTCTGTCATGGACAGGTTGCTTTTGCCTTGATTTCAATCCGTTCGCCGATTTTAAACTTATCCTGACCGATCTGCGGTATTTCCGCAAATGGCGAAGTTTTACTTTTACAACAGATTTAAAATGGAAGTCATGGAAAGACATATTGAACACAAGAGACACTCCGGATCGTTTTGGGCTTACGTACTCATCATTTTTGGAATCCTTTGGATCCTGAAACAAAGCGGATGGGATATTCATTTCCCGGGAATAGGCGAATTCTTTTCCGGAGTTGGCCACTTTTTCAGCAGCCTTGGGCACTGGTCATTTGGAGCAATCATTCCGATACTGATCATCCTGGTCGGGATTTCGTTGATTGCAGGCCGCCGGTTTTTCGGGGCCTTGCTGTTTGTATTACTGCTCATGATTTTCATTCCACATTTTCTGATAATCCCGGGCATCCTGATGCTCATTTTTTTCCCGGTTATCTTGATTATCATCGGAATAATAATTCTTTCCAAATTATTCTGAACCATCGGATAATCCGGATTAACCGATTAGATCAGTCGTTTTACCGATCTGTTATCGAATCGGTGCTGATAGTAATTACATTTGTAACCAAGTAAAACAGGTAAGATATGGAACGTAGAAGTAGTGACAAACGGTTATATTTTGGAGTGATCCTGATTGCACTGGGCGTAATTCTGATTTTAGAAAGGCTGAACCTGATCCCGGAATCAGTTGCTGATTTGCTTATTTCGTGGCAGATGTTGCTGATCGGAATCGGCGCTCTTTCACTGATTGGAGGCAACCGGACTGCAGGGACCATCCTGATTGTGATTGGTGGAACTTTTATGATACCAGAACTGATTACAGTACCCCACGAAGTACGAAGAATTTACTGGCCTTTAATCCTGGTAGCCATTGGCGTGGCCATTTTGATGCGCAAACGCGACCATCGTCCCCTGGAAGCTGCCAGTGAACCCATACCCAACGCCCCCATTGATGATTCAGGCAATACATTTGATGATTTTGTCATCTTCGGAGGCCGTGAAATTTTTATCAATTCACAAAATCTGGCCGGAGGAAAAGCCACCTCGATTTTTGGTGGAATTGAATTCGATCTGAGGCGGGCAGGCCTTCAACCAGGCGGCGCGGTAATCGACTGTGTCAGCGTATTTGGCGGCTGCGGATTCAAAATTCCAATGGACTGGAATGTTCGAAATGAAGTAACCACCATTTTTGGCGCCTTTACCGATAAACGGGGAGAAACTTACAGCGACCGCTACTACGACCCTTCAAAAACAATTGTGATCAAAGGAGTTTCCATTTTCGGAGGAATTGAAGTCAAACACTTCTAAAAAATGAAGCATCCGTTAACCAACAACTACCGGCTCCTGATTTTTTACGCCACCTTCTGGGCGCTTTTGGGAACAATCAACCTGGTGTTGATGGTTATTTGGTACAGCATGCCATTTTCGCTTTCCGCTATCGATGCCCTGACCAACTACGTTTTGTATCCTTTACTCGGATCAAGTATTTGGTACAGCATTCGCTATAACAGTCTGGAAGAAGTGACCGTTGGCCGTCTCCTGCTATTTCATTTCATTGCTGCTTCTATCCTCTGCGGAATCTGGATGTACATCAGTTATGCCATCTACAGATCGTTCATCGTCACCAGCAACGATTACCTGAAAAATTCGTTTCCTTCCAAAATCTTTGCAGGCTACCTGATGTATGTTATCCTGCTCATGTTCTTCTATGCGGTCAATTATTACCAAAGTCTGAAAGAAAAAATTAAAAAAGAAGTAGAATACAAAGCCCTGATTCGCGAAGCCGAATTGCAGGCACTGAAATCGCAGATCAACCCGCATTTCCTATTCAACAGCCTGAATTCCATATCCTCGCTCACAATCAGCAATCCGGAGAAAGCCCAGGAAATGGTGATCAACCTGTCGACGTTTATGCGTTATTCGCTGATGCACAGCGAGAAGGAAATGGTTTCATTTGCCCGCGAGCTCGACAACATTAAACTTTACCTGAGCATTGAAAAGGTACGTTTCGGGCGAAAACTGAATGCCGAATTTGAAATTGATCCTGTCTGTCTGGAAGCTGAGATACCTAATATGATTTTACAACCATTGTTTGAAAATGCCATCAAATACGGCGTTTATGAAACAACTGACCAGGTCATCATCAAAACCACATGCACATGCGAAGGAAATGCTATAAAGATTTCGATTTTAAATGACTATGATGCCAGTTCGATCAAGAGAAAAGGAGAGGGTATCGGCTTGAGGAATATTCGCAAACGCATGGAAATCATTTATAACCAGCCAGATCTGATTAAAATAACCGATCGTAAAACATGCTTTGAAGTACAATTAGTCATACCACAAAAACAAGCAGTGTCATGAGCGAAAAATTACAAACCATCATCATTGAAGACGAAGAACTGGCACGCAACCTGCTGCGTTCATATTTAAAAGATCATCCCGACATTGAAATTATCGGCGAATGTGAAAACGGATTTGATGGTGTGAAAGCCATCAACGATAAAAAGCCTGATCTGGTTTTTCTGGATATCCAAATGCCCAAAATCACTGGCTTCGAAATGATTGAACTGCTCGATTTCAAACCACAAATCATTTTTACTACCGCCTACGACCAGTATGCCTTAAAAGCTTTCGAACTGAATGCGATCGATTATTTACTGAAACCATTTTCAAAAGAGCGTTTGCTCAATGCAGTGGAAAAAGTGAAGCACCGTATTCAAAATGAAGAAGATAATTCAGAAAAACTCGAGGAATTGACCAATCTCCGTCCGGGTGAAGATTTTATCGATCGCGTGGTGGTGAAAGACCGTCACAAAATTCACATCATTACCGTCGACCAGATTCGCTACATCGAATCGCTCGACGATTATGTGATGATTTACACTTACGACGGCCGGCACATGAAACAAAAAACCATGAAATACTTCGAGAACAACCTCGATCCGAAAGATTTCATTCGCATTCACCGGTCATACATTGTTCAGGTTGACAACATTGCCGAAATTCAGCAATACGAAAAGGAATCATACATCGTTATTCTGAAAGACAAAGACAAAACCAAGCTGAAAGTCAGCAAAACAGGCTATAAAAAAATAAAGGAAGTGCTGCATTTCTAAAAAAATGCTTTGCGCATAACTTTCCGGATATTCAGTATTGAACGAATTAATCGAATCGAATAAAGTTCTGCATTTATCGCAGGACTTTTTCTATTTTTGGGAATCAATTTACAAACCGGATGAAACGACGATTTATTCTATTACTGACTTTTCTACCTTTTATCGCAGTTGCGCAGGAAGACCCGGGTTTGGACAGACAGACTTTAATCCAGATTATTGTTGTCCTTTCGATTTCGCTTTTTATTTTACTGACTTACGAAACCGCCAGATTCTTCAGGTCAAGGAATTCAAATAGCTTGTCCCGGCTTTTCAGGAAAGTGAAACTGGAAGTTTCCCTAGGGAAAGACCGACTTTTTCGCCCTCAGGTTTTAACCCTGACGATCCGAAACGTTGGCAAACGACAGGCTGATCTGGAAGCGCCGGTTCTGGAGTTCAGGAAGATCTGGTCGCGCCGTAAATTTAAACTCAACGGGACCAACGGCCAGCAAATGTACCCCATGTACCTCGATAGTGGAAGAATGCACCAGCTTCACCTCGAAACATCAACGTTTCATCAATACGACCGCTCCATCAAATCGTATTACTTTGCCCGAATTTATTTGCGCGATGTAGAAGGCCGCAGGTGGCGGTCGAATAGCATCAAACTCCGGAAAAGTTTATTTACCTGAACAAACAAAGGCTTTGGTTGCTATTACTAACGTGAACTAAAGAATCCCGGATGAGAGATTGGAAATTCCATGATGTTGATTTTTCGGCTTACCCCTATTATAGTGGCAACGATTTGGGCGTCACCTACACCAAACAGAAAACCAAGATTCGGGTTTGGGCGCCAACTGCCATCGCAGTTGAATTGCGCATTTACCGCGAAAGTCTGGGAGGTTCGGCTATCCGGATTGATCAGTTTGTAAAAGCTGAAAACGGAACCTGGGTTATCATCCTTATGGGCGATTTGGATGGATATTATTACACCATCAGGGTAAACGACGGAAGCTGGCTGAATGAAACTCCCGGTGTTGATGTGCGTGCGGTAGGGATTAATGGTCAGCGCGGACTTATTTATGACCCTGCAAAAACGAATCCTGAAGGCTGGGAAACCGACAACCGCATCACTTTGTCTCAAATGAACGATGCCCTGATTTATGAATTGCATGTCCGCGACTTTTCTGTTTCTCCTTCCTCCGGAATGAAAAACAAAGGGAAATATCTGGCTTTTACCGAATCCGGTACACTTTCACCGCAAGGCCTGAAAACCGGGGTTGATCACCTGAAAGAACTGGGCATTACGCACGTGCACCTCCTGCCCGTTTACGATTTCACGACAGTTGATGAGCTAGCTCCCAATCAATCGTATAACTGGGGATACGATCCTCAAAATTTCAATGCTCCCGAAGGCAGCTATTCCACCAATCCGGCGAACACCTCCCGTATTCTGGAGTTGAAAATGCTGGTGCAGTCACTTCATCGGGCCGGAATCGGTGTTGTTTTAGACGTAGTTTATAACCATACCACATTTACCCGCCGGTCGTGGTTTAACCAAACAGTACCGGGATATTATTACCGGCAAAAACCGAATGGTTCGTTTTCGAATGCAAGCGGTTGCGGCAACGAAGTAGCCACCGAGCGGACGATGGTCCGCAAATACATCATCGATTCACTGATGTACTGGACAACCGAATTTCATCTGGACGGCTTTCGTTTCGATCTGATGGGAATTTATGATCTGGAAACCATGAATCAGATTCGGGAGAATCCTCGACACCATTTCTCCCTCGCTTTTGCTTTACGGCGAAGGCTGGGCTGCCGACAAAAGCCCTCTGGACGAAAACTGGCGGGCCATGAAAATCAACGTCAGCCGACTTAACCGGATTGCCGTATTTAACGACGATTTTCGTGACGGAATTAAAGGCAATAATTTTGATCCCGGCAGCAAAGGATTTGTGAGCGGGCAAACTATTCAGGAAGAAAACATTAAATTCGGGATTGTTGGCGCCTGTTTTCACCCGCAAATTGTGTACGGCTATGTAGAACGGTCCAAATCGCCATGGGCTGCCGAACCGTGGCAAAGCATTAATTATGCCTCGTGCCACGACAATTACACGCTGTACGACAAACTGGCGCTGAGTTGCCCCGAAGTCAACCGATGAGGAGTTGGCCCGAATGGTTATGATGGCTGGTGCGCTGGTGCTCACCTCACAGGGTGATTCCGTTTTTACATGCCGGGGACGAAATGGCCCGGACCAAGTTTGGCGATCATAATTCATTCAAATCTTCCGATAAAATCAATCAGATTGACTGGGAAAGAAAAAGTCTTTACCTTTCGATATTCCAATATTACCAGTCGCTTATCCGGTTCCGGAAAGCACATCCAGCTTTCCGGATGATTTCAGTCGGCCCAGGTTCGCGAGCACCTGATTTTTTCTGACGATTATCTGCCGGGTGTCACGTCGTACGTTTTGGTCAATCATGCCAACGGCGATGAGTGGCGCACCATTATGCTT
>CAXXKQ010000012.1:0-217618 GCA_963676535.2 Prolixibacteraceae bacterium | reverse complement strand
TTTGCCTTCGCAATGAAGGATTTAGCCAAATCAAAACTTTGGCTTCAGATTGGATTGCTGACTTTGAGGAGGTCTGGAAAGAAAAGTTCGCTGAAATCAATAAAAATCTGATCATTGTTAATTGCTCGGAAGGAGTTAACCTGCTGCCGGAACCTGTGAAGAAGAGCATGATCACGAACAAGATCATCACGATGCTATTGATCCGCACATTTGGGCAGCGCCTGCCGAGTCAAAAATTCTGGCCCGAAATACGTTTGAGGCATTGAAAAAGGCTTTTCCTGAACATGCCACAACTTTCGAAGCCAATTACGCTAAATTCGATGCCCGGATCGATTCGCTTTCGGCACAGATATCGACGAAACTGGCCCCGTTTGCCAATCGCGGAATTCTCATTTTTCATCCCACGCTGGGGTATTTTGCCGCGCCAGTTCAAAATGAATCAGATTGCTCTGGAAAAAGATGGAAAAGAGCCTTCGCCAAGGTACCTGAAGGAGATGGTTGATGTGGCACATGCGCAACATATACACATTGTTTTTATCCAGAAAGAATTCGATTCGGAAAATGCGCTTCAGCTTTCACATGAAATTAATGGAGAGGTGGTTATCATCGATCCGCTCGATTACAACTGGGAAAAACAGATGATAGATATTGCCGAAAAAATAGCTTCACAAAAATGAAGAAACTGCTCGAAATAAAAAACCTTTCAGCCGGATACGACGGGAACGTGGTACTCGATCAGGTTTCGCTCGATGTCTTTGCAGAAGATTTCATTGGAATCATCGGTCCAAACGGTGGCGGCAAAACTACCCTTATCAAAACACTACTCGGCCTGGTAAAACCAATTTCGGGAACACTTAATCTGCTAATCAGTAAAAACAACATCGGCTATCTGCCACAGGTAAACAGATAGACAAACGGTTCCCAATTTCGGTGATTGATGTAGTTCGATCCGGGAAATCAAATACCGCTCTGTTTTCTTCCTTCAGGAAAAATTCTGAAGAAAAGGAAAAGGCGGAGCATTTGCTGGCTGATATGGGGATTTCATCCATAAGAAACAAAGCTATTGGCGAACTTTCAGGAGGACAGATGCAGCGGACTTTTCTATGTCGGGCTTTGATGAACGATCCGGAATTACTGATCCTGGATGAGCCAAGCACTTATGTGGATAATAATTTTGAAGGCGAATTGTACCTGAAGCTCAAAGAATTGAACGAGCAAATGGCCATTATGCTGATTTCTCACGATGTAGGGACCATTTCGTTTTTCGTGAAGACCATTGCCTGTGTCAACCGGCATTTGCACCATCATCCGAGTAATATCATTACCGAAGAGCAACTGGCATCGTATAATTGCCCGTTACAGATTATTACTCACGGAAATATTCCGCATACTGTACTAAAATTACACGACGAACAAGAACATCATGGGCATACTCACTGAGCTGTTTTCATACGACTTTTTTCTGAATGCTTTTCTGGCTTCGCTGCTGGCAGCCATTTCATGCGGGATTGTTGGAACTTATATTGTTTCGCGCCGGATTGTATTCATCAGTGGTGGAATTACCCATGCTTCGTTTGGCGGAATTGGGATGGGTTACTACCTGGGCATTAATCCGCTGGTTGGTGCAGCTATCTTTTCTATTCTGTCCGGAATGGGCATTCAGCTTTTCAGCAGCAGGGGAAAAGTGCGCGAAGACTCGTCAATAGCCATTTGGTGGTCGCTGGGGATGGCCATCGGGATTATTTTCGTGTACCTGACTCCGGGTTATGCACCTAACCTGATGAGTTATCTTTTTGGAAGTATTCTGACGGTTTCGACCGGCGAAATCTGGCTGATGCTGGTCCTTTCACTCCTAATCATCCTGTTTTTCACCTTGTTTTACCGAACCATTCTCTACATTGCTTTTGACGAGGATTTTGCCCGAACCTCAGATCTGCCGGTTAACCTGTTCAATTATCTGCTGATGGTTTTAATTTCGCTGACCATTGTGCTGAATATACGCGTGGTGGGCATCATCCTGATCATGTCTTTGCTCACAATTCCACAGGCAACAGCCAATATTTTGACCCGTGATTTCAGTCGCATGATGGTGTATTCGGTCGGTTTTGCTTTTCTGGCTTCCTTTGCCGGACTCATGATTTCTTACTTTGCCGATATTCCGTCGGGTGCGACCATTATCTTTACGCAGGTTGTTCTTTTTGGCCTGGTAAAACTGATCAAAATCATTTGATCAAACGTTCTCTTATTCATGGAAGAAAAAAGTAACGATATCACCTGTACCCATTGCGGAAAAATCTGGAACAAAAAGCTGTTGGAACGTTCGTGCGGCAACTGTTTTGCCTGCACCGGCTGCGAGGCTTACATTTGTCAGGAATGCCATTATGAGATTGTAGTTATCCCTATCAAACCAATGAAACGGACTAAGCCGGAAGAATAAAGCTTTGCTTAAAACATTAATCCTGTCAGCCAGGCCCAAACCACATATCGCAATAACTTGCCGGTAAGCATAGCGATAGCAGTGATCCATACATTAGCTCGCAAAATGCCGAGCGTAACCGCAAAAATATCGCCAACGGCCGGCACCCAGCTCAAAAAAGCAAAGATTGCTCCCCGCTTATACAGTCGATTGTGCCATTTTTCAATGGTTTCGCGCTTTATTCGGAGGTATTTTTCGATCCATTCCCATTTGCCCAGGTAACCAATCAGGTAACTGCTCATGCCGCCCAACCAGTTTCCGGCTGAAGCTACCAGTACTGCCGAGGTAACATCGGTGCCATTTGCAATCAGCAAGGTAAGTAAAGCTTCGGAACTGAAAGGAACTACCGTTGCGGCCAGAAAGCTGGCCAGGAAAAGTCCCCACAAACCGTAATCAAAAAGTCCTTCCATGAATCAAATAAAAATGAGAAAGGGCAAAAGTAAAAAGGAAAACCTATTTTCGGGATAATCTGCGAATCATTCCCGAAAGAATCTGCTTTCATTGTTCCGAAACAACTGACTTTCCTGTTGTTCGAACAATTTTAATACCTTTGAAGCTTAATTTTCAAAAATAAAATCCATGGAAACCACGCGGCAAAATAAAATATCGCGGCTGATACAGAAAGATATGGCCGAAATCCTGCAAAAGGAAGGGAAAGATCTTTTTCACGGAATCCTGATCAGCGTGACCAATGTGCGCATCTCGCCCGACCTTTCAGTCGCCCGGGTTTACCTGAGCATCTTTCCGTCAGAAAAGGGAACCGAAACTTTATTCGAAATCAAGCATCATCAGTCGAAAATCCGTGGTCTGCTTGGTCTGAAAGTCGGCAAACAACTTCGGATTGTTCCACAACTCGATTTTCATATCGACGACAGCCTCGATTATATTGATAACATTGACCGGCTGCTCAAGGAGTAGTTACGGCTTTGCCAAGCTCAGGCCCCGACTTGTTTTTCAAGTTTAGGTCAGGGCTTCCCACAACCGAGACAGATCACTTTTTTACTTTTATCTTTTTACTTTTGCCTTAATATGCAATACGATCCGATCAAACGTTCACTTGGGAAAGTGTTTAACCAGCATCCGGCTTTACGCAAACTGTTCTACCAGTTGCTCGATTTGCTTTTGCTCCGTGCCTGGCACATCCGCAAAGAGTTAAGGAAACGTGCGCACACAACTCCTGAAGTAAAAACAATTCTCGATGCCGGTTCAGGCTTTGGTCAGTACACCTACCGAATGGCTCGCTGGTTTCGGCACGCGCATATCAAAGCTGTTGATATTAAAACAGAACAGATTGACGACTGTAACCAATTCATGCAGAAAGCCGGATTATCAGCCCATGTGAAATTTGAACTGGCCGACCTGACTCAATTTCAGGAGAAGGAAACTTACGACCTGGTGCTTTCGGTTGATGTGATGGAGCACATTGAAGAAGATGTGCAGGTTTTTCAAAATTTTTATACTTCCATGAAAAAAGGGGGGATGCTCCTGATTTCAACGCCTTCGGATCAGGGTGGCTCCGACTCGCATGATCATGACCACGAGGAAGGTGTTCATGGATTTATTGACGAACATGTGCGCGATGGATATAATATTGCCGACATTGAAGGCAAGCTGAAATCGGTTGGTTTTTCGAAGGTTGAAGCCGGTTATTCATACGGAACCCCTGGAAAAATTTCGTGGAAACTATCTATGAAATACCCAATTTTAATGTTGGGTGCCAGTAAATTATTTTTTGTGATTCTTCCGTTTTATTACCTGATCGTATGCCCGTTTGCGCTGATTCTGAACTGGATGGACTTGTCTATGAAACATCGGAGCGGAACCGGGCTGATCGTAAAAGCGTGGAAATAAATCTGATTACTACTTGAAAACTGCCTTCTATATTGCCCGCCGGTACCTGATTTCAAAAAAATCGGTGAATGTGATTAACATCATTTCCGGTATTTCGGTGGCTGGAGTTGCCGTTAGTACTTTGGCTCTGGTCGTTATTCTTTCTGCTTTTAATGGAATCGACTGCTCTATTCAATCACTCTTTTCCAATTTTGATCCGGATATCCGGATCACAGCAGCCAAAGGCAAATCTTTTGATCTCAGTCAAGGCAATTTTGAGGCATTAAAGCAAATTTCCGGAATTGCCTGCGTAACTCCAGTTATTGAAGGAGATGTTTTGCTTCGATACGGCGACCGGAAGTATTTTGCCACCATCAAAGGTGTTCCGGCTAATTATAACGAAACTTCTGATTTTGATACTACCTGCATTACGAGCGGGCGTTTTTTGCTCGAAGCCAATCAAGTTCCGTTTGCCGTTGTTGGTCAGGGCGTCGCTTACTTTTTATCTGTTGGACTGAATTTTTCTGATCCGGTACATATTTACACGCTGAAAAAAGGGACTAAAGGGCGCCCGTCTGTAGCCAATGCTTTTACTCATGCCACGATTTATGCTTCCGGAATTTTTTCCAATCAGCAGGAGATCGATTCCAAATATGTTTTGGTTCCGTTTGAGTTTGCCCAGGAATTGTTTCAATTGGGAAAGCAGGTAAGTGCAGTTGAAATTGAATTAACGGATGGAATTTCGGACGATCAGGTAAAATCTGAGGTTAATCGACTGCTTGGCGGAAATTTTGTTGTTAAAACTCAATTTGAGCAGCACGAGTTGTTTTACAGGGTAATGCAGTCGGAGAAATGGGCGATATTCCTCATTTTGGCTTTTATCCTGATCATTGCCTCATTCAATATTCTGGGTTCGCTCTCGATGTTGATTATTGACAAAAAAGCTGACATCTCAATTCTGCAAAGTATGGGAGCCGATCAAAAACTGGTTCGCACCATCTTCCTTTTTGAAGGCTGGATGATTTCGCTTTCGGGTGCCGTTTTAGGTATTATTATGGGAGTTTTGGTATGTTGGGTACAAATTGAATTTGGCTTCCTGAAGATCCCCGGAACCGACGGGGCTTTTATCTTTTCCAGTTATCCCATCGAAATCAGGGTTGGTGATCTTTTTGTGATTTTTTCACTGGTTGCCGGCATCGGTTTTCTGGCTGCATGGTACCCGATTCGGTTTATTTCAGGGAAATATCTGACCAGTGCAATAAAGTAGAGCGAACTTCCTTAAAAAGTATAGGAATAAAGCCGACCATTATTTTGTCTGACAACTAATTGTTGCCCAGTACTATTTGAATAGTTTTCAGGACAATTCAATTTCCTCGTAATCAAAAACAGTTTTGTTATCAGACTAAATTTAAGCGTTCGGAAACAAAGATTTATAAACAAAAATTTTGTTGATAAAATGTTGATAAAAGATGAATTTTTCACTTGATAATCATTTGTTCTTTTAAAAAGAATATTAAGAAAATCAACTGAATGATTAATCATATTTTTACACTTAATTTTTCAATTTTTAATTAATTTGATTTTTCTTTAACCAGTTAAAAGTTTAAGCCTGAAAATTATACGATTTCCTCTTCAATGGTTAATAAACATTCACCAATATATGTCCTATTTACATTCCGGAATATTATCTTGCAGTTCAAAATTTACTCTTTATTAAAACCATTTTTTCTATGAAAAAACCATTTTTCCACTTTTCACTCATGGTTATTCTAATCACCATGGCCTTAGGTTCTTTTGCAAAAGGGACCATAACTGGAATTATTTTGGATTCAAGCACAAAAGAGCCACTAACTGGAGCTTCGATTGCGATTTCTCAAACGACTATTGGCACCGTTTCGAATGCTGAAGGTTCGTTTACCTTAAAATTAGATGCTGGTTCATATAAATTGACGATCAATTTTATTGGCTACCAAACTAAAACAATCAGTGCCAATGCGGTTGAAGGGAAAGTTTCAGATCTTGGTGACATTTTACTGGAATCTGATGCAATTGGAATCGACGAAGTAAGTGTTTTTGCCTCGGTTGCTGTGCAGCGCAAAACCCCTGTTGCACTTTCAACAATTGATGCAACGATCATTTCCGAAAAAATCGGGACAAAAGAATTTCCTGAAATTTTAAAGTCAACCCCTGGGGTTTATGCAACAAAACAAGCTGGTGGATTTGGTGATTCACGCATTAACTTACGTGGGTTCGAATCGCCTAACACAGCTGTCATGATTAATGGCGTTCCCATGAATGACATGGAATGGGGTGGAATTTATTGGTCGAACTGGGCCGGATTAAGCGATGTTACCCGTTCAATGCAGGTACAACGTGGTCTTGGTGCATCAAAAGTGGCTGCTCCTTCATTAGGTGGCTCAATTAATGTTGTGACGCGTACTACCGATGCAAAAAAAGGTGGTGCTATTTCTTACGGAATTGGTAACGATGGTTACAACAAAATTGGGTTCTCTGTTTCCACCGGGTTAACTGAAAAGAATTGGGCGATAACCCTTTTAGGTGCCAAGACAACTGGTGACGGATATATCCAGGGAACTGAGTTTGAATCCTATTCTTATTTTGTAAATATTTCAAAGAAGATAAACGAAGCACATCAAATTTCCTTTACTGCGTTTGGTGCACCACAATGGCACAATCAAAGAAATAATAACGATAAATTGCTGATTTCTGAATGGGAGAAACAACCAAATAAATATTTATACAATGCCTCTTATGGCTTCGATATGAATGGGCAACGTAAAGTTTCTGCCCTCAACGTTTATAACAAACCTCAGATATCATTAAATCACTACTGGACAATAAGCCAAAAATCAAGCCTTTCTACTGCTGTTTATGTTTCAATAGGTGATGGTTATGGCACTAGTGGCCAGGGATATACTTCGGCTGACCGTTCCAATTGGTACGGCGCTTCGAATGGCATGCCAACCACTGCCTTCCGTGCTTTTGACGGAACTTTTGATTATGGCGCCATTTATGCGTTAAACCGGGCCAGCGAAAATGGTTCTAAAATGATTATGTCGAAGAGTGTTAACCAACATAAATGGTTTGGAGCATTGTCAACATACAGCACCAAGATTGGCAAATCCATAGATTTTTATGGAGGCGTTGATTTAAGATATTATAAAGGAATCCATACCAATGTGATTACCGATTTATATGGTGGAAAATTCTTTATCGATGCGACCTCTTTGCGGCCGAATCTCAGTAACACCGATTGGAAAACAAGAAAACTGGGAGTTGGTGATATTGTTTATCGTGATTATGATGGCTTTGTTTTCAGTCAGGGCATATTTGGCCAGATGGAATACAACAAGGATGCTTTGAGCGCTTTCATTTCATTATCGGGGTCAAACACGTCCCAATGGCGTTATGATCGCTTTTATTATGACAAAGACAAGGCTAAATCAAAAACAGTTAATGTATTGGGATATAGCGCTAAGGGTGGTGCCAACTACAACATTAATAACAAACACAATGTGTTTGCAAATGTTGGAGTTATTTCACGTGCACCGTTCTTCTCTGGTGGAGCCTTCCTTCAGTCGACAACCAGCAACGAAATTAACACGAATGCTGTAAATGAAAAGGCATTCTCTGCTGAATTGGGTTATGGTTTCAAATCAAAATATTTTGCAGCTAATTTAAACCTTTACCGTACCAACTGGATTGACAAAACTATGGTGCGTGCTATTAATGCCAACTTGCAAAGCAGCTTAGTTGCCAATTTACAGGGCGTGAATGCACTTCACCAAGGAATCGAACTTGATTTCACTTCAAAACCATTAACAGATCTGGAAATTACCGGTATGATTTCTTTGGGAGATTGGAACTGGCAAAACAATGCAACAGGATATCTTTATAACAGTCAAGGACAGCCTGTTGATAAAAGCGGTAATGTTGTTGCCATGTTAAGTCCTGAGCAAGGTGTTGTAAAAGTTAACCTGGCAGGTATTCATGTTGGTAATTCAGCTCAAACAACAGCTGCAGTTGGCTTCAATTATCAAATATTGAAGGGCTTCCGCGTTGGAGTCGATGGAAATTATTTTGGACGAAATTATGCATATTTCAACATCTCATCTGTAGGAACAAGTCTTTCAAGCTCTGATTTTGCTCAACCATGGCAGATTCCCGATGCGGTAGTCTTTGACTTTAACTCTAGTTATCGTTTCAAGATTGGTTCTTTTGATGCTATCTTGGTTGGCAATATCGAAAACTTATTGAATACCGAATACATTACTGATGCAACTGATGGTGCTAATCACGATTGGAAAACATCTCCGGTATTTTATGGTTTCGGAAGAACGTTCTCAACCTCATTAAAAATTAAATTCTAAAAACTGAAAAACATGAAAAAAATATTTTATTCATTAATATCAGGTTTGGCTTTTGTCGTGCTTTTTAGTGCTTGCAATAATTTCAACGATCAATTTGAGGGACTTGAAGACATGGCCAAACCCACTAATTTAGCAGCCTATAAATACACTTTGGTTGATGCTGATTATGCCGCTATCAGCAAAAGTGCCCTGGCTGCCTCTAAGAATAAGGCCGATTCAACGTTGGCAAAAAGTATTGCTACGAATAAATACTTTACCACTACTGGTCCTTCTTCAACCTATGTGCCCTATTTGCTTGCTACCAAATATCCATACGCTGATTTGAATTCAACCGCTGTGATTACTTCTTCTTTTGGCGAGGATCGCCCGGTTTTCTTGAATGATCTGACAACTGTAAATATTCTTGCTACTGCTGACTATCAATCAGCCTGGGGAACAGGACCTTATGTTAGCTCTTTTACTCCTGCGGTTTCACCTTCAGCAAAGTTGCCGGCTATTCTGGCTGCTAAATTTCCAACTGCAACAAAAGATCAGTATAAATTTGTTGAGTATAATTATTCGAGTGTGGAAGCCGTGAATCAATCAACAGATGTTGTCTATTTTTCAGAGGATTGGACTACTCATAGTGTTTCAACATCTTCGCCATACGTTGCTATTGGAGAAAACGGCTGGATAAATAAAGATGTACTTGGCGCGCTAAACTGGTATTGCAGAACTTACAGCAGCAATAACTATGCACAAGTTACTTCAAATGGTTCGGGGGCAATCAACGAAGCATGGATGATCACAAAGGAAATAAATCTGCAAACAGCCGTTGCTCCAAAATTTACTTTTGATGTCACTATAGGCTACTGGAATGCCAACTGTTTATCGGTTTGGATTTCGGAGAATTTTAATGGAACAGCTTCTGGTATTACAACTGCTACCTGGACTGATATTTCATCAAGTTTTACGATTCCGGTTACTCCTACTTCAGGATACGGTACAGCTACAAATGCTGGAGTTGCTGATTTAACGGCCTACAAAGGAAAAAAAGTACGCATTGCCTTTAAGTATAAAGGAGACGGCAGATCGGCAACCGATCGTGGTACCGAACCATTAAAGACAACCACTTATCAAGTTGATAATATTAAAGTGTCTGAAGTGAAAGTCGCTCTTTCAGTTCCATCTTCCGAAAAACAATACGTTACTTATACATTCAATGGAACTAGCTGGGTGCCTGCTGCAAGTTCATTTGTGGCAGTTCAGCCTGCTGATTATACTGCAATGGGGTTAAGTTACATTTCCTCTACCAATGCCCCGCTTTACCTTCCACAATTACTAAGTCAAAAATTTCCTTTTGCACAGGAAGGTACTTTGAAAACGGTTGTGTACAAATCGGGGAGCAATCCAGCTTATGCAGCCACAACACAATTGACATTTACGAAAGGAGCATGGGTATCGAATACCTATAAAACTGAAAGAACAGAACAGTTTATTTATTCGAAAGACGGATGGGTTTTTGATCCGACTATTAAGCTTGCTTTAGTAAGAGTAACGGGCGACAATCCATATATCATTAAATTCATTGATTATATAAGAACCAAAACTCCTGAAAAATTTTATCAAAAAGGAACATATATAAATGAAGAGCATTATTATGGTTTTAGTGCTTATTATGCTCAGATAATCTGTTCAGCTGACAGAACAACCTATGGAGACCCGGCTATAAAAGCACTAACAACTGATGCAGCAAAATATACGTTGTTTTTAGATAGGGTAAAAGAAGCAATGCCACTCTTTACTCAATTGAATTATCCTGATTTGAAAACTGACGTTTCCGGCATTCAGCAATATGTGATATTTACTATTGCTTCATATTATAGCTCCAGTAAAGTAGGTACACTGACTATTAAAATGAAATGTACAAAATCCGGAACCGGTACCACACCGGCAGAATTTGCAGTTGAAAGTTTAGTAGAAACTTTTTAATTTGTAAATTCAAGGACAATCTTAAACTCTGTCTGGGTAATCCAGACAGAGTTTTTTTTGGTTGTTTCACGGCAAATAGCATGTGGGTTTAAGTGTTGTCCACAACAAATGTCTAAGGATTTTCTCCGGAAACTTGTTTCAGCATAATTCTGCATCAACCGTGTAGTTGATTCTGAACTATTCCCTTTAAAATTAAACTTGCATAAAGAACAGACATATCTCCTGTGTATTTTATTTATTAATTGCCATTTTTGGAGCTTGAAACAGATTTACGCTAATCATTACTAATAATGAAGAATCTTATTGTATATTTTTTACTCCTGGTTGCTTTTACACATCTGTCAATTACTGGGAATGCACAGCCGATAGGCTATTATGACGGAACGGAAGGGAAAAAGGGACCCGAGTTGAAACAGCTTCTTCACGAAAGAATCAGTGATCATGTTGATTTTTCATACAATCAGGCCAAATACCTTATCAACTATTCGGATGCCGACCCGACTAATCCAAATAATGTCATCCTTTTCTATTCGCAGATTTCACGTGATGCCTCGCTTTATGGAACAGGATCCGGATTTATAAATCGCGAACATGTTTGGGCCAAATCGCACGGAAACTTTTCCGGAATCAGGCCGATGGACGGTGATGCATTGAATCTTCGCCCTGAAGATGGATTGGTAAATGAAAACAGGAGTAACCTCGATTTCGACAATGTTCAGCCTAATGGCACACAGGATCAGACAGCCACCAGTTGCTGGTATAATGAGTCTGCTTACGAACCGGGTCCTTTGACGAAAGGACAGGTTGCCCGGATCTTATTTTACATGGCCACCCGGTATGAGGGCACCGACGGAGAAATGGATCTCGAACTGGTTTCAAGGCTAAACAATTATCCCGAACCAAAATTCGGAAATCTGATCACTTTGCTCCAATGGAACAACCAATACCCGCCGTCGGCAATTGAACGGCAGCGAAACGATCGCATTTTCCGGATTCAGCAAAACCGAAACCCATTTGTAGACCATCCGGAGTTTGCAAATTACATTTGGGGCAGTGATAGTCCTTCAGGAACTGAGTTTGGTAATTTCTTGATGAATCCCGAATTTCCAACGACGGGCGATGTGGCTGTAATTTCAATAACAATCAAAAATGCCGGAACCCTTTCTGATGTCTCCCTGTTTTGGGGCAATACCTACGATTCAGAGTCACATCAACTCAAAATGGAACAATCCGGAGAGAAATTCCAGGCCAATCTTTCATTCTCAGATTTTAATCCGGGCGACATGATTTTCTTTAAGATCCGGGGCACTGGTGTGTCAAACGAAAAAACAACATTTCGGGGAAGTTATCTTTTGCCTGAAAGAACTGAGGGTTCAAAGCTTATTCCAATCGATCAGGTACAGGGAACGGCGAATTCAAGTCCGTTTATAAATCAGGTGGTAACTGTTTCAGGGCGTGTTACCGCCAACTTTGATAATACATTTTATCTGCAATCGGGTAACAGTAAACGCAAAGGAGTTAATATTTATAACACCCTGTTTACCGGGAAAGTTGGCGACAGTCTTGTTGTGAAAGGGACAGCAACCGAATATTCGGACTTGACGGAAATTGGTAACATCAGCTATGTTTACAATTTCAAATCAAACAAAACTCTGCAGCCGGTTGTGATTACCGCATCTCAGGTAAACGAAGATTATGAAGGCATGTTGGTACAGATCAACAATGTGACATTTGACAAGCCGGGGATGGTCATCCCCGAACAAAATGCGAGCTATACCGCTACTGACAATACCGGAAGCGTGGTCGTATACATTAACAAATATTCCAGATTGGTGCGAAAAAGCTTCCCTACGACGGCCACTAATATGGTTGGAATTGTAAGCCAGTTTCAGGGAACCTATCAGATACTTCCCCGCGATATAAATGATTTCAAAAAATATACACCCGTTGTAAATATAAATCGGGAGCCGAAGGATAATGTTGAGGTATTCCCGAATCCGGCAAACAATGTGTTGAATATCAGAAGTGATAAAACGATTTATTCAGTAAAAATTTACGATCATATTGGGCGCGTCGTGTTGCTTGTGCATTCTGAAAGCAATCAAATTCCGATTCAAAAACTCCAAAACGGAATTTATGTGGTCGAAGTAATCTTTAACGACAAAACAAGCGGATACGCCCGGTTTTGCAAGTACGACTAGCTGAATGATTTGACTGACCAATTGGTTCAATGGAAACAAATTGTTCGGTTCTGCGTTTTTTAAACAGAATTTATAATTTTGTGACCCAATTTTGAGTGAATTAATACATTGAACATGATGGAACGAAAAGATATTGGGCAAATGATTGAGGCGAAGGGTTTCATTGAAGAAGCGATTAGCCCGGAACTTAAGTTGGTTGACGAAATCAACCGCCTGAAAAAAGAAAAAAATGCGGTCATCCTTTGCCATTATTACGTGGAGAGCGACCTTCAGGATATTGCTGATTTTGTTGGAGATAGTCTGGGACTGGCACAGGAAGCAGCCAAAACTACCGCCGACCTTATTGTCTTTGTGGGCGTTCATTTTATGGCCGAGACTGCCAAAATTATTAATCCGTCAAAAAAAGTTATTTTACCCGATATGAAAGCCGGTTGCTCACTGGCCGACTCTGCACCTGCAGAAAAATTTGCCGAGTTTAAAGCAAAATATCCTGACCATAAAGTCATTTCCTATATCAATTGCACTGCTGACCTGAAAACTATGACTGATGTGGTGTGTACGTCGGCCAACGCATTGAAGATTGTAAACAGTTTTCCTCCTGATCAAAAACTCATTTTTGCGCCGGATAAAAATCTGGGAAACTATATCAATAGCCTTACCGGCCGCGAAATGGTACTTTGGGATGGCGCCTGCATGGTTCACGAAAAATATTCGGTCGAAAAAATCATTGAACTTATGGATCAGCACCCTGATGCTGAATTTATTGCTCATCCGGAATGCGAAAAGCCCGTCTTGCTTTTAGCAAAATACATTGGATCAACAACTGCCCTGCTGAAATATGCTGAAAAAAGTACAGCTCAGAAATTTATTGTAGCCACCGAAAGCGGTATTTTGCACCAAATGAAAAAAGCTTGTCCGAATAAAATTTTTATTCCTGCGCCATCGGTCGATTCCACCTGCGGCTGCAACGACTGTTCGTATATGAAACTGAACAGCCTGCAAAAACTTTACATCTGCCTGAAACACGAATTACCAGAAGTAACTCTTTCAGAGGAAGTAATTAAAAAGGCTCAGTTACCGATTTTCCGAATGCTGGAAATCTCGAAATAGTAAGCTCAACTTTAGATTTCAGGGGAAACAACTTTCCAGGTTTCGGATGTCAATGTGGATTGTTATCATCAGATTAAAGCCTTACTTTTGCTGATATGGTAACTTTTTGCATCAATCAAACCAATATTGATCCCTATTTTAATCTGGCGGCTGAGGAATATTTTCTGAAGCATTTTCAGGAAGACTTTTTTATACTCTGGCGCAGCCAGCCTTCGGTAGTGGTTGGAAAGCACCAGAATGCATTAGCCGAAATCAATCATGAATTTGTGCGGAAAAATAATATTCCGGTAGCCCGGCGGCTATCTGGCGGCGGAACTGTTTTTCATGATCCCGGTAATGTGAATTTTACCTTTATCCGCAATGTTGCAAACATTTCGGAAGTCAACTTTAAGGTTTTTACGGTTCCTGTCGTCGAAGCCTTGAAAAAACTTGGTGTTGAAGCCTATTCTTCCGGCCGAAACGATTTACTGATCGACGGCAAAAAAATCTCAGGAAATGCTGAACATGTGCACAAAAACAGGGTGCTGCACCATGGAACTTTGTTGTTTTACAGTCGTCTGGATGCTCTAAAAGGAGCTTTAAAAGTTGATTTGTCGAAGTTTGAAGACAAAGCCGTGCAAAGTAACCGCAGCGAAGTGACCAATATTGCCAATTATCTTCCAAATCCGATTTCGGTGGAAGAATTTACCGGGTTCCTGTTTAGTGAAATCAGCCAAAACTATCAGGAATTTCAGGTTTACGAACCGACGGGTGCCGACATCGAAGCTATTCAAAAACTAAGCGTCGAAAAATACCAAACCTGGGACTGGATTTTTGGTTATTCACCGCGCTATCGATTTACTAATAAGCTGGAAGTCGAAGATGGTGAAATCAAGATCAGCTTGCTGGTTGAGAAAGGCCTGCTGGTTGAGGTTTTAGTTTCAGGCGCTATTTCGGACGAATTGAGCCGAAAAATTGCTGATACGCTCATTGGGTGTCGCCACGATTATGAATCGGTAAAAGCGTTGCTTTTCGAGCTGAATGAAGAATTTCTGCAAACTAGATTGTCGGTTGAGGAAATGATGAATGGGATGTTCTAGAAATATTATCAGAGGATGAGAATAATCACATGGAACTGCAATATGGCCTTCAGGGAAAAGGCTGACTTTATTCTGACTTATAAGCCTGATATATTAGTTGTTCCGGAATGTGAGCATCCAGATAAACTGAAATTTAATCCTGAAATTCCTGAACCAAAAGATATATTGTGGTTTGGGACTAATCAAAACAAAGGGCTTGGTATTTTCTCATATAGTGCTTTCAGGTTTAAAATAGAACGGACTCATAATCCGGAATTGCGAATGATTATTCCTATTTCAGTAACTGGCGGAGCTCTTGACTTTACGCTATACGCAATATGGGCAAACAACCCAAGTGATCCTGATGGACAATATATTGAGCAAGTTTGGAAAGCAATTCATTACTATGATGAGCATTTGACCAATAAACTGACAATTTTGGTTGGCGACTTCAATAGCAATACAATTTGGGACAAACCACATCGTGCAGGCAATCATTCCAATGTTGTAAAACGTTTGGAGGAAAAGGGTATTTATAGTTCTTACCATTTGTTTCACAATCAGATTCAAGGCCTAGAGGAGCACCCGACACTTTTCATGTATCGGCACAAAGACAAACCCTATCATATAGATTACTGTTTTGTCTCAGAAGATTTGATAAAAAAACTTCAATCTGTAGAAATAGGAGAATATGATTTTTGGATTCAATATAGTGATCATGTTCCAGTGATTGTGACTTTTGATTTGAACTAGTGTTATCACCACATACTCCTAAAGATCTCAGCAATAGCCGCATTGTATTTTGGTAAACTTCCTGCCTTTTTAACCAGTTTCATTGCTTTGTGAGGATTTTCGAATGACTCACTGAAATAGCTCCAGAATTGGTTCATCTTCATCAGGATATGCCCACTTCCCTCCAGTCGGGCCGAATATGCTTCAAGTATTCGGTCGTGAAATTCCTTTTTTTTCTGCCGAAGCCGACTTTCTTCCCAAACTTCACCTTTCAATCTTGAAGGAAGTGAAGGATCCATCAGCAAACCGCGGCCAAACATAAAACTGCTCTGATTAGGGATCAACGACTTTAATTCCTGAAGGTCAGTTTCAGAAAACAAATCACCATTGTACACCAGCGGGTGTTTAACCAGTTTCAACGCCTCGGCAAAAAGTAATGGATTGGCTTTTTCACCATACATCTGGCTTGCTGTGCGCGGATGAAAAATAACCTCTGCCAGTGGAAACCTGTTCAATACATCAAGAATAGCTTTGAAATCCTGATCATTGGTCATTCCGGCACGCATCTTTACCGAATAGTTTGCAGGAAATCCTCTCGCGAAAAGCTGTTGCAGGATTTTCTCCAATTCTTCAGGTTTTTCGAGCCAGGCTGCACCACGGCCTTTGTTGGTTGTCATCGGATACGGACATCCAAGGTTCAGATTTATTTCGGTGTGGCCTGAATTAACCACGATTTGAACCAAATCAGTCAATTCGTTCAGATCAGAAAATAAAACCTGTGGAACAACTGGTCCGGCAGTATTATTTTCAGGTAAAACTTCTTTCAGCTGCGATTTTTTGATTTCTCTCCCTTTGCCAAACGACAGATAGGGAATAAAATATTTATCGATTCCGCCAAAAACCTCTGCAAATGCAGAGCGGTAGGTGAAATCGGTGAATCCTTGAAGTGGTGCCTGATAAAGTTTAAACATATTTGGGGTCATCGGGTATTAAAATTTAATGGAATCGCCACACAAAGTGGAAAAATAGAAGTGATTAATCACTACTTTTGCAGCCACAAACTTATACAATTGGCTGGCAGTATGCAATCGAATCAATTCAAATCAGACTCAGTAAACTCTACCCTGAATTTGAATGCAGCTTTTTCTGACTCAACCACATTTCTGACCGGAGCCGAACTGGTCAAATTTAACCAGAACGATTTTTCGGTGCTCGACTCGCTAAACGCCAGTTATATTGCGCCCGACAGCTTGATTTACATGGGATACCGGCCTGAATGGACGCAGTTCAAGTCTGCCTGGAAACCGGATTTCGATTATCAAAAAGAATTGTTACATCAGCTCCCTTACGATTCGCTATACACGGTTTTGACAAAAGTAGAGGTGGTTTTTCCGGGGAAAAAAATGATTCGCTCGAACCCCGATTGGCTGATCGGCGTGTTGGTATTAGCTTTCCTGCTCTTCGCCTCGGTCCGTTTAATTTTTAACAAATATCTGAGCCAGTTATTGCATTCAATCCTCAATTATTCAACCTTTTTGCGTCTGTTTCGCGAGCGGTATTTTAATCTGCTCCACGCTTCTTTCCGGTTGGATGTGATTTTTCGTCTGATATTTGCCTTATTTGGCTATCAGTTTATCAACATATATAAAATCAACTTTGGATTTAACAAATCGCTTTACGTTTATTTGACTTGTCTGGGCATCGTGATTGGTTACTTTATAGCCAAACGGATAATTTATTTTATTCTGGGTATACTAACCGAAAGTAGAGCCGAAGTTCAGGAATACCTGTTCAGTATCAATGTTTTTAACCGCGTTTTAGGGTTGTTTCTGTTGCCAGTCACGGCGGCTATTGCATTTGTCCCGTCATCGCAGGCAGAAGTATTACAGTTTGGAGGGCTCTGGAATCATTAGTATTTTCTATATTTTATCGCTAATAAGGGGTGGAAAAATTTTCTTAAAGAAACATTTTTCTATTTCATATTTGATTTTATACCTTTGTACCCTTGAATTTTTACCATTACTTCTGATCTACAATCTTTTGTTGACCTAAAGTCTGGAGAAATTAATTTTAAAAGTAATTACTTTGAAGATCAAGAGAATTTTAGTTTCGCAGCCGAAACCAGAAACGGCCAAGTCGCCATACTTTGATCTGGCCGAGAAAAACAACGTGCAGGTTGATTTCCGACCATTCATCCAGGTTGAAGGCGTTTCGGCCAAAGAGTTCAGGCAGACGCGGGTTCAGATCCTTGAACATACAGCTGTCATTTTCACAAGTCGCACCGCGATTGATCATTTCTTCCGCATCAGTACCGAACTTCGTCTGATCATACCCGACACGATGAAATATTTCTGTATCTCGGAAGCTACGGCCTTTTACCTGCAGAAATATATTATTTACCGCAAACGGAAAATCTTTTACGGAGCGGGTAAATTTTCGGAACTGATTGATGTGATGAAAAAGCATAAGGCACGAAAAATATCTTATGCCCATGTCGCAGGTAGCACAGCCCGAATTTACTACTTTGCTCGATAAGGCTGCCTACAGTTATACCAAAGCCATCATTTACAAAACAGTCAGCAGCGACTTGTCCGATCTGAAGAATGTAAATTACGATATCTTGGTATTTTTCAGCCCATCGGGTATTCAGTCGCTTATGCAGAACTTTCCTGACTTTGAGCAGGAAGAAATCAGGATTGCTTGTTTTGGACCGGCAACCGCCAAAGCGGTAAAAGATGCAGGCTTACGTCTCGACATTGAAGCGCCTACTGCCGAAGCCCCATCGATGACCATGGCGCTTGAGCAATACATTAAGAAACAAAACAAGGGTTAACAGCCCGAAAAAGCTATACGAAAAGGGGAAAGTATATTTCCCCTTTTTTATTGTATTTTAGTTTAATGGAAGGACTTACATTTCATAAGAACGAGCGGTTATGCAGCCAGAAACTGATTGAGGAGTTATTCAATTCCGGAGAATCATTTTTGGTCTATCCATTAAAAGTTGTATTCCTTAAAACTGAATCAGAAGAAGCAATTCCGGCACAAGCTGCATTTACAGTTTCGAAACGGAACTTTAAGCGGGCTGTAAAACGTAATTTACTGAAACGTCGTATGCGGGAGGCTTATCGCTTGCGCAAGCCTGATTTCTATGAACTGTTAGCTGAAAAAGGCTTACATATTTCCATCATGTTTATTTTTATTGGGAAAGACATTCTGGAATATGCCCAGATCGAAAAAGCGATGATTTCGGCATTGAAAAAAGTGGTGAGTAAAATATAAAGAAGAGGCTGAACTTATACAGAACAGCCTCTCTCGAAATATCGTTTATCGTAGTGGTTAACCTTCCGTCAGGAAAATGTAACGGACGACAACCAGAACAAACAACAGGTACATCATCCAATGTACATTTTTAGCTTTCCCGGTTAAAACTTTCAGCAACGTATAGAAAATGATACCTGCAGCAACTCCGTTCGCAATACTGTAAGTAAACGGCATCATGATGATACACATGAAAGCTGGTAAACCTTCGGTAAAATCTTCAAAATCGATTTCCTTGATAGCCGAAACCATCAACAAACCCACGATGATCAATGCAGGAGCAGTAGCCGCATTGGGAATCAGGGTCGCAAGCGGAGCAAGAATCAGTGCAACCAGGAAAAGAAGACCCGTGGTAACTGCAGTAAGTCCTGTGCGCCCACCTTCGCCAATTCCGGCAGCACTTTCAACATAAGCCGTAACCGTACTGGTTCCCATCAGGGCGCCGAATGATACCCCAAAAGCATCAACCAACATGGCTTTACCAATTTTTGGAGACTTGCCATCTTTATCAATCAATCCGGCTTTATTGGCTGTACCAACCAATGTTCCAAAAGTATCAAACAGTTCAACAAACGTGAAAGTGAATACTACTGTCCAGATTCCCATGCTGAGAGCTCCTTTGATATCAAGTTCGAAAACTGCCAGATTGGAGAAATCAGGAAGCGAAAATGGTGAAAAACCTTCAGCAATTTTGGTTACTCCCATTGGAATTCCAATAATAGTGGTAGCAATAATACCGAGAAGCAAAGATCCTTTCACGCGTAAGGCCATCAAGGTAGAAGTAATTGCTAACCCAATCAGGGTAAGCAACATGGCTGGATTTTTCAGACTACCCAATCCAATATTCCATTCGAAAAATAACAATCCTGCCTGACCTTTAGTGGCATTCAGTTTTTCGAGTGTCGGAGGGATCACATTAGCTGAAACAGCCATTATTTCAGACAATTTCAGACCAATAATGGTAATGAATAAACCAATACCCACGGTTATCGCCACTTTCAGTGAGTGAGGAACCGCAATAACCAAAATCTGGCGAACTTTAGTAATGGTCAACAGGATGAAAATACATCCGGAGATGAAAACTGCACCTAGCGCAACTTTCCAGGGCATTCCAACGCCTGCAAGCGCCACGGTAGCAAAAAACGCGTTCAGTCCCATTCCGGGAGCCAAAGCAATCGGAAAATTAGCTACCAAACCCATTGCAATTGTTACAAAACCGGCAGCAATAGCCGTAGCAAAAAATACAGCATTTTTATCCATTCCTGTAGCCGAAAGAATGTTTGGATTCAGGAACAGGATATAAGCCATGGTCATGAAGGTGGTAACACCTGCAATAATTTCGGTGCGTACAGTAGTTTTATTTTCCTGTAGCTTAAAAAACCGGGCGATAAATTCCATATTCGTTTAGAATTAGAAGGTGTATTTCACAGCCAATGTTGGATTAACTTGTGTTCCGTCTTTAACAAAGTTGTTACTGATCTCAATTTCTGAACCAACAGCAAAGTTTGGACAGAAGTTGTACCAAAGTTGTGGCTCAGTCAGGAATCGATAGTTAGTACCCCAAAACATTTCTTCTTTCCAGAAATCGGCAAAGCCATCAAAAACAAGTTTCCCCTTCAACATTTTAATTGTCCAAACTGCAGTCAACTGGAATGATGCATCTTCCTTGTCTTTGATGTTTTTGTAATTTGCCTGTAATGTGAATATTTTTGAAAAATCAGATGAAGCCCACGTATGTTCAACTCCAGCTAACACACAATTTTCAATTGGAATAAATGGTGTACCTTTTCCATCAAGTTTTAGAACTCCACCGTTATATTCAACGCGCGGCATGATGAATTGATTTTCTTTCCATTTAAATGCACGGGCAATTTCCCAGTAAGCAAGAGAAACGCCATTACTGATGTCACGGGCATCCGAACTATAATCCATATCAATAAAGAAGAAGGTTGAACCGTATTTGTCCGGACGAAACATTTCAACTGTTGAGGTAACTAGTTTTCGGTCTTTTCCAAAGTCGTAATGCAATTGGATGTTTTGACTAAATGCTCCAAAGGCAAATAAACTTGCAATAAAAAAAAGGACTAATTTCTTCATAATCTAATCTTTAAGTTGTAAGTGTAAATAATGGCTAAAATAATTAAAAATCGATTGCAGCTTCATTGTTCTCAACCGTACAATTTAATTTGTTACTAACATGTTTCTAACAAACTACTCTCTTTTGAAAGTCAGACAATTAGACACTATCCACATTTAATCCTGAAAATATTTTCTTATCTTCATCCGCCAAATGTATTCTGAAGTTGTTTCATCAAGGGGAAAATGATTCTGCTAAACAATTGTAGTCTCACTAAAATCGGATATTATGGAAATGAAAAATATGAATCGCAGACAGTTTATTCAGACCGGTATTCTGGGTGCAGCGGCGGTTACTACCGGCCTTTCCAGCGTTGCTTATGCCGGTTCAAAAACGAGTCAGATCGATCGGGTAAAGCTTGGCAAAACAGGGCTGATTGTACCACGACTGGCCTTGGGGACCGGAACTCACGGAGGAAACCAGTCGTCGGACGCTACCCGGATGGGAATCGATAATTTTCTGAAACTGGCTCGCCATGCTGTCGATCGGGGTGTCACTTTTTTTGATGCTGCCGACCTGTATGGCTCGCATCACAATGTCAGGGAAATTCTGAAGGATATACCACGCGAAAAAGCGACTTTGCTTACCAAAATCTGGACTCGACCGGAAAAATGGAATACGGATACTCCAGCGAATACAATTGATCGGTTCCGCAAAGAAACTGGTTCTGATTATTTTGATATTATGCTCTTGCATTGTATGACCAACGCAAAGTGGCAGGAAGAAAAGAAGCCCTATATGGAAGCTTTGTCCGAGGCCAGGCAAAAAGGAATCATCAAGGCAGTGGGCGTTTCGTGCCATAATTTTGATGCGCTGAAGCTGGCTGTTGATGATCCGTGGGTGGAGGTTATTCTGGCCCGCATCAATCCTGAAGGGCTTATCATGGATGCTACTGCAGATGAAGTGATGGCTGTTCTAAAAAAAGCCCACGACAGCGGGAAAGGTATCATCGGAATGAAAATTTTCGGAGAAGGACGAATGAAAGAAGATGAACAGCGTGAAAAATCGCTTCGCTGGGTAATTGGCAGCAAAAATGTGGATTGTATGACCATTGGAATGTCAACCACCGATCAGATTGACGATGCCGTTGATCGCATCGTGCGCATTGCAAAAGAAGTATAATCGCCCAGTTTAAAATGTTGTGTACTTTTTTGCCTGCTTTCGGCTTATAAAAAGCTTGCCGCCATATTTCGCAACTCGAAACCTTTAAAATATGAATCAAGATCAACTAATCGGGCTGTATGCCCAAACTTTTCGCAAGAACTGGTCGTCACCTGCATTTTCAGATTTTCAGGGAGCAACAACTACTTATGGTGAAGCTGCCCAGACGATCAGACAGATTCACTGTTACTTCCGGGAGTCAGGTATCCGGAAAGGTGATAATATCGCCATACTCGGAAGAAATTCATCCACTTGGGCGATTTCATTCCTTGCGATTTCGGGATACGGTTGCGTGACAGTACCGATACTTCCTGATTTCAATCCTGACGATATTATTCATATTCTGAACCATTCCGAATCAATTTTTCTATTTGCGGCAGACAACCTTTTTGATAAGCTCGATAATGAAAAAATACCCGGAATTAAGGGAGTTGTGAGCCTAGCTGATTTTTCGGTGTTGTCGTTTCAGTCCCCAGAAGAGAAAGAAATTTGGGCAAAATGCTTCACTTCGGAACACGCCGGGCAATCTTCGCCTGATAATTTTGAGTTGGATGAATACGAGCCGGAAGATTTGAGTATTATTTCATATACCAGTGGAACTTCCGGCTTCACCAAAGGAGTGATGATTCCTGCCCGCAGTTTGTTGTCAAATATCATCTTCGCACAAGAGCACATGCCTTTAAAAGCCGGTGACCGAATTGTTTCGTTTCTCCCAATGGCGCATGTGTTCGGATTGTTGTTCGAATTTCTGTTTCCGGTTTCCGTAGGTTGTCACGTTTCATTCCTGTCAAAAGCTCCCACTCCGCAACTTATCATTAAAGCATTTCAGGAAGTAAAACCCCGGTTAATTCTTTCGGTACCACTTGTTATCGAAAAAATATACAAAAAGCGCATCCTCCCGGCGCTCGAAAAGCCGGTAATCAAATTCCTACTCAAAGTGCCCGGAATCCAAAATTTGCTGTACAAAAAAGTCAGGGCCAGTCTGGTCGAAACTTTTGGCGGAAACTTCCATGAAATCGTGATTGGTGGAGCTCCGCTAAACCACGAAGTTGAATCTTTCTTCCGTAAAATCAAGTTCCCGTTCACCATCGGCTATGGTATGACCGAATGCGGACCACTTATTTCGTATGACACCTGGACCAGTTTTCGTCCGTCATCTGCCGGAAAGCTGGTTGACCGGATAGAAGTCCGCATCGATTCCAAAGATCCGTATAATGAAGTGGGCGAAATCCTTGTTAAAGGCACCAACGTGATGCTGGGCTACTATAAAAACGAAAAAGCTACCACTGACGCCATCGACAGCGAAGGCTGGCTGCATACCGGAGACCTCGGAATTATTGATACCGATAATTTTATTTATATCCGAGGTCGTTGTAAAAATATGCTGCTGGGACCTTCGGGACAAAACATTTATCCGGAAGAAATGGAAGCCAAGCTCAACAATTATCCATTCGTGCTGGAATGTGTGATTACCGAACGCGAAAAACGATTGGTTGCTTTTGTTTATGCTGATCCTGAGTTGATTGAAGCCGAAAAAACCAGTGAAGCCCGTCTGAAAGAAATTATGGAGGATAACTGCAGGCAGGTAAACAAGGAACTTCCCAAGTTTGCCCAGTTAAGTTCCATTATTTTGGTTGACCAGGAATTTGAGAAAACGCCGAAACGAAATATTAAGCGGTATTTATACACTTAGACTTGGTGTTGTGTTGAACTTAACACTCAGTATAAGAAAAAAGCCAAACTAGTTTAGTCCGGCTTTTCCCTATTTGTTACAGAATTTGGTGGATGGATGAATCATAGATTCATTTGATCGTTAATTCGGCAAGTCATGTTTTTGTAACCCTCTTTTTTAATCTATTTTCGGAATATGCCGATTTTTTACATGAACAGGTCATTTTGACGTATGAAACGACCAGTTTTTTGCATGAAAAATTATAACCATTTTTCGAGTGCCGTGTTCATGAACTGATTTACAGGTTGCAATTGTTTCATAGCAACAATAACTTTTTCGACAAAAGCCTCACTTTTCACGACCTCGTCGTTGAGCGGGGAGCTAAAAGCATACGACTTGTATTTTAACAGATCGATATCCGGAAAATCTTTTGGGAAACCTTTGGGTGGCGTTTTCAGCTTGTCGTCATACAACTCAGGATAGACTTTTCGAAAAGTATCACTAAATATCAAATTCTTAAATTCTTCCGACTGGTCAAAAATCTCAGTGCGAATGGCTTTCAGCGCATCGGCTGGCGGACAGTAGCAACCCCCTCCAACAAAAGAAGCACCCGGTTGGATGTGCAGGTAATAACCTGCTGAGATACTTTTCTTCCCACCTTTCACGATAAAACTACCCATGTTGGATTTGTAAGGAGTTTTATCTGTTGAAAAACGTACATCGCGGAAAATACGGAACACACAATCTTTCGGATTCTGAATTCCCACTTCCGGATCAAATGTTGCAATTTCGTGAATGAGCAGTTCAGTCAGGAATAAGACCTTTTTTCGGGCTTGTTCGTAACGATTTCGATTGTTGTCAAACCATTCCTTGTTGTTGTTTTCCTTCAGTTCCGAAAGAAAGTTGAGTACTTCCTGCATATTAATTTGATTTGAATTATACTTTTGTTTTAAACATGAAAGTTATGCAAAAGTTTGTAATAATAGTAGCCGGAGGTTCTGGAATCCGAATGGGAACCGATGTTCCGAAACAATTTCTGGAGTTGTGCGGAAAACCAATATTAATGCACACATTACATATATTTCATGACTATGATTCCCAGTGTCGGCTGATTCTGGTTCTTCCTGAATCACAGCAGGATTTCTGGGTCCGGTTGTGTGCCAAACATTCGTTTACATTACCACATCAGGTGGTTTCCGGTGGAAAAACCCGGTTCCATTCAGTAAAGAATGGTTTAAAGTGCGTTACTGGCAATGGTATTGTTTTTATTCACGACGGGGTTCGCCCGCTGGTCAATAGAGAAACGCTTGACCGGTGTTTCTATGGGGCCCTGAAATACGGAAACGCGATCCCGGTACTTCCGGTAACTGAATCGTTGCGAAAACGGGATGGTGGAGTTAGCATTTCGGTTGACCGTAGCTTATTTTTCAGCGTACAAACTCCACAGACATTTAGGAGTGAGCAGATATTGGAAGCATTCACCCAAAACGTTGATCCTTCCTTTACGGATGATGCCTCGGTGGCAGAAAAAGCCGGATTTTCAATTCATTTAATCGAAGGGAATCCCGAAAACATCAAAATAACAACTCCAACTGATTTGATTATTGCCGAGGCTTTCCTGGCGGGAAAATAAAAACGGCGGGAAAATTTACTCCCCGCCGCTCTGTTTGATCAGATATTATTCCGAATTGATTTACTTTTTCAATGCTTTGATCCGTTTCAGATTTTTACGTCTGGCCATTTTCAGGCGAATGGTGTAGTCAAGTTCATACAAAGCCGGAACAAACATCAGGGTTAGGAATGTGGCGAAACTTAATCCGAAAATGATTGACCAGGCCAATGGTCCCCAGAATGCGCCATTGTCGCCACCAAAATAAATATGTGGGTTCAGCTCGGTAAACAGGGTTGTAAAATTGATGTTCATACCTACGGCCAACGGAACCAACCCAAGCATAGTTGCAGTGGCTGTAAGGATTACCGGCGTAATACGGGTTTTTCCACCTTCGATAATTGCCCTTCGCGTTGGCACTCCTTCCTTCTTTTTAACATCAATAAACTCCACAATCAAAATTCCGTTTCGGACCACAATACCACCAAGGGCAACTATTCCCAATCCGGTCATCATAATCACAAGATCCATGTGGAAGATGATTACCCCAAGTAATACTCCAATGATACTGAAAATGACTTCACTCAAAATGATCAACGACTTGCTGACCGACCCAAATTGGGTAATCAGGATAAAGAAAATAGCGCCAATAGCTATGATCATCGCTTTTAAAAGGAAAGCAACTGTTTCTGCCTGATCGTCCTGCTCTCCGGTTAACTTAATAGAAGAACCTTCATGCAATGGAAATGATTTAGCTTCCCGCTTGATTATTGGTACAATATCGTTGGCTGAATAACCAGACAGCACATTGGAATAGACAGTTATGACACGTTTTTGATCCAGACGCTTAATTCCGGCATAAGATGAAGTGTAATCAATCGTGGCCACTGTTGATAACGGAACACTGCGTAGCATACCGGTATTCATATCACGAAAGGTGATCTGAAGATTAACCAGAGCGTTAATGTTATCGCGAGTTACTTTGTTATAACGAAGCATAATCGGGTATTCATCCTCATCCTGTTTCAGTTTCGAAATCTCTTTCCCATACAAAGCTGTACGAATTTCCAATCCGATTTGACCGGTTGAGATACCCAAGCGTTGGGCCCGATCACGGTTAATCTGGATAATGATTTCCGGAGAGTTCATCTCAAAATCGGTCTTTAATTCTTCGACTCCGGCAATATCCATCGAATCAATGTAATTACGGAAAGCATACGCATCAGAAATCAGGGTACCCAGATTTTCGTTGGTAATTTCGATGTTGATAGGTTTCCCGGTTGGAGGGCCATTCTGTTCTTTATCAACAGTAATTTCAGCACCCGCAATGTCGGCAACTTCTTTCCTTATTTCTTCCATGTATTGGGTTGTTGAAATTCCTGTTGTACGAAACTTATGCTCTACAAAATTTACCGTGACTTTTCCTCTGTTGTAAGGCGTTCCAGACGAAACAAAACCTTCTTCCTCTGCCCCAATGGTCACATTCGAAATAATTGACTCCACATCAGGATTGTTTTGTCCAATGGCTTTATAAACCCGCGCTTCAGCAATCCGGGTAACGCTGTCGGTTAAATTCTGATGTGTTCCTCCGGGCATTTTAATATACACGAAGACATTATTTGGCTCACTATTCGGAAAGAATAATACGGTAGGTTTGGCTATTCCGGTAATAAACATGGTTACAAAAAACAACACAACCATTCCTCCCAATATCCAAACCGGACGAGCTCCTTTCAAAACAAGTCGTAACTGCCTCTCATAAAAAGCCATAACCCAGGGCCAGGTCTTTTCCTGAAAGTTGCTGATCATTTTCTTTAAAGCAAAATGGAAAAGAAGGATTAATACAACAGCAAACAAAAGGATATTAGCCATAGTAAAGGCAGCAGGAGCCTTACTCAGAAAATGAATCAAGTATAGAAACACCGACAGTGCAGCCATGATAAGGATCGAAATTTTCAGTTTTCTCCACGTACTTCCTTCCTGAAAATCCTTATCGTACTCGTGTTTCATAAACGAAACCGCAAATACCGGATTAAACACGTAAGCCACAAACAGTGAGGCAAACAGGGTGATGATCAGCGTTACAGGCAGATAGTGCATAAACTGCCCCACAATACCTGGCCAGAAAGCCAACGGGAAAAATGGGGCAAGCGTTGTTAATGTTCCGGATAAAATGGGCAGAAAGACCTCGCCGGCAGCTTTTTTGGCTGCAACATTAATGTCGGGGTTAAATTTATGGAGACGGTGCGTGTTTTCAATGACTACGATGGCATCGTCAACCACAATACCAAGAGCAAAAATAAAGGCGAACATTACGATCATGTTCATGGTGAAACCCAATCCGGGGATGATCATGTAAGCTACAAACATCGACAAAGGAACCGATAACCCAACAAAGAATGCATTAGTGAACCCCATGAAGAACATCAGTACGATGGTTACCAGGATAAAACCAATGATGATCGTGTTATTTAACTCCTCCAGCGTATTACGTGTAAAACGGCTCTGATCGCCGGTAACAGTAACTTCCATATCTTTCGGATAGTCGCGTTCTTTCAGGTCAGTAACAATTTCCTTGATCTGATCAGAAGCGTCGAGCAGATTTGCGCCATTCTTTTTGATCACGTTCAGCGTGATTACATTTTTGCCATTGAGCCGTGCAAAACTTGCCTGCTCTGCAAAACTATCGTTTACTTCAGCAATATCGCTGAGTTTTACCATAGCGCCACTCGATGATTGAACGACGATATTCCGGATGGTTTCCACATCAGCAAACTGTCCTTTGATACGAACGGTATTCCGGGTTCCGTTGTTGGTCAGCGATCCTCCCGAAATGGTCATATTTTCCAAAGCAACGGCTTGCTCAATATTGCCGAAGGTGACTTTAGCGGCCTGCATTTTGAAGATGTCGGCGTCGATTTGTATTTCTCTGTCGAGCGCTCCAACAATATCAACACGGGTAATTTCCTTCAGCCCTTCAATTTTGTCCTGAGCAATTTCTGCATAATGTTTCAGTTTAACCAGATCATAATTTCCTGAAATATTCAGATACATCACAGGCATCGCAGAAAGGTCAATATCCATGATTTGCGGTTGTGTAGGTAAATCTGACGGAAGGTCAGTCTTTGCCTTGTCAACAGCATCGCGCACCCGCTGTTTAGCTGTTTCGATCGACAAGTCAGGATCAAATTCAACAATGATGGATGAGAAGTCAGGAACCGAATTACTGGTTATTTTCTTGACGTTCGAAATAGATTTTAACTGTTTCTCAATCGGGCGGGTTACCAGGTTTTCCATATCTTCAGGCGAAGTACCCGGATAAGGTGTGCTAACAACGATGTATGGAATAACTATCTGAGGAAAAGTTTCCTTCGGTATAAAATAGTAATTCATCATTCCGAGTACCGATATCAGGATGGCAAGCACATAAATGCTTGTCCGGTTATCGATTGCCCAGCTCGTCGCAAAAAATTCTTTAAACTTATTTTCTTTCGACATGATTTGTCAATTTTGGGTTGATTTAGAAAACTACTTTTTCGCCGGAATTTAAGTTTTGGAAGCCGGAAGTAATGATTTTTTCGCCGGCGGCAATTCCTTCCAGAATTTCAATGGTTCCATCGTAATCCATCCCGGTTTTGACAATCCTTCGCTCGGCATTCCATTCGTTGCCATTTTGTTTGGCTATGTAAACAAACTTTCCGTCCTGATTGCTCTGCACATAATTTACAGGGAGACAAAATGCTTTCTCGTTGGTATAATCTTTAATTTTAATATAGGCAATCATATTAGCGCGAAGCTCAACATCTTTCGAAGAAATTTTACATTCAACTTTAAACGTGCGGTTGGTTGGGTCGATATAGCGACTGGTAAAGTTCAGCTTGGTCTCGATGTCTTTGCCCAAATCGGGGAAACTTACCAGGGCGGCATTCCCGTCTTTAATACGGGTCGCATAAGTTTCGGCAACATCGGCTGAGATCTTTGCCACATTCATGTTGATTACCCGGATGTTGGAAGTTGGCATTCCGGGCGAAGCCATCTGACCTACGCGTAACGGTATGCTCTCAACCGTTCCGCTGATGGGCGACACTATTTTAGCCATCTTTAATTGTTCCTTGATCGTATTTGCACGTTGTTCAAGCGCTTCCTTGCTGGTTTTTGCCTGCAAATACTGCATTTCGCTGCCAATTTTCTTTTCCCACAGAGCGCTTTGCTTTTCGAAAATGTTGTTGGCAAGCACCAGCTGGGTATTCACTTCTTCCAGCGATTGTTTTACTACCTGGGCATCCAACTCGGCCAGTACCTGGCCTTTTTTTACCGGTGTGCCTTCTTTTACATATACGGCGGTTACAATGCCGGCCATTTGCGGACTCACAGCAATATTCTGGTCGCCGTCAACAGTTCCCTGAACCTGAATGTAGTGGTTAAATTCACATTCCGTGGCATTGGTTATTTTTACTGAAACAGCTTTTTGTTCAGATTTTGCACCGCCAGGGTTGATCTCGGCTTCGAGTTGTGCAATTTGAGTGTTTAATTGTTCGCGTTGGGTTTTCAGCTTTTCGAGCTCGGCTTTTTTGTCGGTAGTTGCACTACACGAAGCCAACAAAGCGATCAGGGCTGAATAAATAAGAATCTTTTTCATTGCTATAGTATTTGTTGTTTTTATTTTCTGAATGTCAATCAACGATCGATCGGAAATTAATTTTGCACATCAGTGTTAATGTTGAACATCTTTTCCAGTTTCGATTTTGCTCCCAGTACATCGTAAATACTTTGATAATAGTTGGTCAGGTTATTCAGGTATTGATTTTGGCTGGTCATCAGATCCATACTTGAAGCCATTCCCTGTTTGTATTTTTCGAGTGTACGCTGGTAAATGTCGTCAGAGAGTTCTTTGCTCTTTTTCTGATTCTGGTATCTCTCCAATTTCAGCTTCAGGTCGTTTTGATATTGACTGGCTTGCATCAGCAGACTGTTCGATACCAGTTTCCTGGTATTTTGGGCTTTTTCGAGTGCCATGCGTTTTTGCGAAACAACAGCCAAACGCTGACCACTGCTGAAAATCGGAAAACTCATATTAACACCTAAAATGTCTTTCGGGGCAAAGTCGAAGATCGGCGATTTCAGTTTTTCTGTGTGATTGTAATAGCCCGACAAGGTGGGTAAAAAGTCGGTTTTGGCAAGATTCAGCTCCAGCTTGGCTGCTTTTTCCGAGGTCTGAATCAACTGGTAATCCACATTTTGATCGATGTTAAATGGTTCGGCGATCAGTTGAAGGCTCGATTTGGTAAGCGATTCGCCCGATTCGAGATCATCAGTCAACTCCAGCTTAACTGTTTCTTCCATGCCCAGTTGAATTTTCAATAACCGGTAACCCATATCCAGGTTGCTATCAATTTGGTTCATGGCATTCTTGATGGTGTTGGAAGTCACTTCAAGCTGGTCAACATCGGTTTTTTCAAGAAAACCCTGTTTATTCATTTCCGAAATTTCGTACAGGGTTTTATTGATATTTTCGAGATTCTGAACCAGAATTTTACGACTTTCTTCGGCCAGCCGGATCATATTGTAGGTGTTTACTACTGTTTCGCTGACATCCAGTCTAGTCTTTTCCATATTTTGTTTTGACAAACCATAATATACTTTGGTGGCTTGTAGTCCAACAAAATACGAACCGCTGAAAATCAATTGAGACACCGTGATGTCGGTAGTAATATTATTCTTTACTCCAAGTTCGATGACCGCATTGGGATCGGCATTGGGATCTTCGCTACCCCCCATGAAGGATGCCGGGAGAGATGGTACTTTCGGGATAAACACGTATGCTGATTTTAAATCAGTATGAGGCAGACCTGAAGCGGTAGTTTCCCAGATTTTCTTCTGAGCCATTTTCAGATCGAGTTCCGAATTGAGAATGTTGGCGTTGTTTTGCAGGGCCAGCTTCAAAGCCTCCTGGAGCGAAAGCTTCACCGATTCCTGGGCAATGGCTGTCCAGGCTCCACTCAGGAGCACCAGCGCCAGCAATAAAATCTGTTTGTGTTTTCTGAACATGTTTGTAATATTTATTAGTTATTCGTTTCGTTTAATTGATCGATTTCTGCTTTGCGTTTTTCGAAGTTGGCAATGCCTTCGGGCGTTGAAATGGCACGAATGTGGCTTTCGAACAACACTTTAAAAAGCTGGTCGAACGTGATGTTTTCGACGATGCAGAAATCTTTATTGTGTATATCGACAAGGTTGCGTACGTACAATCCGGCAATCAATTCTACGTTCACGTCGCTGCGGTAGAGCCCTTCCCGGATTCCTTTCTGAATATTCTTGCTGATCTGGTTAAAAATCTGGTTTTGCTTCCTGACCATGAATTGATTGAATATAGGTTCATAATACTTTTTCAATTCAAACTTCAGCTTAGGACTAAGTTTGCCCATTTCTTCATAAACCGTCATGCTGGCTTTCAGCAAAATCTCGATGGCATTGAGTTCTTTCGGGTTCACTTTCGCAAATTCAATATTCCATTTCAGCTCATCGTAATAAAAAAGCTTTTCAATTAGATCTTCCTTGTTTTTTACATACTGATACAAGGTTTTTTTCGAAATACCCAGACTTCTGCTGATATCGTCCATATTCAAATTCCTGATCCCGAATTCATAAAACAATTCGACGGTTTTCTCCAGAATCATCAGAAGCTTAGGATCATCAAAATTTAATTCGTCGTGCATTTTAAAATTCAAGGTTAAATTCGGAACAAAGAAAGGAAACATTTCTGCCAGGAAACGTTTCCTACATGTAAAATGTTTGTTAATATTTCGGCCAAATTTTCTGAAATGTTTGGAAAAGTAGTTTAAGAAGGTAGACCATCCGGCAATTTTAATCGACAAATGACTGATTTTGGGCGGTAAAGGGAAACCGGACAGAGTTATTATTGTGTCTGCATCTGGTAAAATCTGAATTTGCAGATATAGACTCTGGGGCATTGTGCTCCTTCAAGCACGCAGTTATGCAGAAATTGGGAATAATCACAGGTAATTCCGTTTTTCACGTACAAGTTTCACGTAATTCCGTACAAGTTTTTTTTTCTCCGGATTGATCAATTTATCTTCCCCGTTTCAATCAAACCAATCGAAATGAGGAGCAAAATTGTAAGTCGAAAAGATCTTTCCGAACAGTTCTGTAGGCTGGAGATCAAGACTTCCGGAGCATTCAGCTTTTTACAGCCCGGTCAGTACATCATTCTTCGGATGAAATCTGATGGTGCGGGTATCACCTTGCCGGTGGTGAAGGTAGATTCGAGCCGTGAAACACTTACCGTAATAACTTCTTTTATTCCGGAAGAACTCGCGGCATTGCGAAATCCGTGTGCCTCAGGTAATGATGTCGAATTGGAAGGACCTTTTGGCCAATCATTTCAGGTTGAGAATTACGGTTCGGTTTTATGCATTTCAGATCAGGACGGGGCGATTTCTCTCCTTCCGATATTGTCGGCGCTTAAGGCAAACGGAAGCCATATTCTTTCCTTCCTTACAGGACCAGTCAGCAAGGATCAGATTATCGGGAACGAAATCAGAAATATTTCTGATGATTTTGTCGAACTGACCGATGCCACCTCCGGAGAAATCTCATGCTTAGTAGAGCAAAACCTGCGGATTCGAAAAATCGATCATGTTTTTGTGATCGGATCGGCACAAACGATCCGCGATGCCCGTTCTGTTTATACGGTTAATAATACTCCCGTTCAGACCATGCTTTACCTGGGAGACCAGACCCGAAAAGGCCAGCACGGAATTTTCAGGGTCAGTGTTTATGGAAATGCCCGTTCCCTGTGTGTCGATGGCTATAACTTTAATGCCTATTATACCAATTTCGATGAATTAATCCGGCGACTCGGCGATCACGAAGCACAATCCCGCAAGAAATTAAGTTTTTTGGTTTAAACCCAACAATCTGTCGGCGATTTCCTGCCGAAGTGAACAGCGGAACCAGATAAGTGTTAATTTCGGGTATTGGTTGCTATAAGCATGAAAAAGAAAATACAAGATACTATGCACGACTGTGCCGGATCAGAAACAGAAAATAGTTGTGCAAAAAAATCAACATTTTTTAACCGGGAGAAACTGATTTCAGGGATTGTCAAAATTCTGGAAGAAGGGAAAGATTTGACCGTTTCGTTGCAGCAGGTTTGCGATGTACTGAATGCTTGCTCTGCTGATATTGATGCTGTCCATGTATGTCTTTCTTTAAACGATATAGTCATTCAAAGTGCTGGTTTTGAAGAAACTTCTGTGGTGCTGAAACGTGAATTTCAATTGCCCGACAGAAAACAAGCGGTAATCGAACTCTACCTTTCTCCGGAGGTTGCCAATGCTGCAACGGCAGAAGCTGAATCCATTCTCAAATTAGTTATTCCTCTGGTGGTTGGCTTAATCTCCAAAATTCAATATGAGAAGTTGAGCTTCGATATGGAAGAACGGCAGAAAGAGCTGAAAAGCATCAACCGCACTACAAAAGTTCTCAAAAAAAGTAATTCGTTGAATGAATTATTTCAGGAAATTTGTTCGTTTCTGCCTGAGGCCATGCAGTATCCGGCATTTACGGCAACCCGCATCAAATACAGCGGCCAGCAATTCACCAGCGAAACATTTATCGAAACACACTGGAAGTTACAGCAAGTATTTGATGCACCGGATTCGGCCAAAGGCTCTATCGAAATTTTTTACCTGAAAGAATTTCCATTAGCCGACGAAGGTCCCTTTTTGGCAGAAGAGCGAAACCTGATCGATAACCTTGCTGCTCTGATTTCGGGAACCGTATCGCGAAAATCACTCGAACAGTTGCTTGTACGAAATACCGAGCGGCTGAAAGAACTGCACGGTATTAACCGGACTTCTGAAATTTTACAAAACAGCAAATCGTTTGAAGAATCGTTGCGGATTATTTGCAGCATTTTGCCCGAATCGTGGCAATACCCGGAATATGCCGTTGCCCGGATTTGTTACAACAGTAAGGTTTTTTTGAGTAAAGGTTTCAGGGAAACGCCATGGCAAATGGTTCAGGATTTTGAAACGCCGGATAAACGAAAAGGCACCATCGAAATTTATTATCTCAAGGATTTTCCGGAAGCCGGTGAAGGACCTTTCCTGAAGGAAGAACGAAGCCTGCTGATCAATTTGTCGAACTTGATTGCCGGTTCGGCCACGCGCGATGTCTTCAACAAACTTCAGTACGAAAATACCGAACGGCTGAAAGAATTGCGGGCTATCAATCAAACTTCGCTGATCATTGATGAAGGAAAGCCTGTTAACGAAACACTTCAGGAAATTTGCAATATTCTGCCCAAGTCGTGGCAATATCCAAAATATACCGCTTCGCGAATTCTGTTTGAGGGAAAAACTTATACCAGCCTGAATCTGATGGAAACAGAGTGGGTACAGCGCGAAAATTTTGTAACCATCGACAATAAAAAAGGAACGATTGAGGTCTTTTATCTCAAACAACTACCCCAGGAAGATGAAGGTCCATTTTTACACGAAGAACGTAATTTACTGATCAATATCGCCCGGCTAATCAGCGGTTACCTGAACAATTTCAAAGGACGTGAAATCATTCACCGAAAAGGCATTCCTCTCAACGAAATCCATCCATCCGATGCGTTTCGCAATTCGCTGATCCGCACCCAAAAGCCCCTGCAGCTTTATTTCAACCAGCAGGCCATCGACAAATATGTTTACCTCGACATGATGAAATACAAGGTAAAGCATATTCTTTTTGTAGCGACTTTGTACGACGCGTTCATCCTCGAAAGCGAAGACTCATTTTTTGAGCGGTTCATGGGCGAGATTTACCAGTACAGCCTGTTCTCGGTTCCCCGGATTACGGGAGTTTCTTCGGCTGACGAAGCCCTGATGTTGCTTGAAACAACCAATTTCGACCTGGTTATTCTAATGGTTGGGAACGACAGGGAGGCGCCAATAGTACTCAGCGAACAGATCAGGACACAAAACGAAACCTTGCCCATTTACCTCCTTCTGAACAGGAAAAGCGACATCAAATATTTTCAGGAACTTGTGCCAACCATCCGGTCAGTCGATAAACTGTTTGTGTGGAATGGTGATTCGCTCATCTTGTTTGCCATCGTAAAATCGACCGAAGACAAGGTGAATGTTGAAAATGACACCAAAATCGGCCTGGTACGGGTGATTCTGCTCATTGAAGATTCGCCGCTTTATTATTCCAAATACCTCCAGATCCTCTACGATATTGTTTTCAGCCAGGTACAAAAATTGTTGCCGGAGGTAGAAAAAAACGAGCTGGATAAAATCTGTAAAATGCGGTCGCGGCCCAAAATTCTGCTGGCCCGGAATTATGAAGAAGCAACTGCCATTTTCAATCAATATAAGGATTTTATGCTCTGCGTAATTTCGGATGTGGAATTCGACCGGGGCGGAAAGCTGGATAAACATGCCGGAGTTAATTTTATCAAATACCTGAAATCGCACATTTCCAATCTTCCAATCATTCTGCAATCGTCGGAAAACCGAAATGAAGAAGTTGCCCGCGAATTGGAAGTGGCATTTATTAATAAAAATTCGGAAACACTTCTCAACGACCTCAGCCATTACCTGACGAGTTATCTTGGGTTTGGCGACTTTGTTTTCAGAGATAAAGAAGGCAATAAAATAGCCGTTGCCAAATCGTTGCGCGAGTTTGAGACTCAGCTCAATGAAATTTCAGACGAATCGCTATATCTCCATGCTTCAGAGAATAAGTTTTCACTGTGGCTGATGGCTCGCGGAGAAATTCAGCTGGCTAAAAATCTAAATCCAATAAAAATCAGCTCGTTCAGAAATATGGACGAAGCCAGACATTTTTTTGTTGACACCTTTAGGCGGTATCGCGAAGAAAAGAAAAAGGGGAAAATTTTGAGTTTTGACGAAACCTCAACGCTTGACGAAAAAAATATTGTTTCGTTTTCAGGTGGTTCGCTTGGCGGGAAAGGACGTGGCCTGGCTTTCATCAGTACCCTGATCTACAATCTTGATTTTCCAACACTGACCAACCAGATCAATATTCTTTCTCCCATTACGGTAATCATCGGAACAGATGAATTTCAGTACTTCATCACCAAAAACAAGTTGTTCGATAAAATACTCGATCCAGACATCAGTTATGCCGAATTACGATACCATTTTGCTGAGGCAAACTTGTCATCAGCTCTTCTGAAAAAACTTCGGGTTTTTGTTTCGCAGATCGATAAGCCAATTGCCGTGCGGTCGTCAAGCACTTCCGAAGACTCTATTACTCAGCCATTTGCTGGAGTCTTTGACACATACCTGATTCCCAACGGTCCGGACAACAAACGGCTTATTCTTGAGCAGCTTTCAACTGCAATCAAACTTGTTTTTGCGTCAACTTTTTCAGAAAAAGCCCGCAATTATTTTTCGATCATTCATCACAAAATCGAAGAAGAAAAAATGGCAGTTGTCTTACAGGAATTAGTAGGAACACAGTACGAAAACTATTATTATCCGCACATCAGCGGTGTTGCCCAGTCGTACAACTACTATCCGGTAGCCAGCATGAAGCCGGAAGAAGGATTTGCGGTAGCGGCTGTTGGTCTAGGAACTTATGTGGTTGATGGCTGGAAATCGTACCGCTTTTCACCGCGATATCCGCGAATTTCAATTTATGGCATCAAAGATTTGCTCAACAGTTCGCAGGTTCAGTTTTATGCGCTCGATTGCAGCGATGTGGAAACCGATTTTCTGAAAAACGGGGAACTGGCTGCATTAAGGCTCCTGGATATCAGCGAAGCCGAGAAACACGGAACACTGACCCATTGCGCTTCGGTGTACAACCCGAATAACGACCGGATTGAAACCGGATTGAGCGTTTATGGGCCAAGGATTATAAATTTTGCCGATATTCTGCAATACGATTACATTCCGTTGTCCGAAACGATTCATATACTGCTCGACACCATCAAAGAAGCATTTGGGGCGCCTGTTGAAATTGAATATGCCGTCGACCTGAATCCGTCGGCCAACGGCTTGCCAACTTTTTATCTGCTCCAAATTAAACCACTGATCGGGAACCAAATTGGCCAAAATATCGACATCGGAAAGCTTGATCAGTCGCAAATGGTTCTTTTTACCAGGTCGAGCCTCGGGAATGGGGTAATCAAGGATGTTCAGGATGTCATTTTCGTAAATAATTCCACCTTTAGTAAGTTGAAAACAGTCGAAATGGCTTCGGAAATTGAGTACCTGAACAACCTGATGATTAAAAGTGAGCGGCCTTATATTCTGATTGGCCCTGGTCGTTGGGGCAGTCGCGACCGTTTTGTAGGTATTCCGGTCAATTGGTCGCAGATATCGAATGCCAGGGTGATTGTGGAAGTGAGTTTGGATAATTATCCGCTCGATTCATCGCTGGGATCGCATTTCTTCCACAATGTAACGTCAATGAACATTGGTTATTTTTCGGTACAGCACACCTCTGCAACCGATTTTATAAACTGGGAAATACTTGAAAAACTTGAAGTGGTTAATCAGACGAATTTCTTCAGGCACGTGAGGTTCGACAAACCACTGACCATTTTAATGGATGGAAAACAAAAAGCATCAGCCATTCTTTTAAGCGAATAAACAAACAGTAACCGTATGATTGATCTGGCAATTTTTGATGAGCACAAACTGGTTTTGGAAGGCCTGAGCGGACTGCTTTCAGGCATCTCAGATGTCAGAGTTCTGTTGGCCTGCGATGATCGCAATGTGTTGGTTAATAAGCTAAAATCCATTCAGACCCATGTCCTGATTCTTAACATGCACGATATTTCGGTAAGAAACCTTAATCTCATTGTACAACTCAACATCAGCAATCCGAAATTAAAAATTCTGATTGTTTCCATTATCGATAACGAAGAGATTGTCCTTAAAACGATCAAAGCCGGAGCAAAAGGATTTTTGGGCAAAGATGCTGATCTAACCAGCCTGATGGAAGCCATTTATACCCTGCGCAACGGGCACGATTACTACAGTAAATCAATCACCAATTTATTACTGAACAGATACATTTCGAGCCTGAAAACTGATGAAATGAGCCAGAATACCGACATCAACAATTTGAGTGCACGGCAGGTAGAAATACTAAAACTTTGGGGAGAAAACTACTCCAATCAAGAGATTGCTGACCGGTTTTTTATCAGCGTCCGTACCGTCGAGTCGCACAAAAACCATATCATGCAAAAGCTCAACCTAAAGAGTACCGTCGATATGGTGAAGTTTGCGATCAAAAACAACATTATTGAGATTTAGGACAGGAAATACTCCCTTCGATACGTTTCGTTACTCCGGAAGCAGATTTCCAGTCTTCATTCTTCGGACACTGGTATTCCTGATTAGTCCCTTACGTGAAACACGTAAATGCAATCAGATCATGTTAAAGCATCGTTTGGGGTGTTATTTTTGTTTTCCGAAAGATGTTTGGATGTCCAAATAATCACTGAAAATCATTAAAAATATTTATAACCAAAAAAAACAACAATGGCTGATATTTTAAATCTGAAAGTAAATGAGTTCATGGCAAAAGTAATTGCCAAAAACCCAGGGGAATCTGAATTTCATCAGGCAGTGAAAGAAGTTGTCGAATCATTGATGCCTTTCATTGAAGAAAATCCAAAATACCGTCACGCAAAGGTATTGGAACGTATGGTTGAACCAGAAAGAGTAATGATGTTCCGCGTTCCATGGGTTGACGACAGCGGCGAAATTCAGGTAAATCGTGGTTTTCGTATTCAGATGAATAGCTCCATTGGTCCATACAAAGGTGGACTTCGTTTTCATCCAACAGTTAACCTGGGAATTCTGAAATTCCTGGCTTTTGAGCAGGTATTTAAAAATAGTTTGACCACACTGCCGATGGGCGGTGGAAAAGGTGGTTCCGATTTCGATCCAAAAGGAAAATCGGACAATGAAGTGATGCGCTTCTGCCAAAGTTTTATGACCGAATTACAGCGCTTTATCGGTTCCGATACTGACGTTCCTGCCGGAGACATTGGCGTTGGTGGCCGCGAAATTGGCTATCTGTATGGTCAGTACAAACGTATTCGCAATGAATTTACAGGCGTTTTAACCGGTAAAGCCATTGAATGGGGCGGGAGTTTGATCCGCCCGGAAGCAACCGGTTACGGCGCTGTATATTTCGCTGATCAGATGCTGAAAACCCGCGGTCAGGAATTAAAAGGAAAAATTGCAGTAGTTTCTGGTTCAGGTAACGTGTCGCAATATGCAGTTGAAAAACTGATCCAGATGGGAGCCAAAGTGGTTACCATGTCAGATTCATCCGGCTTTGTTTACGACCCTGCCGGATTCAACGAAGAAAAGCTGGCTTTCGTGTTGGAGTTGAAAAATATCCGTCGCGGACGCATTAAAGAATATGCCGCCAAATACAATGTTCAGTATTTTGAAGGCCAGACTCCCTGGGGAGTAAAGTGTGATGTAGCCTTCCCATGCGCTACCCAAAATGAAATCAACGACGACGATGCCCGCGAATTGGTAAAGAATGGCTGTTTTGTGGTTTCTGAAGGAGCAAACATGCCTTCAACTCCCGAGGCTGTTGAAGTGTTCCTCAACTCCAAGATCCTTTACGGACCTGGAAAAGCTGCCAATGCCGGTGGTGTTGCAACTTCGGGACTTGAAATGTCACAAAATTCGATGCGTTTACCCTGGTCACGCGAAGAAGTTGATGCCCGTTTGCACCAGATCATGATTAATATCCATCAAACCTGCGTAAAATACGGAACAGAGAAAGATGGATTTATTAACTATGTGAAAGGCGCCAACATTGGTGGTTTCATCAAAATTGCTGATGCTATGATGGCACAAGGAATCGTATAATACACGATTATTCCATAACATCAAAAAGGTTGTACCTGCATAGATACAGCCTTTTTTAGCTACTGACAGCTTTAAAAATTGTCAGTAGCTTGTTATTTATAGCAAAAAACTAAAATCATCTTTGGAACTTAATTCGACCGAGGTACTCCCTTTTTTGAAAATCCGGGCAGAGCGGTTTCCGATTAATTGTATCTGTCTGTTTTCAATGCGCAACATCGTTCCTTCGCGCAACCCAACCACATACATATCCGGATTGATTTCCAGAAATTCTTCAATTCGCTGCTCGCGGGTTTCCCCGCCATGTCCTTCAGGATTGGCATCCAAATAATGCGGGTTAATCTGGAAAGGCACCAATCCGGTTGTATCAAAACCTTTGGGATCAATAATTGGCATATCATTGGTTGTACGCAGGGTGGGGCAGGCCACATTCGACCCGGCACTCCAGCCCACATAAGGAGTACCTCCCAATACTTTTGTCCGGATTGGATCCATCAGCCGATTATCGTGCAGCATTCGAACCAGTTGCCAGGTATTTCCACCTCCGACAACAATGACTTCTGCCTCATTTACTGCTTTAACCAGATCACTAAAACGATGGATACTTTTTACCTGATAACCCAGTTCACCAAAACGTTCAGCTACTTTCTGCTCATAACTGTCGAACGAAAAGGTAACCGCAGCATAAGGAATAAACAAGGCAGTCAGGGGTTTATCGCCTAAAAATTTTTTGATTTCATGTTTGGAATAATCCAGATAAGCTTCTCCGGGCATGGTTGAATTACTGATCAGCAGAAGTTTCATATTGGGTCAGAGTTTAAAAATCAGCAAAAATTAAAAAGAAAGCAGGGTTAAACCGAAAGAAAACGGGTAAAGAACTGGTCCACGACGGTCCTCGAACAGTGGCAATAAATCGCAGGACGCAAACAAGTTTATCCATCGATAGCCCATTCTGAATGTTCCAGCCACTTTATAATCGCGTATAGAATAGTCGCCGGGTGATTTGAGCTTTTCCCTTTTTCCATCCTTTCGGTATTTTACTTTGGTGTGCGATTCCAATCTTTTAGCCCCGGTTATTCCGGCCGAAAAATACAGGCGATTGGCATAATGACTGACGGGAATCTGAAATTCGACCAGCAATGGAACTTCAAGATAAACGGATGATAATTTGGATTTCTGATTCGAATCGAAAATTAGGGTTTTGGGAATCACATTGCGGTTTTCGTCAAGCGCGATGGTGGTGCTGTTGTTGAGCCGGTAACTTTGCAGGCTCAATCCGATGCCGGTCACCAGCCCAATGGTGTTACGGGTTTGCTGAAATCCCTTGGAGTATTGTAAAATATTCAGATTTAATATATTGGATCGTAATAAGTCGTTTTCCAAAAAGTTATTCTCCGATGCAGGATATCGGCTGTAATCTGTATTGACAAAGCCGTTGAACCCCAATTCAACACCGGACCAATGCCCCTTAAATTTTTCGTCCCAATAATTGTAGCCTTCATTCACCAAATCCTGAATATCAATTAACCCTGACAACCTTCCGGCATGACTTTGAACGACAATAACTGAATCGTTTTCCTGTGCAAATGACAGGGAAGCAGCAATTGTTGCCAGAAACAAAAGAAATATACGTTTCATAGAAAAAAGTGCCTTGGGTGACTATAGTTCGGAGTGCCTGAAGTTAAGTTTTCGGAAGCACCCCAGGTACTCCAAACTTCGGGCGCTTCGATCTCTTTTATCTTACAAAAGTAAGCAATCAAAACAAAAAAGGAGCCCATCGGTACCGATAAACTCCTTTCTGGTTTTCTGAACATTGATTCTGTTTAATCTAAAAAGCTGATTCCTATAGTAAACGGAGTAAGTTCCGGTCCTTTGCCGGTTTGAAATAATGGCGTGAGGCTGTAATTGGCAAACAAACTAACACCTTTGTACCCAATACGGGCAGTTGCGGCATATTTAAATGAATTGAGATTAAATCCACTCCGATCTTTGTCTTTGGTGTCGCCGTGTTTCACTTTGGTATGCGAACCAATTTTAACTCCGCCAACCAAGCCGGCATTGACAAAAAGTCGTCCTTCATTTTGATTTACCGGAATCTGAAATTCAAGCAACAACGGTACATTCAGGTACGAAATGGCTAACTTGGTTTTTGAAAGATCCTCAAAATCTAACGGCAAAGGTTCAGTTCTGCTTGTACCTTTTACCAGCGTATATGGATTTTCAAAACGATAATTATTGAAGCTCAGTCCCATGCCTGAAACCAGTCCAACGTATGATTTGGCAAGGCCAATATTCAGCTCATAAAAGTTAAAGTCAAACTCCATTGACTTGCCCTGATTAAGCGACATGAATTCCAATCCTTCGTAAGCGCTATAATCGGGTTTGTCAAAACTGTTGAACCCGAATTCAATTCCTTCCCAATGACCGTTGAATCGATCTGATTTGCCTTTTTGATGTTTATCTTTACCCCAAAGAATTTCCGTTCCACCATCGTGATCAATGACTTTGATGTCTTTCTTACCAATCTTGACAATGGCGGTGTCCTTATCGGCAGAAGTTTTAACTGTATCTGATTGATTCATAAATTTGCCGGTAACGATAACCGGGTTTAGATCAGAGGAAACCTGCTGGCCATTCAGGTTCGAACTTAAAATTGCGAGTGTGATTAAAGTGAAAATTAATTGTTTCATGACTGTTTGTTTTAAAATTTGCCTGTATGACGACGAGCCATCTTAAAATGTTACAGCCCAATTATTTTTTTTTCAGCGGAATTGAAAATGCCATGAACTTGCTCTCAAAACCAATACTGGTGATTTTCCCATTTTGTTCGCTGTAACCTATGCGTTCGCCCGAAAGTTCGGATGCCACGCCCAATCCGGTACGCAAAATTCGTTGAGCCGAAAGCAAGCTTTCGTTGCCTGCTTTTTTTGCACGGCTGGCAAGAAACTCTTCAACCGTCATGAGGTTTTTGGGATCATTAATTTTTTGAAAATTGACTGGTCGACTCACTGCCAGCTGACTTTCTGCGGGTTCAATATTCAGACTGGCCAAAATCGGGGTCATTTCCGGCATGGCTGTTAAATCGCGGTCGCCCAGTTTTGATTTTCCTGAAATTTTTTCTTCCAGATGTCCTTTGGACTGTTCGCGTGTGCTTTTATGTTTTTGTGCAATGAAGGACCTTTCGAATTTTGTTTTTCCAAGAGTCACCTTTTCGGTCGGCCTTTTCCCAGGTTCAATTTTTTTAGCAGGAGGTTTAATGTTTGTACTATTTTGTGCTAATTCAGAAGCTGGCTTTTGCCCGGTGTGCTGATTTATAGTTGGAAGCAGCGAATTGATTCCCCAGACCAAAACCAGCACGGCAACAGCGCGGGCCATCCAATTTAGGGCAATGGCATAACCCGATTTCCGGTACAGCTTTTTCTTATGCGGAAAATGAATGTTTTTATCCGATAAAAGACGGGTTTTGCTGAAGAGTTCATATTCTTTTTGCAACATGGGGTGAGCGGTCAGATAGGCCTCAAACAACCTACGCTCCTCATCATCCAAATCCCCTTCGAAACAGGCAATCATTCGGTTGTCCAGAAGTTGCTCCCCGTTGGCTACATTTTTATACAAGTGCTGTTTCCCTTCAAATACAACTTTGTCTTTAGGAATAGCAACCTGCTCAAAAAGCTGAAGTTCTTCTTTCAAATCCGGATTTTGTTCCAGAAAATCGAGAAACTGATCAACTTTGTCTTCTTCCAGATTACCTTCGAGGTAGTCCAGAAAAAATGCTTCGTAATTATCTCTGGTGACCCTCATATCACTAAATCCATTTTACCAATGTAATTTTTCAGAAAAACCCGGGCCCGGTAAATGTAAACCTTCACCTGGGGTTCGCTTAATGAAGTAATATCACCTATTTCCTTGTAGGAATATCCTTCGTAATCGCGCAGCATCACAACTGTTCGTTGTATACCGGGCAATTGCTTAACTGCTTCATTCAAAACTTCGGAAAGATCAGAATATTGCACGTCGTGTGTTTCTTCCGGTATCTGGTAATCTTCCAGAAAAGTCTGGCGCTTGTCTTTCCGGAGTATATCAATCATGGTATGGTAGGCCGTGGTAAACAGGTACGATTTTACCTTTTCGTAGTTCACATTTTCAGCATTTCGCCACAGCTTTTCATAGCTGTCCTGAACGATATCGCGTGCACGTTCCTCGTCCCTGATGTTCTTCAGGATAAAACGGAAAACATTGTCTGAATAGATGTCAACCGAAAGGTTGTACTCTTTTACGTTCATACTTAATCGGCTTGCTTAAACACGAAGTATGACGTTCGTGCTTTTATTTTGTTACAGCTCCGGTTAAATTTTGCTGAATCGGGCGCCTGGATTTTTCTATGGCCTCCTGTAAGGTTTTGTCTATATTCCTGATGATCGGATAAAAGCCTTCTTCTCCAATGATATTGCGGGCAATGTATGCTTTGATTTGGTAACCGATGATGGTTGACGATGTTTTCAGGTCTTTGCTGTTGGCTTTCGCACCTTTTTTCTCCGCGAAAGTAATAAACAATTTTAGCACATCATTCTTCAAAAAATATGCTTCAAATTCCGTCGTACCCTTCAGTTTTGAAAGTTCTTTCCGGTTGGAATCGGCATAGTCGAGAGCAAACGAGTAAACCAGTCCTTTCTGGGTTATTTTTGAGTAATATTCGGAATATCCGAGCGTATCAGCCGGCACAAAATAATCAGGCATGATTCCGCCGCCGCCGTGAACGATGCGTCCGGATAAGGTTTTGTATTTGATGGTATCTGAATAATGAATGCTGTCGGCTTTCTGAAATTCGCCGTGAATAGCCCGGTCCATGATGTCTTTGTAATATTCGTCGTTCCCCTTGTTATATGGTTTCTGAATACAGCGGCCGCTTGGGGTGTAATAGCGGGCAACTGTCAGACGGATGGCGCTTCCATCGTTAAACGGAATCTGCTCCTGAACCAGGCCTTTTCCAAATGAACGCCTACCGATGATCCAACCCCGGTCGTTGTCCTGAATAGCACCGGCAAATATTTCGCTGGCCGAAGCCGAGAAATCGTCAATTAGTACCACAATGCCTTTATCGCGGTAGGCACCACGGCTGTCTGCCTGATAAGTTTTCCGGGACTGGGAATTTCCTTCGGTATAAACAATCAGCTCGCCTTTATCCAGAAATTCGTTGACCATCCGAATGACCGCATTGAGGAATCCACCTGGGTTTCCGCGCAAATCGACAATCACATTTTTCATGCCTTGCTGGTCGAGTTTTTTCATGCCTTCCATGAATTCCTGATAGGTTTGTTCGGCAAAGCGGCTCACTTTGATGTATCCGGTTTCGGCATCAATCATGTAACTCACGTCGACACTATAAATAGGAATGTCGCCACGGATTATTTCAACCGGGATTAATTCTTTGAAGTCTTTTCGCTTGATACCCACCTTCACTTTTGTCCCTTTTTCTCCGCGAAGCTTCGAGAGAACTTTCTCATTTTTGAGTCCGGTGCCAGCCAGTATGGTGTCGTTTACGGTCACAATGCGGTCGCCGGGTAAAATTCCTAATTTAGACGACGGGCCTCCGGAAACCACATCAACCACCATCACCGTGTCGTTCTGGATAGAAAACTGTACACCGATTCCCCCGAAGTTTCCCCGCATTTCTTCTTCCACACCTACCATTTCGCGGGCAGGGATATAGGCGGTATGCGGATCTAGGTTTTTAAGTAACTGCGGGATAGTTTTTTCTACAAGCGTATCGGTCGAAATTGAATCGACATAAGAACTTTGGATCAGATCGAGTATGGCGTCCAGCTTTCCCGATTTGTACATGACCGGAAGATTTGTTCCGGAATTACGCGAAAGCAGGTTTCCGATCAGGATTCCGGCTACCAGGCAAACGGCGAGCATAACCGGTATATAAACTGAGAATTTTGTATTTTTCATTGCATTAATTGTTTCCTGTAAATATCAGCAGAATTTTATATTTAATTTTCGAGTTCGATCTGAACTACTTCAATATGGGCCCTTTTCAGGAGATCAATACCATCCTCAAGCCGGTAATTATCGTAAAAAACCACTCGTTTGATCCCGGCCTGAATAATTAGCTTCGAGCATTCAAGACAGGGAGATGAAGTGACATAAAGCGTAGCTTCGTTGCTGCTGTTGTTTGATTTGGCTACTTTGGTAATGGCATTGGCCTCGGCATGCAAAACGTACGGAAAGGTTTTGTTATTCTCGTCTTCGCAATTATTTTCAAATCCGGAAGGGGTTCCGTTATAACCGTCAGAAATGATCATCTTGTCTTTAACCAAAAGAGCGCCAACCTGCCTGCGTTTGCAGTATGAATTTTGTGCCCAGATGGCGGCCATTTTCAAATATCGTTGATCCAGAAGAACCTGCTTTTGTCTTGTATTCGTATCCATGGCTTAATGTTGTTTTTTGAATCATGAAAATTTGACCCTGTTTCTCGGCTCTTTGTAGACGCAAAAGTAACGATTGATGTGTATTGAAGGTGCCCCTCACATTACAAAAAACGTCCATCTTAATTCTGACGGACGTTTTCGAATATCTTTAATTTGCTTGCTTAAAGCTTAACAAATTTTTGGACTACACTCAACAGATCTTTAGATTTAATCGGTTTGGCCAGGTAGTCGTCGCATCCAGCGTCCAAGGCCTTTTCCCGATCGTCAGACATTGCAAAGGCAGTTTGGGCTACAATTGGGAGTCCCGGGAATTTTTTCTTCAAAATTTGAGTCGCTTCATACCCATTCATTTCGGGCATTTGCAAGTCCATCAAAACCAAATCAATATTTTTTTTCTCGTCGCAAATATCAACTGCCTCGATTCCATTTCGAGCCCAAAAAATAGTTGCATTTAACTTGCTCAAAACAGCCTTCAGGTAAAGGAAATTTGACTCAACATCTTCGGCTATAAGAATATTCGGATGGTCTTTTTCGCTCATTTTCCAATACAATTGATGTTAATTTTTCAAGCAACCAAATATATTGAAACATTCTTGGATTAACCATTCTTTGTAAAAAAAAATCCTAATAACTGAAATTTCGATACACAATCTTTTTTCTTTTCTATCTGCCTCCACAACATTACCGATTGATCCAAAATGACAACTTTATTTTTAATATTCCCATTTGATCCCTATTCGTTCCCCGAAAATCAAAAAACCGCTTAACTATTGATCAGTTAAACGGTTTTGTGTACCCGAAGTGGGAATCGAACCCACACAGTATTGCTACTACTGGATTTTGAGTCCAGCGCGTCTACCAATTCCGCCATCCGGGCTTATTTGTAAACCGGCTGCAAAAGTAATGGAAATTTCCTTTGTGCAAAAGATTTCCATCAAAATCTTAACTGCTCCATCTTTTTCCAGATTTATATTCCAGACAAATGATTTATGCTCGTAAATTTGGGAATGCTCGTATTTACAGATGTTGTCAATCAATAAGATATACTTGTTAACAGAACAAGTGGCCGATCAGAAGTCATTTTCTTTTTTTTTATACCTTTAGCCGAATTCTCAAAAATTGCTGCTTCAACTGCAGAATATATGGATCAAGACGAAGATAAAGAACTGTATTTCAAACTCAGGGAAGATGACAAACGGGCATTTGAAATTTTGTTTCGGAAGTACTATCCGGCCATGTGTTCATTTGCCCGTCAATTCGTTTTTGATAGCGAGTTGGCGGAGGAAATAGTCCAGGAAATGTTTGTTAAAATCTGGGAAAAACGGGGAACATTAAATATTGAAACTTCCGTCAAACACTACTTCTTCCGCTCGGTGCGCAACCATTGTTTAAACCAGATCCAGCACGAGAAAATTAAAAAACAGTATGCCAGCAAAGTCATAGAATCGGCTCAACAGGAAATTGATCCAGGGCAGTATTACATGGAGGTTGATCTGATTCAGCGAATTGAACAGAGTATTGATTCGCTTCCCCCCAAGCGACAGGAAATCTTCAGACTCAGCCGGGAGCAAGGCCTGAAATATAAAGAAATTGCCGATACTTTGAATATTTCGGTTAAAACTGTCGAAGCACAAATGGGATTGGCGCTTAAATACTTGCGTGATGAACTAAAGGATTTTAGCAACCATCTGATGACCTTATTTCTCCTTTTTAAAAAATCAGATATTTCCAATAAGGGTTAAACCTGCCCTTTGATGTCCTATTAACGTATGAAAGCAAATCACCAAATAGAAGATCAAGACTGGGAGTTACTCGCCAAATCAATTTACGACGAGAATACAGATTCGGCTACGGAAATGTGTTCCTCTGTCTCTTCCGAAATTTTTTCTGACAAAGAGGAAAAAGAGCAGTTGATTCACATCGTTCAAAAGGTTGATTTGTATTTTGAGCAACAAAAATACTTGGTCGACCAAGCCTGGAGCAACGTTGAAAACCGTATCCATAAACAAGAAGAGGTCAGGCATTCCAACTTGCGGAAGTTGGTGATGAACCCATTTTTACGAATGGCAGCTGCCGTAATCGTTGGGGCACTTTTGCTGGTTTCAGGGTATCGGGTATGGTACAAACCTATAGCCAAAGTTGATCTGCTTGAGATTTCATCAACCGATCAGATCGTGAACACCTTTTCGTTGCCTGATGGGACTTTGGTTAGTTTGAATACAAATACTAGAATTAAATATCCTAAAAAGTTTGGCCGCACAACACGCGAAATTTCCATCGAGGGTGAAGCATTTTTTGAAGTTAAACCCAATAAGAGCAAACCTTTCATCATTCATGCCGGGAAAGCCCAGATTAAAGTTCTTGGTACCAGTTTTAATGTAAGTGCTTACCCCGAAGCAAAACAGGTGGAGGTTATTGTTGAAACCGGCAAAGTGCAGGTTTTTAACAAGATAGATGAAGTAAAACAAACCAATGAACTGATCCTGACTCCGGGCGACAAAGGAACTTTGGTTTATTTGAGCAACTCGCTACTCAAGACAACCAATCAGAATCCCAATTTCTTGGCCTGGAAAACGCACTCCCTGATTTTTAAGGCGACTTCGCTTGACGAAGTAATTGAAAATTTGAAAAAGGTCTACAATGTAGATATCCGATTAGCCGATCCCACGCTCAACCGGCTTCGGCTCACTGCCCAGTTCAACAATTATTCACTCGATTTCATCCTGAAAATTATTGAAACTACTTTTCAAATTGAAGTGCAGAGGGTTAATGGGCAGTATATAGTAAAGGCACGATCCTAATTTTTAATTTTGAAATGCCATGAAAACAATTCGAATTATACTCTTTTTTATATTTACTATAATATTTGTGTTGTTTGAATATTCGCCGATTTACGGCCAAAAACAAACACCAAAACAACAGACTATCAAACAACCTCCGAAAACAACAAATAAGCAGGTCGCCAAAATTGATCAGACCGAAAATGTGCTTGATCAGAACATCAGCATATATGCTGAAAATGAATCACTCTCACATGTTATTGAACGAATCTGTGATTATCTGAACCTGGATTATTCATACAATTCAAAACTGATTGAAGGGAAGAACATCAGCCTGAACGTATCAAATAAACCGATTAAATATGTTCTGGATCAGTTGATGAAAGACTTTTACCTGCTCTTTGAAATTGAGGATAATATTTTGGTAATCAGAGATTATGTGCCAATGGACAAAAGTCTTGACTATGACAAAAAAATCAAGAACTATGCCAACCAAACCGGATTTGTTTTTGATAATCCAAAGAAAAAGTCCATTACCATCAATTTCAAAACATCGAGTAACCTGATTATTATTCCGGTCGCCATCAACAATTCGGATACTCTGAATTTTATTCTTGACACGGGTGTCCGTTACCCGATTATTACCGAACTCCCGTTTGTGAACAAGCTGAACCTGAATTTTCTCCAACCGATTAGTGTAAAAGGGCTGGGCGAAGGTGAGCAGTTGACAGCTTACCGTTCGGGGAACAACACCATCAAAATTGAAGGGCTTGTAGCTTACGATCAGGAAATTCACATGGTCATCAACGAGAACTTCCAGATTTCGCATATTCTGGGTATTCCTGTTCACGGATTGATCGGGTTTAACCTGTTTAAGGACTATGTCGTCAAAATCGATTATCCCGAACACAAACTTACACTGATCAAACCCGAATTCTTTGCCTATAAGGAAAAAGAGAAAGACATCGTTTTGCCACTCATCTTTGAACAAAATAAACCGTTTGTCCGCACCAGCATTGTGACCGATAAAAATGAAGATGTTCCGGTTAAATTGCTGGTTGATACAGGAGCCAGCGATGCCATTTGGTTGTCGACCAATTCCGACAGCCGGATACACCTGCCTGAAAATCACATTGAAACCTTTCTTGGTCGGGGGTTGAGCGGTGACCTTTACGGGACAAAGGGCCGGATAGGAGCTATATGGGTTGGCCCGTTGGTTTTGTACGAACCGATTGTTGCTTTTCCTGAAAATGATATAGTCGATCAGCTCATCGGCAAAAACGATCGCAACGGAACCCTGGGAGCCGAAATCCTGCGACGGTTTTATGTAACGCTGGACTATCCGAACAAACGGCTTATCCTGCGACCAAACAGCGATCTGAAAGATGATTTTAACTATAACATGAGTGGTTTGGAAGTCACCAATCCTATGCCGGGTGTCCCGATTTTCATCATTAGCAACATCCGGAAAAATTCGCCGGCCTATTATGCAGGAATTCAGGAAAATGATCAGATTATTGCTTTAAATAGCACCAGCCACAAAGCATTAACATTAAATGATATAAATTTGCTGTTTCAAAGTCAGGAAGACAAAAAAATTAAACTGACCGTTCTCCGAAACGGAGAACAGGTTAAAACAGAATTTTTCCTGAAAAAGATGTTTTAAATGAAACCAGCCTACGGAATTCTATTGATTGTTTTCCTTTTGTTATGCAGGGTTGCCTGCGGACAGAAGGAAAACAGTTCCGTACTGGATAAAAAAATAAGCATTGAAGCTAAAAATGAAACAGTTGCAGCTATTCTTGAAAAAATGACCATTCAGGCCCAGGTTTTTTTTTCTTATGATGCTGCCTTAGTTGAAGCTGACCGAAGAACCAGCCTTTCAGTAACTGACAAAACCATAAAAGAAGTACTCGATCTCCTTTTCAACTCAACGTTTGAGTATAAAGTACTGGAAGAACAAATCATTATAACCCGGCCCGAGGGTGAACCAATAAAAAAAAAAGAGATTGATTCCGACGACGGAAAACCTAAAATAATCAGTTTTAAAGGTCGCGTAATCGACCGCGAAGAAAAGGATATTTTACCCTACACCAGTATTTCGGTACTTCGAAGCAATATTGGAACCATCTCGAACAATGACGGTGATTTTGAACTGAAAATTCCGGAAGAGATGAAGCAGGATACCGTCGTATTTTCTTGTCTGGGATACCGTCAGTATCGCCAACCCATCAGTGAAATAACGAACGAACTAGTCACAATTTATCTTCAACCCACTTCGGTACAGCTCAAAGAGATTAAGGTTACGGTGATCAATCCGCAGGAGATCATCAACAAAATTCTGCAAAAGATTTCTCTTAATTATTCAAGCGAGCCCGAAATCATGACTTCGTTTTACCGCGAAGTACTTAAGCAGGATAACAAGTATATTGATGTTGCCGAGGCCGTGATGGAAATCCGGAAATCTTCCTACGAGAACATTTTTACCGAGGATAAGGTGAAATTTATCAAAGGTCGCAAGAGCTTGAATGTTATGCCTTTTCAATATGTTGATTTTAAGATTCAGGGTGGTCCGTATTACATTACCAAATTAGATGTGGTTAAAACGCTTGATTCATTTCTTGATCCCGAATTTCGCGATTTTTACAAATATTCGATTGAAGAAATAATTGAATTTAATGACCGCGAAACGTACGTTATTCGGTTTAAACCCAAGGAGAAGGTTGACTACCCGTGCTATCAGGGGAAATTGTATGTTGATATGTCGTCGTTTGCCCTGGTTCATGCCGAATTCAGCCTTAGCCGCTCGGGCCTGAAATTTGCTCACGAATCGCTTATCAAAAAAAAACCAAAAGACTTTTATGTCAGGCCGGTAGATGTTGATTATACGGTAAGCTACCGCCGGAGCAATGGCAGATGGCATCTGAGCAATGCTAAAGCTTCCATCAATTTCCGGGTAAAAAGTAAAAAAGACAAAATCAATTCTACTTTTCACAGCGTTTCGGAGCTGTTAATTACCGATTTCAAACCCGATGACGGCACACACTTCAAAAGAGCCGAATTATTCAGTCCCAAAGATATTTTTACTGAAATCATCACGACCTACGACGAGAATTTTTGGGGCGATTATAATATTATAAAACCCTCGGAGGAATTACAGAATACGCTCCGGAATTATTACCTGAAAAACGATTCCTTGTTTAAAAGCGAAGACTCAGGAAAACACCTTTTAAAGAAAAAATAACCAACAAAATGAAAACTATATCTTTATTGGTAATCAGTATTTTCTCAGGTTTCATGCTAACTGCACAAGATCAGAGTCCGATTCCAAAAATCAGTCAGCAGTTGTCCGACTATTTCGGAAACTATCCCATTGAGAAAGTTTTTTTAATGACAGACAGATCTCAATACAAACCCGGCGAAAGAATCTGGTTCAATGCCTTTGTCTCAAAAACAGCCAGCCAGTTGTCGACCGACCGTGCCGATGAAATTTTTATAAAACTTTATGACTCCAAAGGCAAGTCGGTAGTTCAGGAGATTTTCAGAATTACACAAGGAGCTGTTCCGGGAGATTTATCGATTCCAATTGATTTACCCCAAGGCCCTTATTTTTTAGTGGCCTATCCGTCAGCTATCCATTCTCCCGAAGAAATTTCGTGTACACCGATCGAGATTAATCCGAGCTATAGTAACCAGTGGACTGCCAGTGTTGTTGCGAAAGACAGCCTGTCAAAGGCTGGGCAAAAGAATGAATTATACGTGGTTATAAAAGAGGTCTCCAGCGATGTTAAAAAAAATGTGCTGTTACGCTATCAGTTGATGAATAGTGATGAAATTATTGAAAAAGGTAAACTGAAAACCGACGATTCCGGAAAGGTTGTCATCCCTTTACAGATCCCTGCCAAAACAAACGGAGACCCGTTTGTTTGCGAATTAAGCGACTCGCGCGATGAGTGGAAACATCAAATTTTCCTTCCAACGAATATCGATCCGCTTGTCATCCGGTTTTATCCGGAAGGTGGCAATCTGACTTCGGGGATTCCAACTAAAATCGGATTTACTGCTTTTAATAAATGGGGAATTCCGGTTGATCTGGAAGGCTCGGTCATGAACCAGGAGGGACAGAAAGTTACACTGGTTAAAACATTTACCAAAGGACTGGGCCTTTTTTCGCTTTCACCTGACGCCAAACAAAAATACAGGCTTTTAATTTCGGGAGAAAATGGGCAGAATCAGTCATTTGAACTTCCGGCAGTACAAAAAACATTGCCGGCTTTTTCGGTTGCCAAAACCGACAGCCAGTTTATTTCGGCCAATCTGATTTTTGCCGATCAGCAAAAACATCCGGTTGCCCTGACCGCAACTCAGGACGGCAACTTATTTTGGGCAGCCGATATGGAGATTAACGGCACCGGAAGAATTAAAATTCCGACCGAAAATATTCCTCAGGGCATTAACCTGCTTTCGGTATTTTCGAACGAAGGGCTGTTACTGGGCGAACGAATTGTATTTGTTGATAAAAAACAGCAACTCAAAATCGAAGTCAATCCATTGAAAAGCAAGCTTTTTGCTTTTGAAAGTACCAAAGTAACTGTCCGGCTGACTGATGAGAACAATCAGCCAATGTCCGGAAATATCACTATTTCTGTAGCAGATCAATTCACCCGGCACGATCCCAGACCACAGATTTCGGAATATCTGCAATGGGGATCGGAACTCGAAACCCCGATCTCACTACTTTCAGAATATATGGGAAATAAAGTACCCAATTCAATGCTGATGGATGTTTTTCTGATTGCCAACCGGTTGAGAAATTTTGACTGGGAACGGATTATCCGGTTTAAATCTGATCAGGCTTCCGGTTCAAATTTGGTGCAGGGGGGAATTTCAGGATGGGTCACTGATAAAAACGGGAATAAAATCAACAGGGCCAAAGTTAGCCTGGTAAACAACAAGAATATGCAGTTGCACACCACTACGACCAATACTGACGGGCTGTTTGTATTCTCAAATTTAAGTCGGATTAATGCCGAAGATTTTTCGGTAAAAGCTACCGACCCAGAGGGAAAACGCGAGCTGAAAGTGATTTTTAGCAAAAATATTGACGAGCAGATAGCTGACTATATGGCAAAAAATGCCCGGAAGTACAGTTTGTTATGGAATGAACATCCAGCCAGCACAACTTATTTTGGGAACAATGAAGCGTTGTTTGAAAGGACTCCCAAAATTTTAAAGAATAATACCACGAAACTCGATAATCAGCGCAACATGTTGTCAATGTCAACCAACCTCATGGATGTCATCAAGACAATAAAACCCTATAAATTAATGAATAACCAGATCGTTTTTGTCGGTTCCGAAAATTCCATAAACTTTCAGGGAGGTGCATTGATTGTCGTTGACGGGCAACAAATGGGAACAGATATTTCATCCATAACACAAATATATCCAGCGGAAGTCGATCACATCAATATTTCGACCAATCCGATGGATATTCAACGATACACTGGCTTCAATTCTGTGGGAGTGATCGAAATCTTCTTAAAAAAAGCTAAATTTCCCGAGTCTGGAGCACGGAGAGAAAACACGAATAAATATGATGGCTTGTACCGGGTCCCAAATGTATTTTCTCCTGAACCTGCCAATCCGAAACGGGATACCCGGACAACCCTGCTGTGGATACCCAATCAGGCGATTGACGAATCCGGACAATTTGAGTTCACGCTCACTGCAGGAAAGGTGATGTCTGATTTTGTGATTGAAGTACAAGGTATTGCAGCAGATAGACGGACAGGCAGTGCAAAAGCGCTGATCTCGATCGGTAAATAGGTTTTGAGGCAAAGGCTAAAAAAAATCCAAAATCAATGAATTATAAACTAAGTTATCATTAACACAACATTAAACACAAAAATGGGAACAAAGAAATTTATTACATCCTTATTGCTGGTTTCGTCCGGTTTTGCTCAAGCTGCTCAGCCTGGCAGGCCAAACATTCTTTTCATAGTGGGCGATGATATGGGCTACGGTGATGTTGGTTTTCACCATTGCAAAGACATTCCAACGCCTAATCTCGATGCCCTTGCAGCTTCGGGCGTGCGTTTTTCCAATGGCTATGTTTCCGGACCATATTGTTCACCGACACGTGCCGGTTTATTGACCGGACGCTATCAGGAACGCTTTGGTCATGAGTTCAATCCTTCAGGAGGAACACAAGGGTTGCCGCTTTCGGAAACCACTATTGCAGATCGGCTAAAGAAAGCCGGTTATGTAACTGGTATTGTGGGAAAGTGGCATCTTGGTGCTCAACCGGCGATGCATCCGCAGCAGCGTGGTTTTGATGAGTTTTTCGGTTTTTTGGGTGGCGCTCACAGTTACTTCAAATCTGCCGGCATCATGCGTGGCACAGAGCCAGTGAATGAATTAGACTACACCACCGATGCATTCGGGCGAGAGGCAGTTAGTTTCATCGAACGGCATCAGGCAAAGCCATGGTTTTTGTACCTGGCATTTAATGCTGTTCATACCCCGATGGATGCCACTGATGATCGGTTGGCAAAATTTCCTGATGTTCAGAATATGCAGCGGCGTACTTACGATGCGATGATGCTTGCCATGGATGAAGCGATCGGTAAAGTGATAAAGAAGTTGGCGGACACGGGTTTAGACAAGAATACTTTAGTCATTTTTATCAGCGACAATGGTGGACCAATGATGAAAGGTGTGACGGTAAACGGATCATCAAATCTGCCGTTACGTGGCAGTAAACGTACAACTCTTGAAGGGGGAATAAGAGTTCCGTTCGTTGTTTCATGGCCCGGTCATGTGAAACCGGGTGTATTCGGGTTGCCCGTTATTCAACTTGATTTGTCGGTTACAGCACTTGAGGTTGCCGGAGTGAAAGTTAAGTCAGAGATGAAACTTGATGGAGTGAACCTGCTTCCTTTCCTTTCAGGCGACAAAACGGGTACTCCACACGATGCACTTTACTGGCGTTTTGGCGAGCAAATGGCCATTCGGAAGGGGGACTTTAAACTCGTACGTTACGATAAGAATGCTGATACACAGACTGGATTACGCCAACCTGTTACTACGGCAAAGCTTTACAATCTGCATGATGATATTGGTGAAACCAATGATCTTGCCGCAACTATGCCCGACAAACTGAAAGAACTCCAGGCACAGTGGGATGCATGGAATGCTACGCTTATAAAGCCGCTTTGGGGAGGAGGCGCAGGCGATAACGATGGTGCAGAACCGGGTGCACCTCGCAAGCGACGGCTGAAAAAATAAATTAATGCGAATCAAGGGTGGAAATCTACAATCAGTTGAATGTTAATTCATTTTTCTGACGGACCGTAGAAATTGACTATGTGGAAGAAAAAACAGTGAAAATTTGGGGGAGTTTGGGTTGTGATCTACTGAAAATGTTGAGCCTTTACAGCATTAGCAACCCATTTTTTCTCAAATATTTTATCGCGGGGCTATTCCAAAAGAGCACAAAGTCGTCGCCGGTGTGCTGTTCAAAGCTTTTTTCAAGTTCGCCGAAAGTGATTTGCGTTAAATTAAAGACCGAAAGCACAGGAATTTGATCAAATAACCATTGACCTTCCGCCTGTTTGATATGAATCATTACATCGCTTTTTTTGTTGGCAAAAGTGAGTTCAACCATTTCGAACGAGTTGTTCTTTTTCTTTTTGGTGAAGGTTCGAATGGAAGGAATTCCGCCCAGCCAAACGATTTTTGTATTTGGGCTGGCTGGCTCATAAGCTTGTTCGTCAATGGCTTTCCGGATATAATCCGGAACAACGGTGGTTCGCGATACTTTAAAATCGAACCAGTCCTGAAGCGGAAAATCGAAGCAAATGCCGTGCATGTAATTGAAAAGTGATTTTTTCAGTCCTTCGCTGAAACGTTCATGTTCGGTTCCGGTCGGGTCAGTGTGTATCAAATCATTGTTGGCAAATGTTCCCGGTTTCTCATTTTCAATTTTCACCTTGAATTGTGCCGGGTTCAGGCCAATCGGACTATGGGCCGTTAAGGCAAACTGATGCCAGAAACCTGACTGAATTACTCCGGCCTCGAATAACTGGCGAACTACTTCCAATGAATCGATGGTTTCCTGCGCGGTTTGCGTCGGAAACCCATACATCAGGTAAGCATGAACCATAATTCCGGCACGGGTGAAATTATCGGTGACCTTGGCAACTTTTGCTACGCTCACTCCTTTATTGATCATGCTCAGCAGGCGGTCGGAAGCGACTTCCAATCCGCCCGATACGGCAATACATCCGGATTCTTTCAGGAGCAGACATAAATCGCAGGTGAAACTTTTTTCAAAGCGAATATTCGTCCACCAGACTACCGTGAGTCTCCGGCGGATGATTTCCAGAGCCAAAGCCCGCATCAAAGCTGGCGGCGCAGCCTCATCCACAAAATGAAAACCGATTTGTCCGGTTTGGCGGATCATTTCTTCCATGCGGTCGCACAAAACCTGGACCGTATTGGGCTCATAGCGGCGGATATAATCGAGCGAAGTGTCGCAAAATGTGCAGCGGCCCCAGTAGCAGCCGTGCGCCAACGTGAGTTTATTCCAGCGGCCATCACTCCAAAGACGGTGCATGGGGTTCACAATTTCGATTACCGACAAATATTCATCCAGCAACAAATCAGAATAATCAGGAGTTCCGGTTTCAAACTGTGAAAAGTCGGGTTGAGATGAACCATTCAGGAAAATCACTTCACCATTTTCCAGAGTGAAAGTCCGTTTCAGTTCGGTTTTACTGCGGTTCCCGTCGAGGTATTCAATTAGGTTTAGCAGGGGAGCTTCGCCATCGTCGAGCAGGATAAAATCGAAATATTCAAATACCCTCGGATCACTCAGCGAGCGCAGTTCGGTATTCAGAAAACCGCCGCCCATCACGATTTTCAATTCAGGATAATTCTTTTTGAGGTATTGGGCACATTTAAATGCGCTGTATAAATTTCCGGGGAAAGGAACCGAAAAAGCGACCAAAGTTGGTTGTGAGAGTTCTATTTTCTCCTGAAGCAGTTTCATCAAAATCTGGTCGGTAAAACTTTCGGGTTTTTGCAGTTCGGCATTCAGTTCATCGAAAGTTGCTGCAGAGCGTCCCCAGACGTTCGGCATAACGGCTAAATCCGAAATGCGGATCAATAGCTTCCACAATTAAATCCGATAAATCTTCGAGGTAAAGCGTTGCCAGGTGTTTGGCCTTATCGCGGTTTCCCATGGTTCCGAAAGCCCATTCCAAATCTTCGGTTTGCGCAAAACGTGAAGCTTCGGGCAAGTAATTTCCATCGCAAATCACATGAGCCAGGGTGACATTTTTCTCCTGCAAAAAGGCAATGACCTGATCAATGGTTTGGATGTAACTTTCGCGCAGGTTGAAAATCCGTTGTCCGTTTGGCGAGAGTGGCGGATTACGTGATTCAAGTTCATGAAAAAGCGCTTTCAGGCCATCTGAAGAAAATAATTTCAGGATGGTTTCGATGCCCAGGTCGCACTGAAGCGAAGAAATATCCCGGGTATTCAGGAACCCTTTCAGATAGGCCGTTGCCGGAAACGGCGTATTCAGTTGGGTAAACGGCGGCGTGATCAGCAATACTTTTTGGCTCACCTTGAATCTTTTTGCGATTCGTAAAAGTAATACAATGTGTCTAAAGTTTTAATGTCCTGTTTTGCCCATAAAAATTAACGATTGGCCACGATAAACAAATAGGCAACTGGTCCAATCCTTTAAATATGTAGTAACTTTATAACCTTAAATCAATTAGCCATGCAAGCGAAACATTTCATCATTCTGGTTCTGGCCAGTTTATTTTCGTCTGAAGGTTTCCCGCAGCAAGCCATGATAAACCGAAAACCGTATGCCGCCGGGCGGTTTTATACCGACAAACCTGATGAATTAAAACTCCAGTTACAGCAATTGTTTTCGGGCGCTGTTCAAAAGAAAAGTGAAAGTTCACCAATTGCCATTGTTGTGCCTCATGCCGGTTATGTTTTTAGCGGTGAAGTTGCCGCATCGGCATACAACCAGATTGATCCCAACCGGAAATTCGAACGGGTTTTCATCATCGGATCAAGTCATACCAGCGCTTTCCCCGGAGCATCGGTTTATTGCACCGGAAATTTCGAAACTCCGTTGGGGATTGTTCAAGTCGATCTTGATCTAACCAAAAAACTGGTTTCAGAAAACAAAATCCTGAAATGTTATTCTGAAGCTCACCTTTACGAGCACAGTCTGGAAGTACAATTGCCATTTTTGCAATATCACCTGAAAAATAGTTTTAAAATCGTACCGGTTATCATAGGTTCTTCAACGGTTGAAACGGCAAAAAAACTGGCAGAAATTTTTAAACCATTCCTGAATGAAAAAAACCTCTTTGTGATCAGCAGCGACTTTTCACATTATCCAACCTACAATGATGCAAAAAAGGCTGATCTGGCAACAGCAGAAGCCATTACCACCAACCAATCGGCTAAACTGATTGATGTATTGGCCGCTAATAAGCGTGAAAATTACTCAGGATTGGCAACCAGTTTGTGTGGATGGAGTTCGGTGTTGACCCTGTTGGATATGACCGAAGAAATGCCGGATGTATCAGCCGATCTGATCCAGTACAAAAATTCTGGCGATTCATCGTATGGCGAAAAAGGCCGCGTGGTCGGGTATTGTGCTATTTCGTTCACACGGGAAAAAGCAAAAGACCAGAAAACTGAATTTTCGCTGAGTAGCAACGATAAAAAATACCTGCTGAATCTTGCCCGTCAAACGATAACCGAATACATCAAAAAAGGTACGACTCCGGAAATTGATCAGGCTAACCTGAGCACCGTCCTGAAAACTCCATGCGGCGCCTTTGTTACACTCAATAAGGATCATCAGTTGCGTGGCTGTATCGGGCGTTTCAACCCGGAACAACCGCTTTGGAAAATAGTGCAGTCGATGGCCATTGCTGCTGCCACCCAGGATTATCGGTTTAGCCCGGTAACGGCAAGTGAAATTAGCCAACTTGAAATTGAGATATCTGTGTTGACGCCCTTGAAGCAAATCAAATCTGCAGACGAGTTTATTCTTGGCAAACAAGGTATTTACATGAGAAAAGGCAATTCCTCCGGAACATTTTTGCCGCAGGTAGCCACATCAACCGGCTGGAGTAAAGAAGAATTTCTCGGCCACTGTTCCCAGGACAAAGCCGGAATTGGATGGAACGGCTGGAAATCTGCCGAGTTGTACACGTATGAAGCGCTGGTGTTTAAAGAACTATAGAAACCTGCTGCTCATGAACACCGCCTACCCGCTTTGGTCAATCACCATACTTGTCATTCTGTTTTATTCGCTGTCGTTTGCATTTTCGCGAATCGGACTGGTAAGCAGGGCAAATCACCGGAAATTCTGGAACGTTTTGCTGCTGATTACCTTTTTGACAACAGGCCTGATCGGGTTGCTGATGGCCGTTAAGATCAATTACAAACTGGAGATGTCTTTTTACGATCAACTGGTTGGCTATCATGTCGACTTTGGAATCGGGATGGCGATTATCGGATTTTTTCATTTCTGGTGGAACCTTCGGTATTATTTGAAACTCTTCAAAGCCGAAAAAGGAACCGAAAGCATTTCATCGTTCCAGCCAGAAAATGATCCGGGAGAACAACGGCTGAAACTTTCGGCCTTTCTTTTAGGCAGTACCAGCATCATTGCACAGGTAATTTTATTGCGCGAGTTTCTCTCGGTTTTCAGCGGAAATGAACTGGTAGTTGGTCTGGTACTTGGAAACTGGATGATCTTAACCGGCCTTGGCGCCTGGCTGGGAAAATTTCCTTTGCGAATCAAAATGACATTTCCGGTCATTGTTCCGGGCTTGCTGCTTCTGTCGGTTTTGCCGTTCATCACGGCTTTTCTGATTAATTTTCTGAAAAACATTGTGTTCCCGGTTGGCGCGCTGATCGGCGTGTTTCAAATCTTTTTTGGCTCGTTCGTGCTGCTGGTCCCATTTTGCCTGGTGAGCGGGTTCCTATTCACGTTCATTGCCAAAAGCTTTTCCAAAGTCAGGCGTCAAAACGAAACGGGAGCTGTTTATGGCTTCGAGTCTATCGGCAGTGTTGTCGGCGGTTTGCTTAGCGGGCTGCTCTTTATTTCAGTTCTTTCTTCCATCGAAAGCTTGCTGATGCTGTGCCTGCTAAACGGAGCAATTCTGTTTTTGACGAGTCTTCAGGATAAACAAAAGCGATTATTTTGGTTGCCTTTGGTCGTGGCCTGTGCAGCGTTCGTTTTGCTGTTTTTCCACCCTGAAAAGCGCATTCGGAGTCTGGTGTATCCCAACCAGGAAATCGAGATTTCGAAGGATTCGCCTCACGGAAATATTGTGATTACCCGGCGCGAAAAAATGTGGAGTGTGTACAATAACAATGTGCTGCTGTTCGATTCCGAGAATTTCATGCTGAACGAAGAAGCTGTTCATTTTGCCATGCTTCAACATTCGGATCCGGAGAAGATTTTACTGGTTTCGGGCGGACTTTCAGGACAAATAACCGAGATACAGAAATACAAACCTGCTTGGATCGATTATGTGGAAGATAACCGCTGGCTGCTGGCCCTGATGAAAGATACGCTCAAAAAGATGACGGACGAAAACCTGCATATTTTTGCCACCGATCCGCTTCAATTTATTCGGAAATCCCGGCAAACTTACGATGTGGCTATTCTGAATTTACCAGGACCGTCGACCATGCAGGCTAACCGCTTTTATACGCTCGAATTTCACCAGCTTCTGAAGCAGAAACTTTCGTCCGGAGCCGTGGTTTCATTTGGGATTCAGTCGCCGCCCAATTACCTGAATCAGGAGGCCGTTGATCTGAATTCCACCTTGTTTGCCACACTGAAAAAAGTGTTTCAAAACGTGATCATCATCCCCGGGGAGAAGAATTATTTTGTGGCTTCCGACGCGCCGGTGACTTACAAAATTGCTGAAACAGTTCAGCAAAAAGGAATTGAAAACCGCTATGTAAATCAGTATTATATTGATGATTCGTTGCTGCAACTGCGGGCAGAAAACATCCTTTCTGCATTGAATCCGGCTGCGGATATCAATCAGAACCTGAAGCCCATTTCGTATTTGCAGCAACTAAACTACTGGCTGAGTCAGTTCAAAGGAAGTTACTGGCTGATGGCTTTCGTTGCCGGAATAACGGGTTTGTTTGTTTTTTTCAGAGGAAATACCTCGTCTAAAACGATATTCCTGACCGGGTTTTCGGCTTCGGGATTGGAAATATTGCTCCTTTTTGGTTTGCAGATTTTCTTCGGAAATATTTACCTGCTAACCAGTTTTGTATTTGCCGGGTTCATGCTTGGGCTCGGTGTGGGATCTTTCTTTGGGAAGTCTTTCGTCGGGAAAAATTACCAAGCTACTACTCAGATTCTGATTGGTGTATTTGCTGTCGTAACCAGTGTTTCACTTTTTTCACCGGAGATAATAAAGCTGCCGCCAGCTATCGTTTATTTTTTGTTTCTGGCGGCCATTGTGCTGATTGGAGGATTGACCGGCTTCCAGTTTTCGCAGGTCAGTCTAAACCGAACCGGGAGTTACGCAGAAATTTCAGGAAAAACGTACAGTTACGATTTGGTCGGTTCTGCCTTTGGGGCGCTTGCCGTGAGTATTTTTCTGGTGCCGCGGATAGGTATCTTTGAATCTGTCCTAATGATAAGTTTCTTAAATATTGTATTCGGAATTTGGTTAATTTTAAAGAAATTATAGACCTGAAAAACCTGCACAAATGACTAAAGACACAGCTATAAAACTTTTTAACGAGAATCGGATTCGCTCTCATTGGGACAATGATCTGGAGAAATGGTATTTCTCGATTGTTGATGTCGTTGGGGTACTTACTGATAGTGGGAATCCAAACAATTACTGGAAGGTTTTAAAAAATCGGTTAAAAAAAGAAGGAAGTGAGTTGGTTACAAATTGTAACCAACTGAAAATGCAATCTTCAGATGGGAAGTATTACAAAACGGATGTCGCAGATACAGAGCAATTATTTCGCCTTATCCAATCAATTCCTTCGCCTAAAGCCGAGCCTTTTAAACTTTGGCTCTCAAGAGTTGGACGAGAACGGATTGACGAAATTGAAGATCCGGAGAAAGGGATTGACCGCTTAATGGAAACTTATTTACGCAAAGGCTATTCAAAAGAATGGATAAACCAGCGACTCAAAAGCATTGAAGTCCGGAAAGAATTGACCGATGAGTGGGAGAATCACGGAATTCAGAAAGGACAGGAATTTGCGTTGCTTACTGATGAGATTACCAGGGCCTGGAGTGGTTTTACAACCGAACAATACAAAAACTATAAAGAACTGAAAAAAGAAAATCTGCTTGATCACATGACCAACCTGGAATTGGTTCTGAATATGCTTGCCGAAGCCACAACCACAGAAATTTCAAAAGAAAAGAATCCTGAAACATTTGAAGATAGCCGGATAATTGCCAATCAGGGAGGAACAATTGCCGGGAATACCCGAAGAGAAATTGAAGACAAGACCGGGAAAAAAGTGATCAGCAGACAAAATGCGAAACAAATAGCGCAGCAAAAGAGTAAAGAAATTGGAGAAAGTTAATCTTTCAATACAAACATGGAAAGCAATGAAATGAACAAGCGCGATTTTTTGAAATACGGACTGGCAGCAACCGGAGTTCTTGCGGGCGCACCGTTAATGGGATTTGCCGGAAATGCCAGTGAAAAACCGTGGAAATGGAGTAAGGAAGGGATGTATTGGACCACGACGCCACGAGGGCCTAAATGCCTGATTTGTCCTAATGAATGCGTGATTAAAGAAGGCGAGACTGGCGTTTGCCATAACCGGACCAACTATCAGGGGAAAATCTATTCAATGGCTTATGGAAATCCATGCGCGGTAAATATCGACCCGATTGAAAAGAAACCGCTGAACCATTTTCTGCCTGGCTCGAAAGCTTTTTCCATTGGCACCGCGGGCTGTAATCTGGCTTGCATGAATTGCCAGAACTGGACCATTTCGCAGGTGAGTCCGAAGGAAACACGAAACTACGATCTGATGCCGGATAAGTTGATTGCGCAGGCTATTACGGCAAAATGCCAATCCATTGCCTATACCTATTCCGAACCCATTTCGTTTTATGAATACACGCTCGACTCTGCCAAACTGGCACGGCAGGAAGGGATTAAAAATGTGCTGGTTACAGCTGGATACATTCATGACGAGCCACTCCGGAACTGGTGTAAATACATCGATGCCGCCCGCGTTGATTTGAAATCGTTCAGCAACGACATTTATATGAAACTGAGCGCCGGCGCGCTCCAGCCGGTTCTGGACACACTAAAAACATTTAAAGAACTGGGCGTCTGGCTCGAAATAATCAATCTGGTGGTGCCCAGCTGGACCGACAACCTCGATATGATTAAACGAATGTGCAACTGGCTGGTTGAAAATGGACTTGACGATTCGCCGCTTCACTTCGACCGCTTTCATCCGGATTATAAACTCACCCAGTTGCCGTCAACGCCAATCGGAGTGTTGACACAGGCACGGGAAATTGCACTTGCTGCAGGAATCAAATATGTTTACGTTGGCAATGTTCCGGGTCTGGATGCGCAAAATACGATTTGCCCCAAATGCCACGAAGTAGTAATTGAACGAAAAGGATTTACTGTCACAAAAAATAATCTTGAAAAGGGAGCCTGTAAAAAGTGCAGAGAAAAAGTCCCGGGAGTATGGGAATAGCTTGCCATTTTAGTCCGCTTCAGAAAAATAATTCCTACTTTTAACGCCGGAATTGGTTCCGTAGTTGGCCATCTGTCAATACGGACTAAAAAAGGGAATCCGGTGCAAAACCGGAGCTGTACCCGCAGCTGTAAACTCTAAGTCCCTTCAACCTCCCCAAAGAGAGGCAAGGGCTAAATTTTGAACAACACGTTTGCCACTGAGGCTTTCTTTCCCTTCCAAAAAAGGGAGCTAATTTCTCCCTTTCGGGGAGATTAAGAGGAGCTTTGGGAAGGCTGTTCAATAATCGGAGTGAGCCAGAAGACCTGCCAATTCAAGCAATTTCGATTCGAATCTTCGGGAAATAAGATCGGTGAAAAGTGCTTTCAGTTTCCTTTTCATTCTTTCCGGAGTAATATTTTAAACGAAACCAATTAATACCATCTGGCTATGAAGCTTTATAAAATTGCTCTTTTAGGATTAACGCTTTTTTTGATGACAGTTTCAAATACGCAGGCGCAATCGACCGCACAAAAGCCCATCCGGTTGGCTATTTCCGGAATGACGCACGGACACATTTCCTTTATTTTAGGCCGGAAAGACAAGAAGGATTTTCAGCTGGTCGGGGTTTTTGAGCCAAACACAGCCTTGGCAGAAAAGCTGGCCAAAAAGTATGGGTTCGATCCCGAACTGATTTATTCCAACCTTGGAAACATGCTGGATAATGTAAAACCTGAAGCAGTAGTCGCCTTTGGATCTATTTTCGGGCACATGGCTACGGTTGAAGCCTGTGCGCCGCGCGGCATCCATGTGATGGTTGAAAAGCCGCTTGCTACCAATAATGAACATGCCCAAAGGATGGTTGAACTTGCCAAAAAGTATCATATCCATTTGCTGACCGACTACGAAACCTCTTGGTATCCGACTACAGCAAAATCGTTTCAGTTGGTTAACGACAGTAATTATGTTGGCAACATCCGGAAAGTAGTTATTCACGACGGACATCAGGGGCCAAAAGAAATTGGCTGCGACAAGGTTTTCCTGGATTGGCTGACTGATCCGGTTCAAAACGGAGGTGGCGCACTGGTCGATTTTGGTTGTTATGGCGCCAATCTGATGACTTACCTGGTGAAAGGTGAAGAACCCATTTCTGTAACAGCGGTAACTCAGCATTTTAAACCTGAAGTTTATCCCAAAGTTGATGACGAAGCCACCATTATTGTGAGCTATCCGAAAGCACAGTGTATCATTCAGGCATCGTGGAACTGGCCTTTTGGCCGGAAGGATATGGAAATTTATGGCGACTCGGGGTATATTGTTGCAGTAAACAACAACACGATGTGGTTGAGGGAAGGAAAGATGCCGGCTGAACAGCTGAAAAAGGTTACTTCAAAAGATATTGCCATGTATGAAGATCCTTTCAACTATTTTTCCGATGTCATTAACGGGAAAGTAAAAATGACCAACTATGATCCGTATTCCCTGATGAATAATCTGACCGTGGTTAAAATTCTGGATGCAGCCAGGGAATCAGCCAAAACCGGGAAAACAGTGATTCTGAAAAAGTAAGATGAAACGATTTTTTTTCTTAGTTGCAGCACTGCTTGTTTGTCAGTTGACCAGTCAGGCTCAGGAGGCCAAACGCATTGTTTCGCTGGTTCCGTGGGTCACCAAAAGTTTATACCTCATGGATGAGCAAAATCGTTTGGTGGGTTGCACCAGTTTTTGCCCGGTTGAAGCTTCGGATCATATTCCTATTGTGGCCAATGCCATGAACGTCAATTTGGAAAAAACCGTGATGCTGAAACCAGATGTTGTGATAGCGTCTTCACTCGTTAACCCGGAAACCATTGATAACCTGAAAAGGCTGGGAATCAAAGTAATTTCGCAGCCTTACCCGAATTCGTTTGAAGAAATTTGCAGCTGTTTCATCCAGATTGGCGAACTGGTCGGTCAGGGGGCGAAAGCCAAAGAAATTGTTGCACAGCAAAAAGTACGGCTGACTAAACTGAAGGCTGGAATTCCTGTCGGAAAAAATCCGAATGTTTTTATTCAGATCGGCGCCAAACCTTTATTTTGTGCGGTTCCAAATACCTTTATGGAAGATTTTATCCGGTTTTCAGGAGGGAAAAACGTTGCTGCCGAATTAAAACTGGGGAGTGTTACCCGCGAATATGTGCTGAAACAAAATCCAGATGTCATTTTTATTGTGACGATGGGTATTGTGGCTCAGGAAGAGAAGGATACCTGGATGAAATACACGTCGCTGTCGGCAAGCAAAAGCAGGAAAGTTTTCATTCTGGATGCCGATAAAACCTGCAGTCCGACGCCGATTTTATTCGTGGATGCGCTCGAAGAAATAATAAAGCTGATGTATTAAAAGAAGTGCCAGAAGGTTGAAGCGAACTAGAATGTCTAAAATTGAGAACAATTGACCATTAGACAATTTACGATTTACATAAAAACAGTAAATGGTAAATGGTGAATTGTGAATTGTAAATGATGAAATAGTAAATTTAGCAATGCAAAAAAAGTACTTCAAATGGTCGCTTTATCTGGCCGGATTACTCGTCCTGCTGATTGCTTCGGTGATTCTTTCGCTTTCGGTTGGCGAAATGAACCTCGGATTTTCTGACATTTTCAGGATTCTTCGCGAAGGTCATGAAAGTACCGAATACACCATTTTGAGCCAAATCCGATTTCCGCGCGTGCTGCTTGGAATTGCTGTTGGCGGGGCGCTCAGCCTCTCCGGAATCCTGTTGCAGGGTGTTTACCGCAATCCGCTGGTTGAACCTTACACGTTGGGTATTTCGGGCGGAGCCTCATTGGGTGTGGCTTTTGCTATTGTTTTCGGATTGCACCAGCTTGTTGGCTCGTTTGTTTTGCCGGCAAGTGGTTTTGCCGGTGCTTTCCTGATGATTTTTCTGGTATATTCAATCAGTTCACGACATGGGCGCATCAATATTCAAAGTATGCTGCTCACCGGAGTAATGATCAGTTTCATCGCATCTTCGTCGATGATGCTGCTGATGGCAATTACCAGCTCTGAAAATTTGCATGGCATCATTTTCTGGATCATGGGTTCGCTCGATGAACCTGATATGTCACTCATTTACCTGACACTCATTCTCTCTTTTGTGTCTCTGATTGCTTCCTATTTGTTTGTGCAGCCGCTCAATGCTTTACGCCTCGGCGAAGAAAAGGCAAAGCACCTCGGGATTAATACCGACACCGCTATTAAATTGCTGTTTCTTTTGGCTTCATTGCTGGCCGGTGTTTGTGTTGCAGTGGCCGGAGTGATTGGATTTGTTGGGCTGATTATTCCGCACCTGATGCGACTTTTGGTCGGTTCCGACTACCGGATTCTTTTGGCCAGTTCTTTCCTGTCAGGGGCCATTTTTCTGGTTTTATCCGATGTAATTGCGCGCACCATTATTTCTCCGAATGAATTGCCGATTGGGGTCATTACCGGGATTGTTGGCGGAATTGTTTTTTTGCTGATGATGAGTCGCTCGACCCTGCATGCCATTAAAAATAACGGATGATGGAGAGCGCAATTTTAAGCATACAAAACCTTTGTTGCGGATATCCGAAATTTCAGTTATCCGATGTAAACTTTGACATTTCCAAAGGTTCGTTTGCCGGAATTATTGGCCCCAACGGATCAGGAAAAACAACGCTGTTTCGAGCCATAACCGGAACTTTGGCTATTAAATCAGGTCAGATTACTTTGGAAGGTAAAAATCTCCGTTCGCTGTCGCTCCGGCAACGGGCGCAAAATATTGCGATAGTTAGTCAGTTCATCGAAACAGGCGACATGAGCGTTGAAGATTATGTGCTGATGGGACGAATTCCATACCACAGTCGTTTTAGTTTCTTCGAAAGCGACGAAGATTTCCGGATCGTCCGGAAATACATGGAATTGACCGATACCTGGAGATTTAAAGACCAGCTGATGTCGGAATTGAGCGGTGGTGAACAGCAACTGGCTGCCATTGCCCGCGCCCTGACCCAGCAGCCGCAACTGCTTCTGCTCGACGAACCTACTTCACATCTCGATATTACGCATCAGGTTCATATCCTGAACGTGTTGCAGCAACTGAATCAGGAAATGGGCTTATCAGTACTGATGGTTATTCACGACCTGAACCTGGCCTCGGAATATTGCGACCGGCTCATCCTCGTTAATCAGGGGAAAATTCACACCCAGGGCTCGCCGGAGGAAGTGTTGACTTTCCAAAATATAGAAGACGTTTATCAGACCGTGGTGGTTACCCAGAACAATCCGCTGTCGGGCAAACCAGCTGTATTCCTGGCTTCGCGCAAAGTGCTGAAAGAAATTCAGGAAAGATTGACAAACAGCAGGGAAATATGATTTTTTGTGTCGATGCTTTATCTCAAAAGTCGTAAATTCACACAAAACTTTAAAAACTTACCTTATGAATCCGTTGATTGATCGTTTTGTCAGCTCAAAAAAGATTGCCGTTGTCGGCATGTCCCGTTCCGGGAAAAAATTTGGCAACATCGTTGGTAAGGAATTGAAAAATAAGGGATATGAAATCTTTCCCATTCATCCCGAAGTTCAGGAAATTGATGGGTTAACCTGCTATCCTGACCTGAAGAGCCTGAAGAATAAAGTGGATGGCGTTTGGATTTCAACTTCACCACAAAATATTCCTCCGGTACTGGAAGACGCTGCTGAAATTGGGATCGAAAACATCTGGCTACAACAGGGCGCCTGGTCAAAAGAAGTTCAGCAAACAATTGACCGGTTAAATCTGCCGGTCGTTTCGAAAAAATGTATCATGATGTATGCTCAACCGGTTCAGTCGGTTCATAAATTTCACCGAACTATCAAAGGTATTTTTGGGCGATTGTAATTCATCACCTATCGTTTTTCACCAAACCTAATTTTGACAGTTCATGCCTTCCATCCAAACTTCACGGGTAAAATTATATAACGGCGTTGAGATGCCCTGTGTCGGACTTGGAGTTCTTCGGGCTCAGGCGGGCGACGAAGCTGAAAATGCCGTTAAATATGCGCTTCAATGTGGTTATCGAAGCATCGACACAGCAACTTTTTACCAAAATGAGCACAGCGTAGGTAAAGCTATCCTCGAAAGTGGCATTCCCCGGGAAGAAATATTCCTGACTTCAAAAGTCTGGAAAACCGACTTAGGTTATCATGCTGCGATTAAGGCATTCGAACAAAGTCTGGAGAAACTGCAAACCAATTACCTCGACCTATACCTGATTCACTGGCCGCAAAACCAGCAAATACCTGAAACCTGGAAAGCAATGGAAGAGCTTTACCAAAAAGGACAGATTCGTGCCATCGGAGTATCCAATTTTCTGATTAAACATTTAAAGTCGTTGATGGAGAAGACCGTCGTTAAACCGATGGTCAATCAGTTTGAGTTTCATCCGGAACTGGCACAGCCCGAATTGCTCCAATTTTGCAGGGAAAATCAGATTCAGCCCGAAGCGTGGCGCCCCATCATGAAAGGTAAGGTGAATGAAATCCCCCTTTTGCAGCAATTGTCTGAAAAATATCAGAAATCACCGGTTCAGATTGTGTTGCGCTGGGACATTCAGAAAGGAGTGGTTACCATCCCCAAATCAGCGAATCCTGAAAGAATCCGCCACAACGCCAATATCTTTGATTTTGAGCTAAACGCTGATGATATGAAAAAAATTGATGAGCTCGATCGGTCTGCCCGAATGGGAGAAGACCCGGATGTCTATGATTTTTAATGCGGGCGCAGTTATTTTTTACAAGAGCAGATACTGAACAAGACAAACAAACAATATGAGTATATATTTCTTTTTCCTGGCTGTACTTTTTATTCTGGCCATCTCCGACCTGACCGTCGGTGTTGCCAATGATGCAGTAAATTTTCTGAATTCTGCCATTGGGTCGAAAGTTGCATCCCGTAGAATGATCATGATTGTCGCCAGCGTTGGAATTATAACCGGCTCCCTTTTTGCCAATGGGATGATGGAAGTTGCACGAAAAGGGCTCTTCCATCCGCAGTATTTTCTGTTCACCGAAATCATTATCATTTTTATGGCGGTAATGTTTACCGACGTGCTTCTGCTCGATTTCTTCAACACGTTTGGACTACCAACATCGACTACCGTTTCGCTCGTTTTCGGTTTGTTGGGGTCAGCCATCGGTATGGCGTTGTATAAAGTTGGAGACGGCGTTACGATCATAGTTGATGGTGTTGAAAAAGTTGCCCAAATCAGCGATTTTATTAATTCGACTAAAGCATTAACCATTATTTCGAGCATCCTGTTGTCTGTTGTTTTTTCATTCGTTTTTGGAGTTGTTATTCAATGGATCAGCAGGCTTATTTTCAGTTTTAACATTGAGAAAACGATTAAATATTATGGAGCAGTCTGGGGTGGACTTGCCATATCAGCTATAACTTATTTTATCCTGATTAAAGGAGTTAAGGATGCCTCCTTTATGACCGATGAAATTTATACTCAAATCAAGGCCAACACTTTGCTGATTATTGCCTTAAGCTTCGTTTTCTGGTCATTATTGCTTCAATTGATTAACTGGATTTTCAAGGTTAATCCGTTAAAAGTTGTGGTTATTGCCGGAACTTTTGCATTAGCAATGGCTTTTGCCGGCAACGATCTGGTCAATTTTGTCGGGGTTCCGCTTGCAGGACTCGAATCTTTTAAAATTTATTCTGCCAATGGAGAAAATGACCTGCTAATGGGCGGACTATTGGGTGATATCCGGACGCCATCCTACTTTCTGATTGGCGCAGGAATTATCATGTTGTTTGTACTTTGGTTCTCGAAAAAGGCGCAGACAGTTATTGAGACCTCACTAAGCCTGAGTCGGCAGGATGAAGGCACCGAACGTTTTGGTTCTTCTGCTTTTTCAAGGGTTTTGGTGCGCCGGGTCGTTAATATTGGGACACTCATCAGTAAGGTAGTTTCGCCGCAGGTAATAGAGAAAGTGCGCGGCCGGTTTGATACAACGGAGATGGATGAAAGAACTCAAAAAGACCCGAATCCTCCGATGTTTGACTTGGTCAGGGCTGCGGTAAATATGATGGTTGCTTCAATTCTGATTGCCGTGGGAACTTCTTACAAGTTACCGCTTTCGACCACTTATGTGACTTTTATGGTGGCTATGAGTACCTCGCTGATTGATGGCGCCTAGGGCCGCGACAGTGCAGTTTATCGGATTACCGGTGTTTTTACAGTTATTGGCGGGTGGTTTATCACGGGATTGGCTGCATTTTCAGTTGCCTTTTTTCTCTCCCTGTTTATGGGATGGGCCCAGGTTTTTGGAGTAGTCGCGATATTGTTTTTTGCCATGCTCGCAATTAATCCGAACTCAATCAAAAATCGTCAACATGTCAATGAACTATTGCATTTCGGCTATATGGCCGCTTGATTATTCTATTTTTTTGAACGAACTATTGATTTAAAAGAATATACTTTTTTGCCAATAATCGAAGAAGCTTGTATCAGTACCAGCTTTAGTCATATATTCTCACTTGGATATGCAGCCGGATTTTACAGCTATCACTGGGCAAATGTGCTGGATGCCGATGCTTTTGTTTTGTTTAAGGAGAATGGCATTTTCGATAAAGTAACGGCCTCTTCATTCCGTAAAAATATTCTGGAGAAAGGGGCATCTGAACATCCTATGGTACTTTATAAACGATTTAGGGGAAGCGAACCTTCCATAAATGCAATGCTTGTGCGAAGTGGATTCAAAGCTAATTAAAACCGGAAATATGTAAAAAAATTTCATTAGGGAAAAGTCGAACAGTATATGTTCATCGCGATTATCAAAAACAACTTTGACTTTTGGACTTGTTGTGAGAGGATAAATTTCGTTTACTTTTAAACGAAATCCATTTTCGAATTTCCGAATTCGGCTCATTTTCAGTTATTATCTGGCAAAAATCTGACAAATTCCCATAAACTGAAAAACTTTACAAAAGGAAACTGAAATTTTGGATCGAGTTAAAGCGTTGCAGGTGAAATTATTTCCTATATTTGTCGCCTCAAAAGGGGGATTAGCTCAGTTGGCTAGAGCGTTTGACTGGCAGTCAAAAGGTCATCGGTTCGATTCCGATATTCTCCACTGAGACAATCAGGGAGTTGCAGCATAAAGTTGTGACTCTTTTTTATTTGAGCCATAATCCAATTTAAATGAGAGCATAGGGATCACAAGTTATTAAAACCGTTTGCTGATGCTGAAGGATTTTATAATTTTAGCCGTTCGAAGTTGAATTAATCCATTAAATCTAATAAACAAATCATGAGTAATCCATTTGCACTAAACAACCAACAGTTATTGGATATTGCCAACGACCTCAGACAGAAAGTTGAAAACGGCTTAAAAAAGGACGGTACTGAAATCAAGTGCCTGCCAACTTACATTCACCCGAAAAAGGATGGCATTAAAGGTCAGGCTACTGTTTTTGATCTTGGCGGAACAAATTTTCGTGCAGCAGTGGTGTCGGTTGACGAGGAAACCAAAATTACCGGACTTGCTGAAAAAGACATTACTGAGATGAAAACTGCCGGTTTTACCGAAATCGACTTGTATAATTCAGAAGCTGAGGCCATCAAACAACTTGATCTTCCTGCAAATTCGTCCATCGGATATTGTTTTTCGTATCCGGCCAAATCGATGGTTAACGGTGATGCTGAACTGATCGTTTGGACCAAAGGCGTGAATATACCAGGCATGGCCGGAAAACCGATTGGAGCGCCAATGGTAAAATACCTGAATGAAACGCTGAAAACCGATTTCAACGGGAAAATTGCCGTGGTAAACGACACCATCACCAGTTTGTTTGCCGGCCTGATGAATCCCGGATACGATGCTTATATCGGTCTGATCGTTGGAACCGGAACCAATATGGCTACGTTCTTCCCGTCGGAATACATTCCAAAAATTGCGGATATGAAAGACTGGTCGGGAGAAACACCGGTTAACCTCGAATCGGGCAATCACAATCCTCCGCACCTTACCGCTTTCGATGCCAAAGTAGATGAAGAATCGGATAACAAAGGATTCCAACGCTTTGAGAAAGCCATTTCCGGTATGTACCTCGGACGTGTTTTCCGAGCTACTTTCCCGAACGACAATCTGGATGAAAGCCTCGACGCTGCTGCATTGAGCCGTATGATGAATAATCCCGCTGATTACAAATCCGAATATGTTGAAACAGCTTTCCAGATATATGAACGTTCAGCAAAACTGGTCGCCGCCTCAATTGCAGGTTTGGTTCTGAACCTGAATTCGGCTTATCCATCGGTGAAAAGTATCCAGGTTTTGGCCGAAGGAAGTTTATTCTGGAGCAAAGTAAAAACGAACAATGCTGCTTACGTTGACATCGTAAATGCAACATTAAAAGAGTTACTGGCTGAAGCCGGTTTGGCTGATAGTAAAGTTCAGATTTCGCGCATTGCCAATGCTAACCTGATTGGTGCTGCCATGTCTGTTTTGTCGTAGTTCCTTTTTCATTATATCTGCTGACCGGATGACTCAAAGTCACCCGGTCAGTTTGTTTATTGTAGCACACGCAACTTTGTTGTGACGTTTCACATCTTTAGGAAAATTCCATCATGAAAACTTCATTTCTGACTGCAATAATTTTGATGTTGACTCTGGTTTCCTGTAACAGGGATGAGGATACAAATAACATACTTTATTCAACCTGGGAGGTGAAGAATTTTATGTCGATTGAGTCGGTGGCATACCCGAAAAATGAGAATACTAAAATATTGCTCACATTCATGCAATCTGGCTCGTACCAGTTGAAGCTTGACATAAACAGTTGCGGTGGAAATTTTACAGTTGGGAAAAACAATCAGCTTGAAATGGAATCGCCAGCCTGTACCGAAGCCTGCTGCGACAGTAAATTTTCAGAAAAAGTAGCGTCCATGCTTTCCAAAGTCACTACCTGCGAAATTAACGGGCAAACTTTGAAATTGAATGTTCCGCAATGGGGGTATATTGAACTGGAGCTGGGTGGTGTACCACTAATTATTAAAAATACTTGCCCTTAAAACCTAAACTTTTCTTTCACTTTCGGCCCTTTTTCAGTCCATTCAACCGTTGCACATTCAGTATAAAAGTCGTGTTCGAAAAACAGGATGTAATTCTTTTCGGCAGCTTCTTTCAGAAAAGCTTCCTTTTCTTCCAACGCAGTTACGGGGTATAGATCGTAGGCTGCCAACCAGACGATTGGAATATTAGCTGATGTTGGAATCAGGTCAGCCATGTAAACGTAGGTTTTCCCGTTGAAATTGATGACCGGAATCATCTGTCCGGGCGTATGACCATCGAACATTCGCACCGAAATTCCGGGAAATAGTTTGCAATCACCTTCCACCAGCTGCATGTTCCCTTCAGTTTTCAGGAAATTCAGAATTTTGGGGTAATAAGCTGCCCGCTCGCGGATGTTCGATATTTTGGAATGTTCCCATTGCCTTTTGCTACACCAGTGTGTGACATTCGGAAACTGAAGGGTCAATTGTCCGTTTTCATTCAAAACGGCTCCATTACAGTGGTCCCAGTGCAGATGGGTAAACAAAACATCGGTAATGTCTTCGGGTTGGTAGCCTTTTTCTGCCAGCGATTTTTCAATTACATCGGTGTCTTCGTGCCCGTTGTTTTGGCGCACTTTTTCCGGGTAATGATTCCCAACACCAGCTTCGATCAGAATTTTGCGCTCACCCAAATCAACGAGTAGGCAGCGCATGGAAAGTTTGACAATGTTATTTTCGTCAGCAGCATAAACTTTACTCCACATCGTTTTCGGGATCACACTGAACAGCGCGCCACCGTCGCAGCTGAAATTTCCGGCATATATTGGGTGTAATTGCATTAATCTGAATTTATTGTTTGGGTTAAAATATGAAAAATACAAATCAAGGATTGGATTTTTAAACCCGAAGGGTTGTTAGGTTTGTAGAAAATGGCAGAGGAAGCTCTCTTAAACCACGAAGTGGTGAAATAAATCTGTCATGCTTTCGGCATTTTTAAATCCTTTCATCCTAATTTACTATAATCCTATCATACGTTCGGCATTAGCACATTATAATCTCTTCAACTCTTGATTCGTATGAAAAAATAATCCGTAGTATGGAGAACAAATGACTGTCACTTTTGATCACTGAATACTGCGACTGTCTACTCTTTGTTGCGCCACAGAATCGGTTTCAAAGTCCATTACAAACTGAACTACCCCGAAATAATCTTCAATGCCTTTTTCGATCTTGTTGGTCTTCAGGTAAACGTCATTCACTTTTCCGGCCACTTTGTCGATCTTTTCATTTCTCAGCTTTTCCCAATGTTTTTGCACGTTCCGAATGTCTTCTATCACCGGCTTCCGGATTTGATGAACCAGATCAGCAAAATTATGAAGGTGTTTGGACTGTGACAGAAAATAATTGATCATGCTGATGTTTGCGCTGTATTGCAAATGTTTCGAATTACTTCTTGAACAAATCAGCCAGCTGTAAAAGTTAGCTTCGGCTTCACTCGTAACTCCAAACTGATGGGCAAATTCGTGCGCCAGGACCTGTGGATATTCAATCATCAACAGACTGTTGTTCAGGTGCACTTCGCTGAGAAATGGTCCATAGTAACCGGCAATAGAAGCCTTGGCAAAAAACGGACTGAGCGTAATCGGTTTAGGAACGCGCGTTCCCTGCGGGTAATTTAGTTTCAGGAACGCGACATTTTTTTGGTATGAAGCCTCAACCAGCGCCGCGATTTCGGATTTCGAAATACGGTCGAATGTGCAGTACGACGCATTGGTCTGGGCAATCAAATGTTCAAGAACCCGGACAAACTGCACCGTATCGGGCTTCGATCTGGATATAGTGAGCCGTTCGTTGATTCCGCTCCGGTAATAATTAAATCCCCAGAACCAGTAAAACAAGGTATAACAAATGGCTATAGTCTGAATAAAAAGAAGAAGCGCTTTTGTCCATTTCAGCTTTCGAAAGAAGGGGAGAAGCAGCAGGACAATCAGAAAAACGGCAAGCAGGGCATAAAAAATATCGTCGAGCGAGAATGTAACCCATTTGCTGATGGATGACAGGCAAAAGGCAAAAACCGGATAAAGTGCCTGTGAATATATTGTTTCGGTAATTTTTGAATGGTGTGAAAAAAGCTCTGTTAGTCCGAGCGTTATCAAGGCTAACCAAAGAGGAAAAGCAGCTTTCCCAAAAACGGTTGTTCTAAATTTGTTTTTTGCCATGACTTTTTAAAAATTCCGGATACGAAAATCAGATTTTTCGAACGACAATCACCGGTTTTTTTACCTAATTTGCAAACTTTAAAATTGATCAGGATGAATATACATTTCTGAACCCTTTTCAGAAAGAACCTGAAAGAATTTAGGGCAGAGGTAATTTGATTGGTCTAAAATAAATAACCAAATTGCTATTTTAACGAGGGGACAAGTCGCAACCGTTCTGCTGCTTTTTCGAGGGTTTCGTTGCTTTTGGCAAAGCAAATCCGAAGCATTTTAAGTTTGTTTTTTTCGTGTAGAAATGCTGACACCGGAATCACACCAACCCCATATTCAGTGGCTAGGCGATAGGTAAAATCGGCATCCGATTCATCAGAGATATTTGAATAATCAAGGATTTCGAAATAACTTCCTTGTGATGGTACAACTTTGAATTTGCTGTCGTTCAGCAAACGGTTAAAATAGTTCCGCTTACCCTGGTACATTTCAGAAACATCACGCAGTGAATCCTCGGTTTGCAGGTATTCCGAAAGAGCATATTGCAACGGTGTATTCACATTATAAATCTGGAACTGCTGGATCCTTCGGAATTCGTTCATCAGCTTCTCAGGAGCCAGAATGTAAGCCAGGCCCCAGCCGTTGATGTTGAAAACCGGGCCAAACGAAGACACGATAAAACTGCGTTCGGCCAGCTTTTCGTAACGGGCCACACTTTGGTGAGTATTATTGTCGAATACGATCGACTCAAAAACTTCGTCACTCAAAATAACGATATTAGTTCCGTTTGTCAGTCGCTGAAGCTGGATCAGGTCGGCGTCGGTCAGTACGGATCCGGTTGGATTGTGCGGTGAATTAATGATGATCATCCGGGTTTTCGAGGAGACCATTTTCCGCACTTCTTCCCAGTCGATATGGAAATTAGGCTGTTTCAGAGCGACATAAACCGGACGTCCGCCGTTAATTGAAATGGCCGGTGCATAAGATTCGTAAGCCGGTTCAAATAAAATGACCTCATCTTCATCTTTAACCGTTGTGCTGATGGCTGTCATGATTGCCTGAACATTCCCGGCAGTAATGGTTATTTCAGTTTCAGGATTATAGAAGTGGTTATACATCCGCTTTACCCGGGCCGAAATAACATCACGCAATTCGATGATCCCCTCATGTGGAGCATAATTATTGTATCCCGATCGAATGTAAGTGGCAGCCAGATCTGCCAGTTTTTCCGGACATGGGAAATCTGTTTTTCCAAGCGAAAGGTCAATTGCACCGGTTTCGGTAACCAGCTTATTCACGGAAGAAAAAATATTTTCTTTTGTATTGGATAATTTCGAAAGAGCCATCTGCTAACTATTGGTGTACAAAGTTAATAAAATATGCCATTCACATTCCTTTTGCCAAAGTTTGTCTTCAATTTAGTGATTAATTTATCCTCCTGTTTATTTTAAAACCTCTTTTAAAACACTAAGTGATTTGATTTCTCCCAGGTTGTCAAAATGAATTTTGTAAAACTCAATCAGTTTTTCAAGAACCAATTTTCGTTCAGTTTGGGTGTAGTTGAGCTTTTCCAGCGAAGCAAAGTCCACATCAAAAAGCCGGGAAAATAAAATGGTCACCTGTTTGTCGGTAAATTGGTTATGAAGCGGTTCGTGGCTGACGAATTGCGCTTTTTGCAGATCAAAAAACATACTGATTCCGGCATGGTCGCGGTTCGGAAAGATTCCGAGAAACAGGGTCAGTCTAAATAGGAACCAGATGTGAAAATTACTGATGCCAGAATCAGAGAGGTCGAGAAAAGACAGTGAGTGAAAGATAAAATTGAACAATTCTGCATTGGCTTCTTCTTCGCGGAGGCATTTATACAATACTTCCGAAAGAAAAATAACCTGCGAACTTTTTCGGATATCGAACGGAATGGTCGTAAATGGAGTTGTGATACGTGCATTCTTCAACCGTTGTATCTCTTTCCCGGGGTGGTGATAAATTTCGAGGTCGAGCAGATAAAGTGGCTGAAAAACAGATGCTTTTGCCAAAGAGTTTTTGCCATGTATTCCGTTAATCATGAACGATTGCCTGCCATAAGCTTCGGTATAGATGGTGGCAATCAGGCTGGTTTCAGAGTATTTGATACCATGCAAAAAAATTCCGCGGGTCTTTTCAAGCACAGTCGGTCGGTTTTAATGGATAAACAGTAGTTTGGTAATTTTTGTTTTTTCGCCGGCAGGGGTTGCCATAAAAACCAGATAAACTCCGGTTTTGCAACGGTTCCCATTCAGATTTTTCCCGTCCCAGATGGCCTGACCGCCCAGCGAAGTGGTTTTATGAACCAGGTTGCCGCTGATGTCGGTAATCCGAAGGTCGGTATCATCTACCAGTCCTTTTATCACAATCGGACCTTCATAAGTTTCGCGCACTGGGTTTGGGTAAACATATACGTCATTGTATTCTTCGTTTCCGGCCGTGGCTTCTCCCATGTACGAAATCAAACCAGCAGCTGTCCCGATAAAAACTTCACCGGTTTGATTGTTGATGGCAATGTCGGTAATTTCGTTGCCTGGCAGCGGACTGTTCTCCGAGTTGAAATGTTGCAATTCGGTTTCTCCATTTTCCGAGATCAGGAATACGCCGGAAGCTTTGGTTCCAAACCACTTCCGGTTGGCTCCGTCAATGGCAATGGCCGTTATCGATTCTTTTTCAAGCAAAGGATGAAAAAAATCGTCGGGCGAGTCCAGTCCCGGGCGGGTAGCATAAAGAACCTCTTCGGTCCAGATTTTCTGCGGATTGCTGTAAATAGCTACTCCGGTGGAAGTACCTACCCAGATTTCCCCGTTTTTATCTTCGGCCAGGGCATATACGTCGTTCATCTCCGTAAAAAAATCACCATCCGAATTCCTGAAACAGCGCAACCACATCCAGTTTTTTTGACTGGTCGCCGGTGCTGTTTAAAACGTATAGGCCTTGTCTGCGAACAATAATCCACTTGTCGTCTTTCTGATTAACGACTACTTTTCCAATATATTTGTTGGCTGCATCCGGCAGGTTGTACGACTTCCATTTCCCGTCAGTCTGAAAGACAGAAAGAACGTCGGTAACACCAGCATTGGCTACCCAAAGATTTCCTTTTGAATCGAAATCCATTCCTCCAATACGGACAAAAGGCGCTTCCGGTTGAGCAGGAAGCTGGGTTTGTAGGGTACTGTTGAAATTATCGTATCGTTTTACAAATTTTCCGGCACTGAATTCCAAAACTCCGCCGCCCCACGAACCGGCAAAAACATGATCAGCATTCTTCAGATCGGCAGCCACGCAAACCATGTCCCTGAAATCATTGTCTGATGGAAAGACTTTTCGGTCGAAAACTGACCATTTCCCTTCGCGGTTTAATTGAAAACGGGGTTCTGAATATAGATTATTCCAATCATTGGCCCGTCCTCCGGGAGCGATCCAAAGATCTTGCCCATTCATCGTTAGGGAGAAAATTTTATTGTCGGCGGGACCTTCCGGAACAATGCGTTCGGCCTGTGTACCAACCTTAATCAATCCGTTTACGGGATCTGCAATCCACACTGCGTTTTGTTGATCGATTACGGCAGACGCCGTGCTGATGGGTTTTACCTCGTATTCAGGGAATACATATCTCTGGATATATCCGGCTGGTTCCAGTTTATTGTTGTAAACAAAAATCATCTTCCCGGCTCGAAAAAACAATGTATTTGTCAGTTGTAGTTATATCGGCTACATAGTGTATATCCGGAAGAACCCGGGTCCAGGCTCCGTTGTTTAGCTGGTATATCTCATCCTGAGCCCATTCATCGGGCGTGTAGCTGGCAATAATTTTATTCTGAAAGAATTCGATTTCACTGAATTTTTTATCAGCATGTGGAATATTGGTCTGCTGCACCCAGTTGCTATAATTCTGAAGATTTGGATCAGCCGCATTTGCCTTGTAAATTCCGTTGGTTGTGGCGGCAAAGAACGAAGTTCCGTCGGTTGACAGGTCAAGCACATTGAGGTATCCGCCATCCTGACCAATAAAATAGGTGTCCTTTATTTCTTTTCGTTCGAGATTGATCACAACAATTCCGAATCCGCAAGACAGATAAGCCAGGTTCCCTGAAAACATGATGCTGTTGATGGTTTTATCTGCGGGAATTTGCTTGCGTTTGATATCGGACAGGTTGAAAACTTCATTCCCGATCAGCAGGTCGATGTTGGCATTCTGGTAGGCAATCAGCAGCAGATTATTCTCTTTGCTGTAGGCCAGTCGCTGGATGCCGACATCCGAAAGTCCGTTGATTCCCGACATTTTCCGGATGCTGTTATCTGTTTTATCGTAGGAGAATAATCCGCCTTCGGTCACACAATAAATTTTATTGCCGGTATCGACCACATTTTTTGCATGGGCATACGACTGATAGTCGGTCCATTCGCCAACCGTAGGCTGGGCTTGGCTCCGGACAACCTGTAAGCACATCAGAACAAGAAACAACAGTCGGGTAGAAATCTTCATTCGGACTTCAATTGGTTTAAATACTCCACTAATTTCTGCACTGCCCGCCCCCGGTGACTGATCCGGTTTTTTTCTCTCAGGACCATTTCGGCAAAGCTGAACTGCGATTCGTCGGGCTGAAAAACGGAATCATAACCAAAACCGGAAAAGCCTCGCCGTTCTTCCAAAATACGGCCGCCGACAATTCCTTCGAACTGTGTTTCCCGACCATCAATCACCAACGAGATGACAGTCCTAAAACGTGCTTTCCGGTTTTTTATTTTGGCCAGCTTCTGCAAAACCAAATCGATGTTTTTCTCCGGATTTTTCTCTTCGCCGGCATACCTTGCCGAATACACGCCTGGAGCGCCACTGAGTGCATCAATTTCGAGGCCGGTGTCGTCGGCGAAACAATTCAGCCCATACTTGTTCCAGATATAAAACGATTTTTCGGCAGCATTTCCTTCCAGCGTTTCCTGATTTTCAGGAATATCCTCTTCGCAATTGATATCGTTCAGATTGAGTAATTCAATCGAATCGTCGAGTAGCTGTTTTATTTCCTGAAGTTTATGTGGATTGTTGGTGGCAAATACGAGTTTCATGTCTGATTAAAATAGCCCGTGAATCTGTGCATCAATCCGGTCGATGATCCCGCTCAAATCTTCAGGATTGTTTTGAAAATCAATCCGGTCGACGTCGATAATAAGCAGTTTTCCGGCTTTGTACCGGTTTACCCAGGCTTCGTAGCGTTCATTCAATTGCTTCAGATAATCAATCCGGATGGAGCTTTCGTATTCTCTGCCGCGCTTCTGGATTTGATTAACCAGCGTTGGAACCGATGCCCGAAGATAGATCAGCAAATCAGGGGCCTGCACCAGACGGCTCATCATCTGGAAAAGAGTGGAGTAGGTATTGAAATCCCGGGTCGACATCAGACCCATGGCATGAAGGTTCGGGGCAAAAATCTCGGCATCTTCGTAAATGGTGCGGTCTTGTATAACCGTCTTTGACGAACTGCGGATGTCGACTACTTGATTGAAGCGGCTGTTCAAAAAGTAAATCTGCAGGTTGAACGACCATCTTTGCATGTCTTCGTAAAAATCGTTCAGATACGGGTTTTCGTCAACGTCCTCGTAATGAGGGTGCCATTTATAATGTTTGGCGAGTAGTTCGGTCAGGGTTGTTTTTCCGGCGCCAATGTTTCCAGCTAAAGCGATGTGCATTTTTTTGATGTTTAAAATTTTACCTAAAGTACAAAAATAAACCCAAGTAAAAAGGATAAAGGAAAAAGTAAAAAGTGTTTGTTCCGGGCAGCCAATCACAATGAATTATTCAGTTCGATGAGCGGATCAAGGTATTGCCGGTCGTTGGCCAGACGGGGAATTTTGTTCTGCCCGCCGACTTTCCCCCGTGTTTTCATCCACTCGTAAAACAGTCCTTTTTTTGCCACCAATACATGAGGCATTTCAAGGCTCATATTTTTATGCCGCTTGGCTTCGTAATCCGAGTTGATGGTTTTCAGGGCTCCGTCAAACAGTTGGATAAAATGATCCAGATCGTCCGGTTCCTTTTCAAACTCGATGATCCACTGGTGGGCTCCCTTCTGGTTTTCCTTCATGTAAATGGGACCGCCGGTGTATTCAGCAACAATGGCATTGGTCCGTTCGCAGGCAATCCGGAAAGCTTTTTCGGCATTATCAACAATAACTTCTTCGCCAAAGGCATTAATAAAATGTTTCGTCCGGCCGGTAATGACAAATTTGAAAGGATATTTGGATGTGAACCTGACGGTGTCTCCAATCAGGTACCGCCACAATCCTCCATTTGTTGAAATGACCATGGCATAATCTTTCCCGATCTCCACATCCTGCAGCGAAATGGCGTTCAACTGATCAGACCTGAACTCATCCATGGGGATGAATTCGTAATAAATGCCATAATCGAGCATGAGCAGCATATCGCTTTTATCGGGTTCGTCCTGGATCCCAAAAAATCCTTCCGAAGCATTGTAGGTTTCCATGTAGTGCATTTGCGCACTCGGAATCAGCTTCGCATATTGCTCGCGGTATGGCTCAAACCTGACTCCTCCGTGGGTAAAAACTTCAAGGTTGGGCCACACTTCCAGAATATTGCTTTTGCCGGTAACTTCCAGCACTCTTTTTAGCAAAACCAGGTACCACGAAGGAACCCCGGCAAATGAAGTCACATTTTCGCCAAGCGAATGTTCGATAATCTTTTCAATCTTTTCCTCGAATTCCTCGATGAGCGAAATTTCGGTCGAGGGAGTGCGGTAAAAGTCGGTCCAGAAAGGGATATTTTCGATGAGAATAGCCGAAAGATCGCCGTAATAGCTGTTGTTATTGTAGTTATTTACCCGGTGACTACCGCCCAAAGTCAATGCTTTTCCTGAAAGAACACCCGAATCGGGGTAGTTTTTAAGATAAAGAGCCAGCACATCGCGCCCTCCGCGGATATGAACATCTTCAAGCGAATCTTTGCTAACCGGAATAAACTTGCTTTTATCGTTGGTTGTTCCGGATGATTTGGCAAACCATTTGGTTTCGCCTGGCCACAGCAGGTTCTTTTCACCTTGCATCATCCGTTCGACAGTCGGTTTGACGTCGTCGTACCCCTGAACAGGGATTTGTTCCCGGAATTCTTTTTCGGAACGGATATTTTTAAAATTGTACATTAAGCCAAATTCGGTACCCGAAGCATGATCTAAAAGATCAAACAGCACCTCGCGCTGAACTTCGTGCGGATGTTTTTTGAACAGGTCGATCTGGTATATTCGTTTAAAATTGACCCAATTGATGATGGAATTAATAACTGGCATGCCCATTGATTTTTGGTGCGGTCAAATTTATTAAAAAATCCGACTTTTGTTTGAAGAATAGAATTCTCAACTTTTGGGGTATTGGGTCAGGGTTTCGGTTCGTTAAAAGCAGCTCCCTGTGGATAACGGTCAACTACCAGTGTATAATGATCTGCTCTTTGAAGTAAGTAAGCTTCCGCCGCCGGAAAATTAACAGCTACCTTCGGAAAATAAGTTACTCTCTGTCGGAAATAAGCTTCCGTCGATGGAAAATGAATTGCTCCCTGTGGAGAATTGGCTTCCTCCGACGGGAAATGACCGGCTACCTTCGGGAAATGAGTTCCCCTCAGCGGAAAATGAACGGCTACCTGCCGCGAACAGGCAGCTACCATTTTTGGTTTGGCCAAAAGTGTTTGGAGGTTAAAATGTTTGGGCAAAAGAACTACTGTTGTGTTAACGAGCTTTTGACGGATCGTCATGCCGAACTTCCTGCCCGGATGGTCAGACGGGGTTTCGGCATCCCCAAATAGGATGAGACCCCGAAATAAATTCGGGGTGACGGGGACTTGACAAAATTAAGCTAACGCAACACTACTATGTACCGGGAATTAGATGATAGTATCGTTTTTTCTCCAACTCACCCCTTCGCCCCGAGTACCCGGGGCTCTTCCCCTCTCTTTGCAAAGAGAGGGGAGAAGTCAGCCAGCTGACTTGGGGGCGAGTCAAAATAATAAACACGACAATAAGTTGTTCTCATCACTTAACTTAAGAGTTCGGTTAAAACGGTATAACCCCTGAATAAAAAAAAATCCGGCACTGTGGATGAAGTACCGGATTTTCGTTGGGTATTACTGAACGACAGGTTCCGCCGGTTTTTTTTCGGCGGTTCCCATATTCTTCACCACTTTACTGAAGGTAAACTGGTCTTTTTTCAGTTTGTCGTCTTTATAGTATTTCGATGCGATTTTACCAATACCCACCACCTCGCCGTAAATGGAATTGAATGTGTCGACGCCCTCCTGCGAAACTTCCCGGGTTGACGATTTCAGGCTTTCCTGGCTGAGGTTGGCCTGTTCAAGCTGGTTGGCATAACCGATGATGTTGTCGATCAGCGCCGGATTGGTTCCGCGTTGGGTGATCGAGTTTTTCAGAGGGTTGGTCATTCCTTTTTTAAAGGCGTAAAGCACCTGAATCAGGGTTTCCTGATCGAGGTGATTCAGGTTCCGGTTGAGCCCCAGGGTTTTCATGATTTCGACGGCAGTCGAGTCAAAATCAACTTCAATTTGCGTTTTGATAAAAGCCAGGTCGCGTTTGGCCGGCGCCATAATCCGGGTTAACAGCGCGGTGGCTTCGCGCAGGGATTGTTTCTTGTCGAGGCCCAGAAATTTTTCAATGGCGTTGTCAATTTTCAGGATCAGCGCCGTTAGGTAGGCTTCGGTCCAGTTGGTGCGCACGGTGCCTAAATCGCCCAGGTTGGCCTGCATGTTTTGCAGGATGGTTTTTGCGGCCAAAAGCATGACCACGTCCTTACATTTGTACTTTCGGAGTGCCATAAAGGATAGAATTTAGATTGATAATAGAATTTAATTGTTAAACAAGTTCGGACAAAAAAGCTTACAAGTCAAGTTTTTGCGAAAATATTTCTAAAAATTTATTGGATAAAGGCGGTGTGGACGGCAAAATTTGCAACTTCCCCGGTTTGCAACAAAGGGTATCCGGAATAGCAATGAAAAGATTCCATCCTTTCGAAAAAAGATGGAATCCTGAAGTGAAGCTAGTGTTGTGTCAACGAACTATTGACGTAGCGTCATGCCGAACTTGTTTCGGCATCTCATAACAAAATGAGACCCTGAAACAAGTTCAGGGTGACTTGACTTAGACAGTTTGATGTTGACATGACACTAGTGTTTGACCACCAGTTTGCCGGTGACTACTTGATCTCCAATCTTTGCACGCACAATGTAAACACCGTCCTTCCATCCCGAAGTTTGTATTTTTGTGCTACTGCCTTTAATCTTACTGACTTTAGCTTTTAACATCTGGCTTTGATCGAATACTTCCATATCCCATTCAACAATTTTATCTGCTTTTTCATTTTCCGTATTTTTTATTTCAATTGTTGTCTCACCCGAAGTTGGGATTGGAGAAATAAGCAATCTTTCGGGATCGTATACATCAATATCAATTACACAATATGGGCCATAGCCTGTCCCCGTACATGCGTTTTTGGCCTGAGCTACCAGTTGGTAACTACCTGAATTATAAAAATCAATATCGACAATTCTCCCATAATCATGTACCGTATTTCCATTTAAAGGGTTTAGTATCCAGTTGTAATCTGTGATTCCCATTAAAGCGTCATTAGGTTCTGCATAATAAGTTGCCTGCTGCCCATTGGGTGTGTACGTGGAACCCGAAATATCACTGATTACCGGGGCGCCTACCCAAAAATCTTTTTCAGCAGTGAAAGTTTCGCCACTTGGCATTTGAAATGTGTAAGTTATTTTGCCAGTCCCACTAACATCATTTGCCGCGACAATATTTGCAGTATTACCTGTTCCACTAGTGCTTGTAAATAAAGATGATGGGGTAAGCTGCCAACTTACGTTAATGGCCGCCGTATCAACATCCATTGTGGCCGTACCTGTTGTACAAATTACCGAAGGACAAGTAATTTCGGGGGCAAGAAAAAATTGTTTAATATGTACATAATCAAAATAAGATGTTTGTGAAACAACCACTGCTCCCAAAGGATCAACAATCTGTTGACTTAATATACAACTCAAAAAAAGACTGGGAAACCATTCTTGTCCACTATTGATAACACTATGAGTGAAGGAACCATCAACGTAATATTCGATCTTTTCAGGAGTCCAAATACACTTAAACAAGTGAAAGTTATTGTCAAAGCTCATTCCAAAATAATGATAAATGTCCTTCTGTTCAGAATTAGATAAATTGCAATTTTCAGGGGGATAATATCTATGAATAACATGATCAATAGATAATGAAGAATCTTCACACTTCAGTTCTGCAATATCTATTTCATTACCATATCCATAGGGACATGGTACACCGTCACCTCCAAATACCCAAAATGCTGGCCAGGAACCATTCTCATGGGCAAATTTTGCTCTACATTCGAAACTTCCATATTGAAATGTATTTTTTGTACTAATTTCTGCACCAACATAATCACCCGTATAACCTCCACTACTATAATTTGGACTATAAATCATTGTTAATTCCAAATTACCGTTTAAAACTCTAAGTGTTTGCGGATCATCTGCAAGAACTCCAATGCTGCGTTTAAATGTTCCAACATTCCATTGATTTCTGTCAAGTTGAGTTCCCGGAAAATCTTCAGAAAACACGGTTTTCATATAACTCTCATTTACCAATCTCGGGTTTGTTTGAGAATTACTTGTCAGGTTTATAAACAAACCGAGTAAAATTATAATGAATAATTTGTTGTTCACTTTTTTATCAAATTAAGTTGATAACTGATTTTTATACCATAATGCAATTCGTTTCTAAAATAATTCATCCAATTATCTTTTAATCTATATTTAAAATAGGGAGAAATGGAGAACTCATTTTTGGGAGTAGCGCGAAAAGATGCTCCAAAGCTGAATAAAAGATCAGCAAAGGAATCTTTGTTCGAATAACGTTCATCATATTCTTTTGGAACATCAATCCAATCACTTGAAGAGGTTGGGCTTTCCCATGAAAACTGTACCATTGTACCATAAGAAAAGCCCATGGTTGCAAAAAGATTTTTTTTCTCTTTTTGTATCAATACTTGCTTGAATATTATTGGCACACTAATTTCTCCAAAACGAAATCTGTTTTCGTCTCCTTCGTAATTGGCGAATCGTCCCCTTTGATAATTTACTCCTGAGCTCAGGTAACTAAATTTGCTAAACTTATATTGGTAAAGCACTTCAACTCCAGGAGAAACAGGATAGTTGTAAAAACCCTTGATGTCGGATTTTTCACCTGAACGAATATAGTGTGCCAAGGTCCCACTAAAAATTAGTGAATTTTTATCACCTTGTGCCCATGTAATATTGCAGAGAGATAAGAAAAATATCAATTGTAGACTAAAGCATAAGATTTTTAATTTCATAATAAGAAGATGTTAATGAATGATTTTTTATTGAGGTTGCTTATGTGCCAAAATGTAATTTTTAATGGTAGCTCTGGGAGACGAATGATGGGCGGAGGTCGTTCCATATTTATGACTTTGCGGTTAGTTGAATAAATATACATAATTGATTCAGAAAACTGCCCAAAGGTTGCGTTGGGCAACAGGTGTTTGAAAACATAAAAGATAAAGCAGGCAGGGTATTGACTTTTAGGCAGCTGCAACAGGCTGGATAAGCAAAGGGGTTGTTAGGCTTTCACCCAAAAAGCGAGTGATTCTTATTCCTTAGTTGGTCCGGATTATAAATCCTGGGCTAATAAGGTGCTGATTGCAAATCAGCACCAGCGGTTGCCCGAGTTGTGGCATATCCGGAGCAGCGAAGGTTCTATATCCCAACCCGTCGCTGGCATCAATGGCAATTGACGAAACGCCCAGAGCAGAATTGGTAAAATAACATTCCTGACGAAAAACGAAATCAACAACGCCGTCTGGTGTTTCAAACCGCGATTGCATTCCCGTTGCAGCAAAAGCAACCTGACCGATATAAGGAGACTGGAGCCTTCCGGGAGTATCGTACAATTGATTGTTTGCAACATAAATCAGGTTATTGCTTAGGGCATTGGGCGAAATCCGGTGATAATTGTAAAAAAGTACAGGTATTAAAGTGACATCGCCTGATGCATACGTATCAATGGCATTGTTGACAACTTCGATGTCAGGCATCGAACCTGCTGAACTTACTTTTGACGACCACATATCGGCATACAACGACTTCCACATTTGAGGAGATAAAATATTGTCAGCAATCAATGTTCCGTTGTATAACGAATCGTCTGCCAGGTTCAACCCATAATCGAACAAAATGCCCGATGGTACTTGGGTTAGGTCAACATTTCCGAAAATGGTATTCATCTGGTTCCTAAAGTCGGTGCTTTGGGCCAATAGATTTTGAACAAACAAACTGCATACAAAAATTGCGAAGATTATTCTTTTCATGATTAGTGGTTTTTATTTGTATTTTAAAAGAAATTTGAAAACTTCCGTTCAGGGTTCATAATTGATAAATTTGACATCAAACCTTCCGTCCCTCACTTCTATTTTCTCGCCTGATGAATTGACAGCGTCAAAATAAAATGTCCCGGAAATTATTCTTTCAATTGTATCATACCTTGTAATGAAAATTTTTCCAGTATCTTTATTAGAGGTTTGAAAAGAGGCCGTGTTCGCAGGATAATCTTTAGAATAAATCATACTGTTTGAACAGCTTTCTTCAAATGAACCTATCAATTTTGACTTCCCTTTTAGAACCGAATCCTTGCATATTCCAATGACAACTGTGTAGTCATCTCCAACTGCATCAATTACCCATCTTTTATCCTCCCATTGATTATTTGATGCACCAATAGGAGATCCAAATGGTCGATTTTTTGCTACCCAAATTTCTCCATTTACCAGACATCCAAATTTTCCAGCCCCTGTTTGGGTAATTGGCGGGAGCTGCGGTTCTTCGTCTTTCTCACAACTATCTGCGGAAAAGAGGATAAAACTTAATAGCGTTGCTATCAGAAATACACTTTGCTTTTTCATGATCTATGGTTTTTGAATTATTATTAATTATTGTTGGATTTGGTCAATTTTTAAATCGAATCGACCGTCACGTATGTTTACTGTCTCATTAAGCATATTAATTGCATCAAACCAGAAGGTTCCTGATAAAATCATATTGACTGTATCGAGCTTCGTGATAAATAATTCACCCGGAAGTTCTTTTCTCCAAAAAAAAGATGCTTTTTCAAATTTCTTTGAAAAGAAATAAAGTCCAATATCATTCAATTCATCAACGGGAATGTTGATTTTTCCTTCTTTTAAAGAATCTTCGTATATACCAAAATAAAAGCTACTTGAAGCTCCTTGAGAGGCTCCAAATTTCCATATTCGGTATTTATCTTCACTCTTCAATTCGGCAGATATTTTAGGAATAGCAGGAAATGAAATTGTTGATTCAGGCAACCAAATCTCCCCGTTTACCAAACACCCGAAAGTGTCTTTACCGGATTGGGTAATTGGCGGGAGCTGCGGTTCTTCGTCTTTCTCGCACCCTGCCCCCATTAAACAAACGAGCAGAAAAATGAAGCTGATTTTTAAAAGGATTGTTTTCATTGTTTTTTGTTTTAGTAATAAGTCTAAAAAGCATTTGCAAGTGCTTAACCGGATGGTAGTCGTTTCATATTTATGACTTTGCGGTTAGTTGAATGTAGATATATACTATTGATTCGAAAAACCGCCCAAAGGTTGCTTCGGGTAAGTTGTGTTTGTCAACATAAAAATATCAGGGAATAATTCTTGCTTTTGTGGTTAATATAACTTATATATATACTGTTGGCTGCTCACCGAAGTTTCCGCACCAGCAGGAAATGTTTTTTTCTTATTTTTACAATCGTTTTTACTGTCACCACTATCAACTTTCACTATGAATTACATCGATCTGATTTTGGGTATTGTCCTGATTATTGGCGCTATCCAGGGTTTTCGCAAAGGTTTTATTGTTGAACTTGCTTCGCTGGCCGCACTGGTTTTGGGAATTTGGGGCGCCATTAAATTTTCGGACTGGACCGCTGACTTTATTACCGACACTACAAATTTTCATTCGGAACACCTGAATGTTGTTGCCTTTGTGGTCACATTCGTGGTCATTGTTATCGTGGTTCACATTCTGGGAAAGGTAATCGATAATGCGATCAAAGTAGTGGCGATGGGATTTTTGAACCGTTTGGCCGGAATCATATTTGGAGTGTTGAAAACTGCAGTGATTTTAAGTATTTTACTTCTTCTTTTTGATGGCATTGATGAAAATGTCCATCTTTTGCCTTCCGGACAAAAAGCTGAATCAAAAGTGTATGAACCCATGAAACAACTGGTCCCCACCTTATTCCCCTTTATTAAACTCTGGAATTCATCGGATAAATCTGACCAGAAAAATTCCGACACAAAGGCTCATCCAAAGACAACTTAAAGGCAGGAAAGACAAAAAAGATAAATTTAATCCCGGAATACTTCCCACTTAGAAGTTCAAATGCTCATTTTATCCGGCGATACTTCAGCGTTAACCCGTTGATTTTATATCTTTGGGCGGATTTTTGCCGGGGGAGAACTGGCATTAAACTATTACAGATTCAGGCAGGCCGCCTGAAAATATTCGGAAAATGTAAATAAAAATAAATTTGAGAATGAATTTTGTTGACGAATTACAGTGGAGAGGTATGATTCATGACATCATGCCCGGAACACGTGAACAACTGGATAAAGAATTGACCTCGGCTTATGTGGGCATCGACCCCACAGCCGATTCGCTACATATTGGTCACCTGGTGAGTGTGATGATGCTGAAACATTTTCAGATTTCAGGACACAAACCGATTGCTTTGGTTGGTGGCGCCACGGGTATGATTGGCGACCCCTCGGGCAAATCGCAGGAACGAAACCTGCTTGACGAAGCTACCTTACGCCACAATCAGGAGTGCATCAAAAAACAGCTGTCCAAATTTCTGGACTTTGAATCGGATGTGCCCAATGCAGCCGAAATAGTGAATAATTACGACTGGATGAGGGATTTCAGCTTTCTGGATTTCATCCGCGACATTGGCAAGCACATCACTGTAAATTATATGATGTCGAAAGACTCAGTCAAAAAGCGTCTGGACTCGGACAGCGGCGCCGGCATGTCGTTTACCGAATTTACTTATCAGTTGGTTCAGGGGACTGATTTTTTGCACTTGTACCAGACTAAAAACACCAAATTGCAAATGGGAGGCTCCGACCAGTGGGGAAACATCACGACCGGAACGGAACTGATCCGCCGAAAAACCGGTGGCGAAGCTTTTGCGCTGACTTGTCCGTTGATCAAAAAAGCCGACGGAACCAAATTCGGAAAGACCGAATCAGGAAATGTATGGCTCGATCCGAAACTGACTTCACCCTATAAATTTTACCAGTTCTGGCTAAATACTTCCGATGAGGATGCGGTGCGTTATGTCAAAATTTTCACTTTGTTGTCGCAGGAAGAAGTGAATGAACTGGTTGCCCTTCATGCAGAAGCACCACACTTGCGCCTGTTGCAAAAACGGTTAGCCGAAGAAGTAACCGTGATGGTTCATTCGCGCGAAGATTTTGAAACTGCTGTTGAAGCATCGCAGATTCTTTTCGGACAGGGTACTGCCGAATTGCTCAATAAACTGGACGAAGAAACTTTTCTTTCGGTATTTGAAGGTGTATCACAATTCAAAATCTCAGGAAAAGAACTTGAGGCAGGAATCAAAGTAGTTGATTTGCTGGCTGAGAGGACAATGGTTTTCCCGTCAAAGGGTGAACTTCGCCGTACTGTTCAGGGCAACGGACTGAGCCTGAATAAAGAAAAGATTTCTGATGCCGAAATGACAATTGATTCAAAATTCCTGATTGGAGGCAAATACCTGCTTGTTCAAAAAGGCAAGAAGAATTATTTTCTGCTGGTTGCCGAATAGCTTTCAGGAGATATTTACTGTGGCATACTAAATATTCAAATGTTTCGTTAAAACTTCGACCCAAAAGACCTTTTCTATGACAAACTTTTTTGACAACCGAACCCTGCTTGAAACACTTTGGAAATGGAAGAAACATTTGATCATTGTTGGTGTGCTGGCAATTGTTGTTTCTGCAATTTTCTCGTCATCGACTTTCATTAAGCCGAAGTTTAAGTCGTCGGCCCGGATTTACCCGAGTAACAATATTTATACGTTCAGTGATGAATCGCAAAGCGAACAATTACTTGAGATCATCAGTTCGCAAGACATAAAACTTAAGGTGATTGATGCGTTTAATTTGAGCGAAGTTTATAAAATCAGCAAACAGGACCCGCAGTATCTGACTTACATACTGGCAGAGTTTAACGATAATGTTTCTTTCAAGAAAACGGAATACGAAACCGTTGAAATCCAGGTTTTGGACACCGATCCCAAACGGGCCTGTACCATGTGCGATTCGATTATTGCTTTTTTGGACGATAAAGTAAGATCATTACACCGAATCAAATATCAGGAGGTCGCAAATATTGCCAAGCGTGACTTGACTCTGATTACCCATGAGCTCGACTCTGTACAACAAAAGCTTAACGTTATGCGAACTGAATATAAGATACTTGATTATGAGTCGCAGGCGAAAGAAATTACAAAAGGTATGGTGCGTGTGTTGGCCGAACAGAAAAAAAATACTTCAGGAGGGAAGGAGCTTGCCCAATGGATGAAAAATCTTTCGGAAAAAGGTGCAGAATATGAGGTGCTTGATAAGCAGCAGCTTTTTTATATAAGTCAGCTCGACTCCATTACAAGGGTTTATAACCAGTCGGTCAGTAGTGCAAACAAAAAAATCATTTATGGGCAACGGGTGCAGAATCCGGTTCCAGCCGATAAAAAATCGTATCCGGTTCGCTGGCTTATTGTTTTAATGTCCACTTTTGCGGCTCTTTTTGTAGCTATATTGGCCATTTTGTTACTCGAAAACAAGAAAAACATCTGATCCGTGTTTCAAGCCCGGTTAAAAGTAGTACTTTTTTATCTCATTTCGGCCCTGTTTATACTGCTGAATGTTTATTTTTTGGTAAAAAGGCATTCCATGGTAATCAATGCATTACCATTTGTTTTTGGAGTAGTTTTACTTGCCATATTCGCTTTCGATAAACTTTTGTACCTGGTTATTTTTTTCGCGCCCCTTTCATTGCCGCTTTCCAACATAGTGCCGGGCCTGAGTTTTGATATGTTTTTGCCTACCGAACCGCTGTTGTTTGGGGTATTACTTATTTTCATTTTGAAGTGCTTTGCCCTCGGCAAATTTGACCGCAATATTCTGGTACATCCTGTTTCAATGGCAATTTATCTCAGTTTGTTCTGGATACTGATAACCAGTCTGACCAGTACCATGCCTGTTGTTTCACTGAAGTTCCTGCTTTCGCGCATCTGGTTTATTGTCGGTTTTTATTTTTTAACGGCCAAACTTTTTGAAGAGGGCCGGAACATTGAACGCTATATCTGGCTGTATACGATACCGTTGCTTATTGTTATTTTCTATGCTACATACCGGCATCTGGGTTATGGTTTGTGGGATAAAGAGGCCGCGCATTTTGTTGTCGATCCTTTTTATAATGATCATACCTCGTATGGCGCGGCAATTGCCATGTATCTGCCGTTTCTATTCGGTTTTTCATTTACCCGGATGTATTCGCCCGGTGTAAAAATCTTTGTCCGGGTAGTTCTCGGTATTTTGCTAATGGGGCTTATTCTTTCGTATGCCCGGGCAGCCTGGGTAAGTATGGTGGCCGCGTTGGCAGTTTGGGCCGTGATGCGGCTGAAGATCAGGTTTAAGCCTTTGTTAATTACTTTTTTAGTATCCCTGACCCTGATCCTGATTTTTCAAAACCAAATCCTGATGTATCTGGAGCGGAACAATACAGAATCGTCGGCCAATCTGGGTGAACATATTTCGTCCATTTCAAATATTTCGTCAGATGCATCCAACCTGGAGCGAATTAACCGCTGGAGTTGCGCCATCCGGATGTTTGAAGACAAGCCGATTTTTGGCTGGGGGCCTGGAACTTACATGTTTAATTATGCGCCATACCAGTTGACCGCCGATCGTACCATCATCAGCACCAACTCGGCCGACGGGGGAAACGCTCACAGCGAATATCTTGGCCCGATGGCCGAATCGGGGATCATGGGACTGGCTACATTCCTGATATTGATTGGAATTGTGATGTACACGGCCATTCATGCTTATTCGAGAACCAATGACAAACGCATGAGAACCATCGTTATGAGTGCTTTGCTTGGATTGATTACCTATTTCATTCACGGAACGCTGAATAATTTTTTGGATACTGATAAACTTTCAGTGCCGTTTTGGGGATTCATTGCGGTGATCGTTGCCGTTGATATTCGTTCCCGAAAGGTCGCTTTTCAGGAAAGGGAAAAGTGAAAATAAAAAATGGCCTGATTTAAGCAGGCCATCTCCGGAAATATATTTCAAAATCAGATTACTTTTTCAGGCGTTCTGAATATGAACGGTCACGGGTATCAATTTTCAAAACATCGCCTTCGTTAATAAACAGCGGAACCATAACTTCAGCACCAGTTTCAAGTGTGGCTGGTTTCAAGGCATTCGAACTGGCTGTGTTTCCTTTTTCACCAACAACGGTTGATGTAACCAGCAATTCAACAAATGCAGGCAACTCAACGGTCAGCGGTGTTTCGGTATCGGCATGGATGTTCATTTCCACGATCTGGCCTTCCTTCATTAAATCGGCATTGTCAATCAGATCGGCCGCAATCGAAATTTGCTCGAACGTTTCGGTATTCATAAAATTGTAGCCGGCTTCATCCTGATATAAATACTGGTAGGGGCGGCGCTCAATCCGCACGACTTCAATTCTGACGCCTGCACTAAATGTATTATCTATCGTTCTCCCTGTTTTAAGGTTTTTTAGTTTCGTTCTAACAAATGCCGGACCTTTACCTGGTTTAACATGTTGGAAAGATACAATCTGAAACAACTGGTCGTTGTATTCAATGCACAATCCGTTTTTAATATCTGCTGTTGTTGCCATAGAAAAATTTTATAATCATTTCAAATCGGGTGCAAAAATAAGGAAATATTGCTGAATCAAAATTTTTCGTCTCTTTTTTTCAAGCGATTAACTGTCAACTTATTATTGTTTGGACATCTGGTTAACGCCGTTAATTTTGTAGGAGTTCAATTCGCATTTGAGCGAACCGAGTACCAAATTAAATTCAGCATAAATAGGCAGGCGGTTATTGTCTTTGGTAATGTAAATTTTCAAATCGTCAGATCCCTTCAATAATTTCCCTTTCGGAACTTTGGGTGAAACCACGTAACAGGTTTTCCTCCCAATTTTAGTATCGATGGTCTCTGTTCCCAAATAGGCCAACTCCATCATGAACAGTTCGTCGCCATGATAAACGGGAATCTGGAAGCTTTTCCCGGCCAGCATGGCTTCAAAATAATGGTTTTGTCTGATGAAAAAAAAGACACTGACCAGATCGTTCACATTGTCGGGCACTTTCTTTCCTCCTGATTTCAGGCTCACCAGCGTATCATTCACCTGATCGTAAACGACCTCGTCGTAAAAACGGTACTTTTGCTCGCGTACGTTCCGTACCGATTTAACAGGCAGGTAGGTTTCCGGATCGACCCAGCTCTCGTAAACATCATTGACCTCATAAATTTTATCGACCAGCCCGGTTGTGCGGCCGCGCATGTGGTAATGTATCGTGGTTTGTTTATTTAGCTTTTCTTTCTGGGCAACGAGGGTCGCTTTTCCTCCTTTGATAAACCCAAAACGGAGAATATATTCCATTTCTTCAAGCGGTTCGGCCTGAAGAGGGAATACAAAAACTGTCAGCAAACAAGTACAAAGTAAAAATTTCATCCCAGAACGTTTTTTTTCGGTAGTGAAGCCACAAAATCTTTCAGATAAAATGGTTCAAAGTAAGCAACGTCTTCAAACTGATTTTTGGTATAAGCCAGCCAGGCCAATTCGCAAATATGTTGAGCCGAAGCTTCTACAGAGCCAACAAATACGGCGTTGGGCGAGTGAATAACTTCTTTACACTTCTCTGATCCGTTGCCGAAAAACACCACTTGCTTTTCTGCCAGTTCGTTTGCCAGAAATGATCCGTCGATAATTTCGGCAGTAATGGGTTTCATGACTGACCCGTTTTCATCCAGCAACATCGAATAAACCTCCATGCGCCGGGCATCAATCATGGGACAATACAGGGTTGGTTTGTTTTCAGCAATGTGGTACTTAGTCCGGTTGGCAATCACATGTTTTGTCATCGCCTCCAGGGTCCCAATAGCAATCAATGGAATTTTGGCGGCATAGCAAATGCCTTTGGCTGTTGACACCCCGATCCGGAGCCCTGTGTACGATCCGGGACCTTTGCTGACTGCTACCGCAGAAAGTCCAGCGGGGTTCATATTGTTGCGGGCAAGCAGGGTTTCGGCAAAAACAGCAGTCTGCCGGGCATGGTTTTGCCCGTCTGCAGATTCAATCAGGTCAACCAGTTTCCCATCGAGGGAAAGAGCAACACTGCAAACCTGGGTGGAGGTTTCGATGATAAGGATCATAGCCATTCCGGATAATTTAAAAGACAAAAGTATGTATATAAACAAATGAATTGGCGTTTTGTGTAAAGAAATCGGGAAGAGTGTGCGACGCAAAATAAATTTTTACCTCACGTTACTTTTGGTTCGATCATTTGTATTATTTTTAAAAAAATTATCAGAGCCCTATTTAAATGTATCGTACCGTAATTATTGATGATGACCAGCTCGCAAGACGAGGCTTAAAACGCATTCTGGAACAAAATTTTAAGGAGCTTGAAATTTTAGGCGAAGCCGATTCTGTGGTCTCTGGTTTATTATTAATTAATGCCGTTGAACCTGATCTGGTTTTTCTGGATATTGAAATGCCCGACGGGACTGGGTTTAGTCTGCTCGAAAAACTTCCCGAAGTTAACTTCAAGGTGGTGTTTACCACATCCTACAGCGATTATGCCATCACCGCTTTTAAATATTCGGCTTTTGATTATATCGTGAAACCAGTATTGATCGAGAATGTCAGGTCGACGGTCAGTCGCATCAGCGAAATACCCATCCTTCAGGAAAAACAGCGGGTTGAGGTATTGAAGAAGAATCTCGATCGCAGTAATGAGGAAGATCCCACCATCGCCCTGCCTGAAATTAACGGATTCACGATTGTTAAAGTACGGGAAATTTTACGCTGTGAAGGTGAACGTAATTACTCACGCATCTTTTTCAAAAACGGAACATCAGTGTTGGTAAGCCGTACCCTGCTCGATTTTGATAATTTGCTGGTACCTCATGGTTTTTTCAGAATCCATCGATCTCATCTGATCAGCCTGAAGGATGTTAACCGTTACCTGAAAACCGATGGTGGACTGGTGGAAATGACCGATAAAACACAATTGCCAGTTTCGTCCAAATTCAAAGACGAACTCCTGAACCGGCTACTTTATAACCGGATTTGAATATGCATACAATCAACGAGTTGCAGTTACTCATTTCTTCAGAAATTAATAGTGAAATTGACCGGATCGCACAAGTCGAGCCCAAAAATCTTTATGAACCTATCGGATATGCCCTCGCCATGGGGGGCAAGCGTTTGCGTCCGGTGATGGTTCTGCTTGCCTGTGACTTATTTGACAAACCGATTGAAAAAGCTTTCTCTGTTGCTCTGGCTGTTGAAGTTTTTCACAATTTTACTTTGCTGCACGACGATATTATGGACCATGCCGAAATGCGCCGGAATGCGCCTTCGGTTTACAAAAAATACAACGAAAACATCGCAATTTTGTCGGGTGATGCCATGTCGATCATGGCCTATAATTATCTCCTGAAATGCGAATCGGCGAATCGGGGAGAAATGGTCAGGTTGTTTTCGCAAACGGCTCTGGAGGTGTGCGAAGGACAGCAATTTGATATGGATTTTGAATCACGGATGGATGTTTCGATTGCAGAATATCTGGACATGATCAGGCTAAAAACCGCCGTGCTTCTGGCTTGTAGCCTGAAATTGGGTGCGTTGGCTGCTGAGGCTCCGGAGCAAATTGCAGACCAGTTGTATAACTTTGGCCTCAATCTGGGTATTGCTTTTCAGCTTCAGGATGATTTACTCGATGTTTTTGCCGATCAGGATAAATTTGGAAAAAAAATTGGTGGGGACATTGTTACGAACAAAAAGACATTTCTCCTGTTAAAGGCTCTGGAATTAGCGGATACCCCGACAAAAAAGCTCATCCAGGATTGGATTTCGAAAACGAATTTTGATACTGAAGAGAAGGTGAAAGTTATAACTTCAATTTATAACCAATTAAACATTAAAACAATAACCGAAAATTATGCGAATGAATATTACCAGACAGCTTTGACCATCTGGCAGGAAATTAATCTGGCAGACGGGACGAAAGCAGAACTTCTGAATTTGGCCAGGCTGATCATGAACCGCGATCATTAAATATTTTTTCATTTAAGCTCTCATTAATGCGGATTTTGATCGGGTGATTAATTCAATTTTCGTAATTTTCGCCATTATAGCATAAAATACAAATTATGGCTCAGAATATTGGAAAAATTGTACAGGTAATCGGACCTGTAATCGACATCAGTTTTGATCTGGAGGAAAGTCAGCTTCCTCAAATATATGATGCTCTTGAAGTTGTGCGTCCCGATCAGGTAAACCTGGTCGTTGAGTGTCAGCAGCACATTGGTGAAAATACGGTTCGTGCCATTGCCATGGATTCGACCGATGGATTCCGTCGCGGGATGGATGTAATTGCCACAGGCAAGCCAATTACCATGCCCAATGGTCAAATCGCACTTGGCCGGTTGCTTAATGTGACCGGAAATCCGGTTGACGGACTGGAACCCTTGCCAAAAAACGGGCTAAGTATTCACAATGAGCCACCTCAATACGAAGAATTAACAACTGAAACCGAAGTGCTTTTCACCGGAATCAAGGTCATTGACCTGATTGAACCTTATGCCAAAGGGGGAAAAATCGGTTTGTTTGGAGGTGCCGGCGTTGGTAAAACGGTTTTGATCCAGGAATTAATTAACAATATTGCTCTTGCACACAGCGGATTGTCGGTATTTGCCGGAGTGGGAGAACGTACCCGAGAAGGAAACGATCTGCTGCGCGAAATGATTGAAGCCGATATTGTTGATTACGGTGAAGAATTTAAAAAATCGATGGAAGAGGGAAACTGGGACCTGTCGAAAGTTGATATGGAAGCAGTTAAAAAATCGAAACTGGCCCTGGTATTCGGCCAGATGAATGAACCTCCCGGCGCTCGTGCCCGTGTTGCTTTATCGGGATTAACTATTGCCGAAAGTTTGCGCGATGGAGATGGAAGCACCGGAAAAGGCCGTGATATCCTGTTTTTTGTTGATAATGTGTTCCGCTTTACACAGGCAGGTTCAGAAGTTTCGGCCTTGTTGGGTCGTATGCCGTCGGCAGTAGGTTATCAGCCCACGCTGGCAACTGAAATGGGTATCATGCAGGAACGAATTACCTCTACCAAAAACGGATCAATCACTTCGGTTCAGGCAGTGTATGTGCCAGCTGACGACTTGACAGACCCTGCGCCTGCAACCACGTTTGCCCACCTGGATGCAACCACCGTATTGAGTCGTAAAATTTCGGAATTGGGTATTTACCCGGCCGTTGACCCATTGGATTCAACTTCCCGGATTTTGACCCGTGACGTGGTTGGCGACGAACATTACAACTGTGCCCAACGAGTGATTCAGATTTTGCAGCGGTATAAGGAATTGCAGGATATTATTGCCATTCTTGGGATGGATGAACTTTCGGAAGATGATAAATTAGTCGTTCATCGCGCACGCCGCGTTCAGCGTTTTCTTTCACAGCCATTCTTTGTGGCCGAACAGTTTACCGGTTTGAAGGGTCAGCTGGTTGCAATTGAAGATACAATTAAAGGCTTCAATATGATTATGGACGGCGAAGTTGATCAGTATCCTGAAGCAGCATTCAATCTGGTTGGAACGATTGAACAGGCCATCGAAAAAGGAGAGAAACTTCTTGCCGGAGCCTGATAGGTCTGGTAAATCGATAAATTTAAAATTTAAAACTGTTGTCCATGTTACTCGAAATCATTACCCCTGACAAAAGCATTTATTCCGGTAAGGTAAAACTCGTTCAGCTACCCGGGACAAAAGGTACTTTCGAAATTATGAATAATCATGCCCCGATCATTTCAACACTTAATAAAGGAAAAATAAAGGTGATTGACGAGACCGATCAGGAGCTCTTTTTTGAGGTTGATGGAGGGGTGGCTGAAAATAAAGACAACAAAATCATCGTACTTGCCGAGTCGGTATAGGCGACTGATACGATAAACTGACTATATTTAAGCCCTGAAGGAATAAGAACTTCAGGGCTTTTTATTTTGAAAACAAAATTTCTGATCATACGATTCAGTTCCATCGGCGACATTGTATTGACTTCGCCGGTAGTTCGGTGCCTGAAAATACAGTTTCCGGAGGCAGAGGTGCATTACCTGACCAAAAGACGGAATGTTGATTTGCTGCAGGCCAATCCGTACATCGATAAAATTCATTTGCTGGGCGATTCACTTAGCGAAACCATCAGCGAACTGAAAGCCGAAAAGTACGACTACATTATTGATTTGCACAATAACCTGCGCAGTCTGAGAGTAAAGCTTGGATTGCGAATCAGGTCGTTTAGCTTCAATAAACTGAATATTCGGAAACTGTTGTTTACCCGGTTCAAAATAAACACAATGCCCGACGGACATATTGTCGACCGGAACCTGAGAACATTGCAGCGTTTCAAAGTCCGTAATGACGGGAAAGGGTTAGATTATTTTATTCCGACGGAAGATGAATTTCCCGTTTCGGAACTTCCTGAGGATTTCCGGAAGGGATACGTGGCCCTTGTTCTGGCCGGAACCTACGGGACAAAAAAAATGCCGGTTGAGAAGTATCGCAAATTAATACTCAGTAGTAATCTGCCATTTATATTGCTCGGTGGAAAAAGTGAAAGGGAAATGGCCGCCCGTATTCTGGAATGGAAGGTGAATAATGTGATTGATTTTACCGGAAAACTCCGGATTAACCAGTCGGCATCGCTGGTAAAAAATGCGAGATTGGTTATTTCCAATGATACCGGTTTGATGCACATCGCCGCGGCTTACCATAAAAAGATTTTGAGTGTGTGGGGAAATACTTCACCTGATCTGGGAATGTCGCCCTATTTACCCGGCAACGGTTCCGAAATGCTCGAATTAAAGGATTTGCCCTGCCGCCCATGCTCGAAGCTGGGTTACCACGAGTGTCCTAAAAAGCATTTTCGCTGCATGAACGACTTGCCTGAGGATCGAATCCTGGAATGGGTAAAACGCGAATTCTAGTTTTGTCAGTCTCCTTAAAAAGCTTTTTTAATCCGGAATAATGCTTCCTGCAAGGTCGATTTGGGGCATCCAATATTGATCCGCATGGAACCGCTTCCCTGTTTTCCGAACTGAGTTCCCCGGTTCAGGCCAACTCCGGCATCAATCAGTTTTTGGTTGAGAACATCATCGCTTAACCCGAAAGCCGAAAAATCGAGCCAGATCAGGTAAGTGGCTTCCGGTTTCATTACTTTTACTTCCGGAAGATTCTCCTGGAAAAATTGTTCCAAAAGAGCATAATTCGTCTGAAGATATTGTAATAACTGGTCAAGCCACTCATCGCCATGCGTGTATGCAGCTTCAAGCGCGACTGTTCCGAAAATGTTGCCCATGTGAAGGTGCGGGAGTCGCATCACCCGTTCGTAGGCGACGAGATGCCTCTTGTTGGGAATCACCAGAAAAGAAGTTGTCAGTCCCGCAGTGTTGAACGTTTTGCTTGGGGCCATGCAAATTACGCAATTTTGGGCAATCTCGTCTGATATTCCGGCCAAAGGAGTGTGTTGAAATCCTTCAAAAATCAGGTCCGAATGTATTTCATCCGAGATGATCAGTATTTTATTTTCGAGGCAAATTTGTGCCAGTTGGCTCAATTCTTCCCGGTTCCAGGCCATTCCGCCAGGATTATGCGGGTTACTGAGCAAAAGCAGTCGCGTTTTTGAGGTTATCTTCTTTTTCAGGTCATCGAGATCAAAATAATAGCGTCCGTTTTCGAGCCGAAGCGGATTTTCGATCATTTCACGTCCGGTTCCTTTTACCGAATCAAAAAACGGAAAATACACCGGTGGCTGAAGAATTACTCCGTCACCCGGCTTTGAAAGAGCTTCGATGGCCAAAGTCAGGCCAGCCACTACGCCGGGACTGAACGAAATCCATTCGGGTTTTATTTCCCAATTGTGGCGGCGCTTAAGCCAGTTGACAATTGACTGATTGTATGAATCACCACGAAAGGTGTAGCCGAACACCTCATGTTCAGCACGTTTTTTAACGGCATCAACGATAAAGTCAGGTGTCCTGAAATCCATGTCAGCCACCCAAAGGGGCAACAAATCTTCGTTCCCGAAGAATATTTTACGTCCGTCGTATTTGATGCAATTGGTATGGGTGCGGTCAAGCAGCTCGTCAAAATTATAGGTCTTCATGTGTTCCAAATAAAATAGAAATGTCCAAAATGGATTGATCAAACAATAAAAGAGCTATTTCAGTTCAATCTTTTTTAAATAGTTCAGGTCATTTTCCCGGTCAACTTTCAGGACAAAATTAAACCGATTAAGTGAAAGACAAAGGTCGAAATCGGCAGCCGGAGCCCATTCCTGTTTTTCAGGTGCAAAAAAACGCGCACCGTCGCCTTTTTTAATTTGCTCAACAATCGCCTGAAAATCATTGGGTCTACCTTCAAGTTCGTTTTTGATGTAGACTGCCAGCAGGGTGTCCTCATCTGTTGGATACTGACAACTGTAACCCATACAGACCAGCGAAACTTTTGCCGGATTTTGTTGTCGGATGTAGCTGGCGATTGCCCCGGCATTCACAAAACTTCCGGTTAGTATTTCTGAAGCGCCTGTGGCATTGGCAATGCCCTGGGTACCGGAACTGGTGGTATGCACCATTATTTTACCCTGTAAATCAGATTCAATTAGTTGGGATGGTGAGTTCCCGAAATCAAAGCCTTCGGGCTTTTGCTCATTACGTTCGCCAACCAATATATAATGCGGGTTTTGAAGTTTCATTTGATAAGCCTGCTGTAAATCGCTAACCGGATAAATGCGCCGAACGCCATTGTTAAAAGCATAGCAAGCTGTCGAAAAAGCCCTGAAAACATCGATAATGACCGTTAATCCTTGCGCTTTTCGGGCTCCTTCAAGTAATTGCAGTATCTCAATTTGCATGAAAAAGGGTTTTTGAGTTTTATTTTTATTCGCTCTATAAGTCTAATTATAAGACTTTTATTTTTTTTGTTTACATTGGTTTAATGTACTCTGTTGGTCGTTAACAAAAGGATAACGCATCTTTAACGTATGTTTTTCAGCATGTATGTTGCGAAGCATGTACATTTGTGCAGTATTAAAAAACAGAAAAGAAATGAAAACAATCAATTCAATTTCAAAAGTAACAATGTTGATTGCATTTGTAGCATTTGCAAACACATTAATGGCAACCGGAAATTTAAAAGTTAACATCCTTCCGCTCACTGCCGAAACTGCAGTCGTTGCAATATCAAATACGGCAGCAGCTAATTTCCAGATCAGCATAGCAAACGAAAAAGGCGAAGTTGTTTATTACAAAGAAACCGATGCTGACAGCAAAGACTATCGCAAGGTTTTCGATTTTTCGAAACTTGAAAAGGGCGACTATAAACTGACCGTATCAGCCGAAGGTTTCACCTCCGAACGCGAGTTTATAATTGAAAATAGAAATATTGCCGTTGGAAAAGAAAAAAGTATTCTTGACCCGTACTTTGCTTACAAAGACGAAGTCCTGAAACTTTCTTACCTGAACTTTCAGGAAGAAAATCTAAGCCTGAATTTTTATGATCAGAATAATCTGATTTATTCAAAAGAGATTGGCGATAAATTTAATGTAACCGAAGGATTCAACCTTTCAAAACTTGACAGGGGAACTTATTCGGTTGTTTTTTCTGCTGGAAATGAGAGCTATACATACAACGTAACCGTTGAATAATCGATTTGTAAATTTCCTAATGACGAAAAATGCGGCTTCAGACGAAGTCGCATTTTTTTTTGAATTTTGATTTAAATCGCATTGATTTTCTTGAATTATACAGTTGAATAACAATATCATGAGGTTTCTATTTGAGCTTTAAATGCAAGCCAAAATAAACACTAAATTTGCATCGCATTAATTCAAAACGTGATGAGAAGAGATGAGGTTGAAATAATGGCTCCGGTAGGTTCGTACGAATCGCTTATTGCAGCCGTTCAGGCGGGTGCCGGATCGGTTTATTTTGGTGTTGAGCAACTGAACATGCGCGCCCGGTCGTCGAATAATTTTACACTCGACGATCTGAAAAAAATCACAGAGATCGCGCACTCCAAAGGTGTGAAAACTTATCTTACCGTCAATGTGGTGGTTTTCGATACCGAACTGGAACAACTCCGCCAGATTATTGATGCCGCCAAAGAAGCCGGGGTTTCAGCCATCATTGCCTCCGATATTTCAGCTATTCAATATGCCCGGCAAATTGGCGTGGAAGTGCATATTTCCACCCAGGTGAATATTACCAACATCGATGCTGTGCGTTTTTATGCCCACTTTGCCGATGTGATGGTACTGGCCCGCGAAATGAACATCAGTCGCGTTTGGGAAATTACCCGACAAATCAGGGAGCAAAATATCACCGGCCCATCCGGAGAATTGGTGCGGATCGAAATGTTTGTACATGGCGCCCTCTGCATGGCCGTTTCCGGAAAATGTTACCTCAGTTTGCATGAAATGAATTCGTCAGCCAATCGCGGAAGTTGCATGCAAACCTGTCGACGCGCCTACACCGTAACCGACAAGGAAACCGGCGCTGAATTGGAAATTGACAATGAATACATCATGTCTCCCAAAGATCTGAAAACGATACATTTTCTGGATAAGTTACTCGATGCCGGGGTTTCGGTTCTTAAAATCGAAGGCCGGGCGCGTTCTCCCGAATATGTTTACACGGTGGTTGAATGTTACCGTGAGGCTGTTCAGGCATATTTCGAGAGCAAATTTACTCCCGAAAAAGTGGTCGACTGGGACCTGCGTCTTTCATCAGTTTTTAACCGTGGTTTCTGGGATGGTTATTACCTGGGGCAACGCCTTGGCGAATGGAGTAAAAACTACGGTTCGCTGGCCACGCATCGGAAAGTATACGTAGGTAAAGGCCTGAACTATTTTTCGAACCTGAAAGTTGCTGAGTTCAAGCTCGAAACTGGTCCGCTTCGGGTTGGCGACGAAATTTACATTACCGGCCCTACCACAGGTCTGGTGAAAACAGTTGTGAAAGAGATTCAGTTAGATAAACAGCCGGTAGAGGAGGCCCCGAAAGGTTCGTATATTTCCATCCCGGTTGAAACCAAAATCAGGAAGTCGGATAAATTGTATAAAATTGTCGAAGCTTCCGAAGTTAAGCAGCAATAAAACGTACTGATTTTTAAAAAAATATTACCGTTTATGCGCAAAGTTATTGTCATTTCAGGAATTGTTGTGCTGGTTGCCGTTATCGCCTTTCTGGTGATTAATTATTTTCCGGGTAAAACTGATCAACCGGTTCTTCAAACATTTTCAACGAAGCAGAACCCGGCGTTCAGGGCTGTTCCGCAGAAATGTCCGTTGATTATTGAAGTGAAGAATACGGAAGGACTTTCCCGTGAATTGAATGGAAATCATCCCATTATCAACGAGTTGAAGGGAATTGCTGAAGTTCAAAAACTCTTTGAAAAAGTTGACCGGTTCAGCGACTTCATTGACAATCATTCTCAAATTAATAACCTGCTTAAAGGCAAATCCATTCTGGTTTCGGTCAATCTGGCCGGGAAAAATCAGATGGCGGCTCTCTTCCTGGCTCAAATGAACAATTCAGCCGAGTCCAATTCAGCAACCGAAGTCATTTCGCGTGATCTGGGTTCGGGTTACACCATTAGCCGAAGGAATTACGACAACACGACGATCATGAATGCCCGGTCGGCAGAGTCGGATTTTTACTTTGCCTGCGCAAACGATGTCCTGATGGCCAGCGAAGATTTTATTTTGCTTGAACAGTCCATCCGTCAGGCTAATTCGGTTAATCTGCTCAATAATCGGGAGTTTACTGAGCTATACAAGACCATAGAAGAAACCGCTGTTGCCAATATCTTCATTAATCATCAAACGATCCATCAATTGCTGGCCAAATATGTTTCGCCCGAACTTCGTAAAACTATCGTTCAACTCGATTCGTGGTCAAACTGGACTGGTCTTGATCTTAGCCTGAGACCTTCGGGAGTCGAACTGAGTGGTTACAGCGTAACCAAAGATTCGACCGACAATTATCTCAATATTTTCCGAAATCAGAAAGCCGGAAAAATAACCATTGAAAAAGCCATCCCGGCAAATGCTTCGTATTTTGTGGCTCTGAACCTTCAAAATGTCGGTAATTATATCGATCAGTATGAGGCGTACCTCAAAACGAATGGCAGTTTTTATCCGAGAGAAATGAGCCTAATGGATTTTCAGAAAAAGACAAAAACCGATGCTGCCGGTCTATTCAAAGAAATTGGAGGCACTCAGTTTGCCGGTGTTTACACCAACATCAACAAATCGAACCCGCTGCAAAACCGGTTTTTTGTAGCCGAAATTACCAACACATCGGGGACCCGTGACAAAATTGAAAAAGCGGTTTCAGTTTTCAGGGCGGAAGAAAAGTCTGCTTCGGGCGATTACCAAACCAAATATGTTATTGACAGTAAAAACAAGATCGATATTTACCGGCTTCCGGTCCGTAACATGGCCGAATCGCTTTTCGGGCGCGCCTTTTCTGGAATCAGCGGGGAATATTTGACCATTTACGATAAGTACCTGATCTGGGGTGATAACCTCCCCGGGCTAAAGAACTACCTCCAAAATCTGGCATCAGCAAAAACCCTCGCCAACGATTCAGTTTACAAAGTTTCGGTAAAAAGCGGTCAGCCAAACGCGAATTTCTACCTCTATGCCAAGGTGCCCAAGGTATTTAGTCTGAAAGATGTTTTGCTGAAGCCTGAACTCAGTGTCCGTGTTTCGGCCAGCGAAGATGTGTTCCGGAAATTCAGCACATTCAGGTGGCAATTCACCATTTCAGACCAGATGGTGAAAAATCAGATCACCCTCAAATATGATCCAAATCTGAAAGAAGAGCCGCAGGCGATCTGGCAATTGAAGCTGGATGCACCACTGGTCGGAAGGCCCAGGCTGGTTTTGAATCACAAAGATCTGGCAAACCGCGAAATAATCGTCAGCGACAAGCAAAACAATGTTTATCTGATCAGCAAAGAAGGTGTGATACTCTGGAAAATGAATCTTCCGGGAGAATTGATGTCCGAAATTCACCAAATCGATCTGTATCGCAACAACCGGTTCCAGTACATGTTCAACACCCAAACCCAGCTTTATGTGATCGATCGTATGGGGAATAAAGTCGGGAAATATCCGATAACCCTGAAATCGATGGCCGCTAATGGTGTTTCGGTCGCTGAGTATGGCCAGAATAAGGAATACCGGTTTTTTATTGCCGGCGAAGACCGAAAGGTGTATGTCTACGACCGGGATGGGAAACTGATCCCTAAATGGAATTTTGAAGGAACCGAGACGCAGGTTACCCAACCTATTCGGCATCTGGAGGTGGAAGGGAAGGATTACATCATCGTTTCAGATAAAAAGAATACTTATTTTCTCGACCGGCAGGGAAAAAACAGGGAGGGGCAACCCGCTCCGTTCAACCGGTCGGGCAATCCGCTCTATATCTCGGGCGATGGTAATCCGAGAATCATCTCAACTGATTTGGCCGGAAAAATTCATCTCGGAGATTTTGGCGGGCAGGCTGAAATCAGAGAAATTGGCAAATTTGGAGCTGGTCATCGTTTTGCCGTTGGCGACATCGACGGAAACGGTACTTCAGAATATCTTTTTAGCGAGGGTAAAAAACTGACTGTTTTTGCCACTGATGGTAAAAAATTGTTCGATCGTTCATTTCCCGACGTGATCAGTGAAGTTCCTTTTGTCTGCTCCATGGGATCTGGCATCAATAAAATAGGAGTAGTGGTTGAGGCTCAGAATAAAATTTACCTGCTCGATAAAAACGGGTCAATCACAAAAGGTTTTCCGCTAGACGGGAATACCCCTTTTATTCTTGGAAAGTTCAATGATGCGAATTCCTGGTTCAACCTGATAGTTGGTACAGAAGGCAACACCGTGGTAAATTACCGGATTGAATAATCATTCAGCGAGCCTAAAGAGTATTCCAAATCACACTATTTGGGAAGTTGTATCTGTTCCTCATCATCAGTTTTGTCTGTTACGGATGTTTGTATTTTCCACGATATTCTCTTTTCATTAGTGCTGAAGCCTGTTTGTTCTCAGTAATTTCATTTTTGAGCGGATCCCATTTTACCAACGATTGGGTATAGTACGAAATCATGGCCAACTGAACCGTTGCAGTTGACTGGAATGCATCTTCCGGCGAACAGTCAATTAGTTTCTGGCTTTTGTTTCTTACCGCATGAAGGAAATTGGCAACATGGTTTTCCTGCATGTTTTCAGTTGAAAAGGACAGCTCTTCTTTTTTACCGTCTTTTCCCGCCTGAACGATTAGTACTTTGGAGTCGGAGGCGAAAAGCGTCGCTTTTTCACCATGAAAGAAAATGCCGTTGTTGAATTCGTTGTTCGTGTCGCCAACTCCCCAAAGCCGGTGTTGCCAAACAACAGGAGCCTTTTGAAAAGCCATATTGGCTGTGAGGGTGTCGGGGGTGGTGATTTGATTTTTCAGTTTATAAATTCCGCCGCGGGTATAAAATTCCAATGGCATCGATTCGCCCATAATCCGTCGGATAATATCAATGTGGTGAATTCCCCAGTCAACCAAATGACCGTTTCCATATTCTTTTTCAAGCCGCCAGGCTTTGTGGCCAATATTGGGCCGGTATTCAAGTTTTGGCGCCGGGCCGCACCATTCTTCCCAGTCTAAAGATGCCGGAGGCAATTGAATGGTGGTATCCTGTGGACCGGGAGTGTAATGAATCTGGGCCGCAATCTGGTGTACATTTCCAATCGTTCCGTTATCAATCAACTCTTTTGTTTTTTTGAAGGCATCGCTTTGGCGGCGTTGAAATCCGATTTGCACAATATTCCCTGCCCGATGAGCTGCCTCCACCATGGCTAAACCTTCCTGAATGTCGTAAGCCAGTGGCTTTTCACAATAGATATCCAACCCCTTTTCACAAGCGGCGATAAACGGGAGTGCATGCCAATGCGGGGGAGTCCCGATAAAAACAGCTTCCAGACCGCTCATATCAAGCAATTCCGGGTAAAATTTAAAAGTCTTTGGTCTGCTTCCCTGAAGTTTGGCCAGTTCATCGGCACTGCTGTTCAGATGTGCACTGTCCACATCGCAAATACCAATAACTTCAACGCCGCCAACGTTCAAGGCTGCTTTGGTAATTACCATCCCATACCAGCCGGCGCCGATTAATCCTATTTTTATTTTCCGTTCTACAGGGAATCCTTGAGCGTAGAATGAGGTGCCCAATGCTGCCGCTCCAATTGAGGCCGTTTTGATGAAATTTCTTCTTTCCATGATTTGCTACTCCTTCTTTTATACTGAGACTGTATAAATTTAGAATATTTAACTCGTTGTGCGATTGAAAATAAATAATAAAATATTGTTTAAAAAGTTGTGCATTATATTGGTATTCAATATATTAGTAGAAAATAAACGCCAATTCATTATTCTACTTATGCACAACCTGAAGGCAAATTTCGACAAGTTTATTGGTTTAACCAAATCGTTCTTTTCTGATCGGATTAATGAGTTCGACAACTTTCAAAGCTACCCAAGAAATCCAAAAATGTCAGATTGTCAAATAATTGCATTAGCTCTGACTGCAGAATCTATTGGCATTGACTCTGAAAGTTACTTCTTTGGTAAACTTAAATCAGATTATACCAGCGATTTTCCAAACCTCATTGACCGTTCCAATTTTAATCGCAGACATAAGCGGCTTTATCCGTGGATCGCAGCTTTTAATCAAGGCTTATCAAACATTCTAAACCACGGAGAAGATACTTACATCGTTGATTCTATTCCCGTTCCTGTTTGTCAAATAGCCCGAGAAAAGCGAAGCAGAATATGTAGGGAGAACTTTGGAACAGCACCTGATAAAGGTTATTCTGCTGTTAGCAAGGCCTATTATTATGGCTACAAATTGCACCTGGTGACTTCAGTTCGAGGTGTATTTGCAAGTATGGATATGAGCAAGGCAAGCGTTCACGATGTTTATTATTTGACCGACATTAAACATTCTCACTTAAGCAATTGCAGGCTCATTGGAAACAAAGGATATCTGTCAAAAGAACATCAATTGGACTTGTTTTCATCGTGCAATATCCGGTTGGAAACACCCAAAAGAAGCAATCAAAAAGACAAAGAACCTTTTGCGTACATTTTTAAAAAGTCAAGAAAACGAATCGAAACTCTATTCTCTCAACTATGCGATCAATTTATGCTCAAGCGTAACTATGCAAAATCAAACCTGGGCATTTCGGTTCGCATTTTATCAAAAATTACAGCAGTGACAGTGCTTCAATATTTTAACTTTTTAAACAACAAACCCCTGAATAAACTTAAATATGCTCTCGCATTTTAATCGCACAACGGGTTATTTAGCTTTAAAAATAGCAAAGATGCCATCAGCTGATATGAAAAAAAGAGAAACTCACGTTTGTTTTAACTTGCTTCTGGTGCAAGTCAGTTATCACTGAAAACAAAAAACCCGGACTCTTGCGAATCCGGGCCAGTAAATGATTCTCTCGGGATCAGATTACTTCGATTGTCTTTTCAGCCTTTCAGGCCTTTTTCCATTGTTCGCGCATCAGTTTTACTGCCGCGGGCAAAGTTATTTTTGAATCGCCTACCGAGCCACATTCAAAGCTGACGTAATCCTGGTAGTTGATTTCCTTTAATCCACGAAATCCGTTGATGTAATTATCGGCGTCACCGTCTTCCCCGGGCATTTTGCGGCGTTTACGGCTGGCTATGTGTACGTGGTGCAGGTAATCGCCGGCAGCAAGGAATGCGGCGCGGTCGTTGGTTTCTTCCCAGGTCATGTGCCAGAAATCGCCCATTACGGCAGCTCCGGCGCTGTTCACATTCCGAATGATAGAAGCACCATCAGCTACCTGGCGGCAGAAATAGCATTCCTTCCGGTTAAGTGGTTCAAGCAATATCCGGGTGTTGTGCTGAAGGGCAAATTCACCCAATTCTTTCATCTGTCCCAGCAAAAGCTCGCGTGCTTCTCTATCAGGCAACGATTTCTGGTTGTTGAATGCCGGAACAAAAATAACCCCGGTTGAGCCGAGTTCTCCGGCTGCACCAATGATTACCTTCATGGAATCCATGCATTTCTTCTGAATGGCAGGATCATCAGCAATCAGCCAGCCTTCGAAGCCTGCGCAAATGGTGCTCACTTTCATGTTGCGGTTTTGCAGCGCCTGTTGGATTTCGATTACTCTTTTTTCAAGTCCTCCACCCCAGATTTCAAGCCCAACGATGTCGAGCGATTCCATAAAATCGAGCTTCTCGGTCAGTGTTTTGCCCGGGGCAACTCCTTCCTGACACGAAATTTTCAATTTAGAGGAATGTTTTTTACCCGTGGAGGCTTCTCCTCCCTTAAAAGAAGAGAAAAGGCCGCCCGATGCTGCTAATGCAGCACCGGAAACGGCCGTTCCTAAAAAAGATCTTCGATTAAGTGGCATACCTTATCGGGTTTGGTTACCTTGTGGCGTGCCGGCGATATGGATAAATTCGGGCAGTTTAAATTCTTTTCCTGCACCGTAGCCTTCTTTTGCAACCGCCATAGTTTTTGTCATGTCAATATCTTTCGGGAGAAGATCGAGCGGCGAAGCAGACATTTCGTCCCATGTAACTTTCTTCCCGGTGTAAGCGGATTCGCGCCCCATAATAGCAGCCATGTTGGCAACAGCCGTTTCGGATGCCAATTCAATCGGTTTTCCGGCGCGGATATGGTTAATCCAGTTCACGTGTTCCAGCGTGTATGGGTCGGTTTGTTTGAAGTTGGCTTTTTCGGCATCGTGGTCGTATTTCCATATTTCGTTGCCTTTCAGGTCTTTGATAACGTGACCGTCGGAACTCCATGAACCTTTGGTGCCCTGGATAAATTCCCATACGCCACCTTCCGTTCCATTGATCTGACGGCAGGTACTGTGAACATGTATCCCGTTTTCCATTTCAAAATCGATACTGAAATTGTCGAACTGGTTACCGGTAACACGGCGCTGGCGCGAGCCGAAGCCTAATGCTGATTTTGGTTTCAATCCGGAGAACCAAGTGAATACGTCCAGATTGTGAACGTGCTGTTCAACAATATGGTCACCCGAAAGCCATCCCCAGTTTACCCAGTCGCGGATCATCCATTCCAGATCTGACCATTTCGGGTCGCGATCCTTGAACCAGAGCATCCCGCCGCACCAGTAAACTGTTCCGCCGGTTATTTCGCCGATAGCACCATTCATGATTTGTTCGTAGGAAGCTACATAATCGCGTTTATGGTGACGTTGCGTACCGGTTACCACGCAAAGGCCTTTTGCCTGAGCCTGTTTGGCTGTGGCCACGATAGTGCGGTAACCTACCGCGTCAACGCAAATTGGTTTTTCGAGGAAGCAATGTTTGCCTTTTTCCACCGCATACTTGAAAATTTCGGGGCGGAAATTAGGTGGCGTAGCGGTAATAATCACATCCACATCGCTGTCTATAACTTTCTGATAAGAGTCGAGTCCAATAAATTTCTTGTCGGCTGCAATCTCAATATTTTTATCTTTTTTCAGCTTTTCAGCCAAGCCTTCCAAACGGTCGGCATAAGTATCGCCTAAAGCAACAATAGTAACATTATCGGCTGCATTGAGGAAATTAAACGCTGCACCAGAGCCTCGTCCGCCACAGCCAATTATTCCGGCTTTCAGCGGTTTGCCATCTGCAGCTTTATCAACCAAGTTAGGTAAGTAATAAGAGCCAGGCTCTTTTAATGGCTGTACTTTTGGCGTACTGCTGCACGATGCCAGCGTTGCAACACCTCCTGTACCAATTGCGCCCAATGCCCCAGCCAAAGCCGAGCTTTTCAAGAATGAACGTCTGTCAACACCTTTTTTCATAACGGATAAATTTTAAATTAATTTAATCAGTTTATCTATTGAACTTTAATTGAATTGTCTGGTTCACAAACAACCCTGAACCCGATGGCCTTAATGTCGGAGTACCACCAGATGCTTTTGGGCTGTTGTGGGTCGGTTTTCAGCCATGCGTCGTGCTGGCTGTGGTCGCGCGCTGCCGCACGCACGTCGGCTGCATCCGAAATATAATTGCCTCCGCGCACGACCCATTCCTCGCCTTCGGTTACGAGTGGGTTAGTCACTTTCCCGCTGTTTTTGGCATAAGCATCGGGAGCATAGCGGTCGGCACAATATTCCATTACGTTGCCCAGCATATTTTTCAGGCCAAACGGATTAGGCTTAAACTCGTCGGGCAACTGCGTTCTGCCTTTGCCATTGTTCACATAAATGATGAACTGCGAAATCGGATCGGTATCGGCACTCGATATTTTACGCCATATTCCTTTGTTTGAAAACTTTTTGGGATTACCGTCAAAGAAATAGGGCGATTCGGTGCCACCGCGAGCCGCGTATTCCCATTCGGCTTCTGTGGGTAGGCGGTATTTTTTGCCGGTTTTCTTTGAAAGCCACTGACAGAAGGTTTCTGCCGCATAGTGGGTCATGGTGATTGCCGGGCGTTTGCCAAATCCCCAATTTTGGTCGGGTCGCCCATAAGGTGGAGTCGGGCCTGAAATGGCATCCACGTTCGGGTTGCTGTTGTTGGCATAAATCTGTTCGGGCGGAGTGCGTCCTTCGCTCATTGTGTTGCCGTAAAAAGCCCAGTACTCTTCCCAGGTTGTTTCCACTTCGGCCATGAAAAACTGGCTGACTGTAACCTGGCGCACCGGCGATTCGTCGGGCTGGTGGAAAGGTTCTTTTTCGGGGCTACCCATGTTGAAGGTGCCGCCTTTGATGGCTATCATCTTGAACGATACCGGTGTGCCTGGAATCTGCTCGGTGTAGTCGGCAAAAGTTGTTACTGTGGTTGCCTGTTCAAAAACGGGTTTCGAACCATCGGAGCTACCGTCGGCTTGCCCTGGGATGCCGGTCATCTTGCCGTGTTTGTAATTGGGGTTATAATGCCCGGCGTCGAGGTGGCAACTGATACACTGCAAATCCAGTTTCTTCTCGTTGTTTTCGTAGTAAAGGTGGGCAGCTATGCCAGCGTCCACTAAATTTTTCGGAAACAGGTTCTGGTGGCAATGCTTGCACGATGCGTTCGGGATATACTTCACGGCATGTTCCAGTTCAGACTTCATCTCCCAGTTGAATTCAGCCGAATCTTTGAAGAGGTAACCGTAAAGATCTTTGAGTCCAAGCCTGGTTTTTTCTAAAAGGTAGCCTTCTCCTTTGGGCGGAAGGTGACATTCGACACAATGAACCTGAATTCCACCTTTATTGTCGTAATGGCTGGAAAGTTTCCAGGAAGGGAAAACGTGCGGGTGAACATGGCAGGAAGCACAAAATTCGTCGGTTGAGGTATATTCGATAGCTTTATTCCCGGTAACAGTAGCCAGAATGCCTATCAGAAATGCGATAAATAAAATGAGCAGGATACGTTTGCGTAAGAAGTTGCCTATCTTTTTGAACATCGATGGTTTAGTTTTTCGTGAATAAATGCAGATTTAGGTCGTCCAAAAATAGTAAAAATGAACGGAAGACAATGACCGGTCCAGATCAAAAGTCAAAATCGGATAAAACTCCATCGAAAAAAAGAATTTGTCCATATTGAGTGAGAATGGCGGTTTCTGGGAATCGCTCATTGTTACGCACACCAGCTCTGGGTAAAGGCAGGAGCAGAATCGTATTGAATGGAATATTTTTGAAAAAACTGATTTTTCTGAACTCATTTCATTGTTTAAACAATATATCTTTGAGATTTTAACCAATAGAATAAAAGCAATGGATCTGAAAAAAACAGCTGCTTGTTTCAGGCTTGAAGGAACGGTGGAACGTGTTGAGCAAATGGGTGAAGGTTTTATCAATGATACCTTTATCATTAAAACAAAGGAAGATACAGCTCCCGATTATTTGCTGCAACGCAAGAATAAGCGAATTTTTACCAACGTTCCGGCCATGATGGAAAACATTGAAAAGGTGACAGCCCACATCCGCAAAAAAGTAATTGCCCGTAACGGCGATCCGTTGCGCGAAGTGCTGACTGTTGTTCCGGCGCTCAACGGAAAACTCTATCATCAAGACGATGAAGGCGAATTTTGGGCCGTTTGTGTTTTTATCGACGATACCATTGCTCATCAGGCAGCCAAAACTCCGGAATTAGCCTACCAGGGCGGAAAGGGAATCGGGATGTTTCAGTCGATGGTGGCTGATCTGAATGACCCATTGACTGATATTTTACCAGGATTCCACAACATTCGCTATCGGTTCAACCAGTGGGATGCCGTACTGGCGAAAGATCCCGCCGGAAGAAAAGCCCGGCTGGCAACAGAAATCGGATGGATTGAAAGTCGTCGCGAAGAAATGCTGAATTTCTGGAAGCTGGTTGAAAGCGGCGAAATTCCAACCCGCGTGACGCACAACGACACCAAGATCAACAACATTCTGTTTGACCAGCAAGGAGATGTATTGTGTGTCATCGACCTGGATACCGTTCTGAACAGCACTTGCCTCAACGATTATGGCGATGCCATGCGTTCCTATACCAATACCGGCGCCGAAGACGACGAGCATTTGGAGGCTGTTTCATGCAATCTTTCCATTTTCGAAGGCTTTACGCGCGGCTATCTTTCGCAGGCCATCAGCTTTCTGACTAAAAAGGAATTGGAATATCTGGCATTCTCGGCCAAATACATCACTTACGAACAGGTTTTGCGCTTCCTGATGGATTATATCGACGGCGACAATTATTACAAAATTAAAAGTCCGGAGCACAATTATCAGCGAACACTGGCCCAGTATAAGTTATTGACCAGCATGGAGGATCAGTATGACGCTATGTGTGACATTGTGCGCACTGTTGCTGCTGAACTGGTCTGATTAAAGCAGTCAGGATGCCTCCGAAATTCAGGTTCTGAGCCTTCCGATTTAAAAATAATACGATGAAACGAGTCATGAGAGATACTCTCCACAGAAGCATGATTATCCATGGCGAGTTCCATCTGACAATTAAAAAACAAATTATAAACAGATGAAAGTTCACCAAATACTCGAAGGCATTTTAAATCCACCGATAGAATTGGTGGCCGAAACCCTCGATTCAGAAATAGTATCGTTGAAACTTGAGCAGGTAAACTGGGAAGAATTTCCTTATTTGCCGGAAGTTTTGGTGCAAATAGCCTATAACGAACATGAATTGTTTCTGCGGTATCAGGTTTCTGAACAAGCAGTAAAAGCAGTGGTGACGGAAAACAATGGACCGGTTTGGACCGACAGTTGTGTAGAGTTTTTCCTTTCTCCCGAACGAAATGATGTTTATTACAACCTCGAGATGAATTGTATCGGCACTGCGTTATTGGGCTTTCGCAAAAAAGGAGAGCCGACCGTTCATGCGTCAGACGCAGTAATTGGCTCAATCAGGCGTTTGGCCTCATTGGGTAGCAAATCCTTTCAGGAGAAAAAGAAGCCTGCCGAATGGCAGATGACTGTTGCTATTCCATGGGAAGTATTCTTTAAACACGAATTAAAACCAGTTCAGGGAAAAAAAATGCGGGGCAATTTTTACAAATGCGGCGACGAATTGAGCGTTCCTCATTTTGTGTCGTGGACCCGTATCAAAACCGAAAAGCCCAGTTTCCATGTTCCTGAATTCTTCGGCGGGCTGGAGTTTGAATAAACAGGGAATCGCTATTTTTTCTTTTTGATTGCAATCACATTCGGAATTTCACGGAAGTGATCGTTGTCGTCGTTATTGCAGGTGTTCGACACGTAGCTGCCATATTTGGCAATTACCGTATCGCCGGTATTAATGTAAAGGCTGGCTTCGGGGCCACCTTCAAGGTAAACCGTAGTGCGGATATTCAGTGGCAAACCCTGCAAATATTTAATCATGCTGCGGTGAGTGTAAGGCGACCGGGTAAAAATAAGATATAAGTTTTTATCGGTATCGGTAGCAACTATAATCATACTGCATGACTGGTCAGGCCGTTTTACGAATTCCATCCCCACGCCTTCGCAGCTGATCATGCGCATTCCCTGGCAAAGCGAATGATACTCATGCCTGACTTTTTCCCAATCCTGACAGGTGATATCAATGATTTCGAAAGGTGGTTTTTTCTCATCTTTTGGATGCATCGCAAGCATAGCATTGAAATAGCTACTTTTTTTCGGATTATTCAGATGGTTGAAATTCTTCATGTATCCTTTGTTCGACTGGGTGCGGTTGTAACTGTACATACCCGCATTGATGATGATGTTTTTATCGAATTCAGTAGCCCAGTCGGGAGCTGTACGTGCCTTGTGCCCACGTTCCGAAGCAAGTAGAAATTCAAAATCAAACTGCCGTGAATCAATTTTCAGAAGGGTTAATTTCGAATCGTTTACAACTGCCTTGTCAGGTGCGTCGAGTTCGGCATACTGAAGTCCATCCATCAGATTTTTCCATGGAATGTCCTGAAGCCATGTTGTCTGGGCCGTAGTGCCGAAACTGATCAGGAGCAGTAAAAGTGTATTCCGGAGGAATTTACTTGTTCGAAGTACCCGGCTCATCGGTAAAATCAAATTTAGCGTTTTTGTATGGGAAAAGGTCGTATAGTTCGCCGGAATAATAGAATTCATAAGCAACGGCCCCAAACGAATATAGCTTTCCCTTAATGTTGATTCCGGAGCCGCCGACAACAGGATTCTCTTTTGGAACCGACGCTTCAAACCCGATATTGTATAAGGTAGCCAGAATTTCGGGACGGTCGCTGACCGGAAAACCCGACCGCTCCCACTGAACTTTCAATTGTTTTATATTGAGGGCGGCGTACAGATAGGAATAAAAATGATCCTGATACGAAGTCAGTCTTTTGAATCGTTCCTGTCCTGCGTTTTGGGTCTGGAAGTCGAGCAGATTTTCGTAGGGCTTCCCCAGGTAAAAAATGGAAGCACTGTCTTTCAGGTTTTTTTCAATGATTTGAGCCGTTGGAACTTTGATCCCGGTAACTCCCAGCGAAAAAGTGGTCTCGACCGACAATATTTTCAGCGGGCCGATCCATTTTTTATAGGCTTCGCGGCTCGAATTGAACAAGCGGATTTGTTCGCCAACCAATACGGCAACAATAAGTCGGGGCTCAACGCCAGTGAGGTACGCTGCCGAGTCAATCAGGTGTTTGTCTTTGGCAACGGCCAGTTTAAAATCCTGCCACTCCGGAATATTCATCCACTCGAAAACGCTTTTTGTTTTGAGTTTCATCTGTCGGGGGTCGGTACTTTCAACAAAGCTGTTTACTTCGTCGTGGTAAGCTGTATTTTCCTGCATGTAAAGGTCAACAGCTTCAATCATGCGCTGAGCCTCTTTTAGGTTGTGGCTTTGGTAATATGCATTTTGGATGTAATACGCATTGGCTGGGTAATATTTGTTCAGAACCGACAGGTGGTGAAGTAATCGGGCTTCTGAAAAATTAACGGCAGTGGCATCACTTTCCGTTCCGCGGCCATATTTGTCTTTAATTTCCTGAAAATACCGGTCGTTCAGGTCAACGACTCCCGGGTCGTTGGTCAGGTGAAATTTTATTGCAAAAAAACCCAATGTCAAAATAAGGCCAATTATTGCAAAAATACCCGCAAGCGCCAGAGCTAAGTACTTCAAAATCTTGCGGAAACCTTTATTTTTCATCTCTTAACACATCCTCCTTTAAAGTTGCCGCAAAAGTACTAAAAGGTGTTATAGTTTGTTAAAATCGCTATGTCTTTTAGCAGAAATGACCAAAATAAATAATGAAAAAGTTACCTTCGTACCCCGTTCAAATTTTTGAGCTAGTCATTAACCCAAATTTTGAAGATGAAGATACGTACTCTAACTTTGATTTTTAGTCTGTTTTTTACCACATTCACCCAGGCCCAACAAACTCTACCCGATACTGTAAATACCCATTCAGAGGCTACCGAAATTGATTCCTTGCTTAATGCATCAGAAGAATTGCCGATTGATTCCCTAAAGTCGGCTGACGAGACACTCTATAAAAACATCTGGAGTTCCACTCAGATCAAATATCCGCTAAATACCTTACCACCCAAAGAGGATACTATTACCGTTAGCCTGGTCGGGCCGCATGATCATCCGTTTGTTACTCCGGTTAACGGAAAAGTAATTTCGAAGTTTGGACTGCGGGGAAGAAGGATGCACACCGGAACCGACATTAAGCTGAATTCGGGTGATACCGTTCGCTGTGCTTTCGACGGTAAGGTTCGTCTGGCCAAGCGTTTCAGTGGTTATGGGAACCTCGTTCTGGTGCGCCACAACAATGGACTGGAAACGATTTACGGGCATTTGAAAGCAATCAAAGTAAAGGTGAACGATACCATCAAAGCCGGAGACCTGATCGGACTTGGAGGTCGTACTGGTCGCGCAACCTGCGACCATCTCCATTTTGAAACCCGGCTTTTTGGCGAACCTTTCGACTCGAATAAATACATCGATTTTGAAACTTTGACGCTTCGGAGTGATAAAGTTTACTACAAGAACAAACAATTCGAAATCGATCTGACCAATTTTAAAAATAAGCCAGTTCAGGCAAATGCGCCTCTTTTGGCCAGCGCCGACGGAACGAGCAAACATGTGATCCGCAGAGGGGATAATCTCTGGACCATTGCTAAAAGGTACAATACCACTGTCAAAAAGCTTTGCACAACCAATAACATTACTGCCCAGAAAACCTTGAAAGTCGGATCGGTGTTGCGCATCAATTAATCTGGAGCTGATTTCCGGATCAAATTTTCAATAAACTTATTAAATGCTCACTTTTCAAAAAGTGGGCATTATTTATTATTTTTCCATTTCTTTCTAGCGACCATTAAACCAGAAGATGATGAAAGAACTGATCCGTAGATTTCTTCTCCTGATTGTGCCCATCCTTATTTTGGTTTCTGTTTGTCTGGCCGAAGGCAAATCCGTGTCCAAATTCTCCGATATTGTTGCATTTTCAAAAGGGAAAGGTGCCATGCCGCTGGTAGATGATGGCCAAGCAATTCCAATTGTTGTTAGCGAAAAAGACTTTCCGGGAGTTATTCGTATAGCCAAACTTTTCCAGGACGATATTTTTCAGGTCACCGCAGTGAAACCTGAACTAATCATGGGTGAACTGCCAAAATCAGAGACTATAATCATTGCGGGAACTTTAGGCAGAAGCGAACTGATTGATCAACTGGTAACTTCAGGAAAATTGAATGTTGCCGATCTAAAAGGGAAATGGGAAACTTCACTCATTCAGGTGGTCGAAAAACCTTTCCCCGGAATCAAACAAGCACTGGTTATTGCCGGAAGTGACAAACGGGGAATGATCTTTGGTATGTTCGATTTGTCGCGCCAAATGGGCGTTTCGCCCTGGAACTTTTGGGCCGATGTGCCTGCAAAAAAACATTCGGAATTGTATGTTCGGACAGGCCGGTACCTTTCCGGAGAACCCAAAGTAAAGTACCGTGGCATTTTCCTGAATGATGAGGAACCCGCTCTCGGCCGTTGGGCTGTTAAAAATTACGGTGGGTTTAATCTCCAGTTTTACGAAAAAGTTTTTGAGTTGATTCTCCGCCTGAAGGGAAATTATCTGTGGCCGGCCATGTGGTGGGCCAGTTTCAATACCGATGATCCGGTAAATCCCGAATTGGCTGAAGAAATGGGTATTGTGATGAGCACCACCCACCACGAACCCATGATGCGAGCTCACGCTGAATGGAAGAAAAAACGCGGAGCCGCCTGGAATTACGAAACCAACAAAGATTCTCTTCAGAAATTCTGGAAAGAGGGAATTGAGCGCATGAAAAACCACGAAAGTATTGTTTCGATGGGTATGCGTGGCGATGGAGACATGGCGATGACGGCCGAAACGAACATCGCTTTGCTTGAACGAATTGTGGCTGACCAGCGAAAAATTATCGAGAATGTGACCGGCAAGCCAGCTTCTGAAACCCCACAATTGTGGGCATTGTACAAAGAAGTTCAGGATTATTACGATGCCGGAATGCGTGTCCCGGATGATGTGACCTTGCTTCTTTGCGACGACAACTGGGGAAACATCCGCAAACTGCCCAAACCTGATGAACCCAAACGTGCCGGAGGATATGGCATTTATTACCATTTCGACTATGTGGGTGGACCACGCAATTACAAGTGGCTGAATACTTGTCCGCTTCCTGCGGTTTGGGAACAGATGAACATGGCTTATGAGCATGGCGTCGATCGCATTTGGCTCGTTAATGTGGGCGACCTGAAACCAATGGAGTTGCCCATTTCATTCTTTCTCGATTATGCATGGAATCCCGATCAGTGGCCCAAAGAACGACTTCCGGAGTACACCAGAAATTGGGCAGCCGAACAATTTGGCAGCGAACATGCTCCTGAAATTGCCCGAATGCTCGATTTATACACCAAATACAATGGTCGCCGAAAACCGGAACTACTTTCACCTGAAACCTACAGTCTGACCAATTTTCAGGAATTTGAGCGGATTTCAGAAGAGTATAATCGACTGGTCAGGGATGCTGAAGCGCTGAATGATAAAATTCCTTCCGGACAAAAAGATGCTTTTTACCAATTGGTTTTGCATCCCATCACGGCTTGTGCCAACCTGAATGAACTGTATCTGGCGGTAGCTAAAAACCGTCAGGCTACCACGCAAGGTCGGGCAACCGCCAATGATTGGGCGGAAAAAACAAGACAGCTCTATCAGAAAGATGCCGACATTACAGATTATTATCATACCAAACTGGCCAACGGCAAATGGGATAAAATGATGGCGCAAACGCACATTGGCTATACGTACTGGCAGCAACCTGAGAAAGACTCAATGCCCGAAGTGAAAGAAATTAGCTTACCAGAAAAGCTGGAAATGGGCGTTTCCATTGAAGGTTCAGGTGAATTTAGTACTGAAGGAACATTTCCGATGAGCTTGCCGGAATTAGATGCCGTTTCGAAACGACCTGTTTACATTGATCTCTTTAACCGCGGCAAACAATCGTTTGATTACCAGATTTCAGCGGAACAGCCCTGGTTAAAAGCCGAACCGGCCTCAGGGAAAATTGATAAAGAACAACGCGTTTGGCTTTCGGCCGACTGGAGCAAAGTTCCGGAAGGGAAACACGAAGTACAGCTAAAAATTAAGCAGTCCGGAGGCAAAGAGATTTTGGTGAAAGTACCGGTATTCAAACCGAATCCAGCTGAATTAAAGGGTTTCAAAGGATTTGTTGAAAGTAATGGATTGGTTTCAATCGAAGCCGAACATTTTTCAAGGAATATTCCTGTAACCGATCTCAAATGGGAAGTGATTCCCGGATTGGGCAGAACTTTATCAGGAATGAAAGTTTTTCCGGTAACAGCTAAACCAAAGGTTCCAGAACAAAGTAGCCCATGTCTGGAATACGATGTTTATTTATTTCAGGCCGGAAAAGTGGAGGTCAATCTGTATCTGTCGCCCACGCTCAATTATTTCAACGATGGCGGAACCGAACTCGCTGTTTCGTTTGACGATGAGGCTCCGGTAACCCTGAACATGAATAAAGACAATCAATTGAAGACTTGGGAAGGATGGGTAAGTACTAACATTAACCGGATGATTTCAACTCACCAACTAAATAAACCCGGAAAGCACACCCTAAAAATCTGGATGGTCGATCCGGGCGTTGTGCTTCAACGGATAATTATCGATTGTGGCGGATTAAAACCATCGTATTTAGGGCCTTTGGAAACGAATCAAATAAACCAGGTACAATGAATCAAATAGTGAAAATTTACTTCAAGATTTTTTTTCTGTTTCTCCTCATTTCACAAACGGCATTTACCCAAGTTCGTTTGCCAAAGCTGGTTAGCGACGGGATGATTCTCCAGCGCGATATCCCGGTAAAAATATGGGGCTGGGCAAGTGCTGGTGAAAAGGTTTTAATCCACTTCAACAGTAAATCAGTTGAGACGGTAACATCTTCTGACGGCAAATGGCTGATTACCCTTCCGGCACAAAAGGCTGGCGGACCGTTTGAAATAGAAATTGCAGGTAGCAATCCGATCAAATTAAAGAATATTCTATTTGGCGATGTCTGGCTTTGTTCCGGCCAGTCGAATATGGAGACACCAATGAGTCGCGTGGCTCCGCTTTACGGTCCTGAAATTGAAACAAGTTCGAATCCAAAAATCCGTTTATTTCAGGTTCCGGTTCGCTGGAATTACAACAAACCGCAGCAAGACATTCAGGGTGGAAAATGGGAAGAAGCCAATCCGCAAAATATTTTGAAATACTCGGCTGTGGGCTATTTCTTTGCCCGCGACATCTACGAAAAATATCAAGTTCCGGTGGGGATTATTCAATGTGCAGCCGGTGGTTCATCGGCCGAAAGCTGGATCAGCGAAGAGTCGCTGAGAGCCTTTCCAGAACAATACAAAATAGCCCAACAGCTTTCGGATACAATTTACATGAAAAATCTACTCTCTTCGGAACAGGCTGCGCAAGGAAAATGGTTCAGTGAGTTGGGCAAAAGCGATCTTGGAAGAAAAACAACTCCCTGGTTCAACCCATCGCTCGACGATTCTTCGTGGTCAATTTATCAGCTTTCTTCTTCCTTTTCCGAAGCCGGAATGGACTTCAAAAATGGAGTCGTATGGTTTCGGAAAGACATCGACTTACCCGAAAGTTGCTCCGGCAAACAGGTGCTTCTGGAACTTGGGCGTATTGTAGACAGCGATTCAGTTTTTATCAATGGAAAATTTGTGGGTACTACAGGTTATCAATACCCACCGCGCCGTTATACAATTGCTCCCGGAATTTTGAAAGCCGGGAAGAACAACATTACTGTTCGGGTCGTCAGCCAATCATTTAGTGGAGCTTTTATCAAAGAAAAACCTTACCAGTTGACCATTGACGGACAAACCTTCGACCTGAACGGAAGCTGGAAATACAGCATTGGAGCAAAATGCGGCCCCAGCCCAACCGCGACTTTTTTCCCGGGGAAGCCGCTCGGATTGTACAATGCCATGCTTTCGCCAATTGTAAATTACACCCTAAAAGGAATAGTTTGGTATCAAGGCGAATCGAATGCTGAACGCGCTCTCGAATACAAAACTGTACTTTCTAACTTGATTGGCGAATGGCGCACACTCTGGGGGCAAGGTAATCTACCTTTCCTTTTTGTTCAGCTTCCCGACTTTATGGAACCGAAAAATGAACCTTCAGAAGGTGGATGGGCGTCGCTTCGGAATCAGCAACTGAGAACGCTTTCAGTACCTAATACTGCTATGGCAGTTACTATTGGATTGGGCGAAAAGAACGACATTCATCCACTCCGGAAAAAAGAAGTTGGACAGCGCCTTGCTCTTGCTGCTGAAAAGATTGCATACGGAGACAAGAAAGTGGTGGTATCGGGTCCGGTTTATCGGGCGATGAAAGTGAAAGACAATAAAATCGAGCTCACTTTTTCTGATTGCGGAAGCGGACTGACGACCAATGATGGCAAGGAACTGAAATATTTCGCCATTGCCGGAGCCGACAGGAAGTTTGTGTGGGCCAAAGCTGAAATAAAAGGGAATAAAATAGTTGTATGGAACGAAACCGTTTCAAAGCCAGTGGTTGTTCGCTACGCCTGGGCTGATAATCCGGAGGGAGCGAATTTGTATAACAAAGAAGGATTACCCGCTTCTCCGTTTACAACTGAACCTTGATAAATTGAATAGTACCAAAAATGAAAAACAAGAATATATTTTTCCTGATAAGCTTAGTCGGCCTTCTTGCGGTGACAACTTCATTTGCTCAATCCGGAAAATCTGAACGGAAGCGTATTTCAATCAATGAAGATTGGAGGTTTTTCAAATACGAATCGGCCTCAAAAGCCGACCAGCTGATTTATGATGTCAGACCTGAAATTACCGACAATACCGAAAACAAGGTAGCCGATGCCAAACCTACAGAAGCGGTTGAAGTGAAAGCTAAACAGGAAGTTCTGAAGCCATGGATTCTTCCATCGGGAAATGATTTCATTACAGATCCTGAAAAACGGCATGTTCGTCCTGAAGGCAATCCAGGTGGCGATTTTCCCTTTGTACAGAATAATTTTGACGACAACGCATGGGAAAAGGTAAATCTGCCGCACGACTGGGCCATCAAAGGACCTTTTCAGAAAGGTTGGAATTCGGAAGTTGGCGGGGGAATGGGCCGTTTGCCGGTTAACGGAGTAGCCTGGTACAGAAAAAAACTCGACATTCCGGCATCAGATTCCGGTAAATCCATTTTTCTCGATATTGACGGCGCCATGTCGTATGCCATCGTTTGGCTAAACGGTAATTTGGTGGGAGGCTGGCCTTACGGCTACAATTCGTTTCGGCTGGACTTGACTCCGTACATCAAATTCGGAAATGAAAATCAGCTGGCCATCCGTATTGACAATCCGAATCATTCGGCACGCTGGTATCCGGGTGCCGGGCTTTACCGCAATGTTTGGCTGACCAAAACCAATCCGGTTCATGTGGGGCAATGGGGAACTTATGTGGTGACTAAAAATGTTACAAAGGAATCTGCAACCATCAATCTGGCAATAAATCTTGATAACGATTCAAAGACCGATGCCGCAGTTGAGGTCTCAACTTCAGTTTTTGCTTTGGATGCAAAAGACAACAAAACCGGTAAATCTGTTGGCCACTTTTCAACGCTGAGTTCAAAAGTTATTTCAGCCGGAAGTACAAAGCTTGAAAATTCTCTCACGATCAAAAATCCCAAACTCTGGGGGCCACCACCAATACAGCAACCCAACCTTTATGTGGCGGTGACAACTTTAACACAAAACGGGAAAGCCATTGATCAATACGAAACAAGGTTTGGTATTCGTTCGGTAGAGTTTAACCCAGGAAAAGGAATATTTGTCAACGGGAAACACATTAAAATACAAGGGGTCAACCAGCACCACGATCTGGGCGCTTTGGGTTCGGCATTCAATACGCGCGCTGCGGAACGCCAACTGGAAATTTTACGCGAGATGGGCTGCAATGCCATCCGATTTGCACATAATCCTCCCGCTCCGGAATTACTTGAACTGACCGACCGCATGGGCTTTCTGGTAATCGACGAGATCTTTGATTCTTGGGAACGGAAAAAAACGCCTCACGATTTTCACCTGATTTTTCCCGATTGGTCGGAAGCCGATACGCGTGCTTTTATTCGTCGCGACCGAAATTGTCCTTCAGTAATAATCTGGAGTTTTGGTAATGAAGTGGGCGAACAATACACCGACAAAGATGGCGCCGCCGTGGCAAAACGCCTGTACGATTTTGTGAAAGAAGAAGACCCGACGCGACCAACTACCCTTGCCATGAATTTTGCAAAACCGGATATGCCTTTGCCGCAGGTTCCCGATGTAATTGGCTTGAATTATCAGGGAGAAGGGATTCGCACGGCTCCCGAATTTGAAGGAACCGATCGTATCCGCACTGCCCCGCAGTACGATACTTTCCATGCGAAATTTCCCGACAAAGTTATTCTCAGCGCTGAAACAGCTTCTGCATTCAGTAGCCGTGGTATCTACCTTTTCCCAGTTTCGAAAGAGAACAGTGCACCGGTGCGCGATGGCCGCGGCGGCGACTCAAAAATTTGCCAGGTAAGTTCATACGAACTTCATGCTGTAGATTTTGGCTCTTCCGCCGACAAGGTTTTTAGCTCACTCGATCAGCATCCTTTTGTGGCTGGTGAGTTTGTCTGGAACGGATTTGATTACATCGGCGAGCCCACACCATATTACGAAGCGCGAAGTTCTTATTCCGGAATGATTGACCTGGCAGGTTTCAGGAAAGACCGGTTTTATCTCTATCAATCGCGTTGGCGCCTTGACCTTCCGATGGCTCATATTCTGCCTCACTGGAACTGGCCGGAGCGTGTTGGAGAAGTCACCCCGGTGCATGTATTTACCTCGGGAGATGAAGCAGAATTATTTCTGAACGGAAAATCATTGGGGAAAAAGAAAAAAGCGGAATATGAATATCGTTTGCGTTGGGACGATGTAAAATACGAACCGGGCGAAATGAAGGTTGTCGCATATAAAAACGGCAACAAATGGGCCGAAGAAGTGGTGAAAACAACGGGAGACGCTTATCAACTGCAGGCCACAACCGACCGCAACCAGATTGTTGCTGACGGAAAAGATTTGGCTTTCATTACCGTGAAAATAACTGATAAAGATGGTTTAACAGTTCCGCGATCAAATAACCGGATTGAATTCAGTATTGAAGGACCGGGCGAAATTGTGGCCACCGATAACGGCAATTCGTATAATCTGGAATCCTTTGCCTCGCACCAACGGGAAGCCTTTAACGGGCTGGCATTGGTGATCGTTCGGGCGAAAGCCGCAGAAAAGGGAACAATAAACTTGACAGCAAAATCGAACGGGTTAGACGAAACCAAAGTGACAATTAAAAGCAAATAGAAACCAAAACATCACGCAAAATATTCAGGAGAAAACTAAAATGAAAACGAGATTAAGAATTCAGGTACGTATATTCATTCTACTATTGATCGCATCAGTGAGCATGAATTTATCCGCTCAGAAAATTCCACTCGTTTATAAAGTTGAAAATTCCGGGACAAAATTTTCAAAACCGGCATTACCCGCATTAGAGCAACTTCCAGTCATTGAGCCCCTGACCGATCCGTTCGCATGGTCTGACGGTAAAGGACGCTCTACTAAATTCAAAAACTGGGGTCACCGCCGTGCTGAAATCAAAGCTGAAATCGAACATTACGAGATCGGGAAAAAACCTGATCGTCCGGATACCATTACTGCCAGCTATTCCGGAGACACGCTCAAGGTAAAAGTAACCGAGAACGGGAAAACACTTATACTGACCTCAAAAATTACACTTCCGGAAGGAAAAGGGCCATTCCCCGCAGTAATCGGGATTGGTCGTGGCTCGGGCAGTTTGCCCACAGAAATATTTGCCGGTCGCGGTATTGCTCAAATCCCGTTTAATTTCACACAGGTAATGGCCCACTCGCAAAAGCGCGGAAACGAACCCATTAACAAACTTTATCCTGAACTCATTTCAATGGGTGCCTATTCAGCCTGGTCATGGGGAGTCAGCCGGCTGATTGACGGATTGGAGCTGGTTCAGAAAGACCTTCCCATTGACTTAAAACATCTGGCAGTAACCGGTTGCTCTTTCGCCGGAAAAATGGCGCTTTTTGCTGCAGCGTTCGATGAACGTATCGCATTGACTATTGCCCAGGAATCAGGTGGTGGGGGGGCTGCTGCCTGGCGCGTTTCACAGTTATTGCCTGTTAAAGTGGAAACATTGGGCGCTACCAGTCATGCCTGGTTTATGGAAAGCATGTTCCAGTTCGCAGGTGCAAATGTTTCGAAACTTCCCTTCGATCACCACGAATTAATGGCTATGATAGCGCCGCGTGCATTGCTCGTGCTTGGAAACCCTGACTATGTTTGGCTGGCCGATGAATCAGGCTATGTATCCTGCCGGGCTGCACACGAAGTCTGGAAAACTTTTGGCATAGCAGACCGCTTTGGTTTTTCGATAGTAGCCGGTCATGGTCACTGCCAACTTCCAAAAAGTCAGTATCCTGAAGTGGAAGCCTTTGTTGAAAAGTTCCTGCTTGGAAATACATCAGCAAATACAAACGTCACGGTCAATCCCTATTCCCAGGTTGACTATTCCCGTTGGATAGAGTGGTGGGGAACAGGAAAGCCAAAATTTAAAAGATAATAGAACGGTTAAAATGGTTATTAATGAGAATTACCAATAGCATGAAGAAATTTCTCCTTATACTTTCAGTACTTATCTTGGCTTTGTCAGCAAAAGGCCAATCTCCATCATTCAAAACCTACATGAATCCAGTGATTCCGGGCGATCATCCGGATTGTACGGTTACTAAAGTGGGGAAAGACTATTACACCACCGGCTCGTCCTTCAATGTTACCCCGGTCATTTATCACTCCACCGATCTTGTTCATTGGGAAGCCATTGCTCAACCGGTAAGCGCCTCATGGTCGGGTTTCGATGATAAGCCTGGCGGCGGATGTTGGGGTGGTCACATCGTTTATTTCGGTGGAAAATGGTGGGATTACTTTTCGAGGGCAAATACCATGTATTTTGTAAAAGCCGACGATCCTAAAGGTCCGTGGAGCGCACCAACTAAAGTAAATAACCCGTCGACTCTTAATTATGGATTAGGCTACGACAATTCGATATTCATCGACGACAACAACAAATGGTACCTAGTGGTGAAAAACGGCCAGCCCAATGGTGGCATTGTTGAACTGGGCAGTACTGGACAGCCAACAGGTGTTGTTTACGATTTGAACTGGTTGAATCCGAGTCCTTCTTTCCCATACAGTTGGGCCGAAGGTCCGGTGATGTGGAAATACAAAGGCTACTATTACTATTCATTTGCCCGCGATTTGGCCGGTGGGCAAAAGGTGATGCGAAGCAAAACACTGACAGCAGAACAATCGGCATGGGAAATGCTTGGTGATTTTTTCAATGAGAACGATCCTCTGAAATCAACATCGCTTTTTACCAGTCCCAACCATGCATCGAATGCGGTGTTGATTGGCGACAGCACTTCCTGGGTTATCCATCCACTGTATGCCAAAGGCGAGTGGAAAGGTCAGGGGCGACAAGGTTTGCTGAACCAGGTTCGGTACAATACCAGTGGCCGTCCGGTTGTCGATTATCCGGTCAACCAATCCTTCACTGCGCCCAAATTACCGAGCAGCGGTATTCCGTGGATGGTTCCCAAATCTGATGAATTTTCAACCACCAAACTTCATCATGAATGGTCATCGCTGGGTTATACTGCTGCCGGGAAATATTCGCTAACCGAACGCCCGGGCTGGTTGCGGCTATCGTCTAAAAGCACAACCAAAGGCAATACAGTGACCAAATACGACGGTGAACACAACTATTCGCTCATCACACGAGTCGATTTTGCAACCAAATCAAAGGACGATCAGGCTGGCATAAGGTTATTGCGAGGCGATGAAACCAAGTTTGTTAAACTCGTCAGTTCGCTGAATTCCGCAGGAAAAAAAGTGGTAGCCTTTAGCTTTGAGAGTTCCTACTACGAAGCCGAAAACACGGTTGGTGATACGCTTTGGCTCAAAATGGTCAGGGTGAACCATGTCATAAGCGGATATTTCAGCGGTAACGGAACCAACTGGACGCAGGTGGGGCAAGCATTCGATGTATCGGTGATCGATTCTTTTTCTGACTTTTCTTCTTTCACCGGTTCATTACAGGGATTGTATGTTCAGGGTGCGACCAACGCTTACTTTGACCTGTATGTTTACCGCGATGCCTATACGCCCACTCTGGCCGAATGTCCGGCAAACCAGTTTGGGACGACTAAAGTATCGGTGGGTTCAGGCATCAGTGTGCTCGACAATATTCACAACAACGATTGGGCACTGTATGCCGGAGTCGAATTTGGAAACAGCGATTACAAAGCTGAACCCGATTCGGTGGAATTCACGGCTTCAAGCATTACTTCCGGAGGAATGATTCAGGTTTGGCTCGATTCTATCGATACCGGAACTAAAGTGGCTGAATGTACGATTGGCAATACCGGAAGCTGGAGCATATTTAAAAAATATAGAGCGCATGTTACTGCCATTTCCGGCAACCATGATGTTTATCTGAAATTTATCGGGCCGGGAACCAGCAAACTTTTTCAGCTTAAAGGGATTAATTTCAGTAAAAAATCCAGACCGGAAACCTCTTCTTCACAAATGGGGCAACCCGGTAAACTTTCGATCTATCCCAATCCGGCAAAAGACAGGTTATTCATCTTCTCCGGATTTCAGTTTAACACGGTTGAGATTTTCAGCATGAATGGGAACATAGTTTTTCGGGATAAAAACGAAGCTTCACATAGCTCAAATCTGAACTTCAACCTGAATTGCGGAATGTATGTTTTAAAGGTCAGTAGTGAAAAGGATTTTGCGGCATCGAAACTATGGGTTGAGTTGCAGTAATTTCCTTAATAATTCTATAAATCATGCAAATCAAGGGTTGGATTTTTAAACCCGAGGGGTTGTAATGATTGTAGGAAATGTTGGAGAAAGTTGCTTTTAACCACGAAGTGCCCGCCTGCCGCGACGCTGTTCAAATAAGTGTGTCAAATTAGGGGATTATAAATTTTTTAATTTGGCAAGATGAAAAGAGAAACGGTTTTTGATTTTGAAGAATTTGAGAAGGATGCCATCGAGCGTCTTAAAGAAGGGGCCCCCTTGTCGGGGCGAGGAGGTATTTTCACCCCATTAATCAAGCGGATATTAGAAGCAAGTCTGGAAGGAGAACTGGACACACCTGGAACATGATGAGATATCTAACCGGAGAAATGGCAGCATCGGAAAGACATTAAAGACCAGTCTTGGCGCTATTGATCTTCAAACGCCGCGAGACCGGAACAGCAGTTTTGAACCCCAGATTGTTAGGAAGCGTCAGCGGGTTTTAAACGAAGAACTGGATGAAAAAATCATTTCACTTTATGGGCTTGGGTTGAGTTACAGCGATATCCGCAAGCATTTGCAGGAGATGTATGGACTGGAGACCTCGGAAGCTACCTTAAGCTCTGTTACCGACAGGGTAATTGAAGATGTGAAAGAATGGCAAAACCGTATGTTAGAATCGGTTTATCCGGTTGTGTGGATGGACGCAGTTCACTTCAAAGTCAGGGAAGAAGGCCGGATTGTGAGCAAGGCGGTTTATTGTGTTATCGGCGTGAACCGGGACGGGTTGAAAGATATTTTGGGCATGTACCTTGGCCATTCAGAAGGTGCAAGCTTTTGGCTCGGGGTGTTGTCTGACTTACGCTCGCGGGGCATAGAGGATATTTTCATTGCCTGCATTGACAACCTGAAAGGATTTGCCGAAGCCATCGAAGCCAGTTTTCCCCAAACAGATGTTCAACTTTGCGTAGTCCACCAGGTAAGGAATACCATGCGGTTTGTCCCGTTCAAAGAAAGCAGGGCCGTGGTAAAAGACATGAAGCAGATTTACCAGGCGCCAAACAGGGAAGCATCAAAATCAGCACTCGACGCATTTTGTAGTAAGTGGGAATCAAAATATCCTTACAGCACAAAGAGTTGGGCATCAAATTGGGAAAGGTTGAGTAACTTTTACAAGTACCCTCCGGAGATCAGAAAGTTGATTTACACAACCAACGTAATCGAAAACTTCAATGGCCGGTTAAGAAAAGTGACAAAAACCAAACGGGTATTTAGCAGTGATATGGCCCTGATGAAACTTCTGTACCTGATTCAGAAACAGTTCGTAGAGGACAATTGGCAAACCCCAATGTTTGGATGGAGTACGATACAATCACAATTATCAATTATATTTGATGAACGATTTACAAGATAAAATTTTTCTTTCCCAAAACCCTTGTGTTTTTGGGAGGGCCTTGGAAAAGAAAAATTATTGGATGACACAGTTAATTGAACAGACCCCCTGCCGCGGGCAGGGTGATATAAATCTGTCATGCCTTCGGCATTTTAACTCTTTTTCATCCGATTTAGCTATAATCCTATCATACCTTCGGCATTATTATCTTATTATTTTTCAACTCTTAATTCTATAAACAATGAACCTAAATCTTCAAAAACGGATCCGCTTAACAGCATTGATCCTACTTATTGGCCTTTCAGCATTTTCAGCAAATAATCCAAAGGGACTGAAAAATGTTTTTCAGGGAAAGTTCTACCTCGGAACAGCCATGAATGCATGGCAAATTAACGGCAAAGACACTGCTTCTGTCCGGATCATCAAACAACATTTCAACTCGGTTACGGCTGAAAATTGCATGAAAAGCATGATGATTCACCCGCTGGAAAATAAATTTAGCTTCGAGCAGTCCGACCAGTTTGTGGAATTTGGGATTCAGAACAACATGTTCATTGTTGGTCATTGTCTGGTGTGGCACTCGCAGGCTCCCAAGTGGTTTTTTGTTGACGAAAACGGGAACAATGTTTCGCGCGAAGTGCTGATCAGCCGCATAAAAAATCATATTCAGACGGTTGTTAGCCGGTATAAAGGAAAAGTCAACGGATGGGACGTAGTGAACGAAGCGATTAATGACGATGGTTCTTGGCGTCAAAATAAGTTCTACCAGATTATTGGCCCCGAATATGTGAAAATGGCTTTTCAGTTTGCCCATGAAGCCGACCCGGATGCCGAATTGTATTACAACGATTATTCGATGGCTCTTCCGGGAAGGCGTGAAGGCGTTGTGAAAATGGTGAAAGAACTTCAGAAAGACGGAGTTCGCGTAGATGGTATCGGAATGCAGGGCCATTGCAGCATGGATTTTCCGAAAATTGAAGAATTTGAAAAAAGTATCCTGGCTTTTGCCGCTCTTGGTGTGAAGGTACACATTACTGAAATGGATATTTCGGCATTGCCAAGTCCAAAAGATAAGCAGGGCGCCGATGTCGATTCACGGGTAGACTACAAGGCTGAATTAAATCCGTATACGAACGGACTCACCGAAGAAGCTGAAAAAGCCCACGCCAAACGATACAATGAATTCTTCGATTTATTCCTGAAACATCAGGATAAAATTGCGCGGGTAACGTTGTGGGGCGTTTCCGACCGTCAGTCGTGGAAGAACAATTTCCCGGTTCCCGGACGGACAGATTATCCGTTGCTTTTCGACCGCAACAACCAGCCCAAAAGTTTTGTAAAGGACTGGCTGACACAGTCGGGTAGTTTGAAAAGTGGCAGTGATTACCTTGTGAAAGACCTGTACATTGCCGATCCGTCAGCACATGTTTTCAATGGCAAAATCTATGTTTATCCTTCGCACGACATTGAATCGGGTGTGAAAGAAAATGACAACGGCGATCATTTTGACATGCGCGATTACCACATCTTTTCGATGGATCAGATTGGCGGAAAAGTAACAGATCATGGTGTGGCGCTCGATAAAAAAGACATTCCGTGGGCAGGTCGCCAGCTTTGGGCTCCTGATGTAGCGTTCAAAAACGGAATATATTATTTGTATTTTCCACTGAAAGACAAAACTGATATTTTCCGGATTGGTGTGGCTACCAGCAAAAAACCGGAAGGCCCGTTTAAAGCTGAAGCTAACCCGATAAAAGGCAGTTACAGCATCGATCCGGCTGTTTTCAAAGATAAGGATGGAGCGTATTACATGTATTTTGGCGGAATATGGGGCGGCCAGTTGCAGCGTTACCGCAACAACAAGGCCATCGAGTGTGGCGTTCAGCCAAAACCCGAAGAACCTGCTCTTTGCGGGAAGGTTGTTAAACTGACAGACAACATGCTTGAATTTGCTGAAGAACCGAAAGATGTGGTCATTTTGGACAAAAGCGGACAACCGTTGAAAGAGAACGATCACAATCGCCGCTATTTTGAAGCTTCGTGGATGCATACTTACAACGGCAAATACTATTTCTCGTATTCAACCGGCGATACACACAACATTTGCTATGCCATTGGTGACAATCCTTACGGACCATTTACCTATCAGGGAGTTATTCTGACTCCGGTTGTGGGTTGGACCAGTCACCATTCCATTGTCGAATTCCAGGGCAAATGGTACCTGTTTCACCACGACAGCAAACCTTCGGGTGGCAAAACCTGGCTGCGCAGCGTGAAAGTTGCCGAACTGAAATACAATCCTGACGGCACCATTCAAACCATTGACGGGGAAGGGAAATAAATAAGGTTTAGTTAGCTGAAAATTTTGCGGATGTCAAAACCTAAGAATAGTTTTTTTTCAGGAAAGTATAAAATGTTACTTTTCGCCACAAAACGATAAAATACCTTAGCATGATGAAATTGTATTCACTCTTTCTGGTCCTTTTTGCTTTACCACTGTTTGCACCGGCACAGGCAAAAGTTCATTCATTTAAACTCGAAAAATCCGAATTTCTGCTCGATGGAAAGCCATTTCAGATTATCTCAGGTGAAATGCATCCGGCACGAATCCCTGTTGAATACTGGCGCCATCGCATCCAGATGGCCAAAGCAATGGGCTGCAACACCATTGCTGCATACATATTCTGGAATTATCACGAAGCCGAGCCGGGGGTATTCGATTTTCAGACCGGGAACCACAACATTGCCCAATTCATCAGGTTGGTGCAGGAAGAAGGCATGTTTTTGATGTTGCGTCCGGGGCCGTATGTGTGTGCCGAATGGGATTTTGGCGGATTGCCATCTTATCTGCTCCGCATTCCTGATATTAAAGTGCGTTGCATGGATTCGCGTTATACCGAAGCCGTTGAACGATACATTCAGGCGCTGGCTCTTCAGGTGAAAGATTTTCAGGTGACCAAAGGTGGCCCGATGGTGATGGTGCAGGTGGAGAATGAATACGGAAGCTATGGGAATGACCGGACTTATATGAAATGGCTTCAGGAAGTTTGGAAGAAAAACGACATTGAGATTCCGTTTTACACGGCTGATGGAGCAACTCCTTATATGCTCGAAGCCGGCTCGTTACCCGATGCAGCTATCGGGCTTGACCCAGGGACCAATGCCGGAAACTTTGAACAAGCCAGCAAAGTCAATCCGAATGTTCCGTCGTTTTGCAGCGAATTGTATCCTGGCTGGTTAACTCACTGGGGCGAGAAATGGCAACGCCCGGATACCGCCAGTCTTATAAAAGAGGTGAAATGGCTGATGGATAACAAAAAGTCGTTTAATTTTTATGTGATTCACGGCGGAACCAACTTTGCCTGGTGGGCAGGCGCCAATGCTTTTAGCCCAACCCAATACCAGCCCGATGTAACCAGTTACGACTATGATGCACCCATCAACGAAATGGGGCAGCCGACTCCAAAATATAATGCTCTCCGGAATCTGCTAGCCAAATATCAGCCGGCCAAACAAAAGCTGCCAGCTGTTCCGGCGCCTATACCGGTGATTGAAATTCCGGAAATTAATCTTTCGGCTTCGGCTTCTGTGTGGGAAAATCTTCCGGCAGCGATTCAGTCGCCTCAGCCAAAACCAATGGAAATGTTTGGTCAGAAAGGCGGATTCATTTTATACCGAACCAAGCTGATCGGACATAAAAAAGGCAAACTCCGGATTACCGAATTGCACGACTACGCAACAGTCTTTGTAGATGGGAAGTATGTCGGCAAACTCGACCGGGCCAAAGCCGAAAACATCATCGAACTTCCGGCTTCAGCCACTGCAAATCCCCAACTCGACATTTTAGTTGAAGGCATGGGCCGCATCAATTTTGCCGAATACATGATCGATCGCAAAGGGATTACCGACCGCGTTTCGCTCAATGGCATGACGCTGATGAACTGGCAGATTTTCAATCTTCCTTTTGACGAAAACTATCTGCAAAACCTGAAATTTACATCAGGAGAGGCAAGCCGCCAAGGAACATTCTTTAAAGGCGAATTTGAACTGACAACTACAGGCGACACTTACATCGATGTGAGCCAGTGGGAAAAGGGAGTGGTTTGGGTGAATGGCCACAACCTGGGACGATACTGGAATATCGGTCCGCAGAAACAATTGTATTGCCCGGCACCCTGGCTCAGGAAAGGTAAAAATGAAATCGTGATTTTCGATCTTCATCAACTTAACCCAAAACCGGTAAAAGGAGTGAAAAGTATGGAATAAAATGGGTTTGTCGATTTCTTGTTTTTCTTTGTAGCTTTGGAATAAGACCGTTGCAATAATGTTTTTGACTAATAACTTAACCAAATCCCAACATGAAAAAAACAATCCTGGTCATTGCATTGTGCCAGCTGCTCCAATTTGCTTATGCTGAGAACAAAGACAGTCTCTGGGTAGTAAATAATTATACCAAAATTGAACGTCAGATACCAGTAAGGGATGGGGTCCGGTTGTTTACCACCATCTACATGCCAAAAGATGCATCGGAGAAACATCCTTTTTTGTTGAACCGAACCCCCTATTCATGCAGACCTTATGGGGAGGATAAATTTGCACCTTTCTGGATGTGGTATGCAATGGCATATTTAAAGGAAGGTTATATTCTGGTCATTCAGGATGTGCGCGGCCGGTGGATGAGTGAAGGGGAATATATGGATATACGGCCATTCATTGCTGATAAAAAGAACAATCAGGAAACGGATGAGGCCAGCGACTCTTATGATACTGTCGACTGGTTGCTCCGCAATATTCCGAATAACAACGGAAAGGTAGGCGTTTTCGGAATCTCATATCCGGGGTTTTATTCCACAATGGCTGCAGCCTCCAATCACCCTGCAATTGTTGCAGTAAGCCCACAGGCTCCCGTAACCAATTGGTTTATTGGAGACGATGCTCATCACAACGGAGCCTTTTTCCTGATGGATAATTTTAGTTTTTATTCGGCGATGGGAATGGGTTTTGGGGTTCCACATCCTGGCCCAACTTCAACCCGGCCAAGACCAGTTGGATACCCTGTAAATGACAATTACAAATTTTATCTTGAAGCTGGTACGCTCAGGAATGTTGCTAAATTGGTCGGCGACAGCATCAGTTTCTGGAAAGAATTATATGACCATCCGAATTACGACGAGTGGTGGAAAGCCCGGGACGCGAGAAACGCGACTAAGCACCTGAATCCCGCTATGTTATGGGTCGGGGGATTGTTCGATGCTGAAGATCACAGGGGAACATGGAACTCATACAAATCGGCTGAAAGCAACAGCCCGGGAAAGGATTTTAATAAAATAGTGATTGGCCCCTGGTCGCATGGCCAGTGGAGCGGCAGCAACGTCACACATCTCGGAAATGTTTATTGCAGCGTTAAAAACCACCGTCTATGACGGTGGTAATGATTAAAAGGCTTTGCCTGAATAGCTTTGCCCATGAACATTAAAAATTATTAATCATGGGTAAATTTAGGCAATTATCACATGTGTACTACAAGTGTGAGTACCATGTTGTATTTGTTCCGAAGTATCGTTTTCGGATACTTACGGGCACCGTAAAAAATCTGATTGATCATGATATCAGAGCAATAAGTCAATGGAAAGAAGTTGAAGTTCTGGAGCTCAATGCACAGGCAGATCATGTTCATCTCGTTTGTTCAATTCCTCCCAAGATATCAGTCTCTGATTTCATGGGAATATTGAAGGGTAAGCTGGCAATACGGGTATTCAAGTCTTATCCTGAGTTAAAACAAAAGCCATACTGGGGCAATCACTTTTGGGCAAAGGGTTACTTCATAAGTACCATTGGATTGGATGAGGACATGATACTGAGATACGTTCGTCATCAAGAGAAGGAAGAACGTAAAAGAGAATAGCGTTAATGTGCTCCCCCTTTTAGGGGAAACTGAAATTAAAGCCACCTCCTTTGGGGGTGGTAGTTTACTTTGGCAGCAATACCGCTGCCTGATATCAGCAAAACATTGAAATTCCATTCTTTAACTATTACCTCAAAAACAAAGGCAATATTTCAAATTTAGCAGAAGCTACAATTTTTATTTCAGGCGAAAACAGCTGGAGAAATTTCAGTCAATGGCCCCCGGCCGAAAAGGTTGACAAAAGTTTATTTTTACAAACCAATGGTGGTTTGGACTGGAAACCACCGGTTACTAAAACAAGCTCGACTGAATATATCAGCGATCCGGCAAAGCCTGTTCCATACACTGAAGACATCCATTTGCGCAGGACTACCAGTTACATGACCGACGACCAACGTTTTGCCGACCGGCGAACCGATGTGATTGCCTTTAAAACGGAAGTGCTGACTGAAGACGTTACTGTAACGGGCGTAGTCAAGGCCAATCTTTTTGCTGCGATTTCTACTACTGATGCCGATTTTGTAGTAAAATTGATCGATGTATTCCCTGATAAATTTAGATATCCCACCTCTATTTTTCTGCAAGAAAAAGGTCTACCTAATCAATATCCAATGGGGGCTTACGAAATGTTGGTTCACGGGGAAATCATGCGGGGTCGGTATCGGAACAGTTTTGAGAAACCGGAGCCCTTTGTACCCAATAAAATTGAATCGGTCAGCTTCAATGTTGGTGACATTGCTCATACATTTAAAAAGGGGCATCGCATTATGGTACAGATTCAAAGCAGCTGGTTTCCTTTGGTGGACCGCAATCCACAGAAGTTTGTAAATATTTATACCGCTTCCGAAAATGATTTTCAGAAAGCGACCATCCGCATTTATCATGACATGCAACACAAAAGCAACGTTGTTTTGCCGGTATTGAATGGCTCGCCGGGAGGCATCTGATTATCTGGTTAATACGCCCCCAGAAGGCCTGTATGGCAGCTTTTTTATCAGGAAAGGCTGCCTTTCTGTTTTTATTTTTAATTTCGTTTTGTATTAAACCAACCTGCCGATGAAACCATTTTTTGCCGGAATTGCGCTGCTCTGTTTATTTACAACTGCCGTGTTTGCCCAATCCATCGAATCACAATTTTCACCTAAAGTTTCCGGTCAATCCTCGTCTCCCGGATTTTGTTCTGCCCGGATGGAAGGCGATTTTCTTATTGTCGAGAATTCCTGCATTGCCCGTTCTTTTTTGTGGAACGGCGGAAATCTGATTACGCGCAGCCTCAGCGACAAACAAACCGGTAAAACCTGGGTTTCGGCTACCAAAAAACCTGATCTGAACTTTCCCGGGCAACCCACAACTGCCACCAATGCTGAATTTGTTTCGGCAATTATTTCTGAAACGGCTGTTAAACCTGAGCATCTGGAGGCTACCATCACTTATGCCCTTGGGAAACTGGAAGTGAAACGAATCTTTCGAATTTACCCCGGGTGCCCGGCAATTGCCTGCGACCTGTATTTACGTGGCCAGGCCGAAAAACCATGGATACAGCAATCAGCCAATCCCGGCGACTTGCAGAACATTGAAAAACTCAGTGAAACCACCAATTCCGAATCAGTCCCGGTGCTTGAAAAGCTTGAGCTTTCGGGAAAACACTGGCGTTTGAAAGCCGTCGAATTTCTCGATGTCACCGACCGGTTCAACACGCTGGTTTTCGAAAAAGAAGCCATGTCATATCGTGATAATATCTTCCGGGGAAATCTTTTGTTTGCAACTGATCAAGTCAACGGAAACGGTTTTTTCATGTTAAAAGAAGCGCCAACATCCAACGTTCAACTGGCATATCCCGGAGGCGATTTCCTGAGTAATTATGGAAATATTCGCCTGATCGGAGCGGGAATACTGCATACTGACCTTGACCCTCAGGAATGGAAACGAGCCTACAGTTTCGTGACTGGTGTTTATGGTAATGGTAGAGTTGATCCGTTGCTTGCCCTTCGGGATTATCAGCAGCAGATTCGCATACATCGGCCCGACCGCGACGAGATGATCCTGATGAATACCTGGGGAGATCGCGGTCAGGATACAAAAGTCAACGAAAAATTCTGCATGTCCGAACTTGATGCCGGAGCCCGGCTGGGAATTACCCATTTTCAACTCGACGATGGCTGGCAAACCGGGAGAAGCGCTAATTCGGCATATTCTGGTGGTTCATTTACAAATATCTGGCGCAATCCGAATTATTGGAAACCCAATCCGGAGAAATTCCCAAACGGACTGGCTCCCATTGTTGAGAAAGGCAAAAAACAGGGTATCGAAATTTGCCTTTGGTTCAACCCGAGCCCCGACGACGGCAATGCCAACTGGGAGAAAGATGCCGATGCGCTGATTTCACTTTACCAGCAATATGGAATTCGGACCTTTAAAATTGACGGGGTAAAAATGCCGGATAAAACGTCGGAAATCAATTTCCGAAAAATGCTCGATAAAGTGGTTGCCGCCACCAAGGGCGAAGTGGTTTTTAATCTCGATGTCACTGCCGGACGCCGTGGCGGATACCATTCGTTCAACGAATACGGCAATATTTTTCTCGAAAACCGCTACACCGACTGGCAGAATTATTATCCATACACCACTCTGCGCAACCTGTGGATGCTGGCCCGGTATGTTCCGACGCAGAACCTGCAAATCGAATTTCTGAACAAATGGCGCAATGCCGAAAAGTACGGTGACGATCCGTTTGCCCCTAAAAATTATTCGTTCGATTACCTTTTTGCCATCACAATGGCTGCACAACCGTTGGCATGGTTCGAAGGAACTGGTTTGCCTGAAGAGGCCTTTTCGGTGACAAAAACGCTGAAACCGTACAAAGAAATCATGACCGATTTTCATTCGGGAGTGGTGTTGCCTGTGGGTAGCGAGCCATCCGGAAAAAGCTGGACCGGATTTCAATCGCAAAAAGCCGGAAGGAACGAAGGTTTTGTGCTTATCTTTCGCGAACAAAATCCGGAGTCATCATCATCAATTGAATTGCCGATGCTGAGTCCGGGGAAATACAATTTCGAGCTTTTGACCGGAAGCGGAAAGGCTTTTAAAACAAAAGTTGATACAACGCCGAAAGTTCGTTTTTCACTCAGCGAAACCAATAGTTTTGCGCTGTACTGCTATCGAAAGATTAACTAGTAATCACACAATAAGTGCCATTTATGTGATTCTGTTCACATTTTGGGATTTATTGTAGAATTTTTGAGCAATTCTCTTCGTAAAAGTTCATCGTCATTTTGAATATTTTTGTCTCAACCAAAATAAAAAAACCTGAAACCATGATCAAACATCTTTCTTTCTTATTTCTGATAGCAGGAATTCTAGTTCTTTCAGCTTACGATCCGGCACCCAAAAAAGACAATTCGGCGCCGCTTGAATTCATCAAAATTGCAGGCCCCAACCTTGTTGCTCCAAACGGAGAAAAGTTTTTCATTCAGGGAACAAACCTGGGCAACTGGCTGAACCCTGAAGGGTACATGTTCGGCTTCAAGAAAGCCAATTGTTTCCGGTTGATTGATGAGGCATTTCGCGAGATGGTTGGTCCCGATTTCACCAACCGGTTTTGGAAACAGTTTAAAGACAATTACATTACCCGCGAAGACATCAGGTACATTAAACAAACCGGGATGAACACCATCCGGATACCGTTTCATTACAAACTATTCACCGACGAAGATTACATGGGATTATCGGCTAATCAGGACGGATTTCAGCGGCTGGATAGTCTGGTTGCATGGTGTCGTGAATCGAAGATTTATTTGATCCTTGACATGCACGATGCCCCTGGTGGTCAAACCGGCGACAACATCGACGATAGTTATGGTTATCCATGGCTGATGACTAGCGAAGAAAGCCAGAACCTGTTCGTGGAAATCTGGAAAAAGATTGCCGCGCATTACCAGAATGAACCGGTCGTTTTGGGTTACGACCTGCTGAATGAGCCCATTGCCACCCATTTTGTTGGCGCAGACCGGGCCAAACTGAATGCAGCCCTCGAACCGGTGTATAAAAAAGCGGTTGCAGCAATTCGCGAAGTTGATAAAAATCACATTGTTATGCTGGGCGGAGCACAATGGAACAGCAACTTCAAGGTTTTCAAAGATTCGAAATTCGACGACAAGTTGATATACACCTGTCACCGTTACTGGTGCGACACGCTTCAGGCCAATATTCAGGATTTTGTGCATTATCGTGACTCTGTCAATCTACCATTTTACATGGGCGAAACCGGCGAGAACACCGATCAGTGGATTGCGGCATGGACACGGCTGATGGAACGTAACAACATTGGCTGGACATACTGGCCGTATAAAAAGATGAATAGTCCAAGGGGAGTTACCTCCATAACACAACCCCAGAATTGGGATAAAATTGTTGAATTTACTCAGGCTCCCCGAACCGGATTTGATGAAATTCGCAAAGCTCGTCCTGATCAGGAACTTGTAAAAAAGGCAATGCTCCAGCTAATCGAAAACTGCAAATACCCGAATTGTAAGGCAAACGAAAGTTATATCAAGGCAATGGGCATGAAACCATAGCAGCCGAATAATCAAAAAAAACAGGACGTTGGATTTAATCCAGCGCCCTGTTTTTTTGATTTAGAGATTGAGAGACTGTTTAAATTTAGAATATTTAAGAATAAAACATTGACTATCAGTTGATTAATTGGTTTTGTTTTACTATCTTAATGGTTACCAAACTGTTAAGAACACATGAAACACTATCCAACCAACCTGACCGATAGCCAATGGATGCTATTAAGTGGCATTTTAAACGACAACCGTAAGAGAAAACATTCTTTACGGGATATTTTCAATGCCATTTTCTATTTGATTAAAACAGGCTGTCAATGGCGTATGATACCTGGCTGTTTTCCCAATTGGGAACTAGTTTACTACTATTTCACTAGATGGAAGAACAACGGTGTCATAGAACAAGTACATGAACTGCTTCGCGACAAAATACGCAAAAAAGCAGGGAAATATGAATCTCCCAGTTTGGCTTGTATTGATAGCCAGTCTATTAAGACAACCAGATTGGGCGGCGAATCTCGCGGTTTTGATGGTGGCAAAATGATCAAAGGCCGCAAACGCCATATCGTTACAGATACAATGGGTTTGCTGCTTGCCGTTGTTGTACATGCTGCAAATGTGCATGACAGCAAAGGCGCAAGTGATGTAATTGCCTTACTGAAAGGTCGGTTCGAAAGGCTGGTCAAGATCGTTGCTGATGGGGGTTATCGTGGAGAACTCATAGAGAAGACCAAAACCACATTCGGCTGGATACTTGAAATCGTTTTAAGATCAGACCATTCCAGTAAATTTACCGTTATTCCCAAAAGATGGGTTGTTGAAAGAACGTTTGCCTGGTTTGAAAGTTACCGAAGACTCAGTAAAGACTTCGAATACCTGACCGACACTAGCGAGGTAATGATTCAGATTGCAATGATAAGACTAATGCTTAATAGAATCAAAAAATAAAATTTAAACAGTCTCTGATTATTCAACCGTGATTTCATCAATAAACAGCCAGGCGGCCTTGCCTTCGCCTGCATGGCCTTTGGGAGCTTTGCCCAGATTGTGTGCCACTACTTTTACAAAGTTTACTGTAATCGGATTGAACGATGCCGAGAATTCTTTCAGTTGTTTTTCTCCTGAAAGAGGATCGACGTCATTGGCAGTTTCGCCCACTTTTTCAAATTTTACTCCATCTGTTGAAGCGAAAAACTCAACTTTTTTCGGGAAAAATATCCAGGCGCCAACGTTCTGCAAAGCGTCTGCCGAGATGCTTTTGATTTCAGTATTTTCCTTTAAATCGATTACAATTTCCATATTATTTCCGGCCCAGGCCTGCCATTGGCCATCGCGGTGATTGGTGCTTCCGCGAATGCCGTTAACCAGCGTATATTCGCCCTGCCCTTTGTAATAATCGCTGTTTGGGATCAGGTATTTCACTGGTTTTACGGTAGCTTTATTGATGTTGAACGATTGAGTCAGTACTTTTTCTGCCGGACTTCCATTCACGATGGTAACGGCCTTTAAAGTAGCTGTTTTGTCGAGCATTACCGGTTCTGAATAAACTGGTGATTGGGCATTTGGTTCCGTTCCGTCGGTCGTAAAATGTATTTCTGCGCCTGCCAGTTCGCTTGAAAGGGTCACGGCCAGCTGTTTTTTGTCGGTATCAACCTGAGCTTTGGCCGATACTTTATAGGCACTTTTCGAATAATTGAGGCCCATTTGATCGTATCGTTTCATAAACAGCTGGATGCGGCGAGAAAAATCTTCCCAGTTTCGTACTTCTTTCGGGCTCCACAACGCTTCTGACAGTGCTGCAATACGCGGAAACATCATGTATTCGGCATGTTTCAGATTCGGAACATATTCGGTCCACAGGTTTGCCTGCCCGCCCAGAATATGCTTGGCTCCTTCGGCGCTTAATTCTTCCGGCATCGGATTGAACTGATAAACCTTGTTGAGCGGAAGGTAACCGCCAATAGCCTGAGGCTCCTGGTCCATCGGACCCTGATAATAATCAAGATAGCAGTCTGAAGTGGGGGTCATAACCACATCATGTCCCTGGTTGGCTGCTTCGATACCGCCTTTAAAACCACGCCAGCTCATCACCGTAGCTTCTTCTGGCAGACCGCCTTCCAGAATTTCGTCCCATCCAAGCAAAACACGGCCTTTCGAATGGATGAATTTCTCTATCCGTTTGATGAAGTAACTCTGCAACTCGCCAACGTTTTTCAATTCTTCAGTTTTGATCCGTTTTTTGCAATCCGGACATTTTTCCCATTCAGTTTTAGTCGCTTCGTCACCGCCAATGTGAATGTATTTGGATGGGAAAAGATCGATTACTTCACTCAGAACATCTTCGAGAAAGAGAAAGGTAGAATCTTTTCCGGCACAGTAAATGTCTGTGATAGGCCAAACGCCACCGGGAAGCACCGTGAACGGTCCGCCGGTGCACGAAAACTGAGGATAAGCAGCCAGGGCGGCCGTAACATGGGCAGGCATTTCAATTTCGGGAACAACATTGATGAACCGTTTTTGTGCATAAGCCACTATTTCTTTGATGTCTTCCTGGGTATAAAATCCACCATAAGTAGCTTTTTCTCCGGCTTCCTGTCTGGGTCGCGAATTCCAGTGTTTGTCTTCCCGGTCAACCCGCCAGGCGCCCACTTCGGTCAGTTTGGGGTATTTTTTGATTTCGATGCGCCATCCCTGATCATCGACCAGATGAAAATGAAGCGTATTGATTTTGTGCAGTGCCAAGTTGTCGATCATCCGCAAAACGTCTTCTTTCGGGAAAAAGTGACGCGAAACGTCGAGCATAAAACCGCGCCATTTGTAAGCCGGACTATCGGTGATACTGATTACCGGAACCTGCCATTCCACCTTGTTTTGTCTGGTGGCGCTTTCAATTTCTGCCGGAAGCAATTGACGCAGAGTTTGCATGGCATAAAAGAACCCCGCCGGTTTGGCCGCCTTTATTTCAATGCGGTTTTTCTGAACTTCGAGCGAATAGGCTTCGGGGCCCATCACGGGTTCGGTTTTGAAAAAAACCTGGTTGCTTCCTTCGTTACCTCCGACAACAATCTCGAATTTCCAGCCGGTCGGCTTTTCAAACAAATCAGCAAACTGGCTGGCAATTACCTGCTGATCTACATTTTCGACAACCAGTTTGGTCCCTTTTTTAAACTTGAATGAAGATTTCCCTAGCGTTGATTGTTGAACCTGAGGGATAAGCGCAATCTCATTCGGGGTAAACGTTTTTTCTGGCTGGCAGCCGAAAAACAGGACACAACTGAATAAAAACAGAATTCCTGTTGAAAGTTGTCTCATGGTCGTGTGTATTGATTTAATTGATACCAAGATAATGAATTCTTTTTTTAATAATTATAAATTACCGTAACCTCAAATGGGTTTATAATTCTTGCGGACTTTTCGGCGAGGTCATGAAATTCAAAATCCTGCATTTGACGGCCCCAATTTCAGCTAAAAAATTGCTTCATTTGCGTGTCAACCCGAAACCTGAAATTTTAAACTTTTTCCATTTATGGCATCCAAAATCTTAGCTGTAATCCTGATTTTCATTCTTTTTGCATCGTGTGCCAATAAACAAGCAATCATTCAAAACCCCGAACGACTGGCCAATATCCAGCACATGCTGACCGTCCAGAAAGAGTTGACAGCTAAAAGTCAGACGCCGATATGGGATATTTTTAACCAACAGCTTTCGGCCGACGAGAAACAGGCACTTGAATTTATTTATGCCTATATGCCATTGAGCGATTTGGCCGATTATCAGCCAGAATTTTTCCTGAAGAATGTTCAGTATAGTTTGAAAGCACGCGCCGAAATGCCCTGGGGAAAAACCATTCCGGAGGAAGAATTCCTGCATTTCGTGCTTCCTTTGCGTGTGAACAACGAGAACCTCGATAACTTCCGCGAAGTGATGTACAGCGAAATCACCAGCCGTGTGAAAGGAATGGACATGAAACAGGCGGCGCTCGAAATCAACCACTGGTGCCACGAGAAAGTGAACTACCGCGGAACCGATTCGCGTACCAGCGCGCCACTCAGCACCATAAAGAAAACATTCGGACGTTGCGGTGAAGAATCAACCTTTACCGTAAACGCCATGCGCACCGCCGGAATTCCGGCCCGTCAGGTTTATACACCTCGCTGGGCTCATACCGACGACAACCACGCCTGGGTCGAAGTGTGGATCGACGGCAAATGGCATTACCTGGGCGCCTGCGAACCCGATGTCGATCTGGACATGGGCTGGTTCAGCGAACCAGCCAAACGCGTGATGCTCGTTCATACAAGGGCGTATGGCAGGTATTTTGGAACCGAAGAAGTACTGACTCCTGAAGAACGGTTTTCAGAATTGAACCTCACCTCGAACTACGCGGCCACGAAAAAGATTACCATTTCGGTGAAAAAGTCTGACGGATCGCCTGCCGACAGCGCCAAAGTGGAATTTCAGTTGTACAATTACGCCGAATATTACCCCATTGCCACCGGATTTACCAATGCGCAGGGCCTTACCAGTTTAACAACAGGCATGGGCGACCTCGTGATCTGGGCGGCCAAAGACGGGAAATTCGGTTACCAACGCCTTTCTATTCCTGAAAAAGATACGCTTCAACTGGTACTGAACCAGACGACACCAACCAACACCGGTGAAACCTGGGATTTGGTTCCGCCACATGCAGCCAAAGTGGAAAGTTCGGTCACTCCTGAAGCCAAAAAAGCAAATGATATTCGTTTAGCCAGGGAAGATGAAATTCGGAATGCGACTATGAATACCTTCAGGGATTCAGTCTGGGTGAAAGAATTTGCCGCAAAAATCCAGCTTCCGTTCGACACCATTTACCGTTTCATCAACCTGAGTTACGGCAATTGGGACCAGATTTCAACATGCCTCGAAAAGAATGCTTCGGCTAACCGCAATACGGTGCTCGAACTAGCCATTCAACTGGCTGATAAAGATTACAGCGATGCTCCGGAAGCTATCCTGACCGATCATCTGGTTCAAACCGCTCAATCGGGAACACAAAAACTGGTTCCGCAGAAAGAATTGTTTACCAAGTATGTGCTTGGTCCACGCATTGCACTGGAAAACCTTAGCGCATGGCGCAGTTTTCTGGCCACTTCGTTTGGTCCTGAACTGGCAAATTCGGCCCGTACTGACATTTCTGCGTTAACCAACTGGATTCGCGAAAACATCAGCATCAATGCGGTTGCCAACAAACATTCGCGGGCACCGCTTACTCCCGTTGGCGTTTACAAACTTCGGATTGCCGATCCGCTTTCGCGCGACATTTTCTTCGTGGCTGCCTGTCGTACTTTCGGAATTCCGGCCCGTCTGAATCCGGAGACGCAAATTCCGGAGTACAACAAAAACGGCCAATGGCTGCGTGCCGGGTTCGATCCGAAAGCAGTGACCCAACCCGAAAAAGGTATGCTGAAGCTGACCGACAAAGGCAACGCCGTGGCTCCGCAATATTACCTACATTACACCATTGGCTTCCTGAAAGATGGTTTTTACCGCACACTCGAATTTCCTGAAGGTGGCAGCCTGACCAACACGGCCAAGCCAATCGAACTGGAAGTGGGACACTATGCACTGGTTACCGGAAACCGCCAGCAAGACGGCTCGGTGCTAAGTAAAATGACTTTCTTCACCATCGAAAAGGATAAACTGACCACCGTTCCAGTTGAGTTACGCAAACAATCGGGAGAACTGAAACCAAATGGAAAACTTGATTTTAATGCACTGAATCTGCAAAAGACGGGAGACAACAGCACCGTGAGTTTATCGTTGCTCATTGGCAGCAAATACGCCGTGTTGGTGGTACTCGACCCCGACAAGGAACCGTCGAAACACATTTTGAATGATCTGGGGCCGTATGTCGATCATTTCAACAAATGGGGCGGGCAATTCGTGTTTGCCATGCCTGCAGAAAAAGCCGGACAGGCCAGAGTGCTGAAAACCTACCAACTGCCATCCAAAATCGAAAGCGTCATCGACCCGAACGACCAGATTCTGAATGCCATCTCGGCCATTTACGGTGCCGGATTAAAAGATAAACTGCCCTTGGTATTGTTCTGCGATGCCTCCGGAAATGTCTATTTGTTTTCGTCGGGCTACAAAATCGGCATGGGCGAGCAATTGCTGAAGATGATTTCGACCATTGAAGCCAATCCTAAAATGGTTCAACCGCAGGCTTCGTGCAGCAAACCATAAATTGTCATTTTATATCCGCCTGCCTGATCAAACGGAAGTATGATCCAAAACAAGAATTCCTCCTCTCGATAATTCGAGAGGAGGAATTCTTCAGTAATGGAGCATCCTCTAAAGGCCAAATTATTTCACCAGTTTGGCATCCTCCATAATCAATTCATACGAATATCCATATCCAAAATCTTTATTCAAGGTGATTGTTCCTTCAAAAGTAACCACTTCATCAACAGTTGCTTTGTCAAGGGTAGTAATGGTCAGGTCAAAATTCTCGCCATCTTTGGTTCCGTCCTGAATGTGTATCCAGTTTTTGCCCATAACTTCTTCGTTTACTTTTACAACCTGCCCTTTCATTTTAATTTTTTTGCCGGCATAGTCACTTTTGCTGCTATACAGTTTGGCAATCGAAAGACCATTTTCAGCTGGTTCAACCGAAATCCCTTCTTTCTGGGTTAAAGTAACCTTTCCCATTGTGTTTCCGTGTGGACTTTGTGCTGGCGCAGCGATCGGCTGCTTACTCAGACCCTGAACAAAATAAATTGTTTCGAAGGTGCGGTTGAGTTCCTTACTCTTGAAATTCTTCATCTCCAGCGCCTGGTCATAATAGTACACTTCACCGGCAGCAGCTTCCTGACGGGTTACTGCAATCCAGTTTTCAGTTCCGTTTTCAGCGACTTTCAAATAGGTATAAGCTGAAGCCTGTACAACCTCTTCAACCTTAACTTCGTGCAATGCCGGATTGGCATTTGCTTGTACCGTTGGCACTTTATTCTTCTTCACACAGCCCGAGAAAACCAGGGCAACCATCAATACCACAAGAAATGATCTCATATTTTACTGTTTAAATTTATTCATTTTTACACTGGTCAAAAATAACAATTGAAACGATAAAAGTTTCAGGACAAATATGATTTAGCTCAATTATCCTGTTGATAGAGCAATATTTCATGCATATACCATGCTTTTCTGAAATAAAAACTGGAATAAGTTGTAAATTTAGTTGCCGATTAATCAACAACTTTAAATAATACAAACTCAAAAGCCAGGAGGAAGGATTATGCCCTTGAATAAAAACGATCACTCAAACAAGCCAAACAGTAATCGATCTGGCCGCCGCGAATTTCTGAAACAAGCCGCTGTATATGCTGGCGGATCGGTTCTGTTGGCTCCAATTTCAGCTAATTTATTTGCCGAAATTACTAAAGCCGACGACCCGCGGCTCGTCACCGAAATCATTCGTTACACCGGGGCAAGTGGCCCCATGATTGCCTATCTGGCTCGACCCAAAGGGAAAAAGAAACATCCGGCTGTGGTTGTGATCCACGAAAACCGTGGACTCCAGCCGCACATCAAAGATGTAGCCCGTCGGATGGCACTCGAAGGATTTGTGGCCCTGGCACCAGATGCTTTGTCGCCGCTGAACGGAACACCCGAGAAACCGGAAGATGCCATCCCGATGTTTCAAAAACTGGATTACGAGAAAACGAAGCAAGACTTTTCGGCAGCTGTTGCCTACCTGAAGACAAACCCGCAAACAACCGGTAAAGTTGGCTGTACCGGATTTTGCTGGGGTGGTGCAATGACTAACCAGGTGGCGGTAAATGCACCTGATCTGGATGCTGCCGTTCCCTATTACGGAGGACAGCCCAAAGCCGAAGATGTTCCGAAGATTAAAGCGCCGTTGCTGTTGCATTATGCCGGAAACGATGAGCGCATCAACAAAGGAATTCCGGAGTTTGAAGCCGCACTAAAAAGGGCCGGCATCGACTACCGGATTTACCTATATGAAGGAACGCAGCATGCCTTCAACAACGATTCCAATCCGGAGCGGTACAACAAAGAAGCTGCTGATCTGGCTTGGAAAAGGACAATTGAATTTTTTAAAGATAAGCTGAAATAGTGATCAGTCGCAGTGATTAGTTTGCAAGTTTCATTTTCTGAAAACTGATTACTGCGACTGTTTACTACTTTTCCATACCTCGGCTACCTGATCAGCAAAGGGTTTGCAACGATTGAAAAATAACTTGTACCCTTCACAAAGGTAATTCATGCCGGGCTCTCCATCCGGTGTATCGATAAACCGGTCTTTTGGGCAGGCTCCATTGCAAAAATTACGAACCTCACATTTCAGGCAATAGGTCGGGAGTGTATCTGATTTGGCTTGCCCGAAAGCTTGCTGCTCCGGATATTCAAGCAGCTCTGAAAGTGATTGTTGCCGGATGTTCCCCAAGCGATGTGCGGGATCAACAAAATGATCGCATGAATAAAAGTCGCCGTTGTGTTCAATTACCGGGACACGGCCACAAACCGGCTTAAAAATACAGAGTGAATGATCGAGGCCAAAAGCTGTCCGTAATGCTTCTTCAACGATCTGAATTTTGACGGTCCCGATGTCAGAAGTTTTCCATTCGTCGAAGATGGCACATAAAAATTTACCAAAAGCTTTTGCAGGTACAGTCCGTTCCGAAACCTGATTAGTCTCGTGCGAAAGTCGCTCTACCAAAGGAATAAACGTCAGAAAATCAGCGTTGAGACTTTTGAAAAAACGGTAAACTTCCAGCGGATACCCGATATTTTGGGCATGAACAACACACAGTATTTCGCAGGGAATTTCATGCAATTTAAGGAGCTGATAAGCTTGCAAAACCGTATCAAAGGAAGATTGTCCATCTTTTCGGAACCGGTAAATGGAATGAAATTTTTCCGGTCCGTCGAGGCTGATTCCGACGACGAAATTCTCTTTTTTCAGGAAGTGGCACCATTCATCGGTAAGCAAGGTTCCGTTGGTCTGAATGCCGTTTACAGCAGTACGATTGGCAGGAAGATGTTTTTTCTGAAGTTCAACAATCCGGCGAAAATAATCCGGTCCGGCCAAAGTGGGTTCGCCGCCGTGCCATGAAAAGAATATGGTTTGATTGGTCGAAGCCTGAATATGCTGAATGAGGTAGTGTTCGAGCAAATTGTCAGCTATGCGATGAGGCCCGGACCCGGCGAGTAATTCACGTTTATCGAGGTAATAGCAATAGGTACAGGCCAGATTACAACTGGCGCCAACCGGCTTGACAAACACCTGAAAATCGTCCATCGGGTTTCTTTTGATTTAATAGTTACATCAGTCGTTTCCCTTTTGCACTGGCTTCAATCAGCTTATCAAGCCGTGAAAACCGTGTGACTTCCTGTTTGGCGCTCATCGTCCAGTAAGTAATCATTTTTTGATAGGACGGAGGCTGAGTCTTGAAAAAGCTCCAGGCTGCCTCATTGGCTCTAAGCCGGGTTTCAAGTTCAGAATCTAGTTTCTCCGGACGATTTTCATAGCTGTAAATTGCTGACCGGGCTTCCGAACGTTTCTCAAAAGCAGCTAATCCTGCTGGAGTCATTTTCTCAAGACTGATCATTTTCTCCACCTTTTTAATGTTTATCGCGCTCCAGTTGCTCTTCGGGTTTCGTGGTGTAAAACGGATGGTGTAGCTTTCAGCATCAAAAGCTTTCCGGATACCGTCAATCCAGCCAAAGCAAAGCGCTTCATCCACCGACTCCGACCAGGTCATGCTTGGCTTCCCGGTTTTGACTTTGTGGTAACCAACCAGAATTTCAGTTTTGTTCTGATGATTGGCTTCGAGCCATTTCCGGAAATCGGAGGAGCAGGCAAAAAAAACAGGTGTCGTTTTGTTGGGACTCATGGAGGATTTGAGTTTCGGGTAGATTAGCGGTTGTTTTGGGGCGCTGCTATTTTCTTAACCTGGAGTATGCCCTTTTAATGAGCATGCTCACAAAGATCAATCCCAAACCTGCCACCAGAAATGGCATCATCATGCTGACAAGCGCATCCGATTTTTCCAGGTTAAACAGCAGGTAAATGAATGAACCGCCAAGAACGAGCATGCCCAGGTAGAGTAATACGTTGCTCACGGTTGAGGCAATTTGCTTGTGTTTGCTGTTCTTATTGGTTTGATTGTGGAGAAATCCTTTTTCAAGCATCGTGGTGTGTTTTGTGAATTTGCGACTAAATTACATCAGAAAAACCGGTTTTAAAAAGAAATGATTGACTGATTTTTCAGGCCGTTGGCTTGTCAAATCCGATCAATCCAAAACATGCAATTGTTTCAGAATGGCGCGGGTAATTTCTTTCCAGCTTCGGATGAAATCCGGATTTATCTCGTTCCGGTTTTGATAATCCGGGTGGCAAAGAAAAACACGTTGTCTTTCCGTTTCACATAACCCACCCACCAGCCGGTATCTTTTCCTCCATCGCGGGTCCAGCCGGTTTTAGCCCGAAGAATATAAGAATCGGTTTGTTCTTCAATCATGATGCGTTTAACGATTTCAAACGAGCGGGCCGAAAAGGGCAGGGTTTCTTCGTAAATGCCTTTCAGCAGATTGATCTGTTCGACCGGGCTTACTGCCAGTTTTCCAAAATTCCAGAAATCAGGATCATCAACGGTCAAATCGCAGTTTCCGTAATGCGATCGTTCCAGAAAGTTCTGGTAGCGGGGTCTCCCGATTTGTTCCGCATATTTCAGGTAAACCCAGATTGCCGAGACCTTGAATGCTTCCTTCAGGTTCATGTCGTGGTAGATGTCGGGCCGGTAGCCATATTTCACGGTATCGGTTTGTCCGGGCCATCTGATGATCTCGTTTTCATCTTTGATCACGCCGGTTTTCAAGGCAATCAGAGAATTCAAAATCTTGAAAGTTGACGCCGGCAATGTTCCTTCCTGGCTGTCTTTTTTATCGCTGAAAATCCATTTCTTAGCCTGATAATCGTAAATGGTTATGCTGCCATTCAGCCCAAAATCCAGAATGATTTTACCAATTTGTTTAAGAACTAATCCGAAGCGGGGAAGGATAAAGGACGAAAGGCTGCCAACGTAAAATGGCAGCCTTTCGTCTTTATAAATTTGTTCCAGTTTAATTTTTAAGCGAAGGAGTAGCCGGTGTTTCTTCTTTCAGTGCCAGTCCATTGGCTGTCATGGTCCAGGTTTTGCCGACCATATCGCCATCCCACATATTCGCGGTATTTTCAATGTCATAAATAATCCTGGCCATTTTCACATCAAGGTAAACCGATTTGCCTTCCGGGATCTTCAGGGTCATCGAAACTTCCTGTTCGCGCCATTTTGAATTTTCTTTCAGAAAATAATACGGATCGAATTTCAGGGTCGAATCTTTCTGGCTGAAATTGTATTCGATTTGTTCTACGTTTTTCTGGGCATCTTCGGTGCTGCTGCCGCGCGCCCGCTTTTTAACCAGGAGCAAATATTCTTCGGTGCTGCTTTTTTCGATGGTAAAGCGCGGATGGCCCAAAATCCGTTGTTTGCCATTCACTACGGCAATCTTCATCCGGTCGAGCGAAATCTCATTATCGATCAGCGATTCATATAAATCTTCAGTGGTTTGCAGGTAAAGCGTCTTGCACTTGGTGCAATCAACTTTTTGAGTTACAGTCTGGCTGGTTTGTTTCCCGAAGTTACCCACTTGATTTACACTTATGATGATCAGGGAGACCAATGCTACCAGCCATACACCGAAGGTTCCGAGGCCGATAAGTTTGTTATTGGTTTTATATCGGAACAACAGCTTAGTTCCGATAAAAAGGATGAGTAAAATCGGGATGCCAATCAGGATGGAAATGGCAATCAACGAGATTGTATATGCGCCAGGGCTGACAAAATTATTGATTAGAGCAGCCATATCCACGTCCGAATTCCATCCAAAATTCCACGGGCCTCCGTGCAGGAAGGAATGTCCTACGGCCATTGATGTAACAAAGCCAATTAATCCTGCAATTCCTCCAATAATGAGTGAAGCGCCAAACAGCAGGACAATAACTCGCAGTACTACTCTTAAACTGCTATTAACCACATCTCCAAACCGATCAACCCGCGATTGTCCTTTTTCGTTTTTTGAATCCATGAACTTGTTGTAGCTTTCTCCAACTTCGTTCATTTCTTCTTTAATCGATTTTTCAATGTTCGAAACAGTTGCTTCTTTTCCTTTCATTTCGAGCCGTTGAGCAGTCGTTTTTGCTTTTGGTACGGCAATCCAAAAGACAATGTAAACAAGCATGGCAGCTCCGGCACTTAAAAAGAAAGCCAGAACGAATATCACACGCAAAATCACCATGTCAATGTTGAAATAGGCGCCCATTCCTGAACAGACTCCTCCAAGGACCCGACTATCGCCATCGCGGTATAGCCGTCGGCGTATTTTCGGTTCGTTCTGTGGATCAGTGTCTTCTTTGGCTTTTCCTGACGGTTCTTCTTCTCCGGGCTCCATAAAATCTTCAGGTTTACCCATTCGGGTAATTACTTCATCAACCATGGCATCGGTGATAACTTCAACCTTGTTCACGGTTTTTTCGATGAACAGTTCAGCAATACGCGCTTCAATGTCCTGAAGTATTTCCTGACCTTCAACAGCAGTACCAAAATGGCAGTTCAACTTGTGAAGATATTGTTGCAGCTTTTCGTAGGCATCTTCGTCGATGTGAAAAATGCTTCCACTTATATTTATTGTAAATGTCTTTTTCATTGTGAGATAATTTTTCCGATTGTTTTCTTTAAACTGAAAATGACTTATTTATGTTCTTTTATCATTTTAACTGCTTCAACCAGTTCGTCCCATGAGGACCCCATTTCGTTCAGGAAATATCGGCCTTCTTCGGTCAGTTCGTAATATTTACGAGGTGGTCCCTGAGTTGATTCTTCCCACTTGTAAGCCAGTAATCCGTCGTTTTTCAGACGGGTAAGCAGCGGATAAAGTGTACCTTCCACGACGATCATTTTTGACCGGCTAAGTTCATCAATGATGTCGCTTGCATACAAAGGTTTTCCGTCGATTACCAGCAAAATGCAGTATTCGAGTACTCCCTTGCGCATTTGAGCTTTTGTATTGTTCAGATCCATTATTCTTTCCTCCTTAAAATTCGTTCAAAATTTCTTCCCGTCAAATAAAGGTTAGTTGTTCCATACATTTTCTTCCAGCATCCAGACTTCGATTTCAAGGGCAGGTTCACTTTCGGCAGCCGGTTTGTTGAAATTGTTGTTGTCAATCATCCAGCTTTCAATTTCGAGAGGTTTTTCCTGTTCAACCTGGTCCGAAATAGATGTAGCTGAACCGAAATAGGTTTCATTGGTCATCCAGTTTTCGATTTCCAGGCTTTTCTCCCGAGCAGGTTCAATGTAAAATGCGAATGCCGGACGATTAGTTTCGGCTGTATGTTCGATTGTCGCCGGACTTGCAAAAACCAGGAGCTCTTTGTTTTCGTTTTCCTGATCAACCATCAGGGCGGCCATTTTCCCGAAAGTATTGTTGGTGAGCAGTTGTTTCCAAAATCCGTTGGCACTCACCGTTAAACTGATTAATACCAAGCTTAAAACTACGGCGAAGAATTTACTTACGGGTTTTTCAAATTTCTTGTTTTCTGTTTTCTGAACATTGTTTGTTGTTTTCATGGCTTTGAGTTGTGTTTTCTGAATTGTTTCTGTTTTCTGTTTTTGTTTTCCGAACTTGTTTTCTCTGTTTGTAAGACGATCGGTTTTTAATTTCGTTACAGTTACAAGGAACTTTTTTTAAACTTCTACCTTCTCTTACATTGTTATTGGCTTTACAAATATATGAATTTTAAATGGTTCTATGCAACACAAAGTACTAAATTTTTTTCAAATATTTTTAATGTTCTGTAAATCAATGATAAAAAAATCTAAAATGAATGAAATAACTTCGGAGACAAGATGACTAAAAATAAAAATGTGGACTTTGAAGCTTAGTTTTTGAAAACAGAATTGCCAATTATAAGCCAGGAAAACACCGGTTGAGGTCCATTTTTGTAAATGATTTCAAATTGCGACGTCAAAGAATGCAAGTAGAAAAATAAAAAAGCCTCCTGATCAGAACGATCAGGAGGCTTCAAACCAAAAAACCAACCTTATTCTTTTATTTTTCCTCGGGTGAAGGAATGAACTCTCTTCTTTTTCATACAATTGTAAAAACCAAATCGTGCAACTTCAATTCACCCGAACTGGAATTTGGAACCTGGGACTTGAAATTCTTTTAAACCCAAGTTTCATCCAGAACTTCGCCCTTGATGTTGACGATAATTTCCTTTACCGGAACTTTGCGCGATGCCTGAGCTTTCGCCATCTGAACCAGTTGTGATAAACCTCCGCAGCAGGGCACTTCCATCATCATAATGGTGATGGTGTTCACCCGGGCTTCATCGATAAGGCGACGAATTTTTTCGACGTATATTTCTTTGCCCTGATCGAGTTTAGGGCAGGCAATAACTAATGATTTTCCGGCTAAGAATTTGGAGTGGAAATTTCCCATACTGAAAGCAACGCAGTCTGCAGCCAAAAGCAGGTCGGTACCTTGAAAAGCCGCACCAGCGGGGTTAATCAGGTGCATTTGTACCGGCCATTGACGAAGCGCCGAAGGTGCTTCGGTTGAAGCTGTTGTCGGAGCAAAGCGTAAACTCTGTGACTCGAAACTTACTTCTCTTGATCCCGGACATCCGCCTGGTGCACATCCGCCAGACGATTCCACTTTGGTATTGTGAACTTCAGAAATAACTGCATCAACGCTGAAAGGAATTTCCGAAGCGTGTAATTTCAGGTAACCGACAGCTTGTTTCAGGAATCCGGTTTCTCCGTGCTCTTTCAGGTGCTTGAGGTGAGCAACCATCGTATTCTTCCCTTTTGGAATAATCTGCTTCACAACCACCACCTCATCGTATTCGTCCGCCTCACGTTTTTCGATGGTTATTGCTCCCTCAGGACAATGGCCGAGGCAGGCTCCCAATCCGTCGCACATCAATTCGCTAATGAGCCTGGCTTTGCCGTCAATAATTTGCAGCGCACCTTCGTGACAGTTTGGAACACAAACTCCACAACCGTTACACAAGTCTTCGTCTATATTTACAATTTCGCGTATCATCTTGATTTATTATTTATGATTGATGAATGATTAGTTCATCGTTTCGGTTACTATTTTTTGTATTTTTCTGAAACAAAAGTACAGCCGTTCGGTTGTCTGAAATGTAACGAATGTTACAAACATTAGGAAATGTATTTCTTTTGCAAATTCCGGATTCTCATTTTTATGTGGTATTTTGCAGCAACCTTGAATAAAGATGATGCAGAAATGGAAATAGAAAATCTGTAAATGTATGGAACCAAACAGCGAAATAATCCTTTACCAAACCGAAGATGGCACCACTAAAATTGATGTCCGTTTGGAGAATGAAACCGTGTGGCTAACTCAAAAGCTTATGGCCGAGCTTTTTCAAACAACGCCTCAGAATATAACGATTCATCTTAAAAATATATTTGAAGACGGTGAATTGGATGAGATTTCAACTTGTAAAGATTTTTTACAAGTTCAAAAAGAGGGAAGCAGACAGGTAGAACGTATCCAGAAGTTTTACAATCTTGATGCGATTATTTCTGTGGGATATCGCGTTAAGAGTCATGTTGCCACGAAATTTCGCATTTGGGCAACTCAGCGACTAAAAGAATACATCGTCAAAGGTTTTACAATGGACGATGAGCGGTTAAAAGCGGCCGGACAAATTCGTTATTTTGATGAGCTGGTCGAACGTATTCGCGACATTCGGAGCTCCGAACGCATTTTCTACCAAAAAGTAAAGGATATTTTTACGCTTAGTATCGACTACGACGCTAAAACCAGTCGGGCAAAAGACTTTTTTGCAACTGTCCAGAACAAACTTCACTGGGCAATCCATCAATATACCGCCGCCGAACTGATTGCCCAGCGTGCTATTGCAACAGAGAAGAATATGGGCCTAAGCTCGTGGCAGGGCTCCAAAATAAGAAAAACAGATGTTGGAATTGCAAAAAATTACCTGAGCGAAGAAGAACTGAGTCAATTGAATTTGTTGGTGGAACAATTTCTGGCCTTTGCCGAGAATCAGGCGCGCCAGAAGAAAGTAATGTACATGTCCGATTGGACCAGAAAACTGGACGACATACTCACAATCAACGAAAACGAAATTTTGGAACATGCAGGAAAAATTTCGCACGAACTGGCTTTGCAGATGGCCGAAACCGAATATGAAAAATACGACAAGGAAAGGTTGGCCGCTGAAGACATAAAAGCCCTCGAAAACCTAAATGAAGAAATAAAGAAGCTTAAAAAATAGTAATCGAGATTATATGATCCAATCCGAAATCATTTGCCAGTCACCTATTTTTCGCGGTATTTCTCCTGAAGGGCTTCGCGAGCTGTTTTCACAGATTCATTACCAGGTAAAGTCGTATCCCAAAGGTGAACTGATCGTGTTTGGCGGAGAAATTTGTGACCGTTTACTGATTATTCAGCAAGGAAGTGTAAAGGCTGAAATGAACGACTATTCAGGTAAAATCATAAAAATAGAAGATTTGGCGGCGCCGCAGCCATTAGCGTCTGCTTTTTTATTTGGAAAGCAAAACCAGTTTCCGGTTACTGTTTCGGCCAATACGAATGTTGAGATGGTTTCAATTCCAAAAGCTGAGTTTGTCAAGTTATTGCAGTTAAATTCGCTGATTCTGAATAATTATCTGAACACAATTTCAACCCGTGCGCAATTTTTGTCGCAAAAGTTAAAATTTCTGTCGTTTAAAACCATCAAGCAAAAAATTGCCCACTATCTGCTTGAAAAAGCCGGCGACCGGCTTCAAACAGTCGAAATATCGCAGTCGCAGGGCCAGCTGGCCGAAATGTTTGGTGTTACCCGTCCGTCGCTGGCCCGCACCTTGGGCGAGATGTGTCAGGAAGGCCTGATTGAAACCGACCGGCGCTATATCAAAATCCTGGACAAAGGAAAAATGAATCAGTTGCTGTTGGGATAAATCAGTGTTCAGAAAACAGTATTGCAGGTCGCGATGTACGAGTTACGGGTAATTGAAGGTAACACGGAACATTGATTATTCAGGCGACAAAAATCATGAATTGCATCATTTACACTGCTTATAATTGCGCCAAAAATTTATGAACGATGAGAAAATTAATCCAGGGACGACTTTCGGTGTTTAAATTCGAAAGCTTCAAATCCTACAAAAATATTACCCATTTTATTACCACCAGAGAAGGTTGGGTTTCAGGAAGCAAACCACGTTTTACCGGTGATCGGGAATCAGAATACGCTGAATTTCGCAAAGAACTGGTCGTTTCAGGCGAGTGGGAAACTGCCCAGTTTGTTTTCCCGCGACAAACTCATTCCGATCATGTTGCAGTGGTTCGCGAAGCAAATCATGTTCCGGCCATTGCCGACACCGATGCCCTGATAACCAATCAGCCCGGTTTATTTGTTTGTGTTCAAACGGCCGACTGTGTGCCTGTTTTGCTGTACGATCCGAAAAAACAGGTAGTGGCTGCTGTTCATGCCGGTTGGCGGGGAACGGTTTCGAAAATTGCCGCCAAAACAATTCGTCGTATGACCGAAGAATTTGGCTGTTCTCCCGCGGACATCATTGCCGGAATCGGTCCTTCCATCCATATACATGCCTACGAAGTGGGTCCCGAAGTGGTGAATGCGGTTGAAAACAATTTCAGTAATTCACGGGCCCTGCTGAAACCTTCGTTCAACAGCGGTCATGCTTATTTTGATTTGTGGGAAGCCAACAAAACGATTTTGATCGAATCGGGAATTCCGGAAGAAAGCATTGAAGTAATGGGACTGTGCTCATTCGAACATCCCGATCTGTTCTATTCGGCCCGTCGCGATGGTGCTGCAACAGGACGAATGGTCAGCGCGATTTGTCTGGTATAAACGAAAAACCTTTCAGGAACCAGTCCTGAAAGGTTCAAACTAACTTAGTGCAAAACCAACTTACAACATTAAAAGATTTCTTTATTCCACTACAACATCGTATGTATAATCTTTTTCTCCGGTTGAAAGTACCGCCGTATAAGTTCCTTTGTCGAGTTGAGAAAGATTTAATGCTTCGGTGACCGTAAAATTACGACCAATCACTTTGGTATAAATCAGCTGTCTCTGATTAAAAAAATACAATTTCAGATTTTCTTTTTGGAAATTCAGGTAGCTGCATCTCAGCAAACGGTCTTTATAAACAAAGACGGGTTCGAGTGTCGTTTTTTCATCTCCGACGGAAATTTTTCCATCATTGATTTCGAATTCTCTCTTTGTGGTGAGCTTATCGCTTTCCACAGAAAGTTTATACTGGCCTTCTTCAAGACCTGAGAAATCAAATACTTTGCGATAATCGCCCGCTGGTTCCTCCGTTTCTTTGTAATAAATAATTCGGCCCAATTCATCTTCAACCGAAATTTTCAGGTTACTGTCAGTGAGGCTTGAAATGGTCACAACTGCTTTGTCAGCCGATAGCGGTACGATGTTTACATTCAGGTTTCCTGCGGCAAAAGCAGTGGTTACAAATGCTACAAACGCGAACAATAAAGTTACTTTCAAAATTGTTTTCATGGTTTTCTGTTTTTAAATTGTTAATTGTTTTAATTATTTAAGTACTTGACCTTCATGGCTTAAGGTCGTTTTTTTTCTAAATTTTTGTTTTCTGTTTTATTGCTGATAAAGGCACAGTCATCTCTAGCCAGTTCAAAACTGACTTTATATTAAGCGAACTTGGAATTTGAAACTTGGAATTTGGAACTTTTACTATCTTCCGTGCACGTCGCCGCCGCTCGATTCGTTAATGTCTTTGGTTTTGGGATTTCCGGAGTACGTGATATCGCCGCCACTGCTGGCATCGGCATTCAGTTCTTCGGTTACATTTACCCGGACGTCCGATCCGCTGGAAACACTGGCTGTACATTTTTTAGCCTGAAGTTCGTTGGCATTGATGTCGCTTCCGCTCGACGCATTGGCCTGCAAAACCGAGGCTTTACCTTTTAGGAAAATGTCCGACCCGCTGCTCGATTCAACGACAATATTGCTGGCCTCAAGTTCCAGTTTGACGTCTGATCCGCTGCTGGCGTCCAGGTTGAGCTTCTCAAGTTTCAGCAGATCCTGTGAAATGACATCGGAGCCTGCCGAAGCATCCAGTTTGTCGAGTAATTTAAATGAAACGTACACTTTGCGCGGATCTTTATTCCAGTTCAGATTGAACCACGATTTTTCCCTGATGTAAATCTTCAGGATTCCACCTTCAACCCGGGTAATAATTTTGTCCAAATCTTCCGATTCGGCTTCTACAACCACTTCTTCTGTATTTTTTTGAGTCAGGTAAAGATCGATCCCGCTGGTTACTGAAATTCCGTGAAATCCGGATACCTGTCGCGTTTGGCGATTGCTGCCCGACTGGCTGGCTTGCGCGGAGAAGGTGAAAGTCCCGCAGAAAAGGATCATCGATAAAATTGTAATTGGTTTCATATTTCTGTTTTGACTGTTTATGAGATTAGAAGTTTCTGCTATTTACGATGTATATTTCCTCCGGATGAAGTATCAACACTGGTTGAAGCTGGTTCACCATAGTAAACCACATTTCCGCCGCTTGACGCTTTGGCTTCCATCGATTCAACTACGGTTGCCGATACATTTCCGCCACTGGATGCCCGCATCCGGCATTTGTCGGCTTTCAGTTCCTGTGCCTTCAGATTAGCTCCCGATGAGGTTTCCAGTTCGGCTTCTTTGGCCAGTCCCGATAGCTTGATATTGGCTCCTGAGGAACAATCTGCATTCAGGTGCCTGGCGTTTACGTCCATCGTCAGGTTGGCTCCCGAACTGGCTTTCAATTCGAGGTCTCCCGACATGATTTGAGATTGCGAATAAGCATTAGCTCCTGAACTGGACTCAACACGAGTCAATTTTTCGACGGTTACCATTATCTTTTTCTCTTTGGCCCAGCGAATGTTTTCGTCGGCATATATTTTCAACACATCGCCATCCACATCAGTCCGGATAATCTCCTGAAGGTTACTGTCGGCAATGACCACCACTTTGGCCGGGCTTCCCTGGGTAATGTAAACGTTCATTCCCCGGCTGACCTCAATTTGGTTGAATTCATCAACCTGCCTCACCTGTTCAGTAACATTCCCGTTGCCTTTTACCGAAGGGCCTAAAAACCAGCAAGAAGACAACAGAACACTCAGGACTGCAAAAATTCCGATCAGTTGAAATTGTTTCTGTTTCATAGTTTGATTGTTTTGTTTGAATAGACGCTTGAAATTGAAATTCGTTACCAAATTTAGAAGGAGAGCTTGTCAAAAACTCATCTTTTTCGTTGAATGACCATTTTTTGCCGGCAAAAAAGAATTTATCTGGATTGAAATAGAAAGAGTAGCAACAGCAATCACTTTATTTTAATATTTTATGTTTCGGAAATTTTGCTATTTGGGGAAATGGGTGTAAATTGTTACGTTTAATTACCTAAGCCAATGCGAATCTTTACCTTACTCTCTATTTTTCTGTTTTCCACAGTTTTCACTTTCGGGCAAACTCAGAATTTCGACCTAAACGATGTAATTATACTTCAAAACATAAGTAACAACGCTACTTATGATTCCCCCTTAAAAACGGAATGGGCGAATGTTAGTGAATTAGCGACCTGGGCTGGTGTTAAATGGACAGATACAACTCCTAAAAAAGTAATTGAGTTACAATTAGGAGAAAAAAAACTTCTTCGCTTAGATGTTACGCGCCTTAATAAATTAGAAATATTAGCGTGTTATGGAAACCCACAACTTACTTCACTTAAAGTAGCAGGACTTTCCAGTCTAAAAAATTTAGTATGTCGTGGAGGAGGCTCATACTCTGACAATAAACTGACCTCGCTTGATTTGGAGGGACTTGTAAATTTGGAATCTTTGGATTGTTCAGGTAACCTCCTTACTTCACTTGATCTGAAGGACTTAATAAAACTCCAACACTTATTTTGCGACAATAACCGGCTTCCTTTTAGCAGTTTAAAGGCGACGCTAAATATGACTCTTTCGCCAATCAGCAAAATCGAACCTCAAAAAGAGGTGTTTGAGGATTTAAAAAATATTCAGATTGGAGATGTTCTGGACTTCTCGGCAGAAGCCGATGTAAATGGTACAGCTACTGTTTTCTGTTGGTATAAAAACGGAAAGAAGATCGAAGGAACCGACCAAGCCGGGAAATATAAAGTGGAAGAAACTGGTACATACTATTGCACAATGACCAATGCCAAATTTCCGGGATTAACTTTAACAACCCATTCGTTAATTCTTTTGCCTACCGTAGTGGACAATAGTAAATGGTTTCCCCCACTTAGAAGTCAGGAGGTTCTGGCTAACTGTACTCATTTTTCTTTGATCTATTACCTTAAATCTTCTATTTGGAACAGGCAGTTTAATCGTGACCCTAATTTAGAAATCAATCAGTTCAATCATAATTTTGTTTGGAACCAGAATAGTCCGCCTGATGCAGCTGCCGGAAACGCCAGTTCTGGCTTCATGTATATGAGGAGCCAGGGTTGTGCAACAATGGCCGATTTCCTAATTAATGAGCAGACAACCGATTACAAACCGGATTTTGGAATTAGAGCAAAAGCATTGACGTATAAAAGTAAGAAGTTTTATACTGGTGATTTTTCTGATTGTCGTAATAATACCGATTTAATAACCAAACGTATAGCATCATTAAAAGATTCATTAAAGCAGGGCAAATGTTTTACTTTGGGCATTACTTTATATAGCGATTTTTTTGATTTGCCAAAGGAGAATAGTGTTTATAGTTGGCACAAGGAGGTTCACAATTGTAGTTCGAGAGGACATATGTTTACCATTGTTGGATACAACGATACGATTAAAACAGATCTGGGGAGAGGAGCTTTTCAAGTAATTAACTCAAATAAAGAAGTTGCCAATGGAAAATTTTATTATGACTATAATTGGTTTTATTTTGATGATTGGCAATTATTTGAGTATTGTTTTTTGGAAGAGGACTTCAGTTCTGTTCCAAAGCTGGTAATGAATTTAAGACTAACTAATAGCATAAAATCGACCGATATTGAAAATGGTAATTACATTTTTACCGACACGTTGGTAAATCAGTATAACAGACGAATTGATTTTGAAAAGTATTATGTTGATTGTAATCGTAAAATTAATGATCCTTTGCTTGAAAATCAGAATGCTAAATTCGATTTTGAAAATGGCTTTGCTTATCGGTTTAAAAGAAACACGGTTCAGATTATTGGTTTGAATAATTCAAGAATACCACTTAGAAAAGATTTGACAACCTGGCCACAATACAATGACGATGGAAAATATGAATTGGTGACTGATTTGACGAGTTTATGTACCACTGATAAATTTAAATCACTGTCTGTCATCGTATTTGATCCATTATCTTCAGTGTATTTTGATGAAAATGACCAGATAATCTATTCCTATCAGCGTGAAGGAAATGCGAAAATTGATCAGGCATTTATTGATTTTATAGGGACAGATAAAAAGATTAAAGCCAAAGTGACGGAATTAAGAGATACTTCAATAACCAACAGTAATTTTTATTCTCAAATGGCCGGATGGCATTTAAAGCCGATGAAGGAAAATATTTACGTAAAGTCATGTACGTCAGTGCTTAAACGTAAACTAATTACTTTTTCCGTTGCTGATTTAGAGACCAACACACCGCCAGTATTTATCCAAGTGCCAAATGGTGATTTAATTGCCATATTGGGTACTCAGACCAGTTTTTCATTTAAAGCGAGCGACCCGGAAAACGCTGCTGTCACCTACTTAATTACCAGCGGTACAGGTGCCAGCATTGATCCCGTGACAGGTTTGTTTACTTATCAAGCCAACCAAACTGGTAGTCATTCTTTAATAGTGAGCGCGAGTGATGGTTTAAATAGTGTTTCAACTACATTTAATGTAAAGGTTAATTTGTGGGTTAATACTCCTCCGGTTTTTACTCAAGTGCCAAGTGGTGATTTAACAGCTACAGTTGGTGAATTGGTTAAGTTTGATATTGATGCTATTGATCCGGATAGTTCAAATATTTATTATTCAATTATTAGCGGTTCTGGCGCTGTTGTTGGTCCAACTGGTATATTTTACTTTCAACCCAGTCAAGTTGGTACTTTTCAGTTTGCGGTTGGAGCGAGTGATGGAACAAATACGGTTCAGACAATTGTGAATGTAAAAGTGAGCGCTGCGGTAAATGTTAGTATTTCGGAAGTTGAAATTCCAGCCTTTGCATTCAAGACCTATCCCAATCCATTTACCCGAAACACAATAATTGAGTTCTGCTTACCTCAAAGGCAATACGTTAAGTTGATTATTCTCAATTCACTTGGTCAACAAGTTGCCGTAGTAGTTGATTCCGAATTCGAAGCCGGGATTCACCAACTTGTTTTCGATGGCAGAACTTTGCCCGATGGGATTTATATGGGACAATTGCAGCGTTCAGGCAGTAAAAAGACAATCAAACTTGTTAAACGCTCGGACTGGAATTAAGGTATTTATTATAACTGATAGCCGATCCGACGACCCGTGTAATCGGATCAACTATCAGTCATTTAGCGTTTTTTCGTTCCAATTCCTTCAGGTTATCCAGTTTCTTCTTCTGAAGAAATCCTTTGATGTCGTACAAGTGTTCTTTTACTTGGCTGTTCCCGAATTCAAAAACTTTTTCGGCCAACCCGTCGAGAAAATCACGGTCGTGTGAAACCAGAATAAGCGTTCCATCAAAATCTTTCAGGGCGCTTTTCAGGATATCTTTGGTGCGCATATCGAGGTGATTGGTAGGCTCGTCGAGAATGAGCAGGTTCACCGGTTCGAGCAGCAGCTTGACCATAGCCAGACGGGTACGCTCTCCTCCTGAAAGCACTTTCACTTTTTTTGTGATACTGTCGCCACCAAACATGAAAGCGCCCAACAGATCTTTAATCTTGGTCCGTATATCGCCCACAGCTACATCATCGATGGTTTGAAAAACGGTCAGTTCCTCATCGAGCAGCGAGGCCTGGTTTTGCGCAAAGTAGCCAATCATGGTGTTGTGCCCGAGCGTCAGGTTCCCTTCATAATCAATTTCACCCATGATGGCCTTTACCATTGTTGATTTTCCTTCTCCGTTTTTGCCTACGAAAGCAACCTTTTCGCCTCGTTGAATGGTGAGCGAAGCATTCTTAAATACCAGATGATCGCCATATTTTTTGCTCACTTCCTCCAGAATCACCGGATAATTTCCGGAGCGGGGCGATGGTGGAAATTTCAAACGAAGGGCCGACGTGTCTTCTTCGTCAATTTCAACCAGGTCGAGCTTTTCCAACATCTTAACACGAGATTGCACTTGAAGGGTTTTCGAATAAGTTCCTTTGAAACGTTCGATGAACTCGGTGGTTTCGGCAATCATTTTTTGCTGCTCGTCGTAGGCTTTTTGCTGTTGTTCGCGGCGCTCGCGGCGAAGTTCCAGATATTTCGAGTAGTTGACTTTGTAATCGTAAATGCGCCCCATGGTCACCTCAATGGTGCGGTTCGTGATGTTATCCACAAACGCCCTGTCGTGCGAAATTACGATCACTGCTTTGGCGCTGTTTATCAGGAATTCTTCGAGCCACTGGATTGATTCAATGTCCATGTGGTTGGTCGGCTCATCCAGCAAAATCAAATCAGGCTTTTGCAACAGAATCTTGGCCAGTTCGATGCGCATTCGCCAGCCTCCGCTAAATTCGCTGGTGGGGCGGGTAAAATCGTCACGAACAAAACCAAGTCCGAGCAAAATTTTCTCTACTTCGGCGTCAAAATTGATTTCTTCAATCGAGTAATATTTTTCGCTCAGGGCTGAAACTTGTTCAATCAGAGAATAGTAACTGTCTGATTCGTAATCGGTGCGGGTGGCTAGTTCGTCGTTCATGGCAGCAATTTGTCGCTCCATCTCGTGGATGCGGGCGAAGGCCTGGGCTGCTTCTTCAAAAACAGTACGCTTGTCGTCGATGAGCAAATGCTGAGGCAAATAGGCAATCACGGCGTCTTTTGGAGCCGAAATCCGTCCGCGGTTAGGAGTTCTTGCTCCGGCAATCACTTTCAGCAAGGTCGATTTTCCTGCCCCGTTTTTCCCCATTAGTGCAATCCGGTCCTTGTCATTAATTACAAAATTAATGTCCGAGAAAAGTGTAGTGCCACCAAATTCAACCGCCAATCCGTCAACTGAAATCATTTCGTCCTGTTTTTTTGAAGGCGCAAAGATAAACGTTTTGGCATATCAAGTAAGGGGTATCGAATTAAATACGACACTAGATCAGAACTCCTTAAGGAACACAAAAAGAAAGGATATATCGTTTTGCCGGGAAAAACGTAATGCCCATATTTGTATTCTTCAACACAGCCAAACAGGATTTAGCCCGATTGGTCCGTGAAAAGACAATCGATGACTGTCAAAAAAGGATATAATCAATATGAAAAAAATAGTCTTTGTTCTAGCGTTTTTTCTGATGTCATTGATGGTTTTGATGGCACAAACTGAAATTAAAAAATCCTTCATGGTTGGGAAGTCTGGAACCCTCGATATTAATGAACCAAAACTGATCTGGTCTGACGAGTTTGACGGAAATGGGATACCCGACCCTTCCAAATGGGATCGTCCGGAATATAACCGAAGACAAAACGCCAACGGACCTGATGGCTATTGGAGCAAAGACGATTCGTTTCTTGATGGTAAGGGGAACCTGGTAATACGGGTAAGGAAAATCACTGATAAAAACTATGATGGCGACCCGTTTGATTACAGTGTTGGCGCCGTTAGAACATTGGGGAAATTTCAACAGAAATACGGACGGTTTGAGATCAGATGTCAACTACCCAAACAACAAGGTTGGTGGGTTGCCTTCTGGATGATGCAGGGTAATCAGGGATCTGTTGGCAATGGTGGAGTTGATGGTTCGGAAGTTGATATTATGGAAGCCTTTGGGTGGACTAATAAGATTAATCATGCGATTCATTGGGATGGTTACGGTACAGCTCACAAGTCGGTAGGAAAAAACGAATTAATATCGGGGATACGGGAAGGATTCCATACCTATTCATTGGAGTGGTATCCCGAAATGTATGTATTCTTTGTTGATGATCAGGAAATGTGGCGAAGCGCCGGAGGAGGAGTTTGCAATCAGCCCGGCTATATTAAAGTAACGGGTGAAATATCTACTGAAGATTGGGCCATTAATAGTTATTGGTCCAACGATCCGGCAAAGGCCGCTTATCCCGATTTTTTTAAGGTTGACTATGTCAGGGTATATGAAATTGGCGCTTATGTCCCTCCAACTTCCATAAATAGCATCCATCAGAACAACGATTTAAAGCTATTCCCAAATCCGGTAAACGATCGGATAACCTTAAACCTGCCTGAAAATAAGTTGACGAATGAAAAAACGGAAATCACCATTATTAATTCAACCGGGGAAGTGATGAAATCATTCAAACAGTTTTCTGTACCTCTCGAGATGTCCGTAAGTGATTTAAAAAAAGGACTTTACTTGATGGTTGTCCGGTTAAATGGGTTTTCTTTTTCGCAAAAATTTATGAAGAACTGAACGCTTGGGGAAAGGTTTCAAAATACTTCCCTTGTAGGCTTCCCCGAAGCCTACACCCTCAGAAAATCTGTTTTGAATAAAAGGCAGTTTAGCCTCTATTGTATTACCGTAAATGGCGACACCAGCTACAATTTCCGGGGGATGGACAAAGGCACCACCTACTATTTTTCGATAGAAGCGATGGACGAAACGAGAAGGTCGGTGATGAGGAAAGAGTTGGAGGTGAGGTGAGAAATTTCTCTAGAGAATTGTATTTCTAGAGAGTATATTACTGTTTAAAACTTGATCTATCTATTTCTTGTCGACACCAGTCACGTCCTTTTGTTACATTCGGTTCAGTAATTGGAGTGAGTTCAAATGTATTATCTTCATGAATGCAATCAGCCATTTTTTCATAATCCAAAGCACCTAATCCATCTTTGAAGTACATTCTCATAGTAAATACCTTTTGCAACGTTATGTATCTATTAACGAATTCAGGAGTCATGGCAATATTAAAACCATCGCCATCAATACGTACGCTTGGATAAATAATTGCCTCTATTTCCTCTTTATAGTTTCGAAAAATCAAATCAGTAAATGCTGCACTGATTTTATAATCGTTGTGTGATTTTATCTCAGCTTTGGCAAATTCATGAGCAATAAAATCCATTATAGCTCGAATTTTATCATTGGATTTATTTGTATCCATAAAACTCTCATAAAGCGGTCTAAACATCTCATTTTTCAACAAATGTTTTTCATAAAAAATCATTGGGAAAACAGGTAAATTTTGCTCAATTCTCCTACCCCAACTGTAAACTCTACTGAATCATTTGTATTGTGATTGCCATTTGTTAAAACTTGTAAGCGCTCCGCTGTATTTGTAATAATGGGATTTTGCTTTCCAGGTACTGCAAAAGATCCATAGAACAGAGGACAGTTCGGTTTATTTGCACGTCCATAGTTTTCCGCAGTTGGACTGTAGGAAATCTGTGATTGATGAGTAAATACTTCTTTTTCAGATGGTCTTAACCTAAATATTTCAACCCCTTTAGGAATTTCAAAACTTACCATATTGATAAAACCAAGCTCATTGACCAATCGATAGACATTTTCATAGTCAATATTGTTTAGATTTTTAGCTACTACTTTAAGAATCTCGAATTTATCCATTATGGTAAGTTCCTGCCAGTGATTGGCATTGCTGGCTTTTTAAGAGGAACCCGACTTCGACGTTCTAATCAAGAACTTCCTTCGACTTCGCGCTCAGGGAGCAAGGTGTGCTAGCATTTCTGTTTCATGGCTACAAACGCTCCTCAATGCGCCGCTCCCTGAGCAGCGAAGCGTGTCGAAGGGAGCATAGATGAAGGTCGATGAATTTGGCGATAACTATTTTTGTTGCCTATGTAATTTTCTCGCCCTGGTCAAGGAACCGCCTTCGACAGGCTCAGGCCGCGGGTAAATCAACAGCATTATTTCATAGCGACAAATGTTCCTCGAAGCGACGCTCCCTGAGTAGCGTAGCGTATCGAAGGGAGCATTCCCGGGGTGCCGCGATTTCCAATCGCGTTTTCATCAAATCCGGAGATTAAAAATCTCCGCCCCCAGGTTATTTCATCCCCGGAGTAATGAGCCGGTAATTGCCGCTCAGGTGCATTACGCTAAACAGGTAAAGCATGCCGTCGAAATACGGATCGAAATAGCCGTCGGAATAAGGTTCGAGTTTGGCATTCCAAATGGCATCAACGAATTTCCAGCTTTTGGCCTGGTTTCCCATGATGGAAGCTGCTGCTGAAGTGGCTACCAGTCCCAGCGAATGGCGCAGTTTTTTGTAACCGCCGGCATCCAGAATATGTTCCTCTTTAGGTAACGATCCATCGAGCATAAACTGGTCTTCGAATGTATCGATACCCCGGCAGAACAGAAAATTCTGAATCCGTTTGCCGTAATCCTGCTGCCATTTGGTGTCTTTGGCGTACCATGAATAATCCATGGCAATGTTCATAGGTACGCGCCACGAATCGTAGCGGAATGCTGGTGGCAACTTCCAAAAATTTCTGGGTTTTCCGCCGAACTCGGCATAGTCGGAATTCAGTCCGGTAACCGGATGACAGGCCCGGTGCAGGTAAATGCGGGCTGTGTCGGCACAGTCGCGGTAAAACTGTTCGTGACCGTCTTTGGCATATTCGGCCCAAACTTCATAAAAGGCTGGCAGGTGGTACGACGGGTCAGTCCAGTCGTACCCAAATTTATCGGGCACAAAGGTAATTTGCTTGTGTTCGGTGTTAATCACATGCGTAACCCCTTCCATGCCATTTTTGCTCCACATGGCATCCAGAATCCGGCGTGCTTCGGCGTAATAGTTGATTCCGGTGTTGTTGCCCCAGCGATTGGAGGCAAAAAGCAGGTCAGTCACAAAATACAATTCGCCATCGGAGGCTGAACCTGGTGAATTTTGTCTGAAGGTTTTATTGTTGACACTCCAGGCAAAATAGGCATCGCGGGCACCGCCCTGGTGTTGCATGTATTTTTTTGTCCATCGCCACAGCTTATCGAACACCTCTTTTTTATTCAGTTGAACGGCCACCATCAGGCCATAGGAAAGTCCTTCCGTACGACAATCCTGATTTTTAAGATCAGAAACATAAGCCATCGAATCGTCGACCTCGAAATATACCCGGTTGGGACCTTCAAATACATCGTGATAAGCCTTGGCAAGTTTTGCATCAATATCTGCTTGCTTATACCCGGCGTCGAGAAATACATTACGGTATTTGCCGGTTTCGCTGGCTCCCTTTTTCCAGGGCTTCATTTTACCGCGGGCATCTTTGATGTCAGAATTACAATCGGTGGAAATAGTTGCGGTTTGGGCGAAACAAAGAGAAATAAACGTAAGAGTAAGGAATGTGATGCAAAAAAATTTTTTCATGTTGGTCAGTTGGTTTTTGATTAAAATTGCATGAATAATCAGGTTAAATTACTGCTGAGAATGATTATTAATCCGTTTATACAGTGGTAATCCTGCAAGTCGCGCAATAGTTTCGGCAGTCCAATCGCCTTCGGGACTAAATGCCCAGACAAAAGCAGCTTTTAACGGATGTTTTTTACGAATCTTTTCGATGGCTTCCAGTGCCAGGTTTTTAGTAATTCCTTTCTGGCGATATTCCTCCAGCACCAGCGCCGAGCACAGATAAACGGCATCATATAAAGCTTTCAGTGGAGTCAGGTTGAATAACTCTTTTTCCGTGATTTCATTGGCTAGAAACTGGTTCATCACTTCAAGTGTGGTTGGAATGAGCAGCACCCATGCAACAGGTCCGTTTCCTTCGCTGTACTCCGAAATGGTTGCCGGATGTATCTTTTTCAGTCGCGCCAGTACTTCCGGGTTAACGTCCAATTGGCGGGGATCGCTTTTCACGGCAAACACTTCATCGGCCAGCCTGATTAGTCGCTCAAGATTGCTTAATGCCATTTAGTGAAATTAGAAATTTTATTGCAGCGTTAAAAACCACCGTCTATGACGGTGGTAATGATTAAAAGGCTTTGCCTGAATAGCTTTGCCCATGAACATTAAAAATTATTAATCATGGGTAAATTTAGGCAATTATCACATGTGTACTACAAGTGTGAGTACCATGTTGTATTTGTTCCGAAGTATCGTTTTCGGATACTTACGGGCACCGTAAAAAATCTGATTGATCATGATATCAGAGCAATAAGTCAATGGAAAGAAGTTGAAGTTCTGGAGCTCAATGCACAGGCAGATCATGTTCATCTCGTTTGTTCAATTCCTCCCAAGATATCAGTCTCTGATTTCATGGGAATATTGAAGGGTAAGCTGGCAATACGGGTATTCAAGTCTTATCCTGAGTTAAAACAAAAGCCATACTGGGGCAATCACTTTTGGGCAAAGGGTTACTTCATAAGTACCATTGGATTGGATGAGGACATGATACTGAGATACGTTCGTCATCAAGAGAAGGAAGAACGTAAAAGAGAATAGCGTTAATGTGCTCCCCCTTTTAGGGGAAACTGAAATTAAAGCCACCTCCTTTGGGGGTGGTAGTTTACTCGTTTTGAGATGCCGAAACAAGTTTGGTGTGTCACGTTTAAGATCTATTGATCAGACTATTATTCGACCTGAAATGTCCGGGCGGTCGTCCGGCTTGTTCTGTAAACGGGGCAGGTTGAACAGAAATTTAATAGTCAGTTTGTCTCCGTCAAAAATGCAGGTCAGGCTGTCGCCATGTACGGTTTCGATAAAACGCCAGGTCAGCAGCAATGTATTTTCGTTTTGCCAGGTTGCGCTTGCCGCAACAATCGAGTCGAAATCGATCTGGCGCAAAGAGAACAGCGAATGTGGCGATGGTTTTATATTCCCTTTCCTGATCCAGTAATTCATTCCGTTGGTGATAACGATGTCGGGTTTCCCCTCTTCTTTAAGGGTGAAAATACATTGGTCTCCTTCAAATCTGAAGGAAACAGCCCTGGCATTAAACTGGTTTTGATCCAGCAGAAATTCCTTTCCTGAAATTTTTGCGACTGTTACGGATTGGACTTCCATCTTGGGCGGATCGTATTTGAGCCCTTTGAGGTCATTCCGGAGCTGTTTCCGTTCAACAGGATTTTCAGGAAGAGTCGCTTTGGTCATGGCTGGGATCAGCCCGTTCCACACCAGTTGCATGGTTGTTTTGGTATCAATGCTTTCGCTGGTGATCACAACAACCGCATCCTGTTCAGGGAAGACCATGGTGAATTGACCAAAGGCGCCGTCGGCACGAAATCCGCCGGGAGGATTCAGCCAAAACTGGTATCCGTAGCCATAGCCCCAGCTGCTGTCGTTTTTGCCGTTTTCAATTTGGTTGGAGGTTGCTTCAGCAATCCATTTTTCGCTTAAAACCTGCTTTCCGTTCCACTTTCCCTTTTGAAGATACAACTGCCCGAATTTGGCCAGACTTTCCGTCCGCATGCGCAAATGAGAGGCGCCCATGTTGACACCCTCGAAGTTTTCAGTCCAGGTGGCTTCGGGGATATCCAACGGTTTGTAAAGTCGCGGGCGCAAATATTCGTGCGCTGTTTTTCCGCTTACTTGCTTTACGATGGAACTCAGCATATAGCTGGCTCCGGAATTGTACATGAACTGTGTGCCTGGCTGAAAGACTACCGGCTGACTTAAAAATGTTTTTTCCCATCGGACTCCGGCAGGTGAGGCTTCCAGGATCATGATGGAATCTTTGGCATGGCCGACCGACATCATCAGCAGATGTTTTACTTTCAGGGCCGCTAGGTTTTCACTAATGCCTGCCGGAAGATCATCCGGGAAGAACTTGACGACCGGATCGTCAACCGAAAGAAGTCCTTCGCTTACTGCAAAGCCGATGGCTGTGCTGGTGAAACTTTTACTCAGCGAATACAATTGCTGCCGGTGTTCCGGAGAATAAGGCGCCCACCAGCCTTCGGCAACAACATGACCATGCCGGAGGATCATCAGGCTGTGAAATTCCTGTTTGCTTTTGGCAACCGTATCCAGAAATTTCAGGATCGACGCTGAGGAAATTCCCTGTTCTTCGGGCGTACTGCGGGGTAAAACAAAAGATTTGTGAGCATTTCCAGCCTGGCTAAATCCAGGGAATGAAGCCATTAATCCGATGCCGACAGTTCCCATGCCTGCATTTTTTATAAAAACTCTCCGGTTAATCATGGTTAATCGTGGTTTAGTTTGTTGTATCAGGTTTTACAGATCGGCTTTGCGACGAAGTAATATCTTATAAAAATAAAATTTTAAAAGTTCTGTTTATCATGTCTTTTCGCATATTCAGCGAAAAACATTAAAGCTGCATCAACTGTTACCAATTCGGCAACAATTCTTTTCTTTGTATAAGGATTAAACACATTGACCATGCTTGCTTCAGGAAACATACTTAAAATGCGCTCGGAACTGACCGATCCGGTTCAGTATTTTTTGCCACTCAGTGAAACCGAAGTTCCGATGAACGTACTGATTGGGAAATCCGTCAGCATGAAATTTACAGGCAGATCAACTGCATCGCCTGCGGTAAAAAGACTAAAACATCCTTCGGACAAGGGTTTTGTTACAATTGTCTGCAAACAGCTCCTGAAGCCAGCGAAACCATTATGCGGCCCGAATTGTCGAAAGCACATCTGGGCATTGCCCGCGATATGGATTGGGCCAGAGAACACGATCTGATTGACCATTTTGTGTATCTGGCTATTTCAGGAGAGCTGAAAGTGGAGTGACCCGCCAGCACCAGGTTCCGACACGCTGGATAGATCAGGGGGCTACCGATGCAATTATTCTGGCTAAAACGCCCAATCGGCACATTGCCGGAGTAATCGAAGTTTACCTGAAAAATTTTTTCTCGGACAAAACCAATTGGCAATCGATGCTGAAGAATAAAACGACTCAGGAGTATAACCTTCCGGAGGAAAAGAAAAGAGCTTACCAGTTGCTTCCGGCAGAGTTGCAGCAGTATTTGCATGCAGATAATCATATCTGGCAATTGCAGTACCCGGTGCTGTCGTTCCCGGAGAAAGTGACCAGCGTTTCGTTTGACAAAGATCCTTTTATTTCAGGGGCTTTGAACGGAATTAAAGGTCAGTACCTGATTTTTGCTGATGGCAAGGTATTGAACCTCAGGAGACACAGCGGATATTTCATTGAACTTAATGCAAAATGATCAAATGGATAAATTTTATGCGGGCCAGGCGGAAGTCTTTTCTTCTCCGCATTTTTTTTCGTTAATTTAAAGTTGATAAAAAACCAGACTGACAAATTTTACGATATGGAACAAATAGATTGGAGCTCAATAGGCTTCGGATACATGAAAAACGGATTACAATATCCGGCGCACTTATAAGAATGGCGCTTGGGGCGAACTGGAAGTGAGTGATAGTGAATACATGACCTTACATATAGCTGCCACAAGCATTCATTACGGGCAGGAAGCGTTTGAAGGACTGAAAGCCTTTCGTGGAAAGGATGGCAAAATCCGTATTTTCCGGATGGATGAAAATGCCAGACGAATGCAGGATTCAAGTGAAGGAACCATGATGGCCGTTCTTCCGGTCGAAAAATTTACGGAAGCTGTTGTTAAGGCGGTTAAGCTGAATGAACGTTTTGTTCCGCCTTACGAATCGGGTGCGTCGCTATATATTCGTCCGGTTTTATTCGGATCGGGAGCTCAAGTGGGCGTGAATCCAGCTAACGAATACATGTTTATTTTGTTTGTGACCCCGGTTGGGCCTTACTTCAAGGGCGGTTTTCAGACTACACCATTCGTAATCATGCGCGAGTACGATCGTTCGGCTCCGCTTGGTATGGGAAAATACAAAGTGGGCGGGAACTATGCTGCCAGCCTGGTAGCCGGTGCCAAAGCGCACGAGCTGGGCTATTCAAACGTGTTTTATCTTGATGCCCGCGAAAAGAAATACATCGACGAATGTGGCGCTGCCAATTTCTTCGGAATCAAAGGCAACACTTACATTACACCGAAATCAAGCTCAATTCTGCCTTCGATCACCAACAAGAGTTTAATGACTTTAGCTGAAGACATGGGCTTGAAGGTGGAACGGCGCCCGATTCCGGTTGAAGAACTGGCTACTTTTGAAGAAGCAGGCGCCTGCGGAACAGCCGCTGTGATCAGCCCGATTGAACGGATTGACGACTACGATGAAAAGATTTCGTATGTATTTTCAAAAGATGGCCGACCAGGACCAATCAGCGAGAAACTTTATAAGAAACTTCGTGGAATCCAATATGGCGATGAGCCGGATACGCACGGATGGGTAACAATAGTGGAATAAATGTACTGAAAAAGGAGGAGCAGATCACAAAACGGTCTGCTCCTCACTTTTGGTATCGTATATTATAAGAGTTTCTGGATTTCTTCGGCAGGGCGGGCCAATACGGCATGAGTACCTTTAATAACCCAGGGGCGCTGAATTAATTTCGGGTTTTCGGACAGAATGACGATCCATTCTTCTTCAGTCAGCTCTCTCCCCTTGAATTGTTCCTTATAAAGTTCTTCGGTTGTACGGATAATATCGGTTACCCGAAGTCCTGACCTGTTCAGGAAATCTCTGATATCGCGGGGAGTAATCCCGTCCTTCATGTAATTGATAACTTCGAATTCGCAACCTTGTTGTTCGAGGTACTGTAATCCTTCGCGGCTTTTGGCGCAGTGCGGGTTATGGTAAATTTTCATGATGTTCTGGTGACGTTTTTTGATGTAGTTGTAATAATCTTCCTGGGCCCGGTAACGTGATCCGTTGGCTGGATTGTTATAGCGGTTGCTCAATTCGCTGTCGAGGATGCGGGCCTTGGTGTTGTCGCGTAACTGGATGCGGAGTAGCTCTTTTAACTCGTTTCGGATTTCGGGCGAATTAATGGGGCAGGCGATCTCAATCCTGCGGTCGAGGTTGCGTGGCATCCAGTCGGCCGAAGCGATGTAAATGTCGTCTTTCCCTCCATTGCCAAAAAGGAAAACCCGCGCATGTTCCAGGTATTTATCGACAATGCTGATGGCTTCGATGTTTTTGCTCAGAACCGGATCTCCGGTTTTGAGCCCAAAAATACCCCGGATAATAAGCTGTATTTTCACCCCGGCCTGGCTGGCTTCATAAAGTTTGTCGATCATTTTCTGGTCAATCAGGCTGTTCATCTTCAGAATCATGTAGGCTTTCTTTCCTTTCCGGGCATTGGCTATTTCCTGATCAATTTTATGGATGAAAAAATTGCGCAGGGAGAACGGAGCAACAATGATTTGTTTGAAATCAAAATGCCGGTAAGTATGTTTAAAGAACTCGAACATGTTGGCTACTTCGTCGGCAATTCCCGGTTCGCCGGTCATCAATCCTTTGTCGGCATATACCCGGGCAGTTCCTTCGTGGAAATTACCGGTACCGATGTAAGCATAGTTCCGGAGAATATTTTTTTCTTTCCGCTGAATCCATGCCAGTTTACAGTGAATCTTGAGCCCGGGAATTCCGTTGATGACATGCGCCCCTTCTTCCTGAAGTTTATTCGACCAGAAGATATTGGCTTCTTCGTCGAAACGCGCCTGCAATTCGATCACCACCGTCACCTTTTTACCGTTGCGGATGGCATTCAGCAAGGCATTCACCACCTTGGAAGTTTCGGAAACACGGTAAAGGGTAATCCCAATTTCACGTACTTTTGGATCGATGGCAGCTTCGCGGAGCAAATCGATGAAGTGCGAGAAACTCTGATAGGGATAATGAAGTAAAACGTCTTTTTTTCTGAGCTTTTTCAGAATGCTTTGCCGGGGTGGCAAATCCTTGTGCGGTATAGGCGGAAGGCTTTGATAATAGTGATGTGGTTTCCCGATTTCCGGGAAATTCATGAAATCTTTATGGTTGTGATAGCGGCCCCCGGAAACAGTTTTATCGGCCCCGTCGAGTTTCATCTTTTTCATGATAAATTCGAGCAGGTCGGCGGGCATTTCACGGTCGTAGATCAGACGAACCGGTATTCCGACCTTCCTTTTTTTCAGGCTGATCTCAATTTTTTCGATGAAACTTTTCGAAATATCATCGTCGATATCCAGTTCGGCGTCGCGGGTAACCTTGATGGTGTAGGCTTCAAAATGATCGTAATTGAAAATGGGGAAGATATCATTCAGGCAGAAACGGATAATATCGTCGACCATGATAACAAACTTTTTATTTCCCTGATCGGGAAGCACCAGAAATCGTGAAACCGAGCGGCTGGGGATGCGAATCAGGGCATACGCAAATTTTTCGGGTGAGGTGCTTTTGGATAATTTTGACGGCCAGGTAAACCGATTTGTCGCGCAAATATGGAAATTTCATCGACTTGCTCAACATGATCGGGACAATGTTCGGAAGTACCTTGACGTTGAAATACCGCTTTACGAAAATGCCCTGCTCGTGGGTGAGCTGATTTTCGTCGAGCATGAAGATGTTTTCATTGGACATCTCCTGCCAGATATTCCGGTAAATCTCCTGAGCCTTTTGCTGGTGCTGAATAACGGTTGACTGAATTTCGTCGTACAATTCGGCCATACTGCAATCGCTCAAAAGGGTTTCGTCGTCTTGCCCCAGCTCGAGCATCCGGCGAACAGCAGCCACTCTGACCCGAAAAAACTCATCGAGGTTGTTCGAGAAAATTCCCAAAAAACGGATTCGCTCAAACAACGGTACTGTTGGGTCTTCAGCTTCCTGAAGCACCCGCGCGTTGAACGAAAGCCAACTGATTTCCCGGTTGTTATAAATGCTGTTATTCTCCATTTCTACTCGTTTAGGTTCAGAAACAATGCAGAAAAACAAATATTTACCTAAAATGTTGCCGCAAAACAGGTCCGAAAAGGTTTTGGCAAATCCGCTGCTTCCTGCTTTATATTTTTAGCTGGTCAAGTCCCTTCTGGATGGCCTGATTGAAAATGGGCAATCCGATGATTTCATCCAAACGAAGGATGCGCTCTTTGGGCGCCTGTTTTTCGTCCTGAAGGAACAAGTCGAACCAGCCCACATTTTGCCATTGGCCCATTTTGTAGCCCACTTTCGAGAATTCGCCACATTTGCGATATCCAAAATATTCGTGAAAAGATACGCTTGGTTCGTTAGGCATGGTAATGATGGCCAGCAAATCGGCAATACCCTGGTAGCGGACCATCTCGTTTAAACTGGTGTACAGGGCGTGAGCCACTCTTTTTCGCCTGAAATCGGGATGAATATATACTGATACCTCTTTGGTCCAGCGATAAGAAGCCCTGCTGCGATAACCCGATGCGTAAGCATATCCTGCAATCCGGCTATCAATTTCGCAGACCAAAAATGGCAATTCGACCATGATTCCCTGAATTCTTTCCCAGAATGATGCTTCGTCGGGAACCGTTTCTTCAAAAGTGACGGCTGTATCAAGGATATATGGAGTATAAATTTCCAGAATTCCCGGCACATCGCGTTTTTCTGCAAGTCGTATCGTTGCGTTCATTATTTTGTATTTAAAAATTCTAAGGCCTCCTCCAACTCCCCCAAAGGGGAGAGTAACAATACTCCACACAACTCTGTTTCAATTAGTACTTTCCTCTCCTCCCCTTTGGGGAGGAGAGGAGGGGCTTCCTATTTTAATCTTCATCACTGAATTCCATCAGAAATGCTTTGATGAATCCGTTAATATCGCCGTCGAGCACAGCCTGAACGTTGCCCGATTCGAAATTGGTGCGGTTATCCTTAACCAGCTTGTAAGGCTGCAAAACATACGAACGAATTTGCGAACCCCATTCAATCTTCTTTTTAGTGGCATTGATTTGCTGCTCTATTTCGCGGCGCTTGCGCAGTTCCAGTTCGTACAACTGTGATTTCAGTAATCGCAAGGCGTTTTCCTTGTTACCAAGCTGTGACCGGCTTTCTGTATTTTCGATGATGATTCCGGTAGGAGCATGGCGCAGTCGCACACCGGTTTCTACCTTGTTCACATTTTGCCCCCCGGCTCCACTCGACCTGAATGTGTCCCAGGTAATGTCTGAATCTTTGATTTCCACTTCGATCGTATCGTCAATAGCCGGCGAAACAAAGACGGAGGCAAAAGAGGTCATTCGCTTGTTTTGCGCGTTGAACGGGGAAAGCCGGACCAACCGGTGAACGCCGTTTTCGCTTTTCAGGTAACCGTAGGCATATTCGCCTTCAAACTCGATGGTGCAACTTTTAACGCCTACTTCATCGCCGGCATGAAATTCGGCCATTTTGACCGAATAACCCTGTTTCTCGCCGTAACGAATATACATGCGCATCAGCATGTCGGCCCAATCGTTACTTTCGGTACCCCCGGCTCCGGCGTTGATGCGAAGAATGGCGCCGAGTTTGTCTTCTTCCTTTCGGAGCATATTTTTGGTTTCCAAGGCCTCAATCAGCGACACTGTTTCGTTGAAATGCTGATCGATATCGGCTTCGGTGGCTTCGCCTATTTCAAAAAAATCGTACAAAACCAATAAGTCTTCCATGCTTTGGTCAACTTCCTTGAATCCTTCAGTCCAAACTTTGACTGAGCGAATAACTTTCATCTGGGCTTCAGCATCTTTGGGATTGTTCCAGAAATTGGGATCCTGAGTTTTGAGTTCTTCTTCCTGGAGTTGGATTACTTTCTGATCGTAGTCAAAGATGCCTCCTTAACGCATCCCGGCGATCAACAAGGTCCTTTATCTGTTCTTTGAGAATCATTTTGAAGATTTATGGTTTACTGAAAACAAAAGTAGGAAATGAAATGCGATAATGAAGAAACTGGTCTAAAATGTTTCCACATTAAAACGCGAAACCCGTAGTTTCAGACTGCTTTGTGTTTTGGCAGGCTGAAATTGCGGGTTTAATTCAGCAGATAAAATTCACTTGATCAGTTTCCCCATTGGGCCGACATTTCGGCAAACGAAGTGGCCTGCACGTTGTAACTGTCTCCATTGGGCTCGTACAAAAAGGCATAAAGCCTGACAGTGTATGTTTTGCCGCTTTCGGGTGTAAAGCCTGAGGCCCAGCCAGCTCCGGAAGCACTGACCGAATAGGTTTTGACCGTATTCGCCAGTTCTGTACTGCCAAAAACTGCTGTTGAACCATCAAAAATGTTGATGGCATAACTGTCAGCATTGGTGAGAGCAGTCCAGGTTGTTTCCAACATGTGCTTGGTTGCATTGTACTCGCATTTCGTAACTGTAGGCGGAGCCAATACTTTATCGGTTAAAATATCTTCAAACTCATCAGTAGTCCCGTTTTCGAATACGGCGGAAAATTTATAAGTTGCGGCATCCGGTTTAGTAGCAGTAAATTCGGCTCCTGTGGTCTCATAATAAAAATTGGTTTTGTACCCTTGATTGGACTTCAGCGTGTAGGTATGATCGGCAACTGAATTATTGGCTACCGTTACACTCTGAAAGGAACTAAACGTGTAGGCGTAAATTGATATGCCGTACACGGTGCTCCCACCTACATTTTTGGCAACTACCAATACATCGCCAACTCCTGTGGCTTCTTTTGAATCTTTATTGCATGAAGCAAGCAAAACGGATAACAGTACGATCGTGAAAATTTCTAATTGTCTCATAGTTTATGATTTTCTAAAAATATTTAGAATAGATGTTGTTAAGGCCCGAAAGGTTGTTTCACCACAAAGATATTTATTTGCCTGAGAATCGGCAGAATGAAAGAGCAGATTTATTTCAGGAGGGATTTTGATTTCAGGATTAATGTTTTAACTTTGCGCCACAATTTTTAAATAACTGTTTATCATTTAAATTTAAGCAAAAATGCCAGCAAAAATCAGATTGCAGCGCAACGGGCGCAAACGGTATGCTTACTATCACATTGTGATAGCTGATAGCAGGGCACCACGGGATGGTAGAAATATTGAAAGGATTGGATCGTATAATCCAAATACAAATCCTGCTACTATCGATCTCGATTTTGACAAAGCTTTAACCTGGCTTATCAATGGTGCTCAACCAACCGACACAGTAAGAGCTATTTTATCTTACAAAGGAGTAATGTACAAAAAACATCTTTTAGGCGGTGTGGCCAAAGGCGCTTTCACTGCTGAAGAAGCCGAAACGAAATTCGAAGCCTGGGTGGCCGAGAAAGCTCAAAAGGTTCAGGCTAAGAAAGATGGATTGGTTGTCAGCACAGAGTCTTCACGGAAGGCACAGCTCGACGCAGAAGCTAAAAAGAATGCAGAACGTGCCAATGCCATTGCCAAACGCAATGCTGAAGCTGCCGCTGCTGCAAGAGCTGCCTCTGCACCTGCTCCAGCCACCGAAGAAGTAGTTGCTGAAGCTGCTCCTGAAGAAACGGAAGGATAATAATTAGCTGAATCCTGTTTTTAAATCACGGTTTAAAACAGACAATTTATAAAAGCGACAGAGAAATCTGCCGCTTTTTTCTATTTTTACCACTATGGAAACCATACCCAAAAGTGATTGTGTTAAAGTCGGCTTCGTTCAGAAGCCACATGGAATTCATGGAGAACTGGTCATCCGGTTTCAGGAAGAATATTACGAAACACTGGAAGAAATGCCCACTTTGCTGTTGGAAATCGACCAGTTACTGGTGCCATATTTCATTTCCGAAGATGGATTGCGATTCAAATCAGGAGAATCTGTAATTGTTCAATTTGACTGGGTGGATTCGGATAAAAAGGCCAAGGACCTTTGCGGACTGGCTGTTTACGTCGACCGTATTGATGTGGTGGAGCTGGAAGAGGAGATGAGTCTTCATGCGCTGGTTGGCTTTCGGTTATTTGATGAATCTCTCGGATTGATAGGTGAAATTAATGACGTGCACGACTATGCCGGGAACCTCCTGCTCTCGGTCGATTACCTGGGGAAAGAAGCACTCGTCCCATTAAACGAAGATTTCATTGTGCGCCTCGATGAAGAGCTTCGTGAAATTGAATTGCAAATTCCCGAGGGCCTGTTTGATCTGGATGAGGAATAGCCCGCAATTACTGAAGGACTGAATTGTTGAAGGATTGCATTTTATTTTTGCAGTACTTACTGCTTCGTCCAGATTCGGGTATTCAGGTTCAACTCCTGAACCAGCGTTGAGATCATCCCTAATAAGTCGTACATTTCTTTTACATCGCCAAAATTGAGTCCTGAACGAAAAATATTGGGTTCAAAGAGGGCTTCGTTAAAGCTTTTTGCAAAATAAACGCGTGACTCCACGAACGAAAAATAAATTTCGCCATTGAATCTATTGTACAAATTCGCCATTGCTTCCATGATAGAAGGCGTCAGGATATATCTGGATTCAACCTGGTCGGAGCTGTAAACCACAAAAAGTTTTTCAAATTCCGGATTTTCCAGTTTCACCAGTTCACCACGACCACTGAGTTTTTGCAAACTTTGGCCAAAACTTCCCAAAAGCCTTTCTGCGGTATCGGGAAAGACAAATGTTGTTCCTGAAAAATTCTTGTTAAAGTCGGCGTGCATAAACAACCCTTTAAAAATGGTGATCCACTGTTCGTGGCGCTGCCCCTTCGAGCCATAAGTTACCCGTTTGTATTGTGTATGAAGTTCGGAGAACTGAAAATCGGTCTTTTCAATCTTTCCGGTCACGAAATCGTCGCCATTATACCGGTCGTAATGGTGTGGAAACAACCCGCTTTGCTGATACGATTCCTGACTCATACAATAATCATACAGGTATTGCCAGCCAGGATTAACCAGTTTGACCAGTTCGGCCACCACGCCCGATTTAAACGTTTCGCGGTATTTCTTCTTTTGTTTCGAAGTCTGGTAAATGAAATAGATCAGGAATGTGGCTGAACCCAAAACTGATAAAATAATCAGGGCTTCGTGGGGATTCAGGCTGATCAGGAAATAATTCCAACCCGCCAGAACAATCAGGAAGAGCAAGGTAAAAAAATACCTGTGCAGGATGTTTTTGCGTGACGATTCCAGAGCGCTCAGTTTTCCTTTTAGCTGAGTTTCGTAAAGCGATTTTAATTCGTTTTCAGTCGCCATGAGGAGTTGCTTTTAAGACTGAAACAGATTTTTTACGTTCACATTTCCACGTTCGGCTTCAGAAGCAGTAAATACCTGTTTGGTCTTCAGGAGCATCATGCCGGCCATCAGGTTGCCCGGAAACATCTCGATGGCATTGTTGTAGTCGGTTACAGCAGCGTTGTAGGCCCGGCGGGCAGCGGCAATCTGCGATTCAACTTCGTTGAGCGCCCGTTGCAGGTCGATAAAATTCTGGCTTGCTTTCAGGTCGGGATAATTTTCAACGGCAACCATCAATCCCGAAATTGCCGACGATATCTGGTTGTCCAGCGCTACTTTGTCTTCCGAATTTAAGTCCTGTTTCATGGCTTTCGTCCGCAAATCGGTAATCTTAGTCAGCAGTTCCTTTTCGTGGGTAGCATATTGCTGAACCGTAGCGACGAGGTTGGGAATCAAATCGTACCGGTTTTTAAGTTGAACGTCGATGGTTCCAAAGGCATTGGTAACCTGATTTTTCTTATTGGTCAGGCTGTTGAAGACTGAAATGACGATCAGCAGGAAGATTACAATGACAGCAATTACGAGGATCAACGTGGAGTTCATGGTATTTGTTTTTGGTTTTACAATGATAGCTGAAGTTGGCTTTGAAAATTATGATCGTGAAATTACGGATTCGGCATCGATTTGTCAACTAAAAAAGGTGAACGGGGGATATTTTCCGGCGAATTATCGCTCTAAGTGGTAAATGGCGAAGTGCTTTTACAGTTTGGGAGAGCTGGTTTCTTGAAAATAAATTTTTATCGTTTTGCAACTTCAGGGATAATTTGCCGTCTATAAAATCGTTTATAGGAACAAATGATAAACTAATTTTAATAGTACGCATGAAGACAAAATTCGCAACAGCAATTATCTTGTTGGTTTTTACTCTGGCAGTAGTTCAGGCCAGAGCTGACGAACAAACCCGTAAAGTTGATCCGTTTACTGAAATTTCACTTCGGATTGGCGCCAACGTTCATTTGGAACAAGGGGCCAAACAAAATCTCGAAATTGTGGCCAAACCTTCCACGCTCGAAGAAATCATTACTGAGGTGAAAGACGGTAAGCTGATCATTCGCTTTCCTAACAAGAATTACCTTTGGAACACTTTTCAGCCCGGCGATATTACCATTTACATTACCACACCTGAAATTAACGGATTGGGAGTTTCGGGGTCAGGCGACATTATTGCCGAAAATGAAATTAAAACCAAAATGCTCGATATGGCTGTCAGTGGCAGCGGAAACATTAAGCTTTCTGAACTTTCGGCAGAACGCGTTAAATCAACCATCTCGGGTTCGGGCAATATTGTGGTGGCCGGAAAATTACCTGCCCAGGATTTGAGTATTGTTATCTCAGGAAGTGGCAATTTTAAAGGGCTCGATTATAGCGCCGATGATGTTTCAATCAAAATTGTAGGAGCCGGGAATGCCGGTATTGAAGCCAATAAAAACCTGTACGTTCGCCTGGCTGGTTCCGGAAACGTGACGTACAAAGGCAAACCGCTGGTTGATCAGGGTATTACTGGTTCAGGATCGGTGAAGAGTGTGAGGTAAGCAAGCAAATTCATATAAAACCCAAAAGGTGACTGTAACTGAATACGGCCACCTTTTTTATGCAATTTACTGTCGTTTCTATATTCCCAGTTGTTTTGAATCTTTTGATTTTTTCTCTTTTACTCCGGTTGTTCCGCCACCTTTCAGGGTCAGTTCCACAGGAGCATTGTTTTTCCAGGAGCCGCAGGTAAAATCGGGCACGTCAACCGAATTGGACCGGTTGGCTACTGATTTTTCGCTCAACGGGGCAATAGCGCTCCAAAGGGCTGCATCATATACATTCTGATCGAGCGGTAAGCCATTGCGCAAACAGTCGATTAACCGCCAGTCCATCATAAAGTCCATTCCACCGTGACCACCCACTTTCTTGGCCATTTCGCCTATCCGCTTGACAATTTCAGGCGTATATTTTTCTTCCAGCGCGGTCATTTCTTCCGGCTTGAACCATTCGTGGCTGGTTGCAATTCGTGGTTCAGGATATTTACTGGCCATGCCCTTTGTGCCGCTCACCAGATGAAGTCTGGAATATACTCTTGGGCTGGTCACATCGTGCTGAATCATGATGGTTCGTCCTTTATAGGTGCGCACCGTCGTCGTGTTCATGTTCCCGCGATAATGATCGGTGGTAAATTCGTTGAAGAAACTGTCATTGGCGGCCAGTTCTTTTGCTTTTGCTGCCATCAGAAAATCGTTTGAAGATACGGAGGTCAGGTATTCCATCTGGTCCCCCCGATTGATGTTCATTACCTGGCAAATCGGGCCCAACCCGTGAGTAGGATAGAGGTTTCCGTTGCGGTGCTGGTTTTCTTTCAGTCGCCACATTTCAGCATAACCATTTTCCTTTGTGAAATTCAGCCCCAGAAGATTGTGAATGTATGCGCCTTCGCCATGCACAATCTCGCCAAAGAAACCCTGACGGGCCATGTTCAGGGTCAATAGTTCAAAAAAGTCGTAACAGCAGTTTTCGAGCATCATGCAATGCTTTTGGGTGCGTTCCGAAGTTTCAACCAGTTGCCAGCATTCGTCGATCGTTTTGGCTGCAGGGACCTCGGTTGCTGCATGTTTGCCGTGTTCCATGGCATAAACAGCCATCGGCGTGTGCCATGCCCAGGGTGTGGTGATGTAAATCAGGTCAATATCCGGGTTTTCGCACATGGCTTTCCAGGCATCTTTTGAACCGGAATAGGATTTTGCGCGTGGTAGCCCCTGTTTCTCCAGAAGTTTTTGCATTTTTTCGACGCGGTCGTCGTACTGGTCACAAAGGCCAACAATTTCAACTCCTTCGATGAACGACATACGTTCAACGGCACCGGGCCCACGCTGGCCAAGACCAACAAACCCGATGCGCACTTTATCCAGTTTTGGTGCGGCATAGCCACTCATGTTAAACCGCTGTTTCGAATTTTTACCTTTTCGTTCAGCACCTGATTCCACATCAGCTGGGGCAGCATGTCCGGCAAGTCCGGTCGCCACCATTCCGGCACCCAGTATGGTGTTCCGGAGAAAGTCACGTCTGTTTGAACTCATTTTTTTCTCGTTTTTATAATTAGCTTAGAAATCTTTTAGATTTTGTGATTGGAAGATACAAGATTATTGTATTTAATGTGTTTCTTTTTTTGTTTTTAATTGCCGCATGGAATTCACTTTGTTATGTGAGATTTATAGATTTGCCATGGAGATCATGTTGTAAGTCATCCTGTTATCTTACTTTTTCAGGCTTTGCAAATTCCTCTTTCATGTCGTAAGGCAACATCCACACCTGATCGCCTGCCCGGTTACAGAAGTACAATCTTGATTCGGAGAGCTGATCGGCATTCCCATCGGCCCAGAAGGAGTAAAAATCCGGATTGGCGTTCAGCGGACGCCGGGCATACGATTGATTCCGTTCGCTGTGGCTGGTAATATTTCGGGTTTTAGTCCAGGTTTTACCTTCATCTTTGCTTTCCCACAAAGCCATTTCCCCACCGGTTCCTAATTTCTGAGGACCGGCTTCGGTTGGGCCAACAATACGCCAAACCTTACTTTCGATGTACAGCGAACCCATGTCGTAATTGTGGGTCGAGTTACAGACCTTACTGTAATTCCATCGTCCGTTTTTCCAGTGGATGATCGTCCATTCGCGGGGATCGCCTTTCGGACCGGGAGCAAAATCGTTGCTGATAACTGCCAGAATCACCGGATCTCCTTCGGAGTCAAAATTCAGATCGTTCAGGTAAACCAGTTTCTTTTCAGCTTCGTAATCGCGCACCAGGGCATGGCAATGAATATCAGCTAACGGTGTTTTCAGAATCTGGCCATCAATGGTTTTCCAGTTTTTTCCGCGATCGTCGGTTTGAGCCAGGTAAATGTTGGTGCGTTTATTTACATCGCCTCCGGGATGATAATTGAAAACCGAAACCAGTTTGTTTTTCCAGACATTCGTAATCTGATAATGACCGCCCATTCCGGCCAGCTTCTGATCGGGTGCCCAGGTTTTTCCATCCGCGCTGGTCGACCAATACAATTCGCGGCCCTTGGTGTATTTGGTAAACAGGTACAGGAACCCTTTGCCGTTCATCCACCAGGGTTGCGGGTAGGTCATTTCACCTTCTTTAACCTGATCAAATGCTTCGATTGAGTAAGGCGTGGTACTCCTGAAAATAAGTCCGGGTCTGGCTTTGGCGCGTCCGCTCACAAAAACCCATAAAAAGCCTTTGTCATCAATCGAAATAGAGGCATTGTCGTGAGGATCATCGACCCCTTTTTTATCGTAGACGATCACCGGTTTCGGCACTACACCTTTTTGATGGTCGAAATACGATACCATAATCAGCAAATGCTTTTCATCTTTGGCAGTTGTTCCGCCATAAGTAAAGAAGGTTTTTTTCACTTCAGGAGCATAAATAGCCATCGGGATATGGTTGGCTGTGTAAGTGCCAAGTCCTCCCGAATATTTGTCGCCATATTCGGAGAACTGCCCCAGGGTAAACCAGATTCCCTTGTATCCATTGGCTTTTGGATTTTGGGCTGTAGCGGCTTCGAAATGGAATAGCGATACTAACACGAGGCAGAAGAGTAACTTTTGAATAGTCATGATCGTTATTTTGGACATCGTTTTATTGTTCTATTTTTTTAGCATCACATCCGCAAAATCCATATAAAAATTCCAGTCTTTTAAGGTCAGATTGTGGATACCGTCGCGGACGTGGTAAGCAATTTTTCCGCCAGCAACCGGCGTGTTGAGCGGTGGCATGGCTTCGGGTAAACGGGTGTTCTTACTATATAGCTGATAGGCTGGTACAGAGTGATACAGCGCCAGGTATTGCCCTTTCGGATCGCCCCACAGGTCGTCAGATGCAGCCGCAACATAAAGCGCCCGTGGCGCAATCAGGGCCATCAGCTCATGCATGTCGACCGGCATTTCGTTTTCGCGGTTGCTGTAATTTTTGTAGTTCGTACAAAACCAGTGCGGAAATGCCTTATTGATTCGCTCGACGGTTTCGCCATATTTTCTCCGGGCCAGCGAAGAACCTCCGCAACCTGCCTCGTTGCAGCAAACCATAGCAAAGCGCTCATCGGTAGCTCCTGCCCACAGTGCTGTTTTGGCTCCACGCGAATGACCAATAACAGCAACCTTGTTGGCTGCAATATCTTTGTCTGTTACCAGATAATCCAGGCAACGGCTGGCGCCCCAGGCCCATGCGGCCAGCGTTCCCCACGATTCGGCGGTCCGGTTTTTGTCGAGCAATCCATGGATCCCATTCTGAAAGTTGTCATGCTTGTCCGGATCAACGTCGTCATTGTAAAAGGCCGCTACGGCATAGCCCCGTGCAATTACTTCTTCAGCAGGCCAGAATTCACTTTTCTTTTGGCGGGTGAAATCGATATTTTCTGGAGCAGGTCGGTTGCAGATCAGGAGAAAAGCCGGGACCGGTTTGGGAACTTTATTCGGTGTAAATAATCCGAGGTGAATGGTTAGCGATTTTGAGTTGGCCGAAATGCTGATGTCGACCAGTTTCAGGGTAGCAGCGCCATTCATGGCGTTTGGGTCTACCTTCACTACTTTTATTGTTTTTTGGAACTGTGTATTTGGAACGCGCCCAAAAACCTGCGTGGTGAAAAGTTCCAGCAATTCCGGACGGCGTAGTTTTTCCCATTGCTTTTTGCCTGTTGTCTTCTGCTTTGTGCTGGTTGTAAGCACATCAGGTAAGGAATATGCCGGAACTTTTTCTTCAAAATAGATGAATTCCGATTGATTTTTCGACAGTTTTTCAACCGTTTCCTTCGAAGCTTGCCAGCTTTCCTTTTTTTGTGCACTGAGGGATGAAATGAAAATCAGACAAAGGATTAGCGGGAGGAATTTCTTCAGTTTGGATTTCAGAAATGAATTGTTTGTTTTCATAGTGGGTTAGGTTACGGATTAATATCCTGAATTTTAGAAAGCTTAAAATATTCGGAAATGGAATTGATGTAGACTTCATAGGCCTCAATTCCTTTTTGCGTGATGCTACAGATAGTCAGCGGATAATTCCCTTTAACCGATTTCTTTATTTCAATGTATTCAGCTTCATTTAATTTATTCAGTTGAAAGCTCAGATTTCCTTTGGTTGTTTTTGTGGCTTCCAGCAAAAAACCAAATTCAGCCGTTTTCACACTAAGCAAAACCGACATAATGGCCAGCCGAACCTGCGAATGCAACAATGGGTCTAAATCTTTGAGCATAGCTACCTGTTTCTTTTGAAATACAGAATATGTCCGGGGATGGCCAGCGCCAAAAACCAGCCGATTCCGTCCAGAAACAGCTGATCGTGCAAGATCAGAAAAGAAGCGAAATAGGCCAATATTCCAAAAACAATACCACCCAGAATGATAAGTTTATAGCGCAGAATAACGCCGGTAACCAAAATAGCAAATGCGGTTAAAACCATAAACAGTGGGTGCTGCAAGGTGAAGTTTACTTCGTGGGTAACGTTGTGCAAGATCAGATTCGTCAGAATCATGCAGCCAATGAGCGAAATCCAGACATAGCGAAGGGAAGCGCCAATGTAAGTCGTCACTTTTTTTCGTTCCCGGAGAATGTAATAAATAGTAAACGCCAATGCCAGCAACGGTAGAACCGGATCGACAAATTTAAGAACGAACATCAGCCGGTTAGGCAGGAAAAGAATTTCTTTTAAATATTTGATCAGAGAAGGAAGTGATGCCGCATATCCCCAGATGATCAGCAGAATGCCGTCATCCCGCATTTTGTTCTGTGCCACCTTGATCATTTCACGAATGACCCGAAGAGATTGGGCTTCGTCAAAGGGTTCAGCGTTTGAATTTGTAGGTTCCATGATATGAAGTTCAGTTTGAATATTTGGTTTGCAGTACAAACTTAATTAAGTTTGTACTGCAAACCAAATATGAATTCATGCTTTTAAACTTTATTCCAGAACTAATTCTGCATTCATCGTTGCCGGCACTTTTAGCAAAACTCCGGTATCAGTACGGGTAATTTTCAATTCGTTTTGGAGCGCTCCAAATTTCAGGATTGCCTTTTTTACATTTAAACCTGGCAGCCCGACTTCAGTTTCCTGATTGCAGTTTGCGTGAATGGTTTTCCCATTCAGAATCAGGTTGGCCGAACCATCCGGAGCTTTCGACTTTAACGAATATCCATTCTGTGAAATTTCGGTTCCTTTTCCAAGATAAATGGAAGTGAGCTTTGTTCCTTCAAAGCCGGCAACTCCGTAATATCCACTAAAATTCCCCTTTCCGTAATTGAACTTTTTATTCGGATCGACAGACTGGAAGATTTGTTGCCTCGAACCATTTTTACCATAAACAGTTAGCGCTGTGAAAACATCGCTGTCATTGCGTTTTTCAACCGAAATGCGCTCGACCGAGTTTCTTTTTTCTCCCTGAAAAGGTTCGAAAACTACTACAAACGGATGGGTTTTGGCTTCCGCTTCAGTCCGTATGGTAAATAACGGAAGTTTTTTGTCGTGGTATTGCCTGCCCGAAGTCTTGGTTTTTGGGGAGAAGGCCTGATAATAGTCCCTTCCATCGCTTCCGGCAATCAGTGCCTGCATGAAAAGATTGTCCGAGTTTTCATCTTTAACGGAGAAACGGGCAATCAGATTCCCGGAATAGTTCTCTAATTTCATCACTTCCGAATAAAACCGGAATCCCGGATAGTCTTTTTCGGTAACCGGATAGTTGGCTTCAACCGTCTTCAGCGGTTCGTGCTTTTCATTCAGGAAAGCGACTTTGTCGCCAATGTTGTGGTACACGTAATCGTTGCTAATTGCATTGTTTGACCGATAAATATCGACGTAATAGCCGGTAGTTTCCGAAGTTCGGACAATAGCCAGTGTGCGCGACTGGTTGGTGTTAGTCGATTTATCCAGGTAGCGGGTATCGGTAAACGAATAATCAGGCGAAACTGCAGTTTCATCAGGCATGGGCTCCATGGCGGCGAGCTCAATCTGTCCAACCTGCTTGGTTCCGGCTGATCCACTGAATGGAACAGAACTCGACATTCCGGCGGCAACGACAGTATTGTGGGCAGCCCACTGACTGTAATAATTGCGGTGCATCGGATGTTCGTAATTGGGGCCGGTTCCGGCATCAATTCCCCAGACATCGCCCAATCCATACATTTCCATGGCCATTCCGTTGCAGTGATTGTGGTTGTAAGTGGCTTCCTGTACGCCAACCATTAATCCGGTTTTCGGATCAGTGCCGTTTCGCTGCAGAAAATAACGGGCAAATTCAAGTGTTCCGGTTCTTGGCCACTGGTAGGTTGTTTGTGCTTCCGGAATTTCCGGGAGGAAGCACAGCAACCCAATGAATCCCGAGCGTTCTCGTTTGTACATGCCGCCATCAATCAGTTTTTTCATGGAAGCCAGCATTTCCGGCAATTCAGGCTGATTGTATTTTGTGGCTCCAATCAAACCAATTTCGAGCGATTCGGCGCTTTGCGAAGACCGGCCCGTATCGCCAAAAGCGCCGACTGTCAGGTTTGGGAACGAATATTTTAACATGGCATACGAGGCACGGAACAATGCCGGAAACTTGCGAAATATATCAAATCCGTTTTTTTCCAAGGCCAGCGAAGCGATCAATAAATTACCAACCGGATAATTGTGATAACCTCCGGGCTCTTTCCAGTGACCATCAGGAGTCAGCCATTTTTCTACAGTTGAAGGGAGTGCCAATTGTCCGCAGCCTCCGTTAATGGTATCTTTTTTCAGGATGAACTGAAGGTAATAGTCGCGATTTTGCTGGTTTTCGAGGCTGAGGGCTGCAAAAACCATTGTTGAACTTTCGGCCGCATACCAGTTGTTGTTCCAAAAACCGCGGAAGGCGAGGGTCGATGCAAACTTTTCGAACACCGGTTCATACCAATGCAAGTCGTATTCCTTTTGTTTCATAAAGGGTTTCACGAAATCATAGGCCAGAATGATCGGTCGGTAACTTTGGTCACCCAGTGTTTGCATATCCATAAAACCAGTCCGGCACGGCCCGATTATCGGTTCCTGGTAAAAAGCGCCTTTAGCCCATTGATCCAATATATCAGCAGCAAACCTGCCGTATTTTTCTTCTCCGGTCAGCCAGAAAAGGATGGCTGCCTCAAGCGCTAGATCGTTAATATCGCCATTGAGATCGGTGATATAAGCCTGCGGATCGGTCCACTCTTTTTTACCGGTTTCCGGATTGAACAGATTCATCAGCTTCGCGGTGTCATTTGGAACGAGTTCTTCGATTGTGGGTTTACGGTAGGATGTTCCTTTTTCGGTAATTGGAGTTCTCAGGTAGGTGTTTACACGAATGGTCGGAACCGGTGCATCACCTTCCCATTTCACCAGTCGCTCACCCGAATTGTCAGCATATACTTTGGTATATCGCTTGCCAGGAACCCTGTTCATCAGGTAGCGGCTCAAAATCCACTGTGGGTCGGTCTGATGGCGGTCAACATACGGGGCGACTTCCTTTTCCATGTCGGAGTAGATGGATTTTGCCCAAACCTGTTGCCCGATCTTTTTTAGCACGGTTTGTTTGTCAGACGAATTAACCAGAATATGTGGATTTTGCGCAAATGTTGTGGCGACCCAGCTGATCATTGCGCAGCATACAATTAGAATTTTCTTCATGGTTTATTGGGCTAGGGTAATCTATTTTTTCTGATTTTAGGTTTCTTTAAGTTGGTATTTACGGGTTCATGATAATCGGCCATTTCAGAATATTTCTGACAAGCCCGGTACTCGCGTTGCATACATTCTTTAAAAATTCGTTCCAGCTCACTTTGTTCCTGTTTGTATTCCGGTTTATTCAAAACGTTTTCGGTTTCCAGCGGATCTTTCTGGTAATCGTACATTTCGCGGGCGATCACCAGATTTTTGTCGTAAGGCATGGCTGTTGTAAAATGGCCAGTCATCCATTCGGTATAACGGAAACGACTGGTTCGGATGGAGTATCCCATTTTGTCGTTTCCTCTCGGATATTGACTGAAAGCATAATTCCTGATGTCGGCATCAGGATTGTTGATTGCCGGAACCAGACTTTTCCCGTCGAGATATTTGGGAACCGGTAAATCGTTTAAATCGCAAAGAGTAGGGAATATGTCGACAAATTCGCAAAGGGAAGCCGTTTTGATTCCTGCTTTTTTGCCAGGTACACTCATCATAAAAAGGGTATGGGTGGCCTGCTCAAAATTGGTGTGTTTGTTCCATAATCCGTGGTCGCCTAAATGCCAGCCATGGTCACCCCATAAGACGATGATCGTGTTTTCGCGGATTTTAAGGCGGTCGAGTTCATCGAGCAGTTGCGCGATTTGAGCATCGGTATAAGATATGGCAGCATAATAACCGTGGATCAGTTCCTTCTGCTTTTCTATCGGAAGATGATTCAACTCGTTTTCTGAGTAGCTGTCGAACTGAGGAATATCGCTGTAAGTTTTTAGTTCTCCTGAAACATGATATGCGATATCCGGACTATTTAATGCCTTTTGCTGAAAAGGAGCTACCTCAAATTCGTCCCGGTTATAAAGATCCCAGTACTTTTTGGGAGCCACAAACGGGAGGTGCGGTTTTAAAAAGCCGACTGCCAGGAAAAACGGTTTTTTATTCTGGCTTAAACTATCGAGCAAGTGGATGGCCATTCCGGTCATTTTCCCGTCGTGATAAGTATTGTCGGGAACATCGGCACACTCAACGGCCTTGCCCCGGCCTTTTTCGTTAGGTGTATAAGGCAGGGCATATTGCTTTGTTTTCGGATCGCGGTATGGAATGCTCCACGAAGGTGCATCGTGGCCCGGTCCGGCGCTCTCGATATGGTATATTTTTCCCATTCCCGCAGTTTCACAGCCCATCAGTTTAAAATACTGAGGAAGGGTGACACTGTTGGGGTTTACCTGCCTGAAATCGGTTACCAAATCCCAGACACGCGTTTTATCCGGTCTCATTCCGGTTAGCAGGCTGGCACGGGTGGCGGCACATATCGCCTGCTGGCAATAGCAATTCTGAAAAACGATTCCTTCCCGGGCCAGACGATCCATGCCGGGCGTTTTGGCATGTTTGTCACCATAAGCGCCAACACACGGTTTTAAGTCGTCAACGGCGATGAACAGAACATTCTTTTGCTGGGCCTGAAGACTTCCGGATAAAAGCATTACCGCCAGGCCGGAGAATGCAGAAACTGATTTTTTTGACAGCATATCGGTTAATTTTTTAGTAACGATCATTCTTGATTTGGCTAATTGCCCGTACTTAGAACTTTTAAAAGAGATATTCAGGACCGGTATTCTGCGCGGTAGCGTAAGGTTTTACCGGGGCCGATCTTTTTGCAGGCTCAAAGCACCCTGCTGATTTTGCTTTTGCAGGTCGTTTGTTCCCGGCGATGTCGAGCATGATTCGCGGATCATCATTCAGTTCCGGAATATCCAGAATTTGCAGCGGGGAAGTTGCTTTTTCTGCTGAAACTTTTTTTGCAGGCTGGAAAAATCCTGCTGCGTTTGGCTCAATGCGGCAACCGGCAGCATAAAATCCCTGATTGACCGACGGCTTTTGGGAATCAAGGAACGTATTTCCGGAAAATGTTTCTTTCCCGGTCATATCATCGATTATAGGAGCAGTTGCTTTATAAAACAGGTTATTTGCCAGAATCACATCGGTTGGCTGAAAGTCGCCTTTCCCGCCCAGCCTGATTGACCCCGAACCTTCAAAAGTATTGTGAGCAATGATGATGTTTTTGAGCGGATCGACTTTGTAATTTTCGAGCCTGATTGCCCAAAAGTCGCCGGTGTTGAAATAGTTGTTGTACACCATCTGGTTCTGACCTTCTTTGATCCGAAGTCCGGCGCCCTTCATGAAAAAATTGCCGTAAACGACGTTGTCTTTGCCGTGACGTAGCGTGAAATGCGATTCGCCGTTATCGTCGAAGGTATTGTAACGGTAAATGTTTTCGCGGGCTTTCGACGAAATCACTTCGCCATCGCCGTTACAGCGGTAGAAATAGCAATATTCAACAATTGTCCGGCTGATGAATTTGGACTGATAGCTGTATCCGATCCGGAGGGCTTCGATGCCATAATCGCCCCCGGAATTGGGCGGTGCTGTATGGTTTTTAAACGAACAGTGCGAGAGCAGATGATAACCGGGCAGTTTTTCGTCGACCTGAATTTCGACCACCGAAGTCTGACGGTCTTCGGGTTTATGCTCGAAGTTGCAGCCAATGATGGTGTTGTACTGGCATCCGGGCATCACATTCAGGTAATAACCCGAATGGTAGTCTGAAAAATTGAGGTTTTCGAGCCGGTTATTGTTGCCCGAAACGCGGCAAACGTCGCCTTTGGTATTTCCGCCAATGAACTGAAACCCGCCAAACGTGATGTGACTGGCCTTGATTTCCACCTGGCTGGTTCCGGTAAAAATAGTTTTTCCGGCCTGAGCTGCCTGAATGATTAATCCATCTTTGCTGATAACCCAGTTAACATCCTGAAAAGTTCCGCTGCTCCAGCTGATCACATCTCCCTGAGCGGCCTGAGCTTCGGCAGAAAGGTATTCTGAAAGTGAATTCACGGTGAACGTTTTTGCATTGCCCGCTGTCGGGAAAAGAGTCATAAACAGAACTGCCGCCAAATAAAAAATTGTTTTCACGTCCGGAAGCCTAACTGAAATATCTTGATTTACCATGGTTCGAATCTCTTAATTGTAAATATTTATTGTGGATTTGGCACCCATGCGCCTTTATTCCCCTGCCATACCCATTTTCGGTTAATGCCCGACATTTCCTGTTGAGGTGCATTGGCCCGGTGAGCTTTCCACATGGCGGTAACAAACGGATCAAACGTTTTGGTTTCGCCACCCGGACGGGGATAATTTCCCCGGGCTTCCTTATACGGATCGTCTTCCCGCATCCAGCGCTCAATGTAATCAAAATAGGCATCGTGTCCCCACAGTTTAATGGCCTTCATGTATCGTGCAGCTAAGGCTGTTCCGGTCCAAGCCACCGCATTGCAGCAAACCCGGTAACTTTCCGAAGTCTTGTCCCATTTTTCCCACCGATCAGGTGATTTTTCTTCGTAAGGTTCCCGTTTCCCGTGGTGCATAATCATTTGCCAGAGCACTGTTTGTCCGAACCAGCCCTTCCCGTAATAGGTTTGTGTATCTTCCTGAAAAAATGCACTCTCCGGAAGTTCTGTTAATTTGGGATTATCGAGCATGATGTCGGCAAAAAGAATCGGCCATTTTCGGCCGCTGGAATGTCCGCCGCCCTCATTCCAATAGCCGCCGTTCATAGCCAGACCGTACAAATCAATTCCACGCTGAATCAATTCAATGGTCAGTTTTTCCTTTTGTTCCTGAGGTACATCCAGACAAAGCATCAGACTGGCGATGGAAACCAGCCGGGCGTGTTCGCGGCCGTAATTGGGCTGGTTCTCATTCGGAACCAGTTCCTGTTGCGACCAGCTCAGCAAATGGTCAATCCAAGGACGCTGGAAATAGCGTTCAAACGCTGTCCACGACGGAACTTCGCCAACCGGTTGAAGTTTTGGAAGAAAGTCCCAGTGAATATCGCGGGCCTGAAAGATGGGTTTGCTCTTGCCTACATAAGGTGGACGAAAGGCATCAGCCGGAGGAGCTGCATCGAGACAAGTCAATACTGCCGCGGCTTTCATCACGGTTTGACATTTGAATTCGCTTTCCCAAAGGAGGTCCTTGCAAAAATTATCGACAGGAAGGGTCGTGTTGCTGATCGAAGAAATCAAAGAGAGGCCGGTCTCCAACCTCAGCGGGAGTTTGATGCAGTCATCGGGATCGAAAGCTCCACCGCGGGAATCATAACTTTGCGTATATCCCGCTTTTAGCACAATGGCCGAACCATTGCGCATGGTGGTGTCGGTTTTCAGGCTGGTGTCGTTCCAATGATTGATTTTGATATTCGAATTATCGACAGATACCGGTCCTGGCGCGGGAGTAATTTTCACGATGGTTACCGGTCCAATGACCCACCAGTCGCCGGTAACAAATTGGCCGGTTTGTCTGGGTTGATCAAACTCCCAGGTAATACCGTACTGGCTGATTTCTTTTCTGAAGCCGGGAGCAACAGACTGGCCGATTGTTGCCTGAGTAATCAGGAAAAGTAGAAAAGCAAGAGTCGTCAACTTGAGTATATTTTTCATCGGAGTTGTTTCTTTTTCATTCCTGACAGGGTTTAAAACCCCGTCAGGAATGGATCAATTACTTTTTTTTCACCAGTTTTAACGAAACCGTTTTCCCGGCTTCGTCGCCTTTGGGCAAGCTAACTGTCAGAATTGAATTTTCCTGAGTTGGTGCAATTTTGGCGGACGACGGCTCCGTTTGATAGTTTCCTTTCAACGTTAACTGAATCTGGCTGAGTTTCTGTGTCGGATCGGAAACGGAAACGGACAAGCCATCTTTTTCTTTTTTCAGCATCACCACACAGGGCTGGTTGGTTTCGATTCCCCCAAACAGTTCAGATTTGCCGGCCTGATAAAATACAATTCCGCCCCATTTTTGATTGGATGAAACGACAACCTGGATCGTCTGCTCATTTTTTACGATCCGGAAGGAAGGTTTGGTTTCCAGCTGTTCCATTCGGGCTTTGGTTGCCTGAGGAATCAGGCAGTAGGCATACGCCTGTCCGCCCGGATTAACTCCGTGCTCGAACCACAACTTGAAAATACCAGACTGGATAGGTTCATCTTTGTACATCGAAGCGACCCGGTTCCATGATCCGGTGACGGTTTTGGTTTCGAGTTTGAGATTTCCGCCTTCCGGGAAATAATATCCGGTTTGATCATGCAAAATCCATTTCGGGTTCAGTGTTTCAGCAGATTCTGCCGGAAGTGTTTTTTCAGCTTTTGTTTTTACAACAACTTCGCCTTTCAGGAACGATTGGTTAACCGATGTGGTAACCGGAACTCCTGCTGTTGAGGTGATTCCAGCACCCAGACAGACGACCTGATCGTTAAAAATGAACCAGGTTTTCCTGGCCGAAAGGCCGTTGCGGTTATAGTCCATCACGGCGATTCCGGTTTTTCCGTCAGAAACTCCGCCCACAAAATTGCTCGCGATACGATATCCGGAGGCTGTCAGTACCGGCAGTTCTTTATCGTCCTGTTGCGTGGTTGTTCCCGGAATTTTCTTCCAGTCCCAGTACGGGAAGATATTCTCGTACTCTTTCCCCGACTGATAAAGGTAAGTGGCGCCATCGCCCAAATAATACCCGCGAATATTCTCCGAGTTGCACGATTCGGCCCCGATAACCCGTTCGGAGCACATTTTTACTGAAAAATAGTAATTGGGTGTGCGTTGAACCTGAAAATCAGATCGCCAGAAATGTTTGTTCCCGGTCAGGCTTTCATATTGGTTGGCTTTTTTATAGACTTCTGCAAATTCAGGATCGAGCGCTTCCATCTGGCGGAAATCGCCAGCCAGGCTGCGGGCTTTTCCGGGTTGCGAATTCACAAACAACTGGCGTCCGCAGGCGCTGATATCCATCTGGTTTTTCCAGGTAATCCACTGCTGACCATCGATCAGGTAATTGCGGAGAATGCTCATTTTCGATTCATCGAAGTAAAAAGGTGTTTGACGAAGGATGCGAATCCATTTAATCATGTCGCCCACGTACGATAATCCGTAATTTCCGAACTGAATCTGCGGGCCGTGCTGGTGAAACGAACCATCGGGCTGGATGCCTTCGCCCAGGCTCACTTTCATTTCTTCCTGAATGGATTGCGCCGCTTTCCGGATCATTTCAGAATTGCGCTGAAGCAATGATTTCAGGAGCACGTTGCCCGATTGCCAGACTTTATTTTGTCCGGTCATGCCAATTTTCGACCGATCCAGAACTTTAATGCCCTTTGCCATTTGTTCAGGCGAAAGTTCGTTTTCCATCAGAATCAGGATTGGAGCCAGCTGCATGGGAACGCCAATTTCGGGATACCACCAGTTGGGGCACTGAAAATCGTTATCCAGCCAATAGTTCAAAGCCTTATGAATGGTTTTCAAAAGCTTGGAGTCGTGATAGAATGGAGACCCCGGCTTCTGCCAGGCTTTGGCCATACTTTGCACATAACTCAGGTGCAAGGCCGGTTCCCAGCTTCCGCGCTGTTTACTGGCGTAGTCGATATGAGGCCAGGCGCCTTGTTCATTCAGACGGTCGCACAAAGCCTGGAGCGTGTCGGTTCCTAAAGGTCCGCTGAGAATGTCGTTCCACACATTTTGATGCAATTGTTCCAAATCAGCAGGATAACCGTGATCGGTTTTGGCATACGCGCCGGTAACTGCGGCAAAAAGAAAAACCAGTGTTAAAAGAAAAAATCGGTTCATTTATATTTATTTAAGGCATTGATAATTAAGTTTATAAAATCTGTTCGCAGTTCAGCATTTATTCTGTTCTGAAATTTACCTGCACTGCCTGACTATTCAGGAAAGGCACCTGAATGTCCCATGATCCTTTTCCGGGTTCAGTCACTCTAACCTTAACTGACCGGGCATCGCTTGCCAAAATTTTGGTTTCAATTCGCGGAGCTTTTTCTTCCGAAGGCCATAAAATCCAGACCAGAGTTTCGTCGGATTTAAGCTGCAGTGAATAAATACTGGTTGGATTTGGCTCATAGGTGTTATAAACTTTGCTGTACCATCCCTGAATAGTCGGTGTTTCCTGCCCTTTCACCTGTGTAACTTTCCAGTCGTGAGCGCCAGCCGGAATGATTTGCAGGTTTCCGCGTTCGTTTTGTGTGGTTACTACTCCCGATTTTTCGATCTGAACCTGATTTTCAGGATGCCAGTGCCAAAGGGTTTCGATGTTTCGGGGACGATCGGTTTTGAGCTGATCGGCCACCACCCAGAATTTGCCGCGGACATAAACCATGGATCGGGTTTGGCTGAACTGGCCTTCCAGTCCGGCAAACTTGTCAAATGTTCCGGAGCCGTAATCAAAATCTTTAGTGATGGAATAAAAATCTTTATCGAGCGGTCCATTGTTCAATTTCGGTCCGTCGGCTTGTCCCTGTCCGTCGACCAGAATCACGTTGTGGCTTGCACTTCCGGTGGCATATTTTCTGAATTTTCGGGCGACTTCGCCCTGATAGGCAAACCGTCCGCAGTCAACCAGCAAATCGCGGCCATAAGCTACTACCGATAAATGCAGTTTGTCATTGTGCTGATGCCCGGTTCCCCATGGACCGATGTCGAAAAATGACCATTGGGCATCGGTTCCGAAATCGCTTCTGGAAACCAGCTGCCCGGCATACGGAAAAATGAACGACGGACCGGCGCCGGGTTTGGTCCCGGTGCTTCCGTTGGAGGCAATGTAGGTCCAGTCGGGGCGATTATAAGTTGCTGCAGCTTTCAGGATATTGTTGCGGTTGTTGTTTTGATCAGCGTCGTTGTTCAGCAGGCCAAACCCATCGGGACGCATGGTCACCGCCAGGTAATTACACATCGCTTCCAGTGTTTTGGTGAAATATTCGGGAAGCGGCACGTTCGATTTACGGCATAGTTCAGCAAACAGATTAAAATTGGCAAGCGCTACGTGGTGGTAACTCGAAGTCAGTTCGGTTTGGACGCCATCCGGATAAACCTGTTCTTTCATGCTGGCCACCATCGTTTCGATGGAGTAATCCATCCAGGCTTTAGCTTCTTTGAACTCGGGCCAGGTGGAAGCCACTGTTGCCAATCCGGAAATTTCCATGGTGAGCCAGTTGCCCTGTGCATGGAAATTACTGGCATAATGCGCATGTTGCGGCAGGCTGCTGAGAATTAAAAGCTGTGTAGCCGGGGTAATCAGTTTCGTGTTCCAAAGTTCGAAGAAAACCTGCGACCACATCTTGACCCTGAAACTGACTTCGAGTCCGCGCCATAAAGCGGTACTGCTTCTTGCTCCCGGATATGGCCAGCTGCTAATGATCCAGTCTTTGGTAAACTGATCAATGTACCGGATATAGGCCGGATTACCGGTTTTAAAATATGAATCCAGCAGATCTTTGGTTGGATAATGCCGGTTGAGCGCCCAGGCCCATTCCATATCATTTTCGGGACCTTTGTAATCCCATTTTAAATGACCGTCAGCCAAATGCGGCACTTTGCCTGAAACCAGTTGGAATGTATAGATGTCCTGAAGAATGGAGTCGGCGGCAGCTGTTGTTTTTTGCGAAGTGGATGGCAGGTCTTTCAAAATCCGCTTCGATTTGCCGTAATATTTCAGCAGGTCTTTGCAAGCCTGTGGAATATTGTTGGCAACGTAAGATTTTTTTACCTCTTCCAGTCCGGGATAATTAAGGTCGAGATTCTGAAAAATTGATTTGATTTGATCCGGGTAGGCGGCATACACTTCATCCACCGTTTGTATTTTTTGCCAGTTGGTTTGGTCCAGGATGACCTGAGAAACATCAACGATCCGGCTCTTCTTGTCGAGATCAGTTTGGGCGATGCCCAAAACGGCAATAAAAAGTGTTGCGAAAAAGACAAAAGAGGTTTTCATATCACTTATTTACTCCACTTGGCCAGTGGCTTTTTAAATTTTACTTTCTCAGCAGTAACCGACCCGGGGATGAGAAATACCTGAATAGCCTGGTTTTGGTTCGATTCGAGTTTCATTTCAAATCCGACCAACGTAGTACCCGGATTGGCTGCATCAAAATTGGTTGTCGGAGTGGTTGACCAGGTTTTCATATTGACTGAAGCCGTTGTATTTATTTTTAACAGGAGAGTTTTGCCGTCTTTGGTCAGGGTGATGGTTTTATCACCAAAAGTTGGCGTCGCGGTGGTCATCATGGTCCACCGAACCGTTACCGGTTTTGCTGGCGCAATTAATTCGTCGTCGATAACCACATATTTCTGGTCGATGATGGCCACGCCGCGTTTGGCTGAAACCAACTGTTTTTCATAGATGGACGACAGGTTGGAAACTGCATACATAAAATCGGGCTCATCCGAGAATTGATCGATTTTGGCATAGCCTTTTACTAGTTGCAGCTGATTGTCGATAGTTAAAGTGTTGTGCGCAAAGTTGTTTAATCTGAATATTGTCCAGCGTTGGGCAGCCTGGTCGTGCCCCCACAAAGCAATTCCTTTTGATTCGAGCGATTCATAATCCTGCATTCCAAAATCAGAAGCCCAGCGAATGCCATCGGCTTCCATGATAAACGAGCCCACATCCATGTGCCCGTGATTGACTGATGGTGACCCTGTTTTGAATCCGAGGTAAATGGCATTGGGGTCGATCCATGAGGTGCGCATCATACAAACCGGACTGGCGCCCTGTCCTTTCCATGCTTTCACGGTTGGCTCAGAGATTTTTTCAAGCGGAAGGCTTTTCCCCCAAATCATGATGGCAGGGAGCAACCGGTCGCGGTTAAAACGGGAATAGTCGTCGCGTTCAAGGTATTTTTTTTCGACCCACAATTGTGATGGGTTGTTGTTCTTTTGGGCCAGCCAGAACATGGCCGGGTTCAGTCCACCACCCAAACCACTGTCTCCCCAATTAAAACAGGCGCCGGTAACTCCGGTCATATTTTGCAGAAATCCGGCAGTTTGCAGAAACCCGGGTGTTTCATTCAGTCCGAAGTCTGATTTAAAAGCAGTTTCAACAGCGCTCAGGAACATCACATTGAACGAAGTTCCGTATCCCCAATAGCCGTATCCTTCGGGGTAGGCGCCATTCGGTTTGTAGGCGTCCATCGACAGGTGAATGGTGTTCAGGGCGCGGTCGATCATGTTTTTGGCCAGCTCCGGGTTTTCTTCGGCAACTGCCATCGCTCCATAAGTCATGCCGGCGTTACACACCTGATTCCAGTTGTTTTCCACTTTCTGCCAGCTGTTGTATTTCGGATCGAGTGAAGGATTTAACCCTTTACTGATAATGGCTTCGCTGATTATTTTTTTTGACTCGGGCGACAGATTGGAGAATAGCCAGTCGTAGCCAATAGCCACGGCCATCGTCATTTCGGCCACATCCAGAAAATGTGATGGGTTCCAGTCGCTGAACTTTGAAATGGCCAGCATCTCCTTTTCGCACCGGTCAAAATATTTTTGTTCACCGGTCATTCGCCAGGCATACGACAAAAAGAAAATGCGCCGCAATGCTTCCCGCGATTTGTCGAGCAGACGGCGGCCAATCTGGATGCGTTCAACCGGCTGTAAAGCAATCAGGTTGTCGCTTTCTTTCAGGATCGTTTCGTGCATCTTCTTCCAGGTCGAACTACCAGCAATCGATTGCTCAATCTGGCGTTCTTCACCTTTCAAAAGCAGAATACGGGGATGCTGAATGCTTTTCAATGTTGCTGTTGAGATGCTTTGCTGCGATTTAACCGGTGCAGAAATGCAAATGAACAGCAGCATCACACTTAGGATTTTAAAATGTTTCATTATGTCAGGTGTTTAGGTTGTCAAATGTTTTGTAAAGGTATTTAAATCTAGCGTACTACTTTAATTGATTTGCTGAATCCATTTTCGGTTAAAACCTGAACAATATACACTGAGTTTGAAGTATTACTGATATCAAGCAGTGCAATATTGCCGGAAACAAAAACTTCCTCCAGCATGCGGCCCATCAAATCGTATAGCCTGATTTTCTGTGTATTCTCCGGAAGATTTTTAACGCAGATTTGTCCACTTTCAGCATCATAAAATGCCGAAAAATTCAGATCGTTTTTTATCGATTCAACAGCAGTTGATGAAAGAGGGAGCATTTTTACATCATCCACATATAAAGTCAGCTCTTTTTCCTGATAGGTTTCGGTGCTGTTTCGCTCGGGTGAAATCAGCAAATAGCCTGAAGCCGTGTAACTGAGCTTCGACAAATCCTGACTACCCACGGCAAATTGCGCTGTACGCCACTGGGCGGTGGAGTAATTGTAAGTTTGTTCGTAAGGGTCTGTAAAGTCAACCAGTAGCATGTTGCCGTTGCCGTCGTAAATACGCACACCTACCTTTCCGGGAGCATCTTTGTAATATTTGAATTCGACAACCGAATTGGTATTCACCCGCAGGTCGTAACCAAAGGCCTGAGCTCCGCGGTAAGTGAGGTTACCGGCATTGACTGCGGTTATGTATTCGCTGTCGTCTTGTCTTTTGATTCGCAACACTTTTTCGCTGGTGTTGATTCCGTTTTTGAACGGATTAGTAACCACTTCACCCAAAATAGCTTTTAAAGATCCGTTTGAGGCCGGGTTCATTTTCCAGCTCACAAAACCACTTGATAACGAACCAATATTGAACGACTCAAAATTCTCATTCAGTGCATTTCCGGCCGCATTTAAATCCAGTCCGTTCAAAATAGGATCTCCCGCCGGAACTAATTTCACAGTAACCGTTTGGGTGGCCCCGGCAGCAACTGAGAACTCGAATCCCGTGAAATAGGTGTCTGCATTCTGTTCTTCGTATGTGGTTGTTGGTTTGGTGCTCCAGGCTTTGGCCGTTACCGCCTCTGTTCCTTCGAAAACCAGATAAAGTGTCTTGGTTGATTGTGTCAGCCGGATGATTTTATTGCTGACTTTCTGCGGAACTGCCTGTGTCAGCAGGTTCCAGCGCACAGTCAAAGGATTTGATTTTGCTTTGATCTCGTCTTTTATTTCAACATACCGGTTGGAAATTATGGTTCCGGTTCGGCGGCAATTGCTCACATCATTTTGGTATAAAGGCGTCAGATTCAGTTCAACTGATTTTTGATCGGCCGTATTCACCAAATTTTCCATCGGTGAATTTCCGGCAACCAATTGCTTGTTCCCGTTAATGGTGAGTGTGTTGTGCGCCATATTGTTGTACCTGAAAACATCCCACCGTTCCGAAGTCTGGCTCATGTTCCATAAATCGACGCCGTTGGTTTCGAGCGTATTGTAATCGTTCATGCCAAAATCCATGGCCCAGCGCACATCCATAGCTTCCATCACAAACGAGCCAATGTCCATATGTGCATGGTTCGATGATGGTGTTCCACCCTTCATGCCCAGATAAATGTCATTTGGTCCCCAGCCCGAACGCATGGCAGCCACTGCGCTTTTCCCCTGGGCAAGGTAAGTTGTTTCAACGGGCGCAGGAAGATTGGCGAGCGACAAATTCATGTTCCAGATCAGCAGAAATGGCAGCAACCGGTTACCCGCCAGGCTTGAGGAACTGTTGTCAAGCGTAAAAACCAGTTTCTGCAATTCATTATACAAACAGGTTGGATCGGTGGAACGGACTCCAAGCCAAAACATTCCGGGTAGCACGCCAATTCCGGAGCCGCAATCGGCAAAATTGAACGGCAGCGGATTGATCGATTTTAGTGTTCCTCCGCTCATTTGTTTGGTAGCATTTCCCTGTAAGTGCGTCACAAAATTTACTGTATTCAAAAAACCTTCCATGGCGAGTAACTCACGATCTGTATTCCACATCCGCTGCAGCAAGTCAATAAACAGGATATTGAAGGTAGTGCCGTAATCCCAGTATCCCATTCCTTCAGGATAAGCACCGTTATATTTGTAAACGCCCATCGGGATTTTGATGGAAGTAACCGCCCGATCAATCAGCGGCTGGTAATAGGTTGGGTTTTCGTCGAAAACAGCAGCCACACCTGCCGAAATTCCGGCATTACACACTTGGTTCCAGTTGTTGTCGCCGGTCAGCCACGATTGATTAGCGTTTGACCCGGTTGTTTGTTCAATTCCCTTCGATTTTATAGCTGTTGCTATTGAGCTGCGTGATGCCGAACTCAAATAGTTATAAGTCCAGTCGTATCCGATTGCCATGGACAGCGTCATCTCACCTACATCGAGAAAATGGGAAGGATTCCAGTCTGAGAAAGCAGACATAGCCAGCATTTCCGTTTCGGCGCGGGCCGCATAACGGGTATCGTTGGTCATGCGGTATGCATAGCTCAGAAAGGCAATCCTTCGAATGGCTTCCCGTGAAACAGTTAACAGACGTTTCCCGGTTAATACCCTTTGCTGAACCGGCAAAGTGAGCATTTTGTCGCATTCGGTGATGATCAGATTGTGTACTTTCTCTAAAACAAGCGTGGAACTGAGTTTGGCTTTCAGGGTTGCCTCGTCTGCCGAAAGGAAGAACAGACGTGGATGCCCTGTCAATGGATAGGTCGTCTGGCTATTTGCGTTTGAGATACAAATTAAACACGTCAAATAAAATATCGTCAGTATTTTTCTCATTTATGATTCTACATTTTACAATTCACTATGTTATTGCCCAAACTCCCTTCCCTGTTTTGGGGATGGGGCTACAACTCGAAGGTCACACTTTTCCCGGCATAAACGGTCTGTGGCAGATCGACAGCAATCTCGCTGACTCCTTTTCGTTCGTTCCAGATTGAATGGAAATGATCTCCGCTTTTTTCAATCTTTCCGTTTACTGTCAGATGAATTTTAGCCAGTTTGCGGGAAGGATCGGCTACCGAGATTTGCTTGACCTCTGTGCCATTTGTTTTCACCATCACCACTCCGGGTCCGTCCATTCCGATTTTCACGTTTTCAGAAACCTGAATTTCTCCTGAAGTATAGAAAACAGCTTCACAAATGTTTAACCCCGTATGTTTGACGGCCTGAATTTCAGGAGTGTTGGCAATGATTTTAACTTGCTGTCCTGATTTTTCCATCTCCTGTTCGGTAGTTGCAGGCACAACGATGTATTCGTATTTGGCGTTTGATGGTTGTGTTCCGTGATCGATCCACAGTTTAAACATATCCAGACTGATTTCCTCTTTGGGAGAATCAGTTTGGCGATTGACTTTAAACCAGCTTCCGGTCTGTACCTGATTCGATAAATTTACCTTTTGCACTTCAGGGAAAATGTACCCGATGCCATCATGTAAAATCCATTTAACCTGATCCAATTGCCGTTCCCCTTTTTGCACGGTCGATTTCTGTGTCCCATTCATCATCACTACATCACCCCGAAGTATACATTGATTAAGCGTAGTTGCAACCGGAAGTTTATCCTTCGAATTGATTCCGGCGCCCAGACAAACATATTCCTTGTCGAAAAAGAACCATGCTTTTTTAGCAGAAAGCGGATCGTGCGGACTCTTGAAATCATATACTACTGCTCCATATTTGCCGTCGGTTACAGCACCCACAAAGTCGGTAAGTCCGTCTTTTTGTATTTCCTTTTCCGATGGAAGTTCAGGCTTTTGCAAAATGGTGGCACCTGGAATTTTCTGCCAGTCGTATACTGGTGCAGTATTGGTATATTCGTCGCCTGTTCTAGAGATGTAATTGGTACCATCTCCCCGGTGGTGATTCATCAGACCCTCGCCGTTGTAAGGTTCTTCCATGTTGCGGTTCCGGGTCGAATGCATCCTTACTGAAGTAAAAAACTCCGGACGCTGGAAGGAAAAATGCTCGGTTTGCCAAAAGAATTTCCCGAATGATAAGGTAGGAGCAGCTTCTCCTTTTCGGATTTTGATAATTTCTTCCAGCTCATTTTTTCGGTAACTGGAAGCCTTCAGCAGGCGTTCGGGAGTTTCGGTGCCCATCGGATGAAACCCGTCGAATCTAGTAATATCGCGGTTTTTGGTACCAGGATCATCATATTTCCCATAAACCATTTGTTTGCAGATACCATCAAGGTAATAATCTATCAACTGCTGAAGTGGTTTCTCCGAAAAGTGGTATTTGGTTCCGGCTACAAAAGCAGCCCATTCGGCAAAAGCATCAGCATAACCCAATCCGTATGAGAGGGTATTGTTTACACGGTCTTCACGGTGATGAAAGCTGTAGTCGTGCTGCATTCCACGCAAGCCGGTATTGAATTTTATTTCGCCTTCGATAACCCGGATGACTTCGTTGAACTGGGCTTCATCGCGGTTGAAAAGCAACGTTTTGGCCAGAATGCCTGCAATTTTAATGCGGTCGCCGCTTGGGCGGGCCCCGGTGGAGTTCAGGTAAGCACGTCCAACCATTGGCAGTGTTTTGGCAATCTGTTCTTTGGTCAGGTCGGTATCCATAATCAGCAATACAGAAACCAGTGCCGAAGGTGTACCGATCTGGTTCCACCACCAGTTCTGGCAGATAAAATCATTCGCCAGCCAATAATCGAGTGCAGCATAGATGACCTGTTTTAGCTTTTTATCGCCTTTGAGTTTGGTGCCTGGTTTTTTGTAGGCGCGGCTCAGTTCAACCAGATGGCTCAGGTGCTGGCCATGTTGGAATCCGGTATTCGAAACATCCACATAATCGATGCCTGGCCAGGGTCCATCCTGACGGATTGTCGCCATCAGCTCTCTTGCGTGTGCTTCGTTTACAGCAGGCTCCATTAATTCGACAATAACTTTTTTCCGAAGAAGTTCAAGCTCCGGAGAAGCACAGACTCCGCGGGAAGCTGCAAAAACTAAAATGAGAATTACTGTGGATTGGACGAGTTGCTTCATCGATATTGGCTTAGTCTAGTTTAATTATTATCAGTCTTGACGAAAAGTAATGAACTATTACTCATGCGAATCAAGGGTTGGATTTTAAAACCTGAAGGGTTGAAATGATTATAGAAAAAATGGAGGAATAGGTGCTATAAAACCACGAAGTGGTGACATAATCCTGTCATACTCGCATTTTCATCCAATATTTATTTCAGCCCTTGATTCGCATTACTCATGAATTTGTTTTTAAACCTTAGCAGGAAGAGATTTCTACTGAATATTATAACCTTATTTTATGCCGGAGCGTTCAATTTCCGGCAAGGTGAACAAGGAATAATCTCTATTGAAAATCAGGCTGCTAAGGTTTATGATGCTGCAATAAAGTTTCTACTTTGAAGCAGTAAATGTCAGTGATTGGCTTCCCTTCAACCCCGGATTTATAAATTCGAATACGACGCGGGTAACTCCTTTGGGCCAGTACCTGCTCAATGACCGGTCTTTCACTTCGATAAATTCGATTTTGGGTTTTACAATTTTGGCGTTGTAGGCCAGATTGAGGTTGAATCCATCCCCTTCGAATTTTAAAAGTCCGGGTTTCAGTTCCGAAACTTTGCAATAAGTGATCAGGTTTGAACTGGTTTTTGCTCCCGTATTTTCAGACAGTTCGTATTTGTCAGAAATGATAAAATTTTTGCCACGATTGAGCGTATAACTTCGAACCCATGATTTCACCCTGGCGTTTTCGGGATAAGCTCCTGCAATATCGGTGGAGAAAGTGGCCGATTTGGCATTTTTGATATAATTTGAATTTTTTGCCTTGAATTTGGCTCCGTCTTTTTGATCGACTCCGTTGATTACAGGCAAATTATGGTAGCCCGATTGCATGGTCCAGATTTCGTAACGGCGTGAGCTAAATGTTTTGGCCGTATATTCTTCGCGTCCCAAATCGATGAGGCAGGGTTTGCCATCGTAATACATTACACACGAGCCAACATCGTTGTGGTTGTGGCTTTCTGCATTGAAACCGCCTTTGGCTCCAAAGAAAAATCCCAGGTAACTGCCTTCCTTGTCGCGGGCACCGGCAACCTCGGTATCGGGCAGCCAAAAGTCAGCAACGAGCGCTTCTTTGGCTTCAGCATTTTTGATTTCGTCCAAAAGGGTCAGGTTTTTAATCTGATCACAGATTTTACCGCCAAAACTTCCTTCGCCCCATTTGCCCAGTTTGCCCAGATAGGCGCCGAACTGTTGCATGGTAGGATCTTTAATGGCCTTGCCATAGCGGTAAACCGATGAGGGACTTCCGCCTGTTGTGGCATCGGCGTCAGCAAAGTTGATGAAGTAGGGAGCATGAATGTTGACCTGGTAAAAATATTTTCCGATGTTTTGTACCAGTTGATCGCCAAACACATCGAATTTGCCCGCAGTGACCGTTTTCAGTACTTCAAGGCTTTCGTATAGCAGAGCGCCGGCTGCTCCCCAGTACGATGGACCTTCATCACAACCGCCATCGTCGGAATAGCCGTTTAGAAATTTATCGAGCGAATTGATAATTTTATCCACCTCGGCTACTTTTTTAACCGGATCAGATTCCATCAATAAAAAGCAGTTCAGCATGTTGTAATTGATCCAGGGATTCCAGTTGTTGGGACGACCGCCCTTGAAGCCCATGTAACCAAAGTCGTTGCGCTCGAAATAAGGGAGCAACGCTTTGTGTTCAATCTCCTGTTTCAGTCTTTTCGAGATTAGCGGATGAACTTTGTCGAATTCATCTTTAAACAAATACCAGGTCCACGAAAGGTTGCTGGTCACTTCTCCAACGCCCAGATCAACGTAAGGGTCATTAACATCGGGCAACCCGGCGCCAACCTTTTGTGAGCCTAAATGAGCTGACCATCCCCACCAGGTTTGTTCGCTGTAATACCAAACGGCATTGATGATCTGATCCGTAAACCGCCCCTTTCCTTCAACCAATTCGCCCATAACCAGCGAAATGAGTGCATTGCTGCAAGCTGAGTATGCTCCCTGACGACGATCGCCTGAACGGATAAATTCGAGGTAATCGGTTGCCTTAACAACCGGCCAGTCGTAATTCAGGTACCGTTCAGCTTTCGAAACATACTCGTCACGAATATTGGCTGGCAGGCTTTGCCAGAACTGACGGTTTTTGTAATTGGGTAATTTATTCCAGGAGTTGTCGGTAATCAGCACCTTCGGCAAATCAATTGCTTTGGCTTCTTTGGCCAGAATGTTTCGTTCCTTGTTGGTTAACTCGGCTTGTGATTGCTTCGGAAGCATTGAAAATACAAATGCAACACAAAGCGCGATGAGAATTGAACGTTGGTTTAGTTTCGTCATGATTGTGCTATGTTTTAACTTGAAATTTATGAATTGATTTCCAGAAAATATTTTCAGACGTATTTAATTTCATTCAGAGCTCAAAACCCCTACAGAATTGATAACTATTGCATAATAATAATTTTCTCTGTACTGATCTTTTCATCCGATTTCAAATCGGTTCCATTTCCGGCATAAGTATTATTTGCCGATTTGATATTTTTCCCGGTATATGATTCCAAACCAAAGCCGTTATTATAATGGATCAGATTTTTGCTGACGGTTACATTTTGGGAACCGTTGTGGAGGTATTGAATCATCACACCGCTGTTATCGTTGGCTTCAACCAGGTTGCCTGATATATTAATGTTGTTGCTTTCGGTGACCAATATTCCGAACCAGGCATTGCGCGCCAGCTCACAGTTATTCACGGTGACGTCGGTACAGTTGGTGAGAGCCAGTCCACAGCCAAACGGCGAGGTGTCCATGCGGCTATCTTTAATAGTAATGCCTGAACAATGTGTTAAAAGTAAATTGTGCTGAAGCCGGGGTCCCGGAACCACATTGGCGCCATTCTCATTAAAGTCGCAGCAAACAATATTCAGGTTGTCGACTCCACTGGCAGACATTCCGTTGTAGGTGCAATTCCGTACGGTCACATTCCTGAGCGTGATGTTTTTTAGCTGTCCTTCGTGTTGACCCAGAAGAATAATTCCGCCCCGGTTGGCTGTGCTTCGGGATGAACGGCGGCTGTTGGGGTCGCTTCCCGGATCAGGATCAGTAGCTCCTTCCACCACCAAATCACAAATTGTGACATTATGCATATCGCTGGCCCCATTGACCAGAGCATCACGAACGCCGGAAGCCGGATCAAGAAACAGAACAGTTGCCAGTCCTTCTCCGGAAAGAGTTATTCCCGAAGGTATTTTTAGCGTAGCAGGTACTTTATGTAGTCCGGCGGTGGCAATCACCCAGCCATTTTGTGATTCAGCTTTATTCAAAGCCTCCTGAATGGATTGCCCCGGATTAACCCGGATTATATTGCCGGTTGGTTTGGTGACAGCCTGCTCCATGGCGCCGGCAGGATAGGCTATTGGAGATACTGTTGGTTTCCCAAGGCTGGGTGCATGTTTGCCCGAAGGCGCTCTGAAGGCAGTCAGCACACTTCGGCTGGCTTTCGGACGGATAGAATCGGCGGCTTGTCTGGTAAATGGCATGTCGACTCCCATTGCCGTGTAATGCCGGTAAACATATTCGTAATCGTCGCGCAGATTTTTTGCCCGTTCGGAGATTGTCCCATAGCAATGTGGCGTTTTCCCCATTAGAAATTGTGCGGTATATTCATAACCTAAAGCCAGACGGTTATTGGCAATCGAAAAAAGGTCGACGCCTTGCGTGTAGGCCACTTTGGCCGCTCCGGCAAATTCGCCCAATCCAAGCTGAACATGTCCCTGATCGCGCATTGACTCCTGACATTGTCCGCTGGGATAAATATATTTGAATATACTGCCGTTTACCGGTGCGTGTAAAAATGATCGATGGCATTGTTGAACAGGTCGCGGTTATCTGTAAAAATGGCAATGGCCAGAATGGAGTGAATGATGGCGCCATCCCAGTTGCCGTTGGCCTGCGGAAAGTAGAATCGCATAAGCGGATAATATACTGTCATCAGCATTTCGGTGAAACGATCAATGTCTTTTTGCCGCCAGCCCGATTCGGAGAACCTCAGAATTTCAGCTGCATTGCATAGCAAATAACCCGTCCAGCCAGCCAGTAGTTTGGCATCGTTGTAATCAAAATCCCACAGAACAGGCGACCATGCGTTTATAATTTCGATGGCTTTTTCTGCATAAACCTTTTCGTTGGTAATGTACCACAGCAGGGCGCAATTGTAAACCATCTCTGCCCCTTTTGACAAATCGTTTCCGCCAATGTTTGGTTTTCCATAAGCTCCACGCACCACATGTGCAAATGGTTTAATTTCAGTTTTCAGGTCAGTGGAGGTTTTCAAACGATCGAAAGCATCTTTCCAGGGTTGTTCGCCTGCAAGTACCTGCTTTTTCATGTATGCAAGATCGGCTGAGGTTTGATCGATTCCGGGGTGGATAAATTTCTGGGCAAAACCGTTTTCAGGAGAAAACAGGATTGAAACTAAAACCAGAGAAATGGAAGTAACAAATGTTTTCATGATGTAAATAGTTAAGAAATGGCTAATCATTTTTTTGAGATTCAAACTAACCCCCGCTATCCGATTCATCAGGCATATTTCCTTTCAGCAAACATTCAACTGAGCGTTCAACTGAACTCATGCGGGAGTCTCATAGAACTTCTCTCTTTCTGAAAAGAAATGTAGCGTGAGTCAAAAATAGAAAGAAAAGAATAAATCAGACATTTTCCTAAAATATGGGAAGTTCAGGTGAAGAATTTTACTGACAGCTAATCATACTTTATTTGGCAGGATTATGCAATGATTTTAACGAGCTTTATCTGCCAGACCCAATTGTTGAGTAGCCGAATCCCGACTTGTTTTGATAAACCAAGGAATTATGATTCGAATTGTGACTGATATC